>JAKVBH010000013.1:0-99072 GCA_022447495.1 Marinovum sp. | reverse complement strand
TTGGTCTGGGCACGTAGGCTCGCAATTGTACGAGCCAAATTCTGGCAAACACCGTCCCAAACCGGTGTTGCTTCTGGCCGAATGAGCGGAATCGCAAAGACAACAAGGGGCTGGTCCGATGGAGGATGCTCGGCACATTGTGCAAGCCAGCCCTGCAACTGTTTAATCTTATGTAAACCTAAAGCCTTCGCGTCACTCACAGATTCACGCTCCTTTGCCGTTTCGTGAACATTTAAACTCGATGCTTCTCAAGTAGCTCGTTGCAGCGAAGAGTTTGACTGTTTTTTTTGGCGACTTCAACTCTGACGGCTGTGTCGACGGCGGACTTGTCAGTTCTGAGGGTTTCGCGTTCGCGTGGTCGTTGCTTTTCTTGGATTTTGGGGCATTTGGGCCGCGCTAGCTCACAACAATAGAGCCGCTTTGCTCTGAGTTTCACTGTGATGACCCTCACGCAGGCCTCGACGGCCGTTATATGGTGTGGATGGCTGCAAAGAATTGTCTGAAGACACCGCCTGTTACAGCCACCTCGGCCAACTGAAACTTGATCTTGCGGGCATGCCGAGCAACCCGCTTCCCTCCTGCGCGGCGCGCCCGCATCGAAGGTCTCTGAAACATGTCTTGGGGACCTTTTGTGCTTCGCGAGCGGGCCAATAGATAGCCATCTGGCTAAGTGTCTTGTCAAACGCAACGCGCCGTACAAAACCTAGTTATATGACTAACCATCTTGATCGCTTTTTCGACGCCCTGGCCGACCCCACCTGTCGGGCCGTGATTGAACGCCTCGCCCAGAGTCCCGCCCCAGTGAGCGAATTACACGCCCCTCACGACATTGCCCTGTCGACTTTCCTAAAACATCTCAAAGTGTTGGAGGAAAGCGGGTTGGTGCGATCCGAGAAGAAGGGGCGGGTGCGCACTGTGCATATCGAAGCCGGACCACTGAAAACCGCGGAGGGCTGGCTCAGCCAACAACGTGGCCTCTGGGAGGCTCGCCTCGATCAGCTCGAAGACCTCATCACCCATCTCAACAAAACCAAAATGTAACGGGACAAACATATGACATGTGCCACCGGATCTTTCCAACTCACCCGCAAGTTGCCCATCACGCCGGATCGGCTGTGGGTCTTGCTGACCGACCCCGAGGCCCGCTGCGCCTGGGCCGGGCCGTCGGACGACCACATCCTAGTTTTGGACCGCCATGATCTCCGTCCAGGCGGCACTGACCTGCACCGCTGTGGCCCCAAGGAAAACCCCGAGTTCACGGTGGAGAACACGTTTCACCTCGCGGAGCCAGACATGGCATGCTTCTGCGAATGCCTCGACGTGCCCGACTAACGCCTAAGCGCCTCACTTGTGACCTACGCTCTGGCGAAGACAGACGGCGGGACAGAGTTGACCATCGACGTCAGTGTCTCTTCCTTCGAAGGACCCGAGATGGTGTCTGAGCACGAAGCAGGATGGACCTCCGCTCTGACCCGCCTGGAAGCCCAATTTACCGTCGGCCTGGCCGAAGCATAAGGGAGCCGATAGGACCAACATGCCCAGAAATTCAGCATTCACCCCTTGCCAAACCCCGCATTCGCGACTTAGCCTACCCTTGAAGACGACGATTGCTCGCACCCCTTCTACGCCGCATCGAGGGGGAGCCCAGGTGACCCCAGGACAGAGCTTTGGTAACGCGGCGGACGTCTAAACCCCATGACGACAAACTTTGTTCTCAATGGACGAAGTGTGGAAACGGGGGATCTGCCCCCAACCACAACCTTGCTCGATTGGCTCCGCGAAGAGCGTGGCCTCACTGGTAGCAAAGAAGGCTGTAACGAAGGCGATTGCGGCGCGTGTACCGTGATGGTCCGCGACCACCGCGGCGCCCGCGCGCTCAACGCTTGCATTCTCTTTCTCCCACAACTCTACGGCAAAGAGGTGACCACCGTCGAAGGCCTCTCCTCCCCCGATGGGGAACTCCACCCGGTGCAACAAGCCCTCGTTGACCACCACGGCAGTCAATGCGGTTTCTGCACACCGGGCTTCGCCGTCTCCATGGCAACGGCGCACCTAAACGGCCAAACCGATCACGCCGACCGGATCGCAGGCAACCTGTGCCGCTGCACGGGCTATGCTGCAATCCTCAAAGCCGCCAAAGCCGCGGAAGCCGCTCCTATCCCTGCGCATCTGTCTTCTTCTGGCAAAAAATATCCTCGGGGGGGCGCGCAGCGCGGGGGGCAGACAGCCCCCCTCCTCCCAGACTCAAGCGACGCATTGGCCGACCTTTACGCCCAATGGCCAGATGCCACGCTCATCGCCGGGGCAACGGACGTGGGCCTCTGGGTCACCAAACAGATGCGTCCCTTGGGAAAAGTCATTTTTCTGCACGCCTGCAGAGACTTGCAGGACATTACCGAGACAGAGAACGAACTGACAATGGGCGCTGGCGTCACACTCGCTCGGCTGCATCCCGTCATGACGCGGCTGTGGCCCAGCTTTGGTGAGATGATCCGCCGCTATGGCTCTGTCCAAGTCCGAGAGGCCGCCACCATCGGCGGCAACATCGCAAATGGCTCGCCCATAGGCGACAGTCCACCCGCCCTCATCGCACTGGGCGCCACGCTCCATTTGCGCCACAGAGACACGCGCCGAAGCCTACCCTTGGAACAGTTTTTCCTCGACTACGGCAAACAAGACCGCGCGCCGGGGGAGTTTGTGGAAAAAGTAACTGTGCTAAAAACAAACCAGCCCCTTTCTGTGTATAAACTCTCAAAAAGGTTCGATCAGGACATCTCCGCCGTCTGCGGCGCGTTCTCAGTGGAAATCCAAAATGGCCAGATCGCATCGGCACGCATCGCCTTCGGTGGCATGGCAGGCACTCCCAAACGGGCCAGCACCACGGAAAGCAAGCTCACTGGCCAGCCCTGGACCAAAGAGACCATCACCCGCGCCGCGGCCGCATTGGCCGAGGATTACACCCCAATGAGCGATATGCGCGGGTCCGCGGGCTACCGTATGAAAACCGCGCAAAACATGCTCTGGCGGCTCTGGCATGAGCGCCAAGGCCACGCGTCCCATGTGCTGGAGGTGCGCCCGTGAGTGTGGCCAAACCCCTCCCCCACGACGCTGCGCGTCTGCATGTCTCCGGTGCCGCCCGGTATGTCGATGACATCCCCACGGCACGTGGCACACTGCATCTGGCCTTTGGCACCTCGGAGGTGGCCCATGGAGAGATTACTGCGATCGACCTTTCTGCCGTACGCGCCGCGCCGGGCGTAGAGGACGTCCTGACAGCTGAAGATTTGCCTTTCGAAAACGACGTTAGCCCGTCGATCCATGACGAACCGCTCCTCGCAACAGGCACTGTCCATTACGTGGGCCAGCCAATTTTCCTGGTCATTGCCGTAAGTCACCTCGCCGCGCGCGCGGCCGTCCGACTGGGCAAGATCAGCTATGCTGAGCGTCCCCCGATCTTCTCCATCGAGGACGCAATCGCCGCCAATGCCCGGTTCGAAGATGGGCCGCGCATTTACGAAAAAGCGAATATTTCTATAGCGTTAGACGGCGCGACGCATATGATCGAAGGTCGCCTTGAAATGGGTGGTCAGGAGCATTTTTACCTCGAAGGCCAAGCCGCCCTCGCCATCCCGCAAGACAATGGCGACATGCTGGTTTCTAGCTCGACCCAACACCCCACCGAAATCCAACACAAGGTGGCCGATGCCATGGGGGTGCCAATGCACAGCGTCCGCGTGGAGACACGACGTATGGGCGGAGGATTTGGCGGGAAAGAAAGTCAAGGAAATGCGCTGGCTGTGTCTTGCGCCCTCGCAGCGGCCCGCACCGGGCGGGCGTGCAAGATGCGCTACGACCGCGACGATGACATGGTCATCACCGGTAAACGCCATGATTTCCGCATCGATTACCGCGCGGGGTTTGATTCCGAGGGTCGCATCTTGGGTGTGGATTTTGTCCAATACACCCGCTGCGGCTGGGCCCAAGACCTGTCCCTGCCTGTGGCGGATCGGGCCATGCTGCATTCAGACAATGCCTATCTCCTCCCCGCCGCGCGGATTGAGAGCCATCGTTTGCGTACAAACACGCAAAGCGCAACGGCGTTTCGCGGATTTGGCGGGCCCCAAGGCATGCTTGGAATTGAGCGGGTGATGGACCATGCAGCTCATGTGCTCGGGCTTGATCCACTCGAATTGCGCCGCAGGAATTACTATGCGCCAGCTGGTCGAGGGGGGCTGTCTGCCCCCCGCGCTCCGCGCGCCCCCGAGGATGTTTCGGGCCAGAAGAAACAGGTAAACAATGCCACGCCCTATGGGATGGAGGTCACCGATTTCATTCTGGATGAGATGACCGAACATTTGGTTGAGAGCTCTGATTACACCGCGCGGCGGGCAGCGATTTCTGAGTGGAATGCGGCACAGCCGGTGCTGAAGAAGGGCATTGCACTGACGCCAGTGAAATTTGGGATCAGCTTTACGCTCACCCATCTCAACCAGGCGGGCGCCTTGGTGCATGTCTATCAAGACGGCTCGATTGCATTGAACCATGGCGGCACCGAGATGGGACAGGGCCTTTTCCAGAAGGTGGCACAGGTCGCGGCGGACCGTTTTGGCGTGGGCATGGAGGTGGTCAAGATAACGGCAACTGACACCGCAAAAGTGCCCAATACATCGGCCACAGCGGCGTCTTCGGGATCAGATCTCAACGGCATGGCCGTGCAAATTGCCTGTGACACGATCCGCGAGCGGATGGCGGAGCATTTGGCAGCACTCTATCAAATGGCGCCGTCAGAGGTGGTTTTTTCCGATGGGTCTGTGTCGTTAGGGACCGAACGCCTCACCTTCGCTCAGGCCGCGAAGCTTTGCTATCAAGGGCGCGTGCCGCTCTCGGCCACGGGGTTCTACAAAACACCCGACATAGAATGGGACCGCCTGCGCGGCAAAGGGCGGCCGTTTTTCTATTTTGCCTATGGGGCGGCGTGCTCAGAGGTGGTGATTGACACGCTCACGGGCGAATACCGCATACTGCGCACCGACATTTTGCACGATGCGGGGCGGTCGCTGAACCCGGCTTTGGATATTGGCCAAGTGGAAGGTGGATTTGTGCAAGGCGCGGGTTGGCTGACCATGGAAGAGCTCGTGTGGGATGGCCGGGGGCGACTGCGTACCCATGCGCCCTCGACCTACAAGATCCCTGCCGCGTCAGACACGCCTGAGGTGTTTAACGTCGCGCTATGGGATGGCGAGAATCGGTCCGAGACGGTTTACCGCTCCAAAGCGGTGGGGGAACCGCCGTTCATGTTGGGTATGTCGGTGTTCTTTGCGCTGAGCGATGCGGTGGCGGCCTGCGGGCCTGACTATCCGATGCTCGATGCGCCTGCGACGCCGGAAGCGGTACTTTGGGCCGTGGAACGGGTGCGCGGATGACGGCGATTTACGTTACAGTCTCTGCGACCCGCGGGTCGGTGCCCCGCGAAGTTGGTGCGTGGATGTGCGTGACGCGCTCAGGTCAAAGCGGGACAATTGGCGGCGGCGCCCTCGAATGGGATGCCACCCGAATTGCACGCGAGATGTTGGCGGAAGGTCAGACCAAGGGCGAACGTGTTTTCCCCCTGGGACCCGCCCTTGGACAATGCTGTGGCGGCGCGGTCACTGTAACCTTTTCAGACGCCAAGCCTCAAGAAATGAGGGGGAAACCTCTTTGGATTTGGGGCGCGGGCCATGTGGGGCGTGCGGTGGTGTCGGTGTTTGCCGATTTGCCGGATGTCGCTGTCACATGGCTTGACGATGCGCCGGAGCGGTTTCCGGAAGACGTGCCCGCCAGTGTTCGCGTTTTCCCAGCCCCACAGCTCACGGACGCTATGGCGTTTGCTCCGCACGATAGCGACCATCTGATCTTCACCTATAGCCATGAGTTGGACCTCGCGCTGTGTCACGCGGCTCTGATGCATAGGTTTGGCTCTTGCGGGCTCATCGGGTCGGCCACCAAATGGGCACGGTTTTCAAAACGATTGAGCGCGTTGGGCCATGGCCCCGCTCAAATCGCGCGCATCACCTGCCCTATTGGCGAACCCGTCTTGGGCAAACATCCACAGGCCATTGCGGTAGGTGTGGTGTCAAGATACCTCTCCGAGGCGCGACAGCAGACCACAAAAACGGGAGGTTGCAATGACCAACGCGCTTCTGACTCTTGAAGGGCTAACCAAGGGTTATCCTGGCGTTGTCGCCAATGACGATGTCTCCTTCGCGATTGGCAAGGGCGAGATTCACGCGCTTTTGGGCGAGAATGGCGCGGGCAAATCAACCTTGGTCAAGATGATCTACGGGCTGGTGAAACCGGATCGCGGCACAATGGATATGGACGGCAGCTTTGCCCCCGTCTCACCGCAAGCAGCCCGCGCGGCGGGTGTGGCCATGGTGTTTCAACACTTTTCGCTGTTTGACGCTCTGGACGTGGCCGAGAACATCGCGCTTGGCATGGATGAGCCCCCCGCCCCACGCGAACTGGCAGCCAGGATCACCGAAGTGTCTGAAGCCTATGGCCTACCGCTTTCACCCCACCGCGTGGTCGGCACGCTCTCGGCGGGGGAACGACAGCGTGTGGAGATCATTCGCTGTTTGCTGCAGAACCCACGCCTTTTGATAATGGATGAACCGACATCCGTGCTCACACCGCAGGAGGTGGACATCCTATTTGACACGCTGCGCAAACTCGCGGCAGAGGGCACATCGATCCTTTATATAAGCCACAAGCTCGAAGAGATTCGCGCGCTCTGTGACACGGCAACAATCCTGCGCGGCGGGAAGAAGGTCGCGACCTGTACGCCGGCGGACACGACGGCGCGGGAATTGGCGGAAATGATGGTTGGGGCGTCTTTTGCGGCGCCCAAGGGCCAAGCCGGCGATTTGGGTGAGGTGCGGCTCGCGGTGCGAGGACTGTCTTTGCCCGCCTCCGATGCCTTTGGCACATCGCTCAAAGACATCTCGTTCGAGGTGCGCGCGGGCGAAGTTCTCGGGCTCGGCGGGGTCGCGGGCAATGGTCAGGACGAATTGCTCTCTGCACTATCAGGCGAACGGCCGGTTGCCGCAGGCATGGTCGCGCTTGATGGCAAGCCCGTGGGCAATGCAGGCCCGGAAGCGCGGCGTGGATTGGGCGTTTTGTCCGCCCCCGAGGAACGATTGGGCCATGCCGCAGTGCCAGACATGAGCTTGGTGGAGAACGCTGCTCTCACCGGGGCCAAGCGCGAAGGTATGCTTTCGCGTGGCTTTATTGATTGGGGCGCGGCCAAGTCCTTTGCAGAGCGTGTTATTTCCCAATTTGACGTGCGCACACCCGGCTCTCATGTCGCGGCTCGGGCGCTCTCGGGTGGGAATTTGCAGAAATACGTAATTGGCCGCGAGGTCTTGCAGCGGCCTGAAGTGCTTGTTGTGAACCAGCCGACCTGGGGTGTGGATGCTGCTGCCGCCGCCGCGATCCGGCAGGCGCTTTTGGACCTTGCCGCGGGCGGTGCCGCGGTTGTTGTGATCTCACAAGACCTCGACGAACTGATTGAAATTGCGGACCGTTTTGGCGCGCTCAACGAGGGGCGGCTGTCGGACGTTCGCCCTGTGCAAGGTCTGAGCATGGAAGCCATTGGCCTGATGATGGGCGGGGCGCATGATCTGGAGGTGGTGAAATGAGCGTTGTTTTGAAGCGCCTCCATCGGGGATTAATTCAGCGAGAAAAAGAGGCATTGCATGTCTTGGACGGGGGAGTGACGTGGTAAGGCTTGAGAAACGGTTGAACCCGAACCGAACGGTTGCGATGCTCACCCCGCTTTTGGCGGTGCTTCTGACCATGTTGGCAGGCGGTATCATGTTTGCCTTGCTGGGCAATGATCCGTTCGAAGCGATCCGGGTGATCTTTTGGGACCCGCTGTTTGCCGAGCCCTTTGCCAGCTACTCCCGCCCACAGCTTTTGGTCAAAGCCGGGCCGCTCATTTTGATTGCCATTGGGTTGTCGATTGGCTTTCGCGCCGGGATTTGGAACATTGGTGCCGAGGGTCAATACATCATGGGCGCCATCTGTGGCGCGGCGGCGGGATTGGCGTTTTACCCTTCTGAAAGCCCGCTCATTTTCCCACTGATGGTGCTCTTTGGCGGATTGGGCGGTTGGGCCTGGGCGATGATCCCGGCGGTGCTGAAGGTGCGCTTTGGTACCAATGAGATCCTGGTCTCGCTGATGCTCGTGTATGTGGCCGAGAATATCTTGGCCATGGTCTCCACTGGGGTGTTGCGCAATCCCGAGGGCATGGGCTTTCCTGGATCGCGGAACCTAGGCCATTGGGACGCAGCGTCGAATCCAGAGTTGATCGAAGGCACTGGCATGCATTGGGGGGTCGCGCTCTCCTTAGTGGTGGTGATTGCGACCTATGTGATGATGACCCGGCACATTCGCGGATTCCATGTACGACTCGCAGGCGAAGCGCCTCGGGCCGCGCGGTTTGCGGGCGTGAACCCGACGCGGATCGTGATCTTTTGTCTGGGGCTTGCCGGAGCGTTGGCCGGCCTTGCGGGACTTTTTGAGGTGAGCGGACCTGCGGGCCAGATCACCATCGATTTCGCCTCTGGCTATGGGTTCACGGCGATCATCGTGGCCTTTCTGGGCCGATTGCATCCAGTGGGCATCCTGCTTGCGGGGCTTCTCATGGCGCTCACCTACATTGGGGGCGAGTTGGCGCAGTTGTTGTTGGGCGTACCTGCAGCGGCGATCCAGCTCTTCCAAGGGATGCTCTTGTTCTTCCTATTGGCGATGGACGTATTCACAAATTACCGCGTGCGGTTTGGAACGACTAAGGTGACGGCGTAATGGACCTCTCAGCAATTGATCCCGCCCTTCTCGTCGCTGCCCTTATGGTCTCAGCCACGCCGATCTTGCTCGCCGCATTGGGCGAGATGGTGGTGGAGCGCGCGGGGGTTTTGAACCTTGGTGTGGAAGGCATGATGATCATCGGCGCGGTCACCGGCTTCATCGTGGGCTTCAACACCGAAGTGCCCGCCCTTGGTTTTGTGGCCGCAGCCTTTGCCAGCGCGCTTTTGGCCTTGGCGTTTGGGTTGCTGACGCAGGTGTTGCTGTCGAACCAAGTGGCCACAGGGCTAGGGCTCACGCTTGTGGGGCTTGGCCTCTCGGCGCTTTTGGGCAAGCCCTATGAGGGGATGAAAGCCCCCACACTTAGCCAGATCGACTTTGGTCCGCTCTCGGATTTGCCGTTCCTTGGACCGGTGCTTTTTGGCCATGACCCGGTGGTCTATCTCTCACTCTTGCTCGTGCTCGTTGTGTGGTACGTGATCAAGCACACGCGGGTGGGCCTGATCCTTCGCGCGGTGGGTGAGAACCACGATGCCGCCCATGCCTTGGGCTATAAAGTTGTGCGCATTCGGCTGGCGGCGATTGCCTTTGGGGGGTCGCTTGCGGGGCTTGGGGGCGCCTATCTTAGCCTCGTGCGGTTGCCGCAATGGACCGAAGGGATGACCGCTGGCGCGGGCTGGATTGCTTTGGCCATTGTGGTCTTTGCCTCCTGGCGCGCTGGACGGGTTTTGATCGGTGCCTATCTTTTTGGCGGTCTCACCGTGTTGCAATTGAACCTGCAAGCGGCCGGGGTGACCATCGGGGTGCAGTACTTGTCTATGGCGCCTTATCTGATAACGATCCTTGTGCTCGTTTTGATCACGTCAGGCAAAGGCCGCGGGAGCCACGCAGCTCCTGCAAGTCTTGGTCGGGCGTTCCAACAGTCGCGCTAGAGACGCGGCACCACCTATGGGGAGAACCACTCATGATCCGTAACCTTTTGCTGGCATCTGCGGCCACGCTTGGCCTGGCCACCGCGGCAGCGGCACAAGACCCAACCGAGGCCTGCTTTGTCTATGTCGGGCCAATCGGCGATGGCGGCTGGACCTATCAGCACCACCAAGGCGCATTGGCCGTCAAAGAAACCTATGGCGACAAGGTCAACGTCCGCTGGCAGGAAAGCGTGCCCGAAGGCGCCGACAGTGAGCGCGTGATCACGCAGATGGCCCTGTCTGGCTGTGACATCATCTTCACCACCTCCTTTGGCTACATGGACCCCACCAATGCGGTTGCGGCCAAGTTCCCAAAAGTGAAGTTCGAACATGCCACCGGCTACAAGCGTGAGCACAGCAATGTCTCCAGCTACAACTCGCGCTTCTACGAAGGCCGCGCCGTTGTGGGCCATATCGCCGGTCGCATGACCAAGACGAACAAAATCGGCTACATCGCGTCTTTCCCGATCCCAGAAGTGATCATGGGCATCAATTCCTACTACAACCACGCCAAAGCGGTGAACCCGGATGTGGAGTTGGTGGTGACCTGGGTCTACACTTGGTTTGATCCCGCGAAAGAAGCCGACGCGGCCCGCGCCATGCTTGACCAAGGTGTCGACATGATCACGGCCCACACCGATTCCACCGCACCTTTGGCCGAGATCGCCAAAGAAGGCGGCAGCGCCTTTGGCTTTGGTCAAGCGTCCGACATGTCGGCCTTTGCCACCAATGATGACGGCAGCATGGGCCCGCGCATCACCTCCATTATCGATGATTGGTCCCCCTACTACGTGAAGCGCGTGGGCCAATTGATGGACGGTACCTATGAGCAAATCGACAGCTGGGGCGGTATGCCAGAAGGAGAAGTTGTGATCGGCCCCATGACCGACGCGATCCCCGCGGACGTACAAGCCGAAGCCCAAGGCATGATCGAAGCGATCACGGCGGGCGAATACCACCCGTTTACAGGTCCAATGTTCAACCAAGCGGGCGAACAGTTCCTGGCCGATGGCGAGACTATCGAAGACGGCCCCCTGCTGGGCATGAACTTCTACGTGCAAGGCATCACGGCTGAAATTCCAAACTGATATCTCCACTGAATGAGACCCAAAGGCCCGTCATATTGGCGGGCCATTTTTTTTCTGTTCAAAATTGCCAGCCAATGTCGACCGACGGATCAGTCATGCGCAGGCTGCGTTGGTATCAAGTTGAGCCTTCAGGACTTGGTTCCTTCGGCTCAGCGAAAATCCTTGCCCTTTGCTTTCTCTGGTCTGATCTTGAAAGTCGTTGAATCAGGACAGCTCCTGCTTTTTTCTTGTCTGCTCAGACGCGCTGGCATGGGCGCACTGGCGGGGACGCAGCTTAACCACGCGGGGTATGGATGCGAAATATTGTGATCATTGGTGGCGGAGCAGCGGGGCTCTCTGCGGCGGCGGCGTTGGCGGGTGAGGCGCGCGTCACGTTGCTCGAAGCGGAAGATGCCTTATCGTACCATTCTTCGGGGCGGTCCGCGGCAGCGTTTGTGCCGGGGTATGGCAATCGCCTGACCCAAGCGTTGATCGCAGCAGGTCGGGGCCATTTTGAGAACAACCATCTGCTGTCTCCGCGGGGCATGATGCTATTGGCCAAAGCAGGCGAAGACGCCACGTTTGAGGCGGAGATGGCCGCAGATACCATGACCGAGATCACCGTGGAGGCGGCGCTGGATATGGTGCCAATTCTCAATAGAGATGCCGTGGCCCGTGTCGCGGTTCAGAAGGATGTCTATGACATCGACACAGATGCCTTGCTGCAAGGCTTCACCAAATGTGCGCGGGCAAATGGTGCTCAGATCGTCACCAAGGCCCGTGTCACTGACATCGCACGCGACGCGTACGGATGGCGCGTAACCGCTGGGGAAATCTATCGCGCTGATGTCATCATCAATGCCGCCGGCGCCTGGGCAAGTGAGATTGCCGCCATGGCTGGAGCGCAAGATATCGAGATCACGCCAAACCAACGCTCAGTCGCCCGCGTGCCCGCTCCGGAGGGGTATGACGTCAGTGGTTGGCCGTTTTTGATGGGCGTTGATGAACAATGGTATGCCAAGGCCGATGCAGGTGCGATGATTGTCTCGCCAGCTGAAGAAGAACCAGTGCCCGCAGGCGATGCCTGGGCAGAGGACATGGTCTTGGCCGAAGGGATTGCGAGATACGAGGAGATGGTGACAGCGCAGGTCTCACGCATGCTTTCCAATTGGGCGGGTCTGCGATCCTTTGCGCCGGACAGGACGTTTGTTTTGGGCGCAGATGCGACGATGCCCAGTTTTATCTGGTGCGCAGGACAAGGCGGAAACGGCATTCAGACATCGCCCGCTGCAGGTCGTTTGATTGCGGATGTTGTTCTGGGTCGCCCGCCTGAGATTGGAACAGAGATCGCCGATGCGCTCTCGCCCGCAAGGTTCACGTGACGTGATCCGACGGAGCGGACCTATGGCCCGCACTTTTTAAGCACGCCTTTTCGGCCTGCAGGATGAGGGGCTGTGCCCCTCAAACTCCCCGGGGTATTTGCCGCAAGAGGAAGATTCATCGCGACATCTGATTTTGCAGCAAGCGTTCCCGTAATGCTCCCACCGAGAATGGGGAGGACGGCATGCCGATTGGCGCCAAGCTCAAGGGATCATTTCCCAAGGTCATTGAAGCGTAAAAGGTCTTTTTGCGGCGACAACAGCTGAGAGCGGGCGGGGAAACCTCTCGCCCAAAGAGGCGGACAGGCAACGCATTCTCTGTGACGCCCCTCTGCCGTCGTTGAGCCTATTGGAGAGTGGCAACGAGACGGTTAGACCTTCGCCTGCAATCGCGTCACGTTGATGTTTGGCGCCCTTGACGGCGATGCGTTGATCTGGCGGCTTATGGCAAAGCGACAGTGACCTATCCCCATCATGCAGGCTGGGCCGAGCGCGACGATATGGAGCTTGTCCTCCTCTATGCCGTGATGGGGCCCACCGAGTGCACGCCTATTGGTGGCGGTAGACCCTTGAGACCATCGACGGCTTTGACACAGGTCTTTGAATAAGCCCTAACTCAGACCGCCGTGCAGGTTGGGCTGGGCAAGACTGGTGAAGCCGTAGTGCTTGAGCCAACGCAGATCGCTTTCAAAGAAGGCACGTAAGTCCGGTATGCCGTATTTGAGCATCGCCAAACGGTCGATGCCGAGGCCAAAGGCGAAGCCTTGGTATTTGGCAGGATCGACGCCGCCGGCTTGCAGCACTTTGGGGTGAACCATGCCAGAACCGCCGGCTTCGAGCCAATCGTCGCCTTCGCCCAGTTTGAGCGTACCGCCTTCCCAGGAACAGCGGAAATCAATCTCGGCCGAAGGTTCGGTGAAGGGGAAGTGGGAGGCGCGGAAACGCACCTCGATATGGTCGACCTCAAAGAAGGCCGCGGCGAATTCCTCCAACGTCCATTTCAGGTGCGCCATGGAGATATCAGTGTCGATGCAAAGCCCCTCGACCTGGTGGAACATGGGCGTGTGCGTCATGTCGTAGTCGGAGCGGTAGACCCGGCCCGGCGCAATGATGCGAATGGGCGCGCCCAGCTTTTCCATTGTGCGGATCTGCACCGGAGAGGTATGGGTGCGCAAAACATGGGGCGGGCGATCGTCGCCCTCGGATCGTGCCATGTAAAACGTGTCCATCTCGGCGCGTGCGGAATGGTGATCCGGCATGTTCAGCGCGTCGAAGTTGTACCAATCGCTGTCAATCTGGGGGCCTTCGGCGACCGCAAAGCCGAGCTCGGCAAAAATCGCGGTGATCTCTTCGGTAACTTGGCTGACAGGGTGGATCGATCCTTGACGGGTCGGGCGCGTGGGCAATGTCACGTCAAGCCATTCCGCGGCCAAGCGCTCTTCGAGCGCGGCATCGGCCAGCGCCGCTTTCTTGGCGGCCAAAGCGGCGTTCACTTCGTCTTTGAGCGCGTTGAGCGCCGGGCCTGCCTTTTGGCGTTCCTCTGGCGTCATCTTGCCCAGCTCGCGCATTTTGAGGCTGATCTCGCCCTTTTTGCCTACGGCTTGCACGCGCAAATCTTCGAGCGCGGCTTCGCTTGCCGCTCCGGCAATCAAGTCAATGTATTTGCTGCGCAGATCGTCCATATCCGGCCTCTTGTCACGGGTCTGCGTTCTGCTACCGGGAGGGCCGCAAAATGGCAAGCATGATGACAGGCCTGGACCCATGCGACGGGCTAGCATGCTTTTGCGGAAGCCAAGATCGGCGGAGGATAGAGCGACACAGCCGTGCCCACGGGGCCGCTCTTCATCTCCAACCCAAAGCCCATCGCTACGGCAAAACCCAAGACCCTGTAGAGATACAATCCCGTTCCCTTCCACGGAGCTTTGGTGGTGAAAACGAATCCAGGACGCTTGGTCATTGGGTCGGATGGAATGCCGTGTCCTGTATCGGCGCGTTCAAACAATGCATAGAGATCCGGCAGCATTTGAACGCTGTTTGAGAGCATCAGAACGCGATGGTAAGTGGATGTTCATCAAGGTCGATCCACAGCGCAGTGTAACATCGGTCTGGATCGCGCGCGTTTGCTTGATGCGCAGGTATGGAAATTGGATCGCTGCACGACCGTCGCGATCAGAGCCCAATGCTAAAAAGTCGCCCAGCGGGTACAAAAATAAGGCCAAACCTCACCCGCAGTGATCCCGATGGTTCGCATGGCAATGACGATGAATGCGAATATTCCGCGAAACAATTAGGCCGAAGCTCCGCTTAGGGACTGGGCATATGCCTGGCTTCTGATGTGCCTGCGCGCTGCATTTGGCGAACAGACGCCTCGGCCATGCCAACCATGCCTGAAGACTAAGCCATTGGGGGACGAGTGGTGAGAAGGCGGCGGAGATGGGGTAGGTGCAGCGCTGATCAAATGACGCTGCACCTTTGAGGGACATCGCCTAGCTTGAGAGCGCAGCGAGCCCCGTCGTGCGATCCACCGTCACGCGATCACTGGCCGAGGTCGCGTCGTAGGGCACGTAGGTCAATTCGAACGCATCTTTGACATAGCCGTCGGCCTGATCTTGAAGCACACTCTTGGCGATCTGTTCACCCATGCGCAGGCTGTCGTAGTAATCGCAGTAGTAGTGCACACCGCCCATGTTGCGACCGATAGAGATATTGGCCGCGAGCTTGTTCAACTCTCCCAACAAGGTCAGCGGCTCAGCGTCTTTGGGCAATGCGCAAATTTGCAAGGCGGCGCCATCGTTGATCGACACAATGTCCACCGGGTCGCCCTGGCCATCGGTTCGAAAGGCCACGAAATCGCCCAAGCAACGCAGTTCGGCCGTGGTATCAAAGAACGCTTTGAGCATGGTCACACAGGCCCCAGCCACCGTGGCGTGGCCCGCGCCATAGGTCGGATGCATCGGAGAGCCCTCTTGGAAGGCCATGGGCAGAAGGTAGCTTCCCTGGCCGTTGCCGCGCCCAAAGAGGGCGTTTTGCTTTTCGTTGTGGATATAGATTTCCTTAAGCAAATCGTCCGGGATCGCATCGTAGAGGTTTTGATAATCCCCGTTCATTTGCGAAACTTTGTCGAGCCGCGCCGCGAGTGCTTCGGGACGCAGGCGCAGGTGGATGTTGAACTTCTGCCAGCGCACCGCCTTGAGGCCACGTGTGGCGATCTCGGTCACCAGGCTGAGGATGTGCGGCCCACCCCATAGCGCAAAGCCACTGGCTTCTTCACCGCCCCAGAACTTTTCAAAGGACGGATTGAAAGGCGCAACGCCGCCAGCCTGTGAGGTGCCGTTGTCTTTGTCCAACTGTCCGGCTTGACCTTGCATCGACAGCAAGATCAAACACGCGTTGAGATAGGCCTGATAGAGCGCGTCGTCATGCACATAAGTCGCCAGGTCGCGCGGCGTGTGGATGAACCGCGTGGTGCCCGCGCTGAAGAGCTCTGTGTTGTTGCGGGTATCAGCGCCGTTTTGCACCTCGAGCCAGCTGTCCCAATCGGTCATGTAATCCTTTTCGGGATCCGCCAGGTTCACGCGTTGGTTTACGATTTGCGCGCCATAGCTGATCTTGCCGTCAGTCGCGTCGCCATTGCCCATCAATAGAAAACACGACACGTAAGGACCTGCGTCGACGCCGAGGCTAGAGCCGCGGAACACCGTTTGTGCATCCAGCGCGCCGCCCGCGGCGGTTGTGCGGCTCCGGCCGGGGTAGCGGCTTTGGGCATATTCCATGCTGTTAAGGCGACTGACTGCGGTTTCGATTTTGGCAGTCGACTTACCCGTTTCAAAGGAGGTAAATGCCTCATCGCGCAGGAGCGCCAATTCGTAGACTTCAGCCATTTCAAAGGCCAGCTCCGGCAACGTACCGCGCGTCGGGTCCAACGCAGGCGCGGGTGCCATTGTCACCGATTGCGCGTCGCGGCCTTGGGGGTCCATGACAAACCCCGCTGTGGGCGCTTCCCATTTGCGTTGCTTCTGCGCAGACACCGGAACACGCGTATTGTCATTGAAATTAGAGACATACCCTCGGTCGATGGCCTTGCGGAACGATGCAAATGCGCCTGGCTCTGCAAGGCCTGTGGCTGGATCGTGGTTCAAGCCTTTGGTGAAGTTCATGCTGGCATCAGTGTATTTTTGTTCGTCACCATTGGCGCGGTGTTTGTCCGGGTCAGAGTTGCGTGCATTAATTGCAATTTCAGCGCGGTACTGAATTGAGTTCTTTGCACGTTTTTCAATATTGGTATTGGTACTCAAAAGAGCCTCCCTCATAAATCGATTCCAATAAAGTGCGCAATAAAATAAGATTGCCAAATCAGCGTGACCAATGCGCCAATTTGTTTCAAGCGGTTTTCCAGGATTCACGATTAATTAGCAGAACGGCGCGCTTTGGGCGGCGGCTTGTCGCCGCTGATCAGGCGCAACAGGTTTTGGACCGTTCAGAAATGAAAAAGGCCGCTCAATTGAGCGGCCTCTCGCAATTCTGTATTCACAGTGCTTTACGCGGCCAGCGCGGCTTTGGCTTGTGCCACGATCGCACCGAAGGCTTCGGGCTCGTTCACAGCCAAATCAGCGAGGACTTTGCGGTCCACTTCGATGCCAGCAAGGTTCAAGCCATTGATAAAGCGGCTGTATGTCAGCGCTTCGTCGTGGGATCGCACAGCAGCGTTGATCCGTTGGATCCACAGCGCACGGAAATTGCGCTTGCGGGCCTTGCGGTCGCGCGTGGCGTATTGGTTGGCTTTATCAACCGCCTGTTTGGCGACTTTGAAAGTGTTCTTGCGACGGCCATAGTAACCTTTAGCTGCTTTGATGACCTTTTTGTGACGGGCGTGGGTGACCGTGCCCCCTTTAACTCGGCTCATGGATTCGTCTCCTTAACGCGCGTAGGGCATCATGCCCTTGATGATCTTTGCATCGGGCTCCGACATGGTGGTCGTGCCGCGCGCATTACGGATGAATTTGTTGGTACGTTTGATCATACCGTGACGTTTACCGGCTTGAGCGGTTTTCACCTTGCCGGACGCAGTCACCTTGAACCGCTTTTTGCAGCTCGACTTCGTCTTCATCTTGGGCATTTCGGTCTCCTATGTTTCAGACGTGTAACGCGTACAGGCATGCCACTTTGGCCCACACACGAGGCTGAGCGCGTCGTATAGACGGGCACGTTCGTTTTGCCAAGAGGAAATGGGGCCTGCTTGGGATCACATGTGCCCCCCTCCGCTCAGCGCGCATGCCGAGGCCCTGTGGCGATCATTCTTTGAAACTTGCAACCCTTTAGAAAGGAGCCAATCGCTTCGACTTTGCGTGGCGGTTTCGCCCTGCAGAGGCAAAATTGCTTAAGTTATTTGGCATCCGCCTCTAATTCACGCAGCTTTTTGGTGAAGTCTTTGACGCGTGACTGGCTTGCAGCTTTTTCTTTCTTCGCATTTATCAGGACTGCTTCTTTGGCTTTGATGCTTCGATCCAGTTCCTTTTGCGCGCCTTGGTGGCGGATCACCAAGTTGGAAATCTTCTGTTTCACCTCGGCTTGGAAATCATAGGTGACTGCGTCTGACCAGCTATCACCGTCACGCAGTCGCGTGACCGTCCAGGCCCAGAAAGAGGGCGATGTCATTTTGTCAAAGCTCTGCCAAACGATCCCGGCACCCGCGATGGCAAGGTTGTAGCCATTCTTGGCGTCAGTGACGTGTTTGGCGGCGGCCTTTTTGGCCTGTTTCGCAATGGGGTCATAGGCCATGTTAAGCGCGTCTTTGGCCATTTCGTTGTTCAATGCTTCGAGCGCGTCTCCTGAGAGTTTGGTCGCCTTGTGTGCCTTCATCGTGAGCTTGGTCAGGCTCTTCATCAATCCCGCCACAGCTGCGATTGCGTCGACAGTGCTACCCCAGCGTTTGGCGTCTTTGGCTGCATTGCTGAGCATGACCACCAGTTCTTTGTGGGCCTTGTCGCTGGTGGCTTTGATGTTCTTGAGGTTCTTGATCGAGGTTGAGAAGCGCTTGATATCTTTGTCGAGTTGTTCAACCAACCGCGTTTCCTGATCAAGCATGCATTGCGTGTTGTAGACCTCCATTTGGTAGGCCTTGCTCTGCGCTTCGTTGAGAGGGATCACAAGTAGATCACCGGGCTCAATATTCTCTGGCTTTTTGCGCTTGCTGACGACACCCTTGTTCTCGGGCGCATTCCAGATGGTTTGCCATTTGGCATGTTTGTGTGCCTTGGCGATGAATGTGAGCGTATCGCCTTTTTTGACCTTGTAACGCGCTTTTTTAAACGAAGTCGCCATGGTTTGCCTCCAGATCAATTGCGGACGGATGAACATCAAAGGGTAATATTAGAAATGCGGCGAGCGTAGGCCCCGACGCAGCACCGGTCAATCATGACGACGGTGAGGTTTTCCCTACCACAAGAGAAGAAAATACCCCCCAAATGCTTAAAATTTGCCTCTTCAGACACCGTAAGCAGCCTGGATTTAGGGCATATAGCGCGCAACCACTTTGTAGAAAACGTCCGGAATATCGCTAAGTTCATAGCCGCCCGGGTGCGTGTTGAGCGCGTAGATCACCAACCCGCCACCGATCAAGAGCGTCAGCGCCGCAACGCGTGGCGCACGGGCTTCGCAAATGGCGGAGATCACGCTGGGTACCGACAGGAGCCCAAGCGCGAGGCCAATGATAAGCGCAAGATCGGTATCCATGGGCGGTACCTCTTCTGCAATGCAACCGCCCTGAGGTTACTCTGGATCAGAGCTATAGATCAATCGCTCGTCACAAGGCGCCACGCGCAGGATATTGGTCGAGCCCGGCACGTTGAAGGGCACACCCGCTGTGACCACGATCTGATCTTGCTCCTTGGCCAAGCCCATGGCGCGCGCCGCGCGGGCGGAACTTACGACGGCTTGCTTAAAGCGACTGAGTTGTCCGGTCATTTGCGTGTTCGTGCCCCACACCAGCGCCATCCGGCGCGCTGTGGTGATCATACTGGTCATGGCGATGATCGGAACCCGGGGCCGTTCACGGGCAATAAGCTGACCTGTGGTGCCGCTTTGCGTAAAGCAGCAAATGGCCTTGATCTCGGTGGTCTCCGCAATCTCACGCGCAGCGGCGACAATGCCGCCAGCCACGGAATCGCGCGAGGCTGTCCGGCTGGCTTCGATGATGTCGCGATAGGTGGGATCGCTTTCGACCTCTTGTGCCACATTGTCCATCGTGGTGACGGCTTCGATCGGGAAATCGCCCGCAGCAGATTCCGCCGATAGCATGATCGCATCGGTGCCTTCATAGATGGCGGTGGCCACATCAGAGACTTCCGCACGCGTGGGCATGGGGCTCTCAATCATGCTCTCCAACATCTGTGTCGCAACGATGACCGGTTTGGCTGCCGCACGGCATTTGCGGATGAGACGTTTTTGAATTGGTGGCACATTTTGGACAGGCAGTTCGACGCCGAGGTCCCCGCGCGCGACCATGATCCCATCGGATGCATCTAGAATTTCGTTGATGTCCTCGACAGCCGCCGGCTTTTCGATCTTGGAAATGATTGCAGCGCGCCCATCACAGAGATTGCGCGCTTCAAACACGTCCTTGGCGCGCTGCACAAACGAAAGCGCCAGCCAATCGACACCGAGGCTGCAGACAAACTCCAGGTCAGCCTTGTCTTTGTCGGACAGTGCGGCAAGCGGAAGCACCACATCCGGCACATTCACGCCTTTGCGGTCAGAGATCATACCACCGGCAATCACAGAACAATCCGCAAAGTCGACGCCGCACTCATCAACTTTGAGACGGATTTTGCCGTCGTTCACCAAAAGCGTCGCACCGGCTTTGAGCGCGGCGAAAATCTCGCGGTGGGGAAGTTGGACGCGATTGTTGTCGCCAGGCACATCATTCAAATCAAGACGGAATTTGGCGCCTTGTTCCAAAGTATGCGGCCCATCGGCAAAGGTACCCACACGCAGTTTGGGCCCCTGCAAGTCCGCCAGAATGGCAATGTTACTGTCGAGGTCCTTCTCAACTTGCCGGATAATCTCGTGACGTTCCGCAATCTCTTCGTGGGAGCCGTGGCTCATGTTGAGACGAAATACATCGGCTCCTGCTTCGTGCAGTGCGCGGATCATCTCGTAGGAGGAACTCGACGGGCCAAGAGTGGCCACGATTTTCACATTGCGTTGTCTGAGCATATCTTGCCTCGCTCTGGTTCTGACGCAGTGATGCGCGAATGGGACATGGGGCGCAACAGATGTGGTCGATGTTACCGCTAACCGTTTCGCGCGCCTTATGGCCCATTCCCCTCTCGCGGACAACCTACTTTGCAGATAAGACGCGCGTCGTGTGCGATATGTCTCAATCAGGACCCCTTATTATGGAACATCCTCCCTTTTGGATCGAAGGCGAAACTCGGCCAGGGCGTTGGGTGGTCACATGCGATCATGCCACAAACCGCGTGCCGGACGACGTGGGTTGTGGAGACCTTGGCATCGGTACAGACGACATGGCGCGGCACATCGCCTTTGACATCGGTGCTGCGGGTTTGGCCTCGCGTTTGGCTGAGGCTCTCGACAGCCCCGCCATCTTCGCCGATTTCTCGCGCTTGGTGATTGATCCCAACCGCGGCGAAGATGATCCGACGATTTTGATGAAGCTGTATGACGGGACGATCATTCCCGCCAACCGGTCCGCCGATGCGGCCGAGCGCGAACGGCGTATAGACGCCTATCATCGTCCATACCATGCCGCGTTGGAGCGATTGGCTGCGCGCCAAGCCAACAGCGTCATATGCGCGATCCATTCGTTCACACCCCAATTCAAAAACCGCCCGCCGCGGCCCTGGCATGTGGGATTGCTCTTTGCCCATGACACGCGGCTCTCTGATCCGCTTTTGGCGCGGCTCAAGGCCGAGAGCGATCTTTGCGTTGATGGCAATGTCCCCTACTCCGGCCATTTGCCAGGCGACAGTATCGCGCGCCACGCGCTTGAGACCGGACGTGGCAATGTGTTGGTCGAAGTGCGTAACGATCTCATCGAAGAACCCGCCGCGCAGGTGGCCTGGGCGGATCGTTTGGCGCCGCACCTTGTCGCCGCCCTCAAAGACGCCGATATCTGAGCAAAGCCAAAGGAGCCCGCCATGGACGACCAGACCCGCATCGAGATCGAAGCCGCCGCCTTTCGCCGTTTGCAACAACACCTGATGGACGAACGGCCAGAGGTACAAAACATCGACATGATGAACCTTGCTGGCTTTTGCCGGAATTGCCTGAGCCGTTGGTATCAAGAAGCCGCGGCCGAGAAGGGCATTGAAATGGACAAGATGGTGGCCCGCGAAGTGTTCTACGGGATGCCGTTTGGCGAGTACAAAGCCAAGTATCAGACCGAGGCGAGCCCCGACAAACAGGCGGCGTTTGAAAAGTCATTTGCCGAGAACGTCACCGCCAAGGAAGGCTGAACCATGCCTGCGCTCAATACGCCTGTGTGCGATTTCGGCTGGCCTGCGTCTAATTTTTCGCTGCCCGCCACGGATGGCAAAACCTATGGGCTCAGCGACATCCGCGGTGAACGCGGCACGCTGATCATGTTCATCTGCAATCACTGCCCCTTTGTCTTGGCGATCCTCGACAAGATGATCCGTGATGCGCGTGAGCTTTCAGAGCTCGGGATTGGCGTGGCGGCGATCTGTTCCAATGATCCGGTGGCTTACCCGGCGGACAATTTTGAGAACATGTGTAAACTCGCCGAAAAACACGGCTTCCCCTTCCCCTATCTGCATGATGCCACCCAAGACGTGGCCCGCGCCTATGGCGCTGTCTGCACGCCCGATTTCTTTGGCTTTGACGCAGACCTCAGCCTGCAATATCGTGGACGGCTCGATGCCACGCGCATGGCGCCCGGCCCCGCCGACAGCCCGCGCGAACTCTACGAGGCAATGACGCAGGTCGCCGAAACAGGAACGGGGCCCGCAGAGCAGACGCCGTCGATTGGCTGTTCCATCAAGTGGAAGACCTAGGATCATTTATGCCCAGCAACCGAGTTGAAAGACCTACAGCTCTCACGATGCAAGCAGGCAAATTGTATCTCGTTAGAGGATTGCTCCTTTTGGCGTTCTGGTGCGGGTTGTCGACAGATGCAGCCTCACAAGAACATTGGCTTGAAAGACTTTCGACCAGCTGCCGAAGTTTTGACTCTGTGTTTGAGCAGCAGACATGGTGGATAGACCAATTTGGACCTTTTGTTGACGATACAGCGCTATTTCTGGCGCCCGAGGAAGAGCCTTCGCTTATTATGGCCCAAGCGAATGTTCTCGTCGGCGAGCTTCAATCCGATGGTTTATTGAACTACAGTCGGCTCGAGGCACTTAGGCTTATGCAGCTGTTGGCGCAGCACGAGTTACACGGTGAACAGACCAAAATTTATAGTTTTTTGGCCGAAAGAATTTTTTCTGATTTGGGGTTCGAAACTGCTGATTTGAGTATCCATGCGGCGGAGTCGCGAACGATAACCCTGTGTGCTTTTGAGTGTGACACTCCTGACAATCATACCCATAGCGCTAGTTTTTTGGCGTGTCTTGAAGAGGCAAAGTAGCATTCATTTAAGTACGCCAGATCACTAAGCAGTGACGTTTTTCGGGATCAATAAGCAGTAGCCCTGAATAGGCGCCGCGGGCGGCGGGTGGCCTACCCCCAGTGCCGTCCAAGCTTGAAACCCATCACTCGTAAACGTCGCCACCTTTGACCCGCTCTGAGAACTCCGTGGTCCCGCCTTCGGACAACACTTTGGCTTGTGCCACCCAATCGTCGCGCGTCACGCGGCCTTTGAAGCCTTCGAGATTGGCATCCACCCAAGCGACCTCGTCTGCACTCCAGGCGGCGATTTGGTCAAAGTGGTAAAAGCCAAGGGTGAAGCAGAGCTGTTCCAGTTTGGGCCCGATGCCTTTGATCTGTTTGAGATCATCCGGCGTTCCGTCGCGAGCAGCGTCCAGGCTCTGGGGCTTTACGCCTTCATCCGTTCCCTCGACAACGCCATCACCATCATAATCGACGGCCTCTGGCGCTTTTGCCGGAGCGGCGACGGCCTCACGCGGCACAACTTTTGCAGCGCGGCGTGCGGCGTCCAGATCGGCTTGGAGCGTCGCGATTTGGGCGTCTTTATCGGCATGTGCCGCTTGGCAATTGTCCAACTCCCGCTTGAACCGGTCCGCTTCCAACGAACCTGCCCCGTTTGCGGCGCCCCGCCCCCAGATCAACCACCCCACAAACAAGCCCAGCAGTGCCGCAAGGGTGATCAGAACCACCATCTCGCTGATGAGGAAACCCCAGTTTTGAAACATGATACTCTCTCTTTTTCCGATTGGTCGGCGGCTTACTGCGCGGCCTGGCTCCAAATGATCGTGGTCCGGCGGTTGGCCGCGCGGCCCTCGTCTGTCTCGTTGTCGGCGATGGGTTGGGAGGGGCCGTAGCCCACAGCCGTGAGCCCGGTCGCATCAACACCCCGCGCGACGAGTGCCTCGCGTACAACGTCCGCTCGGGCCACACTCAGCGCCGTGTTGGTCTCCACATCCCCAGTGCTGTCGGTGTGTCCGCCGATCTCGCCTTGCAGGCCGCCGTCCGCCACACAACGCGCCACGACGCCCGCAATTTGATTGATGGAGGCAACGGAGAGCGGATCAAGCTCCGCAGAGCCAGACAGAAAGTTGACTTTCGCGCGGGCCAAAACATCTTGCGACTGCGCTGCGCAGGTCTCAGCGTCCGCCGCGAAGGCAAGCTCTAGGATCCAATGTCCACCAAAAAACCGCTCTTGCGCTCCGCTAAGGGTGTTGGTGCGCAGGTCGCCGTCAGTATTGGTGCTCTCCGCTATCGCAACCGTGATGACCGTGCCACTGCGAAACACTTCGGCAAGGT
Source organism: Marinovum sp. (assembly GCA_022447495.1). Classification (GTDB taxonomy): domain Bacteria; phylum Pseudomonadota; class Alphaproteobacteria; order Rhodobacterales; family Rhodobacteraceae; genus JAKVBH01. The sequence goes on along the minus strand of JAKVBH010000013.1, from coordinate 74,886 downwards.
GCCGTGCCAGAACATCAGTTTTGGTGCCCGCAACGGCGCCGATGTTCAATCCCGCAGCGCCATCGTTCCACGTCACCGTCGCGTATTCCGCAACACCCAGAACGCCTCTTGCGTGCTCCAGGAAGGCCAAAACACCGTCCTTTTGGTCCGGACCGGTTAGGCCCAGTACGGGCTCACCTGCCACCGCATTCAGGCCCAAAGCATCGGCCATCTCTGCCAATTCCAAGCCCTCTGGCAACTTGCCCGAAACGGACGCCCCGTCAGAGGCTGACAGTTCAAGGTCAAAAGCTGGAGCAGTGCCATCGTCACGCAGTTTAATGGCGCGTGTGTCGACGGTGTACAGGCTCGGCAGTTCAGAGAGCGTCTGCTCAACCGCGCGTTTGGCGCTTGGGTCGCGGGCTTGACCCGCATAGAGCAGGGTCTTGCCTTCGAAGCGGAGTGTGCCGTTTTCCAATTCGGTCAGAGCGATCGCACCCAAAAGCGCCGCAGGCCCATCTTCGCTGTTCACGAGCCCCGGCGCGGCATCACCTGTGATGCTCGCGATGCCCAAAGCCTCAGCCAGATCAAAATCTGCGACGCCTTGGGGAAGCTTCCCAGTGGCACGCGCGGTGCCTTGGTCATCCCAAACAATCGTAAAGACCGCTGGTTTGCCGTCGTCCAACAAGGTCACGCCGTCGGTGTTCAAGGCAACGTCGTCAGGAAGCACTCCAAAGGCATCCAGGGCGGCGTCGAGGTTTCGTGGCGTATCCAGAATGCCCTCGACGATAATCGTCCGGTCTTGAAGGGTCACTTGACCTTCGTTAAGCTCCGCGGCCGTCTTGGCAGCACGTTGTGTCAGGTCCAGCCAATCCGCAGGAGCACCAGAGGCAAGGTCTGTCCCGTCCTGACCAATTGAGACGCTTTCTTTGAGGGCTACGCGCTGTTTTTCCTGGGGGACAGAACCACCGAGACGAAGCTCTCCGCTTGGGAATTTGATGATCGTAGTCCGGTAAGGCGATTGGAAAGGAAGTGTGCGCAGGTCGTCGCGGACAACTCGGCGTCCCTCGACCGCATGCATCGCGGTCAGGAGTGCCCTGCGTTCGTCCTCATCGTTGACGAGCCCAGAAAGCGTAATGTCACGACCCTCTGTGCTCACTGTCACTTTGTGCATTGTGCCATCCGCAATGGCATCGGCGGCGGCACCGATCCGGCCTTCTATCCGTCCCGAGTATGAGTTCGCGCCCCAGTAGCCAAGTCCGGCCACCCCCAAAACAAGCACAAGGCCACCCATTAAACTGCGCATATGTCCCCCAATGGTCCCCCGGCGGATGCCGAGCCGCGACCGCTGTGCCGCGCATGGCTATTTTGCGCAAGGGGAAATTACCCTTCCATGCCGCAGACGCCAACAGTGCGGCACAGATGCAATTCAGAGCGGCGATATGCGCACCTAGATTGCAGCTTTGCGGCTTTCTTCAAGGTAAATCTCGCGCAAGCGTGGGGCCACCCGGCCTGGTGTGCCATCACCCAATGTTGCGTCATCAATCTTCACCACAGGCATGACGAAGGTCGAGGCCGAAGTGATGAAGGCTTCGTCGGCTTCTTGCGCTTCGGCCACGGTGAAGTTGCGCTCTTCCACGGTCATTTGCGCCTCGTTGGCAAAGCGCAATACAGCAGCTCGCGTGATGCCGTGCAGGATGTCGTTTGACAATGCTCGCGTCACGATCGTGTTGCCTTTGACGATATAGGCATTGTTCGACGTGCCCTCGGTCACAAAGCCCTCTTGGACCATCCATGCATCATCGGCACCGGCAGCCTTGGCCATCATCTTGCCCATTGAAGGGTAAAGAAGCTGCACCGTTTTGATGTCGCGACGGCCCCAACGTTCGTCATCAATGGTGATCACTGTCATGCCTTTGGAAGCCGCAGGGCTGTTGGCGAGGCCAGGTTTGTTCTGGGTGAAGAGCACCACCGTACAGGGCGTTTCATCTGGATCGGGGAAAACAAAATCGCGATCCCCTGGCGCGCCACGGGTGATCTGAAGATAAACCATACCCTCTTCGATGCTGTTGTCAGCCACCAGTTTGCGGTGCACCTTAAGTAGGTCGTCCTTGGTCATGGGTTGGCGCATGTCGAGTTCATTGAGAGAGCGTTCCAGACGTACGGCGTGACCATCAAAATCAATGAGCTTGCCATCGAGGACCGAAGTCACCTCATAGACCCCATCTGCCATCAAAAACCCGCGATCAAAAATCGAAATTTTGGCCTCTTCTTCAGGCAGGTATTCTCCGTTGACGTAAACGATTCGGCTCATGGTTTTATCCCCAAGTCTCAGCGGCGGGTGGATGGATGCCGCTTTGGTCAAAATGAAGTGGCTGTGGGCGGTCTTCGGCGAGAAGAAGCGGTCCGTCAAGGTCCACCACCGCCGCACCCTGGGCGATCAACGTGGCCGGTGCCATGGCCAAAGAGGAGCCAACCATGCAGCCAACCATCACCCGATAGCCTGCAGAGATGGAGGCCGCGCGCAAGGCCAACGCCTCAGTCAGGCCACCTGTCTTGTCGAGCTTGATGTTGACCATATCGTACTTGCCCACGAGGTCCGGCAAAGATGCACGATCATGGCAGGATTCGTCAGCGCAGACAGGCAAGACGCGGTCCAACTCCAAAAGTGTCTCGTCTTGGCCAGCTGGCAGTGGCTGTTCCACCATCTCCACGCCCAAACGTACCAACACAGGTGCAAGGGTTTGATAGAGATCGGGGGTCCATCCTTCGTTGGCATCGACAATGATACGCGCATCTGGCGCACCTGCACGCACCGCTTCAATCCGCGCAACGTCTTCCTCACCACCGCCAAGCTTGGTCTTCAATAGCGGACGGTGGGCATTGCGCGCGGCTTGGTCCCGCATTTTGTCCGGTGACGCCAAGGAGAGCGTAAAGGCGGTCACTTGTGGGCTCGGCACAGAGACTCCCGCAAGTTCCCAAACCCGGCAATCGGCGGTTTTGGCCTCGAGGTCCCAAAGCGCACAATCCACGGCATTGCGGGCGGCACCGGACGGCAATGCTGCTTGCAGCGCGGTTCGGTCAATGTCCTCAGGCAGACCGGCGATTTCGGTCGCAACGCTCTCCAACGTCTCACCATACCGCGCATAGGGCACACACTCTCCCCAGCCCGTCACACCACCACGTGTCACACGCACCGTGATCACGTGGGCTTCAGTCCGAGAGCCACGCGCAATGGTGAACACTTCCGCCAGTTTGAAGGTATCCTGACTGACCTCGATCATAGCGCGCCTTTCTCCCAAAGACCTGGGTTTCATCTGGCTACAAATATCCCCGTAGGAGGCACCGACAGGAGCCGCAAGCAGGTGCTACAGCGCGATCAGCGCATCCACCAGTGCCCCCGCACCAAATCGGAAGGGGTCAGTGGCCGGAATGCCCATGCGTGCCTCAATCTCTTCAAGACACTTGCGTGCGTCTTCTTCGCCCAGCGCTTTGGTATTTACCGACACACCCGCAACTTGGCAGGCAGGGTTGGCAACGCGCGCCAGCGGAAATGCGGTGTCGCGCAGCTGCTCAAGGCTAGGCAATCCATAATGCGGCAAGCCGCGCATGTGGGTCCGCGTGGGCTCATGTGCGAGGATCAAAGCATCGGGCTGGCCACCATGGATCAACGCCATGGTCACGCCCGAATAGGATACATGGAAAAGGCTCCCTTGCCCTTCAATGTGATCCCAGTGATCCTCATCATTGTCGGGCGTCAACGCTTCAACCGCGCCCGCCATAAAATCGGCGATCACAGCATCAAGCGGCACACCGCGACCGGTGATCAAGATACCGGTTTGCCCAGTGGCGCGGAACGTCGATTTCAAGCCGCGCTCACGCATCTCAGCGTCCATAGACATGGCTGTATACATCTTGCCACAGGAACAATCGGTGCCCACCGCCAACACGCGCTTGCCGCTGCGCTTTTGCCCATTGGCAATCGGATAGGCCACCGAGGGCACCCGCACATCATGGAGCGTCCGCCCATGAATTTTGGCTGCAGCTTGAAGTTCATCTTCGTCGCGCAGCAAGTTATGCAAACCCGCCGCCAGGTCGTAGCCAGCCTCCAATGCCGCCACGAGAACCTTTTTCCACTCATCCGAGATCACGCCACCACGGTTGGCCACACCAATCACCAACGTCTTGGCACCGGCAGCAAGACCTTCTTGTAGGTTCATATCAGTCAAGCCCATATCCGCGCCACAGCCCGGCAAACGCAGCTGGCCCACTGCATTCTCAGGGCGCCAGTCTTTGATCCCTTGCGCAACTTTGGCAGCCAGTTGGTCGGGCGCATCGCCCAGGAAAAGCAGATATGGTGTTTGAATCATTGGTATCCCTCCGACAGTTGGTGGGAAAATGCAGCAAAACCCATGCACCTTCATTGCGATTTAGGGCGCATTTCTCGATATGTGTGCAATTTTTCTTCGAATCTTGAATAGATACAGAAGAATATCCCGCACCAAAGCAACTAGACCGACTCAATCGACCAAGCCATTCTTCGTCCAAGCCATGCTGCGTATGCAAATTCGCACTTGCAGCATGTCACGCAATAATCTACCCCAAAGACGACCATAATTGTAACAAACTTTCGAGGCCGCCATGTCCTTCCGCTTGCAACCTGCCCCTGTGGCCCGACTCAATCGCTGTCAACTTTTTGGCCCCGGCTCGCGTCCTGCCATCTTTGAAAAAATGGCCGTCTCCGCTGCGGATGTGATCAACCTCGACCTCGAAGACAGCGTCGCACCGTCTGACAAAGACAGCGCGCGTCAAAATGTAATCGACGCCATAAACACCATAGACTGGGGCCCCAAGACGCTTTCGGTGCGCATCAACGGGCTCGACACGCCCTATTGGTACCGTGACGTGGTCGAGCTTCTGGAAAACGCCTCCGAACGCCTTGATCAGATCATGATCCCCAAAGTCGGCTGTGCCGCCGACATTTACGCTGTCGATGCGCTCGCCAGCGCCGTAGAAGCCGCAAAAGGGCGGAGCAAAAAAATCAGCTTTGAAGTGATCATCGAAAGTGCCGCGGGCATCGCGCATGTCGAAGAAATCGCCGCGGCCTCTCCGCGCCTTGCTGCCATGAGCCTCGGCGCTGCGGACTTCGCCGCCTCCATGGGCATGGCCACAACGGGCATCGGCGGCACACAAGCCAACTACTACATGCTCCACGAGGGTCAAAAGCACTGGTCCGACCCATGGCATTGGGCCCAAGCCGCCATCGTGGCCGCCTGCCGCACCCATGGCGTGTTACCTGTCGATGGACCTTTCGGTGATTTCTCCGACGACGAAGGCTTCCGCGCCCAGGCGCTGCGTTCGGCAACGCTCGGCATGGTTGGCAAATGGGCCATCCACCCAAAACAAGTCGCCCTGGCCAATGACGTCTTCACGCCTTCTGAGGAGGCCGTCGCCGAAGCCCGCGAAATTCTCGCGGCGATGGAAGAGGCCAAAGCAAAGGGCGAAGGCGCGACCGTCTACAAAGGCCGCTTGGTCGACATCGCGTCGATCAAACAAGCCGAAGTCATCGTGCGCCAATCGGAGATGATCTCCACAGATTAACTGATCGTTAGGAGGCGTCGGAACATACTGCACGCGGGGGCAAGAGGTGAATACATGACCGCCAACCTGCTGTTGCTGCACACGACCGACGCCCATGTGGCGACGTTTAATCGCCTGCGTGATCGTCTGCTACCGGCAAAACGCTTTGAACATATCGTGCGCAATGACTGGTTATTGCGCGCGCAACGCGAGGGGATGACCCACCAACTGTCTAAAGAAATCGAAGTCTTCGTCAAAGGTGCCCATGCGCCTGTGCTTTGTACAAGTGCGGCTTTGGGCGCGCCCGTAGAAACAGCAGGCGGCCAACGCATGGACCGCGCCATGCTGCGCACGGCGGCTGATCTCCGCGTGGGAACACTTTTGGTGAGCGCTCATGACGCCGCCGGCAAATCAAGTTTGGCGCTCTATGAAGAAGAACGGCAACGCGCGCAGACAGATGTGCCGTATGTCTCAATCGTCCTTGAAAAATTTTGGCCGCTTTACACATCAGGCGACCACGCTGGTTTTCATGCCGCCATCGCCGCCGCCGTTATCGAAGTCCTGGTTGCCCGGCGCGATTTGCGCACAGTTGTGCTCTCCCAAGTGGCCATGGCGCCAGTCACACACCTTCTCGATGGATGCGGCGCCACGGTTTTGGCTGCACCTGAACTCGCGCTACACGCCGTCTTCCCGGCGCAATCTCGCTCCAAAGCTAAGGCACCCGAACGCAAAAAGACCGACAGGCCACCCGCCTATCAAGCCCGCGAGTCTTTGGGGGAACCGATAACGACATAAGTCGTGATGGAATGGACGTCCGGCAATATCCCCAAAACATCGGTGTGGAAGAGTTTGTAGGATTTCAGATCGGCGCATTCCACGCGCAGAAGATACTCAATGGAGCCTGTGATATTGTGGCACTCGCGCACTTCAGGGCTGAGCACCATGGCGCGTTCAAATTTCTCCTGCGCCGCTTTGGTATGCGCCGACAGCCCTACGCCGATGTAGGCCAGGAACCCAACCCCGCGTTTTGATCGGTCTATCACAGCTCGGTATCCCGTAATCGCCCCGTCTGCCTCAAGTGCAGCCACCCTACGTAGGCATGCAGAGGGAGAGAGCCCGACTCGTTCGGCCAATTCGATATTGCTCAGGCGACCATCGCGCTCCAATTCACACAATATACGGTCGTTTATATGATTCATCTTCACCATTAATTGCAAAAGTAGGTCCAAAAATCGCATTTTTGCAAGAACACAGCGGCTTGTACGCGTCAATATGTGTGAATGGACCTTTCAGTTTTCCTCGCCCTCGCAAGTTTTGCATTCGTCACGGTGATCACACCAGGGCCCAACAATTTGATGCTTATGGCGTCGGGTTTGAACTTTGGCCTGCGCCGGTCGGTACCACATATGGCTGGCATTGGCATTGGGTTTCCGCTCATGGTCCTCCTAGTCGGATTGGGCGCCATGGAAGTCTTCGACGCCTGGCCGCCAAGCCACACGATCCTAAAAGTCCTCTCGGTGGTCTATATGGTGTGGCTCGCATGGAAAATCGCGACAGCCGCACCACCGCGCGAAGGCGCAGCCAACGGCAAACCCTTGACGTTCCTTCAGGCTGCTGCCTTTCAATGGGTCAATCCCAAGGCATGGTCCATGGCCTTGGGGGCAATCACGCTCTATGCAACCGGGCGCGATTTGCTTTCGGTCTTGATTGTGGCAGGGCTCTACGTGGCCTGCGCCGTGGTTTCGACGTCAACCTGGGTGTTGTTGGGCATTCAAATCCGCAAGCTGTTGGGACGCCCAGACGTCCTGCGGTGGGTCAATTTTGCGATGGCGATGATGCTGTTGGGCTCACTCACAATTGCTTTGCTCACGCCAAGCACCTAGGCCACAAGATATTGCATCCGCGCCTCCTCCGCGCCATATAGCTTGGAACACTAACACCGGCCGTGCGGGGACCATCCATGGCGCATTACCTCGACTTTGAAAAACCCCTAGCTGAGATTGAAGGCAAGGCGGAGGAGCTGCGGGCTATGGCCCGCCAAAACGAGGAGATGGACGTCGCCGACGAAGCGTCCGCGCTTGATGAGAAAGCCGCAAACCTGCTCGAAGAACTTTATGATGACCTGACCCCTTGGCGCAAATGCCAGGTGGCTCGCCATCCCGAGCGGCCCCATTGCAACGACTACATCGAAGCGCTTTTTCAAGAGTTCGTTCCGCTGGCGGGAGATCGTGGCTTTGGCGAGGATTGCGCGGTGATTGGGGGTTTGGCTCGTTTGAACGATGTCCCCGTGATGGTTATCGGCCATGAGAAAGGCTCTGACACGCAAAGCCGTATCAAACGTAACTTTGGCATGGCGCGGCCAGAGGGGTACCGCAAAGCGATCCGTTTGATGGAGATGGCGGACCGGTTTAGGCTTCCTGTTGTGACGCTTGTGGACACACCCGGCGCCTATCCTGGCAAAGGCGCTGAGGAACGTGGTCAGTCTGAGGCCATCGCCCGCTCGACCGAGGCCTGCCTCAACCTACGCGTTCCATTGGTCTCGATCATTATCGGCGAAGGCGGGTCCGGCGGTGCCGTGGCCTTCGCGACGGCCAATCGTGTGGCGATGCTCGAGCATTCCGTTTACTCCGTGATCAGCCCAGAGGGCTGTGCCTCGATCCTCTGGAAAGACTCCGAGAAGATGCGCGAAGCGGCGCAAGCTCTACGGTTGACCGCGCAAGATCTTTATAAGCTTGGCGTGTGTGATAGGGTCATCCCCGAGCCCATGGGCGGCGCACAACGCGATCGTGAGCGCACCATAACCATCGTTGGCCAAGCGATTGGTCAGTTGCTGGCTGAGCTTGACGGCAAATCAGGTGACGAACTGCGTGCGATGCGGCGTCAGAAGTTTCTCAGCCTTGGGAGCAAAGGGCTGGCCGCTTAGGGGGCTTTCCCCGGCCGCTTTCCCAAAAGTAATGAGAGCCAAATAAGACCTGTGCGATTAACCGTCGCGCTCCATAATCCATGCATGATCTGGATCGGCTTCGAACCGCCATTTGCGCACAGGTCCGGCCATCACGTTGAGGTAGTACATCTCATAGCCGTAGGGCGCACCACATGGGTGGTGACCTTTGGGCACAAGAACCACATCACCGTCGTTCACAGCCATGGTTTCATCGAGGCTGCCGTCCTCGGTGTAGACCCGTTGCACGCCAAAGCCCTGGGCGGGATTGAGGCGGTGATAGTAGGTTTCTTCGAGATAGGTCATGCGCGGGAAATCGTCTTCGTCGTGGCGGTGGCTGGGGTACGACGACCAGTTGCCATCGGGGGTGAAAACCTCGGTCACCAACAAGCTGCCCGCCACGTCACGGTCTTCCATGGCGATGTTGTTGATGTAGCGCGTGTTTTGGCCTTTGCCGCGGGGGGTCAGGGTGATGCCGTCAGGCCCCAGTCGCTGCGCGGGATACGCGCCCAGCGCGGGTGCGTGACAGACAGCTAGTTTGGCTTCAGTCGTCGCCTTGGCGTTCCAGGATTGGCCACCGGGGACATAAAGACAGTGCGGCGCGGAGCGCTCAAAAACACTCATTCGCTCGCCCAGTTCACCCCAGTCTTGGCCCGCGGCTTCGAGAGTGATTTTGCCCTCGACGACAACCAGGATCACCTCGCGATCACCGGTCTCTTCTGATGCCGTCTCGCCAGAGGCCAAGTCATAAAGCCCGAAACCCACATAGCTCCAATTGGCGCTTTCCGGCGTGATATCGTGGATTTTGCGTCGGCCTTCTGCGGGGTGGCACAGGAGTTTACTCACTGCTCATTTTCCTTTTCTTCGGGCGTTTTGGGATCGAAGAAGACGAAGAACTGCAGCGCCAGATAGACGGCAATCATACCCGTCAGGATCGCCAAAATTTGATTGTCCAACGTCCATTCGAAGATCGCCCAAACGCCCACAAAAAGCGTGAGTGCGATCCTCCGCCAGATCGGGATGAAGAACGGAAGTTGGACATCAAACACGCGCGACATCATGTGAGCGATTGATCCTTGCGGCCATTGTCCCATTTGGCGCGCGCATCAAGCACGCTTTGCCGATCGGAGACTTCAGGCACGCCCACATCCCACCATGCGCCGCCATGTTCGGTCGATGGATAGGGATCGGTGTCGATGACGATCACATATGGTTTCGTCGTGCCCTTGGCCTTGACCAGTTCCGCTTCCAACTCTGCAACATCAGAGACTTTGACAGCCGTGGCGCCCATGGCGGCGGCATGCGCCGCAAAGTCGATATTGGACGGCGTTTCATGCACAGCGGTGTCGAGGAGGTTGTTAAACTCCGCGCCCCCCGTGCCCATCTGAAGTCGGTTGATACAGCCAAAGCCGCGGTTGTCGGTGATTACAACGGTGAAGCCGATGCCCATCATGGCTGCGGTTGCCATCTCCGAATTGGCCATCATGTAGGAGCCGTCGCCAACCATTGCGATCACGTCGGCCTCGGGTTGGGCCATCTTGATGCCCATGGCACCCGCGATTTCATAGCCCATGCAAGAGAAGCCATATTCCATGTGATAGCCGCCCGGGCCTTGGGCTTTCCACAATTTGTGCAGCTCGCCCGGCATGGTGCCGGCGGCGCCCATGACAACGGTTTGAGGGGTTTGGGCCCGTTGGACGGCACCAATAACCTGCATGTCGGTGGGAAGCGCGTTGCCCGCCCCCGGCGGCGCGGTGAGCGGATCAACCTTGGCAAACCAGCCTGGCTTTGCATCGGAGTTGGGGCCGTTGAATTTAAGCCCGCCAAGCCGATCGGACAGAGCGGCAAGACCTGCGTTGGCATCGGCGCAAATTGGAGTCGCGCCGTGCTTCATGGCGTCATATGCTTGGACATTGAGGCTGACGAGGCGGCGTGCGGAGTTCTTGAAAATCGACCAAGAGCCCGTCGTGAAATCTTGGAACCGTGTGCCCACACCGATGACCACATCTGCTTGGGCGCAAGCTTCATTGGCCGCTTCACCGCCGGTGACACCCAAAGGACCAAGGTTTAGCGGGTGATCCCAAGGCATGGAGGATTTACCCGCCTGCGTTTCGGTCACGGGGATATTGTGGGTTTCGGCAAAGCGGAGCAGCGCCTCGTTGGCATGACCATAGTAGACGCCGCCGCCCGCCACGATGACCGGACGAGACGCGCTGGCCAGGAGATCCGCCACAGCAGAAATCTCAAAAGGGTCAGGCTGAGGCGCGCGACGGTTCCAAGTTTTGGCCTCAAAGAAGCTCGCGGGGTAGTCGAATGCCTCGCCTTGGACATCTTGGCAGAAGGCCAGTGTAACAGGCCCACATTCCGCAGGATCAGTGAGTACGCGCATGGCCCTGGGAAGCGCGGTCAATAAATGTTCAGGGCGCGTGATGCGGTCGTAATAGCGCGACACCGGGCGGAAACAATCATTGGCGCTGACGGTACCGTCGCCAAAAACCTCAGGCTGTTGCAGCACCGGATCCGGCGCCCGAGAGGCAAAGACATCACCCGGTACAATCAGAACCGGCAAACGGTTGCAATGGGCCAAGGCAGCCGCGGTAACTACATTGGTGGCGCCTGGACCGATGGAGGTGGTGACCATCATCGCGCGGTCGCGGCGCGATTGTTTGCCATAGGCGATGGCGGTGTGGGCCATCGTTTGTTCATTGTGGCCGCGATAGGTCGGCAACACATCGCGCGCGCCATAGAGCGCTTCGCCAAGGCCCGCGACATTGCCATGGCCAAAGATGGCCCAGCAGCCTGCGATATAGGTCTCGCCCGCGGCGTTTTTCTGGGCAGCAAGGTAGCGCACCATGGCTTGGGCTGCGGTCAATCGGATTGTTTCAGTCATCATAGGTCTCCGAAACGGGGCCCAAACGGACCAAATTCATTTGGCGTTGGGCGAGAATAAGAAATGAGAGGCAACGATGGCGGGCATTGCGCACCGCGCCTCGCGTCGATGCAAATCGTGCAGGGATCGCCACGGCCTCCGGTGACCCAAACAAGAACGGGGCAAGCGTCTGGATTGAATAGACCTCGCATGCCCCTCCCTCTCACCTAACTGGATCCGCTTAGATAGACGCCAGTTCTTGCTTCAGATCGCCCATCTCGGCACCGCCAGACATCAGACGACGCATTTCGGTGTCCGAGATTTCCTCGGATGCGCCAGCGCCGATCACCTTGCCCAACGCGAGGAATGTGAAACGGTCGCCGACAAGCCGCGAGTGGATCTCGTTATGGGTGATGAAGATGATTGCAATGTCGCCGCGTTGGCGCACACGTTTGATCGTCTTTAGAACACCCATCTGTTGTTTTTGACCAAGAGCCGAGGTAGGTTCGTCGAGAATAAGAACCTTGGCGCCGAAATAGATCGCACGGGCAATCGCAAGCGTCTGCCGTTGACCACCGGACATGGTGCCCACAGCTTGGGTCGGGTCAGAGAAGTCGATGCCGATCTTGAGCATTTCATTATGCGCAATCTCGTTCATCTCTTTGGTGCGCATCGTCCCCAAAGGGCTGATGAGTTCCCGCCCCATGAAGAAGTTGCGCGTGACCGACAAAAGCTGGTTCAGAGCGAGGTCCTGATACACCGTGCCGATCCCGGCGGCAGAGGCATCCCGGGGCGAGCGGAACTCGGTCGGCTTGCCTTCGATCAAGATTTGGCCTTCGGTGGGTTGGTGCACGCCCGCCAGCGTTTTGATGAGCGTGGATTTGCCTGCACCGTTGTCGCCCAAGAGCGCGTGGACTTCGCCGGGATAGACGTCGAGATCGACGCCCGCCAGAGCCGTGAAGGGGCCAAAGCGCTTCACCAAGCCGCGTACGGAAAGATATGGTTCCGCCATGATCAGATACCCCCCGTGATGCGTTTGCGGATGCGTTCGTTGGCGAAAACGGCGGCCAGAAGCACGGTGCCCACGAATACGCGGAACCAAGAGCCGTCGATCCATGGAATGAAGAACACGGCGTTGGCCACAAGACCAAAGGTGACGGCACCGAAGATGACCCCAAGTATGGTGCCAAAACCCCCTGTCATCAGGATGCCGCCCACAACCGCAATCGCGATGGCCTCTAGCTCTTTGAACATGCCTTTGGCGGCGTCAGACGAGTTGGTGTCGAAAACCTGACACGTGGCAAAGATCGTGGCGCAGAAGGCGGAGAACATGAAAAGGCCGATTTTCACCTGATCCACGGGCACACCATTGGCACGCGCGCTGTCTTGGTTGTCACCCGTGGCATAAATCCAGTTGCCCAGTTGTGTGCGGTTGAGCACAAACCATGCAACACCCGCGATGATGATGAACCACAAAAGGCGCGCGTCAAAGCCGGTGACCCATTGTTCCATTTTGCGGTTAATATTGAGGAAGCCCAACTGTGTAATGAGGTCAATCTTGGCGTCACGGCTCATGTCTGCGGTGAACTCAAGCCCGGCCCCGACCTTGGTGCCGATCCAGAACCATGCGTCATAGAACCAGCCAAAGACTTCGCCGCCCATTTGCTCCGCAAACCAGCTTGTCTCTTTGTAGTCCGGCAGGCCGGAGACGTTGGTGTTTTGGTTGATCAGGCGGAAGCAGACCTCGGTCAGACCGCGCAGGAAGAACCAAAAGGCGAGCGTTACGATAAAACTTGAAAGCCCCGATCGGACGATGATGTTTCCGATGAGCCAGCCAAAAGCCAGTGTCATACAAAGTGTGATGAGGAAGGCGAGAAACGGTGTCGCTTCTCCTAGGCCAAATGGAAGCCCCCATTTCATCATGATGGCGATAGACATGCCCGCAAAGGCAATCATTGGCCCGATGGAGAGGTCAAATTCGCCCGCGATCATCAAAAGCGCGGCTCCGGTGGCGATGATGCCAAGCTGTGAGATGATGGCGACGTTGTTTTTCAGACCAAGTGCGTTGAACGCTTTGCCTTCGGAGGCCATCGCAAGCGCCACGATGATGACGACCATCACGATGAACGAGCCGATTTCCGGTCTACGCAGGGTGCGTCCGAGCCACCCTTCTTGCTTAAGTCTGTCTGATTCACTGCGATCTGACATGTGGTCCCTCTCCCCAAAAGTATGGCGCCGCCCCAAGGGAGCGGCGCCATATGTCTTGCTGACCTTAGCGGTTCACGCCGGCTTGTGCGGCCACTTGATCGGCGTTGGACGCATCCACGAAGCCTGGGCCCGATGGGATGTTCGCACCTGGCAGCATGCCTGCGTTGGCGTTGTAGAGGTGCAGCACAATGATCGGCATGTAGCCTTGCAGACGCTGCTGCTGGTCGATGGTAAAGGACGCGTCACCAGCTTTGATCATGTCCATAACCTCTGGAGAGAGGTCAAAGCATGCCAAATGCACGTCTGCGCCCACGTCTTTGATCGCTTTGTTTGCAGCGGCACAAACGTGCGGACCAACCGCGAGAACACCGTCTATCGTGGGGTCTGCGGAGAGCGCAGCAGCGGTCCGTGTTTCGATCTGTGTCACGTCGTTTGACACGTCGATCATGTTCAGATCGCCACCGAGACCGGAGAAATAGCCCTCGCAACGGTCAACAAGCGCTGTGTTGAACGCTTCTTGGTTAAGGCAAAGGCCGTTTGTCACGCCTTCCGCTTTTGCGCGCATACCGGCAGATTCACCGGCGAGACGCTCAGGCTGACCCACGTGCATCAGAGCGCCAACCTCTTTGGAGCTCTCAAGACCGGAGTTCATTGTGATCACAGGCACGCCCGCGTCGGCCGCTGCTTTGATTGCTGGGCCAAGCGCCGCCGCGTCAGGCAGAGACACCACGATGCCGTCTGGGTTGGAAGCGGCTGCGGCTTCGATCAGCTTTGCCATGCCAGCCATGTCGCCGGATGGGTCGAAGTTGTACTCGATTTCCGCGCCGACTGCGGCTGCGGCGTCACGTGCACCTTTTTCCACGACCGGCCAGAACGGGTCTGTGCCTTGTGTGTGCGTGATCACAACGTAGCGTTCAGCGGCTGCTGCGCCTGCCATCAGTGCCAGCGCGGCGCCGGCCAAAAGTAGTTTTTTCATGTAGTCCTCCCTAGGATAAAATGGCTTTTTTATTTCGCCGTATTCGAACCGTCGTTCGAATGTCATAGCCGATGTTTCGAGGGGCGTCTGGTCGCGCGGTTTCCCTGAACAATCGGCAATCTCTGTATTTTGTTTTCTGTCCCTCGCGTCCCTTGCGGGCATTGATCCCGCGTACCGCAAATTTAGGCCGGGGATGCGGTCAATCGTCAACCAAAAACCGAACCGTCTTGACGGTAAGCACATATTGCAACCGGTTTCAAAATTTTGCAACCGGTTTCAAAATTTTCATTTTAGGCGCCACTTGAAACTCCGAGGATAATTTTAATACAATCTTATCATGAGCTTGAGACTATTTCTCTGCGAGTTCAACGACGGATGATGGCAGGCTCGCCTTCTGTTTTACTCCGGGGTTTCCCCCGCTTGGCTGTCGATTAGAATCGTCCTCAACCCATCCAAAGATGCGTAGAATTTAGGCAAGCCACATGGGTCATCCCAAGCCAAGAGAGCGCTATCGTGTCATCCCAACTCGAGACAACTTGGCAAAACGGTATCGATTGGCAGGTCAACGCAATTTGGGTTTTGGCAGCATTAAACACGTGTTACCTAGCTCACGGCCTGGATGCCCTGGAGCACATCACCATCGCGCAGATCATCTGTGTAGAATGTGTACCGCCCCCGTCCTGCGTGTTTAGACGCATAAAGGGCGATGTCTACGTCTTCGAAAATCCGGCCCAAATTGAGTGTGTCGTACTGAGATGTGCATGTGATCCCGATACTTCCCGAGATGCGGCAAGTTTGGCTGCCAAATGGGATTGGCTCTTCGAGCCGCTTGATCAAACGCGCTGCGATCTCAGCCAATTGCTCTGCTTTCCAAGTATTGTGGAAAATCAAAACAAACTCGTCGCCTCCGGCACGTGCTACGGTATCGTCGCTGCGAGTTTCTTCAACCAGGATTCGCGCCACTTGAAGAAGAACGTGATCACCCGCCGCGTGGCCCATTGTGTCGTTGACCTTTTTGAAGAAATCCAAATCCAATTGCATGAGAGAAAATGGACTGCGGTATTCAGATAGGCGTGCGAGCACGTGATCGAGCGCCCGACGATTTTTTAGGCCCGTGAGTGTGTCGGTGAAGGCCTGCTCTTCTGCGGCGATCATCGCCCCCTGCAAACGTTGGTTGAGGGTACGGCTGGCTTCCAACGCAGCGGATTTGGCCTCCACGAGATAAAGCATCTCAATTGCGAGATCGGTCGCGGCAAAATCCGAAGAGGTCAGCGCGTAATTGCGAACGGCTTCGACGACTGAAATGCCAAACGACAAGTTGATGATAAATTGACCCGTCGAGGCAACAGGGATCATGACTCCCTTAAGGCTGGTCTTGGTCGCGTCGCGCATGCGCAAATGCAACGTGATCCCAGACATTTCTCGCAAATCAGTCATGCTTTGGACTGCGCGTGGGCGCTTGAGTTCAAAGACTTCCAAGAACCGCTTGCCGATACAAGGTTCATCCAAAACCTTGGACAATGTAGGGCCCCCGTGAACAATGTGCCCCGTGTCATCAAGAACAACGTGCATTGGACACAAAGTATCAAGCGCAGTTTGCATCAGCTTGCCTCCGCACCGAGTTCGAATGATCGGCCTTCTGAGAAGTCCGTTTCAAACACTGTGATATCCAACGTCTCGATGGCACCGCCAGAACCGCGATGTTCCAGAAAGACGAGCGCGCCGTAGTCGTCAGCCATCGCCCGCAGAACGCCCGCCATGACATGTCCAAATCCATTGCCATCACAATGCAAGGTGAGAGAATAACTCCGGTTGCCGTGTTCTCGCAGTTCAAGATCGGGCAATTCCAAATCTTCCACAGCCAAGCGTGCACGGCCTGGCAAATCATCAAGTGAATTGAGAAACTCAATGAAAGTGACACCACCAAACCTCAGCAAGCGCCGGAGTGCTTCAACGTTTGGATGGGACACCAGGTAAGTCCCCAAATCCTCAAGCACCCCCTCACGGGGTTTGTCCAACACCCGTGCGATTTCATTGATGACAGCGTGGGATACCTCGTCGGGATAGTGCAGCATGGGCTCGAACCCGGAGAAGGCGAGATCAAGTTCGCGCACAATGCCGATCCACGCGTCACGTCCATACGTGTCTCGGTAGTAACATTGGATAGCGCGATTGATCAGCCCGTGCATAACAAACACCCGTCGTTTCAACGATTGTGGGCCAACGCCACTTAACACACGGCTAATAGCTGCAATTGTTGCTATTTTTGGCGCTTGTTCCAGGACGACCGCGGCGGCTGCACCCGTTGACTCCAATCGAGTAGCGGTCAGGCGTTAAAAATCGGTGGGTGCCCCGCCTTCGGCTTTGCGCCGTGCCACAAAGTCTACAAGCTCCTCGCGGATGGCATCCTCCATTGGTGGCTCTTCATACGTCTCCAATATGGATTTGTATGTTTGATGCGCCCGTTCCGCCGTCCAAATGCCACCTGCAACTTCCCAAGCTTCGTAATTTTTCCAATCACTTAAAAAGGGTTGGTAAAAGGCCGTTTCATAGCGATCTTGAGTGTGTTGAATGCCAAAGAAGTGGCCGTTTTGGCCGACTTCGGCGATGGCATCGAGGGCCAGAGAGCCTGGATCAGTAGCCGTCAACATTGGATCCATATAGCGCTGGATATGCTGGAGTATCTCGCAGTCCATGACCAACTTTTCGGGGCTCGCGATGAGCCCCCCCTCCAACCATCCAGCGGCATGATAGACCATGTTGGCGCCCGCTTGAACGGCCGACCAAAGTGAATTGGATGTCTCCCACATGGCTTGACCATCAGGGACATTGGCCGCGCATACTCCAGAGGCGCGCATGGGCAGTTTGTAGAAACGCGCCATTTGGCCCGTCATCTGCGTCGCGCGCATGTATTCGGGCGTGCCAAAAGCTGGGGCGCCGGATTTCATATCCACATTCGATGTGAATGTCCCAATCGCGCAAGGCGCACCAGGATTGACGTATTGTGCCAGTGCAATGGCGCAAAGCCCCTCAGCCAGAGATTGCGCCACGGCACCCGATAACGTCACAGGCGCCATCGCCCCCGAGAGCGTGAACGGAGTGACCACCAACCCCTGCCCTCTGCGCGCAAGTCGCAACCAACCATCCATCATTGGGTAGTCATGCTTCAAAGGCGAGGTCGAATTGATGTTGGTATACATACGCGGCTGCGCATCGAACTCTTCGTGGGTCAGCCCACCGGCAATACGCACCATCTCCATCACGTCTTCGACGCGCTCGCGCCCCAGCGAATAGGCGTGCATCACTTTATCCGTCAGGGTGAGCTTGTCATAGAGCACGTCGAGGTGGCGGACGCTAGCATGAATGTCCACAGGCTCCACCGGATAGCCGCCCGCAAAATGAATGCAGTTGAAATACTGCGTGAGCTTCAAGAGATTGCCGCATTGTTCACGGTTGCCCGGCACCTTCTTGCCAAGCTCTAAGTCCCAGTAGTTTGGGGGCGAGGAGACATTGCCAAAAAGCAATGTATTGCCGCCAATTGTAATGCGGCGATCTGGATTGCGCGGAACAATGTCCCATTGGGATGGGGCCTTGGCGATCATCTCCATCACGAAGTCGCGGCCCATAAAGACTGTCTCGCCCTCGATGTTACACCCGGCTTTTTTGAGGATGTCCAAAGCTTCTGGATTGAGAAAGTCGATGCCAATGTCTTCGAGAATGCGCATCGCAGTGTCATGAATGGCGACAACCCCTTCTTCAGAGAGCGGTTCCACTGGGCGATCAATATTGCGAGGTGGGTTCCATGGCATTTGATCAATCGCGCCAGCTGTCCGTCGCGCTGTGTTGCCGGCGCGTCCACCGCTGCGCCGTCTCGACCGTGTTGCTGCCTCTGCCATGGGATCCTCCGCTTATTACGCAATCAAAGAACCACAGGCTTTGTGACTGACGCCGCACCGAAACCGACAGAGACTGTCGTTTTCGGCGATCAGAGCGGCGTGTTTATATGTGATCCCCCCGCAACCACACAGGCAAATGACCAATGTCGGGCAGGATAACGTCGGCCAAATCCTTGAGATCTGTGGCCTCAGAGATGCCAGTGAGAACCCCGACACTCACACATCCAGCGCGGCGTGCGGCCAAAAGATCGTGGCGGCTGTCGCCCACCATGGCACAGCGTTTAGGGGGCAATCCCATCTCATTGCAAAACGCAAGGACCATCCCAGGGTCCGGTTTGCCACCATAACCAGAATCAAACCCAGCAATGAAATCAAAAGCGTCTTGGACCCCTAGAGAGCACAAGTTGGAGCGCGCGACATCTTCAGCATCATTTGTCGCCACACCGAGTTTCAAACCGGATGCAGAAAACCCTTTAAGCAGTGGAGCCAACGGGACAACGGGCGCCATCGTGGCCTTGGCAGCAGCGTCTGCGATGATATCTTCAAGCTCATTCACGTTGCGTCCAGGCAGCCCTCTCGCAACGCATTCAGCCGCTTCGTGCGCGGTGCCCGCGATGATGGGGCTGTCGGCAAGAAAAGATTGCGTTTCAAAATTATAGCGCATGGATGTCGCCAGAGACGCGATTTTCTCTTGGTCACCGTCAGAGAGTGTAACAATCAAGTCGCCTGCCCAGGCGTCCCACGTGTCGCGGAAATCGATGAGCGTGCCATCCTTGTCAAAAAGCAGCCCAGAAATTGCGTCTATGTCCAATGCACGGCCTCCCCGCCTGGTAACATGGCGCGCGCGGCCATTGGCTCTGTATAAGCGCGCTTTTGTGCGTCACAAAACCCAACCACCCAAGCATCGTCCATCACCAAAAAATCAAGCACTGCGGCCAAAAACTCTGGATCCGCCGACCTGATTTTCAGCTCATCCTGGGACGCGCCTGATGCGCCTAGAAAAACTGGCGCAAGGTCATCTTGCCCGACGATCCACGCCAACGCTTCGAGGGCGATGATCTCCGCAGTGTCTCGCGAAATAGCCAAAAATTGCCTCCCTTTGTCCTCAATTTGGAAAGGATTTCTTAACCAATGTACGGCCATGATTACCCATCCGTAAATGCAGCTAGGGCGTTTCATGTCTGGTCATATCATGATTGTCGATGCCGTTCCCACCAACCGCATCGTACTCAAGGTGAAATTAGGCTCTGCATATTATGAAACGTCCCAAGCCAGTACTCCAGAGGACGCCTTGCGGTCTGCCCGAAGACATCCTCCGAGCGCGATTTTGATCGGCGATATCGAAAGTATAACCGCCGCTGAATTGGTCGCTGTTCTGCGCAAAGACACCCGCACAGCACATCTTCCGATCATGGTCCTTTTGTCGACCCAAGTTAGCCAGGCCCGGCTTGATGCCTTGCAGGCTGGCGCCGATGACGTTGTGAGCAAGCCCATTGACGATGTTGTGCTTTTGGCGCGTCTGAGGTCCCTTCAAAGGGCGCGAGAGGCCGAGGCAGAATTGAGTCTGAGAGAAAGCACACACCGTGCGCTGGGTCTTGCCGAAGTCTCATCCAGCTTCACCCGTCCGGGACGGATTGCGTTTGTTCTCTCCCATGCCGACGCGGAAAACGAAACGATCACTTCCTTGATGCGCCAAAGCGCGCACCATAGCCAACGAGTGACAGCCAAAGACGTCATGTCCGGCATGTTCGACGGTGCCACAGCCTCGCCGCCAGATGTGTTTGTATTGATCATTGAGAATGATCGCAGCGCGTCTATCGCCCTTCAGGTTTTGCCCGAACTGCGCACGCGTGCGAACACACGCCATGGTGCCATCATTGCCGTTACCAGAGATGATATGCGCCGCACAGCGGCCACGCTCTTGGACATGGGAGCCAACGACTTGGTGCGAATGGGTGATTTGTCCCTTCCCGAGATGCTGTGGCGTCTCGATAAACTCGTAGTCTGCAAGCATAAAGCTGACCGCCTGCGTAATGCGACCCAAGATGGCCTGCGCGCGGCAATCATTGATCCCCTCACTGGGCTTTATAATCGGCGATACGCTATGCCCCATCTGACCCGCACGACCGAGAGATCGCGGGAAAAAGGGCGTGGCTTTGCTGTCATGGTCGCGGATCTTGACCACTTCAAAGCGATCAACGACGCATATGGACATTTGATTGGGGATGCTGTCCTTCGCGATGTCGGGCGACGGCTGCGCGATCAGCTCCGCGCGGTAGACATGTTGGCTCGGCTTGGCGGCGAAGAATTTCTCATTGTCATGCCCGACACAAACCGCCGCGCGGCCATCGCAACCGCCGAAAGGCTGTGCCGCTTGGTTTCAGATCACCCATTTGTGTTTGAAGGTACTGATCAGGAGATCCACCTCACCATCTCTATCGGCATTGCCATGTCCGGTGGCGCGATGCTCGCGGGTGTGCCTCTGCCTGCAGCAGAGATTGAAGCGACCGATTTACTCAATGACGCTGACCGCGCTCTCTATGAGGCCAAGGCACAGGGGCGCAACACAGTCGAGCTTTTCAAAAGCGCAGCCTGACAGGCGGCGCCGCGGTTCAAAACCCCCGTCACTCTTTGCGAAGCCCTGGCTTGCGCGCCTTGTGCGCGCTCTTGAGCACGTCTTCCACCCGATCGGCATACGACAGTCTCTCTTCAAAACTGATCTCTTGCAGGTGACGCGACAAAGCTTCGGCGCCTTTGGTGGCAAGCTGAGTTGTCAAACCCGCTTGTCGTTCCAGCGTCGCGACAAAAGCTTCTGCGTCAAAGTCAGGCGCACGCAACACTGCAAGTGCTGCTGCATGGTCTTCGCGGCGCATCCGACGGATTTCACGACCTTCAGCACTTTCGCGCATGGACCGCTTCAAGTCTCGGGAGATGGCCCGACGCGCGTCTTTGTCCAAGGCCTGTGTAAACGGTGTCGCACCTTCACGACCAGGTCCACCGCTTCGTCCGTCCGGCCCGCCGCGCGACATCATTCCCGCCACCAGGCCAACAACAACAAGATTGAGCGCCAAAGATCCAAACAAGGTCAGCTTGACCCAAAGGGGCACACGGCTGACCGGAGACGTGGGCGGCGATGAGGTTGAATCAGACATGATTTATCCCTCCTCCAATAGATCAGCAAAGCCCGATGTGCTGTCGACATACGGATCGACCACTTCAAACAGCGCTGTGACAGTGCTCAGGCTTTCGGGAGGGCTCACGCCGATCATCACACCAGTGACGGATGCTGCAACCAATCCCCCAACACCGGCCCATCCGCCAAACACATCCATGCATTCACGCCAAAAGGGCACGCGCGGAGGCGAGGCACGCTGGGGCTGAGGTTGGGGCTGCAACGCCTCTGCATCCCGTAGAATCGCGGCCAACAACGCCGGACTAGGTTCAATCGCGTCCGCATCCAATGGTTCTGATGTCGCGCGCGCGGCGGCAAACATCGCATCCAACTTAATATCGCTGAGCGCATTTTTTGGATCATTGGTCATCCGTAAACCCCAGTTCTTCTCGACGCGCCGCCAAAGCAACTTTGAGCGCGCGGCAACCTCGGGCGGTGAGAGATTCCACAGCCTCGACGCTTGTTTCTAATATCTTGGCAATCTCAGAGTTGCCTAGCCCTTCGATATGACGCAACCGAACCGCGTGCGCTTGGCGATGGGGCAAACTGGCCAACGCAGCATTAAGTACTGATGCGCGTGTAGACTGTTGCATTTGATCAGCCGCGCTTGGCGTTTCATCGGCGGGATCTCCGGCATCGTCCAACGGCCGTGACCGACCGCGTTTGCGCAACCGGTCGGTACAGAGGTTCGCGGTGACTTGCCAAAGCCAGGTCGAGACCTTTGCTTCGCCCCGCCGCCAGTCCGGCGCAATCCGCCAAAGGCGCAAAAGCGCGTCTTGTGCCACATCTTCTGCTTCTGCGTGGTTTTGGAGCATGCGCATAGCTTGGGCGAGCACCCGCGGTGTCAACCTCAGAGTAAGCATGCGGGCCGCCGCACGGTCTCCCGCCACGTAGGCTGCCAACAGATCTTCGTCGCTGGTCTCTGTCATCCCATCCAATGGCATGGCCACCACTTTCACCTCGAAGGATTATCGTGAACGGTGGGGCACGGCAATCACCGCGCCCCAGCCGATCCTTAGTTTACGCGACGACGTTTTTTGGCGGCTTCAAACTCAGTTTGCGAGATCACTCCATCATCGTTGGCATCGACCCGGTCGAACATACGCTTAGCGCGTTTCTCAGAGCGGCCTGCGCGGGCTTCCTTCATCTCGTCCATGGACAATTGGCCATCACCGTTGGCGTCCATCCGCTCAATCATCCGTTCTGCGCGGTTGGCGGCGCGTTCGCGGCCTGCGGCTTCAATTTCTGCTTTGCTCAGGAGCCCGTCAGCGTTTGTATCCATCGCAGCAAAGCGCATTGCGGCGCGGTTTTGCAGCTCTTCGGGCGTGAGTTGACCGTCGCCGTTCGTGTCCAATTGCTCGAAGGACGCATGTACTTCACCACTCTTTCCGCCGGCTTCTTTGGCAAGGATTGGGCTCGCTGCGATGGCAAGAACCAGACCGGCGCCAACAATAATTTTACCTGCATGCGTCATCTATTGTCTCCTATGACTGACCGCCTCTCTTGGCGGCCTGATGTCCCTTTCACGGGTGGGTTCGCAGGTTCCGTCGAATTTTCTGTTCACGGAAGCGTGAGCGGTTCAGCGGCATCCGGTCGCAAGGACAATTCGGCCAATGGTGAGCGCCAGGAACGCGCCATAGTTTACATGCACAACGCGAGAGACCACATGCCCAACGATATCACAAACATCACACCCGACACCGTCACCGACGCCGCGCCCGAAAACCGCCGGGATGTGCGCCAAGCGATGTGGCGAGGTTGGCGGCGCAAGTGCCCCAATTGCGGCAGCGGCCCAGTCCTCAAAGGCTACCTTAAGGTGCGCAAAAGCTGTCCTGTGTGCAAACAAGAGTTTCACCATCACCGCGCCGACGACGGACCCGCCTATTTAACGATATTGATTGTCGGCCACCTGATGGCGCCGCTTTTGCACATAGTGTTTGTGCATTACCGCCCAGAACCCTTGGTGCTTTTCACAATTTTTGCAGTAGGGTGCATTGGATTGTCTCTCTATCTCTTGCCCCGTCTCAAAGGTGTGATTATCGGTTTTCAATGGGCACGCGGCATGCATGGGTTTGGCGCACGCCACTAAACCGAGGTTTCCATGAGCGATGCGCCAGTTCCGATCCGTGATGCCGCGACCATCATTGTCGTACGAGACCGCCTTGGCGCCAAGCCTCAAATCCTTATGGGTCAACGCGGTGCGAAGGCTGTTTTCATGCCCTCAAAATTTGTGTTTCCTGGTGGCGCCGTCGACCCCGAAGATGCCAACGTAACATTAGCGTCGCCTGTGGGAGATGTTTGCCGCACACGGTTGGCTGAAGACAGCTTTGAGGACAATGCAAATGCCCTCGCCGCAGCCGCAATCCGCGAGCTTTGGGAGGAAACCGGGCTGCGTTTGGCTGTGTCCGGGACTTGGTCTGGCCCCTGCCCGCCCGATTGGGCCAGCTTTTGCGAGGGCAATTGGCGCCCCAATGCGGCCGCGCTCACCTTCGTCTTTCGTGCAATTACACCACCCGGCCGTCCGCGCCGGTTCGACGCACGTTTTTTCCTGATCGATGCTGATGAGATTACCGGTGACCTCGACGATTTCTCTGCGGCGAGCGATGAGCTGAGCCATTTGCATTGGGTTGCCTTGTCCGAAGCACGGTCGCTCGATTTGCCTTTTATCACCGAGGTTGTTTTGGCAGAGGTTACCAAAGGGTTGAGCCAACCTGGGCCGCCCCCATCGGTGCCATTCTTTCGCAATGATGATGAAGAGAGCCTCTTTCTGCGTCTCTATGGCAAACCCCAAGACCGTTAGACAGCCACGAGCAATCCCAAAATCGAGCCAGTCAGCAAAACCATACCCCAAAGCTCTCGAGTCGTGACGCGTTCGCCAAAGACCATGGCTCCAAGCAGGAGCACAAAGATCGTCTCAACCTGTCCAACCGCTTTGACATAGGCAGCATTTTGCAGCGTAAAGGCGAGGAACCAGCCCGACGAGCCCGCCAAAGAGGCCAAACCCATCAGTGATGCGCGTGGCCAGGCGCGCGCCACACGGGCGATTTCTCCTCGATCACGCCAAACCAGCCATGCCACTAAGGCCGTCATTTGCATCGTGGTGACAACGGCAAGCGTCATGGATGAGCGCAACAGCGGCACCGCGTCGATCTCAAGTGACGCCCCGCGATAGCTCACCGCTGAGATCGAAAAGAGCAGCCCCGCTGCAAGGCCAAGCGCTGCTGATCGGCTCCAAATTCCACGCAAACTCAACGCTTCACCGGGAGCAACAGAGAGCAGAACGACGCCCACAACACCCAGCACGATGGCCGAGAGCGCGTCCCAAGTCACCATATCACCCAGCAATATAAAGCCCATCAGAACCGTTAGGATCACCTCGATCTTGGCAAAGGTCACGCCCACAGCGAAATGCCGGGTCTGAAAAAGCATGACGACAAAGACTGTGGCCGGAATTTGCGCCGCGCCCCCCATGATCGCGAACATCCAGAACGCGCCTGAGAGCGAGGGCGGGGGCGTACCGCTTATCATTAGGTAGACCGCGACCCCTGTGGCCACCAGCGGTGCGGAATAAGCAAAACGTGCAAAGGTGGCTCCGGTGGGGCTTAACCCGCCAACGGCCAGCGACTTTTGCATCGCAAAGCGCATCGCTTGGGCCAACGCGGCAAAAAGGGAGGCGGCAATCCAGAGAGGCATGGCCTCTCATGGCGCGTTCGCACCGTCTCGTCTAGTCTTCGTAAAGCGGATGTGCGACCGAGTCTTTGGATCGTAAAAAATAGCGACCAAAAATCTGGGCATAAGAGGAAAAGAGATAGCCCTCATTTTGGCGTAGATATCGATCGCGGTTTCCACGGTAAACCTCGGGCAATTTGTACCACGGCACCCGTGGATGCATGTGGTGCACGACGTGCAGGTTGTTGTTGAGAAACAAAAACGCCAGAGGTCCACGGTCTTCGATGATCACTGTACGACCACGTACACGTCTATGAGCTTGGTGTTCAAGGAAGGTGCGAATGCGCAAAAGCGCATTGGAAAAAAAGGCGGCCACGAAGTATGCCCAAAGCGGCATAGGCGCGGCCCACACAATACCCAAAACCAACGCGACAGCGGGTATGTGCAGCAGCCAGCCCGCCAACACCCGACGATCTCCGCCCACAATCTCACGACAATCGGCGGCCATGAACCGCGTCTGACCTAGGATTGGCCCCAAGATCATCCGACCAGCCAGCGTATTGTGCGCGTCAAACGCCGCCTTCTTCCAAGCCGACATTTTGGCCCAGATGGCTGGGTCGAGGTAATTGCTCTCGGGATCTTCGTAGGGGTCGGTCAGGCGGCTGTCTTGGTGGTGCGCCATATGCGTGTCTTTGAACCGCAAATACGGCACAAGCAGTGACAGGACCGGGAAGACGAGCCCGGCGTTAAACATGGCATTGCGTGAAGGGTGACCGTGAAGCGCCTCATGGCTGAGCGAGGCGTGCAAAGCGGCCAGAACAGCAACCGCAGGGATCGCTAACCACAAAGGCCAAAAGAGCGTCGCCCCCCACAGCCCATATGTCGCCAAAATCAAAGCAAATGTCGGCCATTCAAAGGCGCGCGCGCCTTTGCTCCGCGCGTTTTGCGCCATGCAATTCTCCAAGTGAGTGATGTCCCTCTGCTTTTGGTACCGCCCACCCACAGTGCCGTGAAGTCTGAGTGTGATTAACAAACCGCGCATCTGGTGATAAAAATCACCCTATGAGTGGAATAGTAGACAAACGCGCCCGTGCTTCTGGTTTCCGAGCCCGCCTCAAGGCGGCCATGGCTGAAGCCGACATGACCCAAGCGGGGCTTGCCCGCGCCACTGGGGTGGACCGTTCTACGGTCTCGCAATTGCTGAGCGATGGCGGCGCTAGGCTTCCTAATGCACAGATTGTAGCAGAAGCCGCGCGCTCCTGTGGCGTGTCCGCGGATTGGTTGTTGGGCCTGTCCGATCGCCCTGAACAGGCCGATGATCTTTTGGCCAATGCATTGGAAGTGACCGAAGCCCCGCGCGCCTTGATCGATGAACAAATCTTCTCATGGCACCAAGAGGCCCAGGGCTACAAAATCCGCCACGTGCCCGCTGGACTGCCGGATATGCTCAAGACCGAGGATGTGCTTGTCTGGGAATATGCGCCGCATCTTGGCCGCACGGTCCGCCAAGCCATCGGTGCCTCGGAAGACCGGCTGAGTTGGATGCGCGGCTCAGGCTCGGACTATGAAATCGCGCTCCCACTCTACGAGATCACCTCTTTTGCCCGCGCTGAAGGCTATTACGCGGGCCTCCCCGAGCAGACGCGCATTGATCAATTGGAGCAATTGGAAAGGCTCTGCGATCAACTCTATCCGCGGCTGAGGGTCTCGTTCTTTGATGCGCGCCAGCTTTACTCGGCGCCCATAACTATCTTTGGGCCACTGCTGGCTGTGGTGTACTTGGGGCGCAACTATCTGGCGTTTCGCGACACCGAGAGGGTAACCGCCTTGACCACGCATTTCGATCAATTGGTGCGCGAAGCCAATGTGAGCGAGCGGAGCGTGCCCGCGTGGCTGGCCGAATTGCGCAGTGGGATGGTGTGATCTTTATGTCTTGGGCTGATTGACAGACGGCGTAATGGCCTGTCGCTTGAGTTGGGCCTCTCGCAAGGTGAGAAAGATCACAGAGCCCACAATCACGGAGCCGCCCACAACAACCCAAACGTCCACCCCTTCGCCGAAGACCATCGCCCCCAAAAGCACCGCCCAAACCAGTTGGAGAAAGGTCACAGGTTGGGTCACCGTGAGTGGGGCCGAAGCGAAAGCCAACGTCATCGTGTAGTGGCCCAGCGTGGCAAAGCACGCCACGCAGAAAAGAATTGCCAAAGCCCACAGGCTTGGCGTTACCCAAACCGCAACGGCAAAGGGTGCCAAACCTATTGTCACCGTGATCGAGAGCATGGCCACAACGATGCTCGCCGGCACTTCATCAGCAGTAATTTTGGCCACAAGGTAGGAACCTGCGAACATCACAGCCGTGCCCAGCATCGCAATGTGCCCAAGATCCACTTCGCGAAAACCGGGGCGAAGAATAATCAAGGCACCAATCAAAGCGACCACCACCGCCATAATACGCCGCGCTGCCAAGCGCTCGCCCAAGAACAGCGCTGCACCCAAGGTCACATAGACAGGGGCAAGATAATTCATCGCAGTCACATCGGCGATGGGAATGCGGGTCATGGCAAAGAACCACAAGATCACTGCCAAAGCATGGACAAACCCACGCGTGCCAAAGAGCGCCCATTGCCTCTGTGTCAGCCGCGTCGCCCGCAATTGGCCCCACATCGGGATGAGAAAAACCAAGCCGAGAATATAGCGCAAAAAGGCAGCCTGCGCGGCGGGAACAGCATTGTCCAAGTACTTGACCAAGGCCGTCACAGCCACAAAGCACAGGCCCGTTACCAACATCCAAAAGATGCCAAGAAGTGGGTTTTTTTTGGGGTTCGCCATGGGCCTATGTGGCCCAAGTCGAAGGGTGGGTACAAGGCCCCGGCGCATGACTTAGAGAAAAAACACGAGCTTCGCCGCAATCAGCCACATGGTGAGCCCGATGATGAGATCTAGGATCTGCCACGACCGTGGGCGGGCAAAAAACGGTGCCAAAGCGCGGGCACCAAATCCCAGAATTGTGAAAAACACGCCGGAGGCAAGCATTGCCCCGCCGCCAAAGACCCAAGGGTATTCGTAGTTCGCGGACACCGCCCCCACGAGGACAAGCGTATCAAGATACACATGCGGATTAAGCCATGTGATCCCAATCAATGTGGCCACAGCTGCACGGGCCGAGGTTGCGCCGATTTCGGCGCCCTGAAGCACATCACCACCGTGCCACGCACTACGCAGATTGCGCAAGCCGTACCAGATAAGGAACGCAACCCCTCCGTATCGCATAGCTGGTTCAAACCACGGCAAAGCGCGCGCGATCGCGCCAAATCCTGCGACGCCTGCCGCGATCAAAAGCGCATCTGACACTGCACAAAAAAAGACAATCAACGCGACGTGCTCACGGCGCAGTCCTTGGCGTAGAACAAACGCATTCTGCGCGCCAATGGCAAGGATCAACGAAAACCCAAGACCGAAACCAGAAAGAAATGCCTGCATGATGACCGCGCCGTTGGTGTGTTAGCGATCTCTACGTCCGGGCATCAGATAAAGCTATTCAAAGTAGTTCAAGATACATAAGAAAGTCTTATGCATCTAGACCCAGCTCAACTTGCAGCATTGCTTGCGATCCTTCGATCCGGAAGCTTCGACGCCGCCGCTGCAGCCTTGAATGTCACGCCACCCGCCATCTCACAGCGCATTCGCGCTTTGGAGGAACGTTTGGGCGCGTCTTTGGTGACCCGAACCGCGCCCATAACTGCGACGGATGTAGGGCGGCGAATCGCCCAACATGCGGAAACACTTGCGGTGCTTGAGACTAACTTGGCCCGCACTCTGCAATTGGACGCACCCGATGCTCAAATCCGGGTTGCCGTAAATGCGGATAGCCTCGACACTTGGTTTCTGCCTGCGCTTTGCAATGTGCCCTTTTTGGTGGATGCGGTGGTGGTGGATCAAAGCCGCACGCTCGACCTTTTGCGCCGAGGCGAAGTCGTTGCGGCCATCACGGACACTGCGACGCCCGCTCAAGGTGCGCGGGTCATCCCGCTTGGCGCATTGCGCTATTGCCCAAGCGCGTCACCGAAGTTTGTTGAACGTTGGTTTCCCCATGGGCTCACCAAAGATGCTGCGGCCCAAGCCCCCATGCTGCAATTTTCTCGGGACGATCCGCTTCAGCACCAATGGATCAACCAAAGGTTTGGACCTGGCGTGCGGCCCCCCACCCGGCTCTTGCCGTCAACCCATGGTTTCGTGACGGCCTGTCGCCTCGGGCAAGCCTGGGGTTTTAATCCCCTGCCCTTGGTCGAAGACGACCTTAAGACGGGGCGCCTACTGCGTTTGGATGATCTAGATCTTGACACGCCCCTATTTTGGCAAATTTCGCGCCTCTTGGTCGCCGCACTTCAACCGCTAACCCGCGCCATTCGTAAAGCGGCACGCGCGTCACTCATTCCGCCCACTCGTCTTGCCCAGTGATCACCCCTGAAATCAAAGATTGCGCCATGAGAACTGCGCCATCGGGGTCGCGCACCATCGGCTGCATACGCCGAGGCAAGGCCGCGCGCTCGGCATTGTGCGCGCGTAGACGCTCCAACGCGTCGGCTTCGGAAATCCAGTGAAACCGCAAAACTGCGCCAGCTGGGCATTGTGCCACCCGAGCAAGGTCACTCGGGATTACAGTGGCCAATCTTGGATACCCACCTGTGGTCTGGCATTCGCAAAGCAAGACATACGGCATGCCATCCCCCGCAATTTGAATATCTCCAGGAGCAATCGTCTCCGACACAAGGCTCAAGCCGCCTTCAATCGCAAAACGCCCACCATCCAGAGAGACGCCTTGTCGATTGGCCCGCGCTCCTCTGCGAAAAGCGGTTTTCGCAAAGTGCGCCTGCGTAACTGAGGAAAAAAGATCGGTTTGTGCTGAGGCCAAAACATGAATATCGCCGCCGTTAAACCGGTTCGCCAACGGCGGTCGCAATGCCAAACCGAGGCCCACCGGACCGCTCACATCCTCGCCCAGCAACAGCACAGCACCCGCTTTCAACGGCGCGCCAATACCCGCCACCAAATGATGTGAGGCGCCTCCCAAAATGATGTCTGCCCGCAATCCACCCCCAAATGTGAGATAGCCATAGACGCCCTCGGTTACAGCCCCGATCTCAAGAACTTCATCCGGGCGCAAATGATGCACCGCGTGCCAAGCCAACGGCACGCCGTCACGCAGGACGCGCATTGGCGCACCGGTGAGAGCAATACGTTGGGGGTGGCTGACAACAAAGCGCCCACCGAAACCGGCCAATTCAAGCGCGAGATGCGGCGCGCCCAATAAAGCTGCTGCTTCTTCCAGCGCCAAGGGATCTGCTGCGCCACCACGAGACAGCCCCTGGGCAATGAGCCCGGGCCGGCCCCAATCTTGCACCGTAACAGCAGGCCCCACGTCCAAAACAGTGACATGCGGACTCACGAGATGACCTCCGCACCACCTAGGGGTTCCGATGCGCCTGCCTGGACCTCATCCGCGGGTCGTTGGACAAAATGTACGCGATCCCCCGGAACGAAGTGAAGCGCCCCACCATCGCGCTTCTCAAAGGGGCGAAATCCGGTCCACCCCACTTGGCGCCACCCTGTGGGCGCCGATGTGGCAAAGATGATGGCCTGCCGCACTGCCACAACAACCGCACCTTCAGCCACGGCCCGTGTCAATCCAGTTTGCCTCGGAATGTTCCACTGCACGGGTAACCTGCCCAGATATGGCTGACCTGGAGCAAAACCCAATGCCAATACCCGCAACGATTCCGCACAAAGCTCAGCAATGGCCTGCGACGGAGACACACCAACCAAATCGGCAACCTCGGAAATGTGCACAGCATGCTCTTCATCGAACGAGACCGGCACGCGCCATAGCTTCCCAACCGGTGCCGACATCGCCGTCCAATCACGCAGGGCCAAACAGTTCAAAAGCCGTTCACGCATCTCTTCGGGAGCAATTGCCAACGCGTCGAAAAACACCGCTACCGAAGTCAACGCGGGTGCGACTTCGCGCACCTCTGGCCAATCTGCCGCTTCGATTTCTGCCGCAAATGCCAAAGTCGCCGCGTTGCCCAAGTCGCTCAACGTGTCGTCGAAGCGGACAAGTAAGCCCTCTAAACCAAGCGGCAAAATCTGTGGTAGATCACCCATAAAGCCAATTGAACCAGAAGCACCTTCAGACTCAAGGCCGCCACACTTCCTCTTGCACAAAATACCCCGGGGGAGGCCAAAGGCCGGGGGCAGAGCCCCCTCATCGCACGCCCAAAAGGTGTGCTCATCAAGCGCAGACCAAAGGTCTGCTCCGTTGGATTACAGCTGAGACATCACCTCATCAGAGGCTTCAAAGTTCGCCGTAACACGCTGGACATCGTCGTCGTCTTCGAGCGTATCGATCAACCGCATGAGCTTTTCCATACCATCAAGGTCGAGCTCAGTCGTCGTCGTGGGCTTCCAAATGAGCTTGGTGCTCTCGCTTTCGCCCAGCTCAGCTTCAAGCGCACTAGAAACTTCGTTAAGATCGGTATCTTCGCAATAGATGACGTGGCTATCTTCGGAACTTTCAACGTCTTCTGCGCCCGCTTCAATCGCCGCCATCATAACCGTATCCGTGTCACCTGCATCAACCGGATAGACCACCTCGCCCTTGCGCTCGAACATAAAACCAACAGACCCTGTCTCACCAAGGTTGCCGCCCGCTTTGGTGAAGGTAGAGCGCACGTTCGATGCGGTACGATTGCGGTTGTCGGTCATCGCTTCAACGATCACCGCAACGCCGCCCGGGCCGTAGCCTTCGTATCGGATTTCTTCATAATCGTCGCCCTCGCCGCCAGCGGCTTTTTTGATGGCGCGCTCGATGTTGTCCTTTGGCATGGACTGGCCACGCGCCTCTTTGACCGCAAGACGCAGACGCGGGTTCTTGTCGGGATCGGGATCGCCCATTTTGGCCGCAACGGTGATCTCTTTGGACAGTTTCGAGAACAGCTTGGCGCGCAGTTTATCCTGGCGTCCTTTGCGGTGTTGGATGTTCGCCCATTTTGAGTGGCCCGCCATGGCGTCCTCCTTAGATTTTCAGAGCACGTTCCACTGCCCTACCACAGTTACACCGCTCTCAGTCATTCGCGACGCATGCCCAGATAGCACAACACCGTTTCCAGCGTCTGCACAACATGCCTCAAGCTTGGGCGTGTCTATAAATCATGCGGTGAAGGCGGGGCAAGGGCGGGTGTAGGTCCAAGAGCAAAAGTCAAGTTAGAGCGATAGAGCGTCAAAGGCGCGCCTCACCGCAAAAGACACAGAATTCACGTAAATCGTTTGTTGCGGGCACATTGGACGCGGGCCATGATGAATTGTCATCTACTCAGCGCAGGTGCTTTGGAGTGCATCCCTGACTTCCATTGCCCAAGCCTCACATGATGGCGCGGCAATTGCGCTTCGCGAGGGCGTGACCACGTTTGTGTAAAAGTGCTATCAGACTGCGCCAGCAGACAAAGACTTTGGAAGCCTGGCGAAACGCCAGGGGTTTAATAAAAAGGCAAACGGATGTTTCGAGCACTCTGAAAAGGGCAAGAGCGCGGTCGTGCAAAATACACGCAGATATGTCTCCCCGACGAGCTTTGCCTGAATTACTGCGTTCATGTTTGCAAGGTGCATAGTGTCGGCCAGAGAACCTCTATGGGCTGATAGTGACAAGACAAAAGTAGCCGAGCCAGCCGCCCGCTACATCTGAGCCAACTTCAGGCCGCTTGCGGTTGCGGAGGCTGCGGCATTGATGCGTTTTTGCACAGTGGCATCTGTCTTCGCCAACTTGATCCACAGCAACACATTGCGGCGGTCTGACGGAGCCAGGTCGTCTCATCTCCCCCGATACTGCGCCCAAAAATGACGCAGATCATCGGTCGACCCAAGGCAATCGACATCTGCCACAAAACCCCAAATTCCATTGGTTCCTTCGGCCTCAAGTGAGGCGAAGCCCAGTGCTTTCATCCGTCCTTCTTGGTTCAGGCGCACTTCGGAGGCCTTACCGCTTTGCGCCCCATGCTGAACCTTGGGCAGGGGATGAGTTGCGCATGTGCGCCCATCAATCCAACCATGTGCAACGCAAAGCTCCAACACTTAGCTACGGCTAAGGTATTTAAGCGATGCGCGGTTTTCTACATCACGCGCAAAACGACCCCAGATCGGTTGTGCTCGGCGTCAAAACACGCCCAAATCGCAGCCTTGATCGCGACTTGGATGTCCGGCAATAAGGTCGTCCTCCATCAAAACTCCCCTTGCTCCTGATCTCTCGGAACGAGAAGGTGCGCACATGACCCAAGACCAGATCATTCTCTTCTCCCTCTTTGGTACCGTCTTCGGACTGCTCTTATGGGGACGGTTTCGCTACGATCTCGTGGCGTTCTCAGCGCTCTTGATTGGCGTCGTGCTGGGTGTGGTGGACACCAAAGACGCCTTCTCTGGGTTTGGGCACCCTGCTACTATTATCGTGGCCCTCGTACTGGTTGTCTCTGCGGGCCTGGTGCGCTCCGGCGCGGTGTTCTTGATCACGCGTACGCTTGTGGATGCCTCGCGAAGCTTGGGCGCACACATCACGCTGTTGGGTGCTGTCGGCGGCGTGCTCTCGGCCTTTATGAACAACGTCGCAGCGTTGGCGCTTTTGATGCCCGTAGACATTCAAACCGCACGTAAAGCAGGCCGCCCAGCGGCGCAAAGCCTGATGCCTTTGAGTTTTTGCACCATCCTTGGCGGGATGGTCACGCTCATCGGGACACCCCCTAACATCATCATCGCCTCGATCAGAGAAGATAGTTTTGGCGAGCCATTCGCGATGTTCGATTTCGCGCCGGTCGGTGGCGTGGCGGCATTGGTCGGATTGGCCTTTGTAGCGCTCGTGGGCCGGCGGCTCATTCCAGTGCGCAATGACAACGCCACAAGCGAACCCGATCTAACACCCTATATGGCCGAACTGAGCGTGCCCGAAGGCGCAAGACAAGTTGACCAACGGCTCTCAGACCTGCGTGAAACCGCGGAGAAAGCAGACGTTGCGCTGGTGGGCCTAATCCGGGACGGCAAGCGCCGCTATGGATCAGCCATGAACTCTCGTTTACGTGCAGGCGATGCGATTGTCATCGAAGCCACTCCGGACGCTTTGGATGAGTTTCGCGTGGCCACAGGCCTGGCGTTCGCCGACGAACAACGCAGGGAGCTTTTGAAAGCTGAAGGTGACGGGCTGACCCTGGTTGAGGTCGTGGTTCCAGAAACATCCCGCTTGGCCGGGCGAACAGCACAATCCGTTGGTCTGGCGTGGCGGCAACGCACGGTTCTTTTGGGTCTTTCCCGGCGAGGGAAACGGATCACCAAACAGATGCGCAAAACAATCATCGAGCCTGGCGATATCCTGTTGCTTCTCGCACCAAGAGAAAGTGCGCATTCGGTCGTCGAATGGCTTGGCGCGTTGCCCTTGGCGGATCGCGGTTTGAGTGTCACGGCGGACACTAAAACGCTTGGCGCCATTGCTTTGTTTGTGGGCGCCGTCGCGGCAGCAAGCTTTGGTTTGATCTATCTGCCCGTTGCGCTCGGCCTGGTGGCGATGGCCTACGTATTCTTTGGCATCTTGCCACTCTCAGAACTCTACAAACACATCGAATGGCCCGTTGTGGTGCTTTTGGGTTCGATGATCCCTCTGGGGGCTGCATTGGACCGATCCGGGGGGACCGAACTCTTGGCCAATGCGCTTCTTGGCGCAACCCAAGGCATGCCCGCTTGGGTCGTGCTAACTGCATTGATGGTCGTCACGATGACGCTCTCCGATGTGTTGAACAACACGGCCACTGCGATTGTGGCGGCGCCAGTAGGCATTCAGATGGCTGCTGGTCTTGGCGTATCGGCGGATCCCTTTTTGATGGCCGTCGCCGTCGCAGCATCGGCGGCATTTCTAACACCGATCGGGCACAAGAATAATACACTTATTCTTGGACCCGGCGGCTATCGGTTTGGCGATTATTGGCGCATGGGATTGCCCCTAGAGGTATTGATCGTAGCAGTGTCAATCCCAGCGATCCTTGCCTTCTGGCCTTTGTGATAAGGCGTTTAGGGGGCTGTCTGCCCCCTCTGCCCCCTCTGCCCTTGCAGGGCATTCACCCCTGAGAATATTTATGGCCAGAAGAAGAAAGGCAGCAGGAATGAAACCATTTTTGATTTTGCAATTGCGCCCAGAAGCAGATGCGTCCGACGACGAGTTTGCTGCAATTTGTGAAAAGAGTGGTTTGACCGCATCTGATACGGTCCGCGTGCGTTTGGATTGTGAAGATGTGCCCCGCGAGGTGGCACTCGGCGATGTATCCGGCCTGATCGTCGGTGGTGGCCCAGGGTGCATCTCTGACGCACCAACGGACAAAAGCCCCATAGAGGCCCGCATTGAAGCAGCGGTTTTGGCGTTGATGCCGGAGGTCGTGGCGCGCGATATTCCGTTTATGGGGTGTTGCTACGGGATGGGCGTTTTGGGCCATCACTTGGGGGCAGAGGTCTCGAAAGAGCGGTTCGGTGAAGCAGTTGGGACGTCGACTTGCGCGGTCACCAAGGCCGGTGTCACGGACCCGCTCTTAAAGGGCTTGCCGCGCGTTTGGGATGCTTTTGTTGGCCACAAGGAGGCGGTTCAAACCTTGCCCCAAGGCGCGGTGCATTTGGTGGCCTCCAAGGCATGTCCGCTGCAAATGATCCGCACAGGCCAAAACGTCTATGCTACCCAATTTCACCCGGAGGCCGATGCCAGTGATTTCGAGCGGCGCATCGAAATCTACAAAAACCATGGCTATTTCCCGCCCGAGGATGCAGAACGCTTGATCGCCATGTGCCTCAACTCCAACGTCACGGTGCCCCAAACTATCTTGGCGCGTTTTGTGGAACGCTACGCGGCGGTGGATTGACCCCAGGAGTCATACCGATAGGTTCGCCCGCGGGACGGGAGAGCGCCAGCGATGCCACATCTTGATCGGGCCCCCTATTTCCCTTGGAGAAACGCAGCCGGGGTTTGGCGCGTGCTCTCTATGAAACCGTGTGCGATCTGCCGATCCTCAGCCCGCACGGTCATACCAACCCCGCTTGGTTTGCTCAAAACCACTGCTTTGAAAATCCAGCGGCCTTGTTTGTCACAGCTGACCATTATGTGTTTCGCATGCTCTATTCAAAGGGCATGTCGCTTAATGACTTGGGTGTGCCACGTCGCGATTGGAGCATCGCAGACGTGGGTCCCCGCACCGTTTGGCGGAGCGTTGCCGGGCAATACCACCTCTTCCGCGGCACGCCTTCTGAGATGTGGATAAACTATTCGCTAAGCGACGTGTTTGGCATTGAAGCAACTTAAAATGCCGACACTGCAGACGGGATCTATGCGCAAATTTATACGTGCCTGCCACAAAGCGCCTTTCGGCCCCGCGCCTTGTTCAAGCGGTTCAACATCGAAGCCATTGCCACGACCGAAGGGCCACTCGACCCCCTTAAACATCACGCGTCAATTGCGACATCAGATTGGGATGGACGGGTCATCACAACCTATCGGCCCGACCAGGTGGTCAACCCAGATACGTTCGGCTTTCTGGATAATCTGGAGCAATTTGGCGACCTCACGAGCTGTGATACCCACACATGGGATGGATACCTCGAGCCTCAGCGCCTACAGCGCCAAGACTTCATCGCCCATGGTGCCACAGCGAGCGACCATGGCCATCCGTCTGCGCATCCCGAAAATCTCAGTTTTTCTGAGGCGCAATCGCTTTTTGACAAAGTGTGTCACGGGATATCGAGCCACGAAGAAAAGGAGCGGTTTCGGGGGTAAATGCTCACCGAGATGGAGAAAATGAGCTGCGACGATGGGTTGGTGATGCAAATCCACCCTGGCTCACGCCGTAACCATTCCCAAATGATCTTTGATCGATATGGCTCGGACAAAGGTTTCGATATTCCAGTGCGCACCGATTATGTGACTGCGCTTCAACCGCTTTTGGATGTGGCCGGACATGATCCTGATTTCACCCTGATCCTGTTTACCTTAGGGTCAGGACCTATAAAATGGGTGAGAGACAAGTGTCCGAAATGAGACCTCTTTCTCATTTTTCAGGATGCACGACATACCCATAAATTTCCTAAAGCCGACTTAGGGTCAGGACCCACTGATTTCCGCATAGTGGCGTGGTTCACGGTTCGAAAAAACGAGCGGTGAACATGTCTGATCTTTTCTGGTTGACAGACGCGCAGATGACGCGTCTTGAGCCCTTCTTTCCCAAATCCCACGGCAAGCCTCGCGTCGATGATCGACGGGTGTTAAGTGGAATTATATTCATCAATCGTAATGGCTTACGTTGGCGTGACGCACCCAGAGAATATGGTCCGCACAAGACGCTGTATAACCGTTGGAAGCGCTGGAGTGATAAAGGCATCTTTGCCCAGATGATGATCGGCCTGGCCGCAGATCACGGCGAAGAGAAGACGGTGATGATCGATGCCACTTACCTCAAAGCGCATCGTACGGCTTCCAGTTTGGGGGTCAAAAAGGGGGGCGTGGCCGTCTGATCGGGCGCACAAAGGGCGGCATGAATACAAAGCTGCATGCACTCTGCGACAGCCAGGGCCGCCCGCTAAACCTGTTTGTCACCGCTGGTCAGGTCAGCGATTACATCGGTGCACGGGCGTTGCTGAGCAGCCTGCCGAAGATCAGTTGGTTGCTTGGTGACCGCGGTTATGACGCTGATTGGTTCAGAGAAGCCCTAAAAGACAAAGGGATACGCACATGCATCCCTGGCCGAAAGCAGCGGAACAGAGCTGTTAAGTACGACAAGCGCCGATACAAACGCCGCAACCGGGTTGAAATCATGTTTGGCAGGCTCAAAGATTGGCGCCGGGTCGCAACGCGATATGACCGGTGCCCGAAGGTCTTCCTCTCTGCAATCGCACTCGCAGCGCTCGTAATTTATTGGTTAGGAGTCCTGAACCTAGCTATAACCTCCCGTCGGCCTTGTGCGGCCGATTTCTGAGTAGAGTTTACGCAAATTGGGACTTTTTCAACACTATCTCCGCATCCCGAACACTCGATAAAGAGTTTTCCTCTCGTCTCGCTCTTATGATTCATTGTGGCAAGGAGAATTGTCGATGTCACGTCTATTTTGGCTTACTGAAAAACAGGTTGAACAAATTGCACCGTTCTTTCCAAAGTCACGTGGCGTTGATCTGGCCGAGTACCGCAGGGTACTGAGTGGCATCATTTATGTCATCAAGAACGGGCTGCAATGGGCGGATGCGCCCGCTGATTACGGCCCGCACAAAACACTCTACAACCGTTTCAGGCGGTGGTCGGAAAACGGCGTGTTCGAGCGCATCTTCGAGGAACTGTCCAAACCACAGGATGGCGGTGGCAATGTCCTGATGATCGACGCCACCCATTTGGAGGCACATCGCACCGCCTCAAGCCTCAAAAAGGGGGCGATGAGCCAAGGCTGATCGGGCGCACAAACGGCGGGCTGAACACGAAGCTGCATGCCTTGTGAGACAATCACGGGCGGCCTGTCCGACTTCACCTGATCGAGGGTCATCGCAGTGACTTCAAGGGCGCGGATGTCTTCCGCAATGACCTGCCAAAAGCCGAAACCCTGATCGGGGATCGAGGTTATGACAGCAACAAAATCCGAACCATGCTTGCAAAACAGGAGATCACGCCGTGCATACCGCCGAAGAAGAACCGAAAGGGAACAATCGATTATTATAAGGTGACCTACAAAACCCGGCACAAGGTGGAAAACCTATTTGCTAAGCTCAAAGACTGGCGTCGTATTGCAACCCGCTAAGACAGATGCGCCGATATCTTCCGGTCGGCCATCTATCTCGCAGCAACAATTATCTTCTGGTTATGAGTTCTGACCCTAGCAATGGCCAAGTCATACGAGAGGTCGTTTTGGCTCTGGCGGGTGCCAAGACCCCGCGCTGGCGGATTGTATCGCTAAAGAAGGTCGGTTTCCATGTAGCATGGACGACCGCATCGTGCTCGCGACCACATAAACGCAAGTCATCGCCCTCAATACGTCCCATGGTATCTGCGACCCCGCGGCGGTGTTCCATGAACCTTTCCGCCAATGGGTTTTGGAAGACGCCTTTGTGAAGGGCACAGCGCCCGACCTCAGAGCCACAGGGGTCACTTTGGTGCCGGATGTGAGCCCCTTTGAGCACATGAAACTGCGGATGTTGAATGGGACACATTCGGCATTGGCCTACATGGGTTGGTTGTGCGGTTTTGAAACAGTGGCCGAAGCGGTCGCTGATCCTGAGTTGCGTGCGTTCGTCACCCGTCTTTGGCGCGACGAGATCTCGGTGTCTTTTAATGGTCCTCAGGGGGTGGATATCGCCGAATATGCCGCCGCTCTTCTTGAGCGATACGACAATCCCGCGATCCAACACCGTGCCATTCAAATCGCAATGGATGGCACTCAAAAACTGCCGCAGCGGATTTTGAGTGCATTGTTTGAGACCAGGCGCGCCCACCGCACCTACGAGGAACTTTTGAGCGTTGTGGTAGAGTGGATTGCATTCGTCGCGGTACGCTCCAAAACCCATGCCTTGGATGATCCGATGGCCACAGAGTTGGCCGATGTCGTGGCATCAGCGGAAGATACCAATACGTTGATTTCCGGCATACTCCAGTTGGGCACCGTCTTTGGATATTATCCTGCGGACGAGATCGCGAAAGAGCTCGGTCCGCGCGCGGAAGATGGGCTAGAACGAGGAGCCTTGCGATGAAGGAAACACGGTGCTGGTACGGGCCTGATCTCGATGTGATCACTCTTGCTGATATCCGTCAGAGAGGCGCGAGCGGAATTGTGACAGCCTTGCATGAAATCCCCTACGGTGCGGTTTGGTCGCGCGAAGCGATCGCGACGCGGCGCGATATGGTGGCGCAAGCGGGCCTCACTTGGGATGTATCCGAAAGCCTCCCCGTGCATGAAGACATCAAACACAGCACCGGAGATTTGACCAGATTGTTAGGCAATTACCGGCTATAGCTTGCGAACCTGGCCGCCGAGGGGATAAAAACGATCGGCTGCAACTTCATCCCACTTTTGGATTGGACCCGCACCGATCTCACCGCGCCAGTTGCGAGCGATGGATCTTGCCTGCGCTTTGATGCGATAAAAATGACGGCTTTCGAAGCGTACAGGCTGCAACGCGACGGCGCCGAAGCCGACTATCCAGCAGATGCTTTGGACGACGCGAAAATGTGATTTGATGGATCAACCGAAGAAATGCGCGACGCTCTCTTGGCCTCAGTCATGGCGGGCATGCCCGGCGCTTTTGATCGATATGACATTCCAGACCTGCGCGAGGTTTTAAAGCGCTACGACCGCTTTTCAGCCGCCGACATCCGCGCCAACTACAGGCGTTTCTTGGAAGAAGTTGTGCCAACAGCGGAGGAGTTGGGGATGCGGCTTTGTGTGCACCCAGATGACCCGCCTCGTGACATTCTCGGCCTGCCCCGAGTGGTCTCTGACGCGGAAGACGTCGCGTGGATCATGGACGCATTGGACAGCAAAGCAAATGGTCTAACGCTTTGCTCAGGTTCATTGGGCGCGCATCCCACCAATGACCTGACGGCCATTGCCGCAAAACATGCTGGGCGGATCCACTTTGTCCACCTGCGCAACACTCGGCGCGCGCCCAACGGCTCGCTTGAGGAAGCTGATCACCACGGCGGTGATACTGATTTGGTTGCGCTCTGTCGTGTGCTACTCACCGAAGAGGCGTGACGTGGGGCGCAGCGACACCGAGATTCCATTGCGCCCGGATCATGGCCATCTTTTGTGGGATAGGCATGAGCCTGGCAACGTTCTTGGCTATCCGCTTTTTGGGCGTCTTCGCGGGCTTGCGGAGCTTCGGGCGGTCATTCACACGCTTGAGAACATCTGACGCTTGCAAGCGGCACATCAAGCACCATACTGAGTCCCATGCGCCCCTTTCGTGCCATCCGCTCTAGTCTTCGCCGCTTGGCCGACCGCATCGACGAACGCAACAAATTCGTCAGAGAAGACTTTGCCGATGGTGGTCAAACCTTGGTCAGCTATATCGCCACGCACCGCATGAAGTACCAACGCCACGTCGGCGCACATTTCATCACCGCTCTTCATGCCCAAGGCGAAGAGGCCTTCTCTGAATTTGCCCAGAAACAGCGCATCTATGGTTGGCACTTTCCGCTCAGCCGCGCTGAAGAGATCGCCATGGTCGAGGCACGGGATAAAACCTCGGCTTATGTTCAAGTGGCCAACCTGCGGTATGGGCGCAATGTTTGGGGGCAATTGGCCAATTCCAAGCAACTGGTGCGCGCGTTGGGTCTGGGCGCCGTGGCCTCCACTGCGGTGATCGCAGTGACCATCAGTGAGTTCATGCTTTTTGCGCGCGAAGCCGTCCGATCCTTGGTAGAACGCACCTTTGGTGTGACAATCCTAGACGCCACCACTTCAAGCGACACGGACGCGTTCATCGATTTGGCAAATGACATCACGCGCGCAGCGACCCAGACCGATGGCTCGCTCGACTCCGCCGTCGTGGCCGAGAAGATCGCCGAGCTGGTCAGCACCATTGAGCAGAGTGAAAACGTCGAGGCGGCGGTCAACGCTACGTCAGGCGATTACATGTATCTCATCGGGGTCTTTTCCGGGATCAGTGTTTTGGTGATTGGCCGTGGCCTCGCCAAGCTCATCGCAGAAGGCTTTTCAGGCGCGGTCAAGAAAATCGACGCTTTCGTGCACGACATGGACGATTACTGCGAATTCGTTCTGGGCCGGTCGCCATTTCCACCAGAAGAGACGATCCACACGCTTTTGGGTCTCGATGTACAGGCCGCCCAAGCCGCGCGCGCCAACGGTACGCCCAAACGCACGATCCCCGAGAAAACGCCCGTCAGGGACTATGCGCCCAAAGTCAAAGAGCAAATGGCGCGTGAAGATGAACTGGCCCGCGAAAAGCCCCGCGACTGACCATATCTCCGTGCACATCGGTCAAGTCATAGTGGCCATATCAGGGGAATGATCAGCGATGCGAGCATCCCGATGCTGAGGTTAAGAGGGATGCCGACACGCATGAAATCGGTGAACCTATAGCCGCCGGGACCATAGACCAACATGTTGGTTTGATACCCAATTGGCGTGGCAAAGCTCGCCGAGGCCGCCACCATGACCGCCACCACAAGGGGCCGCGCATCGATGCCCAAAGCATCCGCCAGGCCAATGGCAATGGGCGTCACGACCACGGCGACCGCATTGTTGGACACGAGCTCTGTTAGCACGGA
Source organism: Marinovum sp. (assembly GCA_022447495.1). Lineage (GTDB taxonomy): Bacteria > Pseudomonadota > Alphaproteobacteria > Rhodobacterales > Rhodobacteraceae > JAKVBH01. The sequence goes on along the minus strand of JAKVBH010000013.1, from coordinate 32,267 downwards.
AGTCAGCAAATAGATCGCCCACACGATCAAAGCCCCCGGCAACAAGCCAAGATAAGGCGCAAAAGCCTCAACGATGAGCCGCACCGCCCCTGAGGCATCCAGGGCCGCGCCAATGGCCAGCATGGAAAAGATCAGCGTCAGCAAGCGCCCATCCACAAAGGAAAAGGCTTCCTCCGCATCAATGCATCGCGTTACCAAAACCGCCGCCACGGCGAGCACGGACAGCAAGAATATCGGTGCCACACCAAATGCCGCAAGCCCAACAATACCCGCCAAGGCCGCAAGCGCCACAGGTGCATGAGATCGGCGGAATGCGCGGCCCGACGGTTTGGACACATCAACCAAGTCCATGTCGGCGGCGAGGCGCTGAATGTCTTCCGCGCCGCCCTCGAGAAGCAGCGTGTCGCCCACCAAGACCGTAAGATCGTCCAACTGGCGTCCGATATTTTGGTTCCGCCGGTGCACCGCGAGCGGATAAACGCCGTAGCGCCGCCGCAAGCGTAATTGGCCCAAGGTGCGCCCAACCATGCGACAGCCCGGCGTGATCAACGCCTCGACAGTCGTCGTCTCCACCGATCCCACTTGGTCGAGGCGTTTGAGGGATTTGTTGCGCTGCAGGGAGAGCAGCTCAGTCATCTGTGTGCGCAGGACGACGCGGTCCCCCACTTGAAGCTCCACCCCTTTGAGGTTGCGCCGCAGCGAGGCATCACCGCGGATCACGTCGATGAGCCGCACACCCGGACGTTTGAAAAGCTGAACGCCGTTGACCTCGCGCCCAATGAGATTGCTCTCGGGCGGGATGACGGCTTCGGTGAAAAACCTCATTTGCGAACGGTCGGACAAAAGGTTCGCCATGCTATCGCGATCCGGCAGAAGCAATGGCCCGATAAAGCGCAGATAGACCATCCCCCAGGCCACCAAGATGAGACCCAGCGGCGTGACTTCAAAGATCGTGAAGGGGGCCATGCCCTGCGCGCGCGCCACGCCATCCACCAAAAGGTTGGTCGACGTCCCGATCAGCGTCAGCGTGCCGCCAAGGATCGCTGCATAGGACAGCGGGATGAGCAATTTGGACGCAGAGACGCCCATGGTCCGCGCCAATTGCACAAAGACGGGGATCATCACTACCACCACTGGCGTGTTGGACACCACCGCCGAGGCAAAGATCACAAACGCCATCAGCATCACGATGGCCATGGCCGGGTTCTTTTTCGCCCGGCGATCCGCCATGCCGGTGAAGGTGTCCAGCGCGCCTGTGCGCACCAATGCCCCCATCACAATGAACATCGCCGCGATGGTCCAAGGCGCGGGGTTTGAGAGCACACTGAGTGCAGCGTCATAGGGCAAAACGCCTGTCGCGAGCAGGAAGGCCGCGCCGCCTATGGCCACAACTTCGGTCGGGAATGTCTCACGCACAAAGAAAAAGAACATCGCCGCCACTGCACCAAGTGCGATAATGGCATTATAGCCCGTGGGGAGATTGAGAAGCTCAACCATGGAACGTCCGATCAATTCTGCACGGCAGCCTTACCGTCTGGGCCATCTTTACCAAGCGTTTTGGTGTCGCGAGGTTGAACCAATGCCATGCCAACAAGCATTAGGCCAAGCGCTGCCCAAACAAAAAGGTCATAGCGCTCGCCTAGAATCAGCATCGACCACAGGACGCCAAAACCAGTCACCAGATAGGCAACCTGCGAGGCGAATGTAGGACCTGCGCGTGACACCATCCAGACATAGAGTGTGTAAACCACCGCGTGGATCAGCGACCCGGCCAAATGCGCGTAATTTGGCAAACCCCAGGGTTGGAGCGGATCAATGAACTGGCCGGTCCCAAGTGCCAAAGGCAAAACGGTGATGGCCCCCAACACCGACGCACCAGTGAGGGTCGCAATGGGATCTAGCCCCTCGGTGCCCCATTTGGCCACGTAATTGCCCTCCATCGCGTAAAACGACGGGCCGATCAGCGCGAAAAATACCCATCCAATAAGTGCAGGATCAGGCAAGGACGTGTCAGGTAGCACAATCAAGCACACGGCCACGAACCCCGCGCATAGGCCTGCCAACCGTCGCCAGTCAAATCGGTCCATGCCCAAAATCAAAGCGATGGGGAACGCCATGAGCGGGACCGAAGAAATGGTGATGGCCATGATCCCAGCCGGAAGGTGTACGGCGGCCTGATAGCTCACCGAATTGGGAAAGATCGTGCCAAGGCAGGCAATGACAGCGTAGACTTTCAGGTGCCGTGGCGCGAGCGAGAGGCGGCCCCCGCGCACAAACATCACACCGCCTAGCACACCACCCGCGAGCACCAATTGCCAAAAGATCAGGCCAAAATGCCCGTATCCTTCCGAGACCGCAATCTTGGCAAAAGGAATGGTGAGCGCCCATCCCAGCCCCATGATCAAAAGGATGCCAAAGAGGCCACGCGATGTGGTCTGGTTCATTCTGGGCCCGCTTGTGGCAGGCGCCCACCTTGGCGCACCATGTGGATTTCGGTCGCTTTGCCTGTTTTGTCATCAGTACCCACGACCACACCGGATAACGTACCTTCGCCTTCGGCGGGCTGGAACCGGCCTTTGGGCATACCGGTGATGAACCGGCGAAGCGGTTCGGCTTTGTCCATGCCGATGATCGAATTGTAGTCGCCACACATGCCCGCATCGGACAGAAGCCCCGTGCCGCCAGCCAAGATTTGAGCGTCAGCCGTCGGCACATGGGTGTGCGTGCCCACAACCAGACTGGCACGTCCATCGCAGAAATGACCCATGGCCATCTTCTCCGACGTGGCTTCGCAGTGCACATCAACCAATGCGGCATGTACCGACGCGCCAATCCGGTGGCGCATCAAAACCGCATCAATCGCGGAAAACGGGTCGTCAAAGGGCCGTTTCATAAAGACCTGGCCCAGAACCTGGGCAACGAGGACCTTACGCCCGCGCCCGGCATCAAAGATGGCCGCGCCACGCCCCGGGGCATCCTTTGCAAAGTTCAAAGGCCGCAGAATGCGTGGTTCTCTCGCGATGAATTCCAGCATGTCGCGTTGATCAAAAGCATGATCGCCAAGCGTGATCACGTCGGCTCCTGCGTCAAGCAAAACCTTGGCATGGGCCGCGGTGAGGCCTGCGCCATTAGAGGCATTCTCGCCATTGATCACGGCAAGATCGACAGACCACTCGGTTTTCAAATCCGCCAAGCGATCTTTGATTGCAGTCCGTCCAGACCGCCCCATCACATCGCCAAGAAACAAAATGCGCATGTCAAAGCCCTAGGCCCGTTCAACACGCGCCACAAGACCAAAGGTTATCTGCTCAGCTCCAACGGGGCAGAATTGGCGGAAGCAAAATCGCAAAGCGCAGGCAAAACAGCGCATCCAATGTGGCCTTTGGTCGTATTTATACATGGCGACCATCAAGCTTGTCGATCTGGCGCGTCAACTCAAATGCAGCGCTGGGACGCGGAACGGTGCGACCACAAAAGAAGCTTGGCTTGGCCTTGTGCATTTGGCGGCCCAACCACCCGCACGTCGCGGTTTCGCACGAAGCGACCTGCGTCCATGCCCACGCCGACTGCGCCCAATGCCAATATCGCTAGTAAAAGGGTTGCGTCAAATATTAGGCCGTCTGAGGAATATTGGTCTAACCCAAGGTGACGTCGGCGATCATGGCTCAGGTCACAAACTGATCATGTGCCCTCATGCCGTGCAAATCATGCCCGTTTGCGAGCTCCATCACACCACTGATCCAGCAAATTTGCGTCTGCGCCAGTGTGACTTATCAAATTGGTACCAAAGACATACTATGGCCACACTGACCCGGCAGGTGAGCTTGGTGACGATGGCGAGGTATCATGCTCCGCCGCGTGTATTGAGTGAAGCCCCGCCCGCGCGAGGCCAAAAAGGATACCAGAGCGATGAGCAACACCGCCTCTGAGGCTACACAGCTGAGCTGGACGCTCACAATCTGCACATTTAATCGTCTGCATTTTCTGGTCGAAACGCTAGCTTTTGCTGTGGTGCAAACGCGCCCACCGGCTGAGATCATCATCGTAGATGCCTCTGACGCCTGGCAAGAACATCGTGCCGCCGTGCAAGAGCAATTCGCCGAACACTGGAAGAGCATCAATCTGGTCTACGCAGAGGCCGAGGTGCGCTCCCTCACTTTCCAACGCAACCAAGCGATGCGTTTGGCCACGTCCGATATCGTCTTCTCCCTTGATGACGACATCTACCTCTTCAAAGACGCCGCCGACCGCGTGATGCGCGTCTACGACGCCGACACCAAGAATGAGTTGGCGATGGTGGCGGGTCAATTCACCCTTGAGGGTCCCGACGGTGATCTACCCCTGGAAGCCAACACGTCGCTTCCTGAAGTGACATCGCTCAAGGGGCGCCTGCGCCAATGGCTTGACGCGCAATTGACCTTGGATGGGCATTTCGTGCCCTATGGTCCGCCGGTCGATAACAGTCCCCTGCCGGCTCATATTGCGGACGCGGGTGCAAGCGCGGGGCGTCTGATCAATGGTGGGCGAACCACCGCACGGCGCAAATGGGCGGTGGAGACCGGATGGTCCGAACTCTTGCGCTACTATGCAACCCATGAAGACAGCGACTTTTCGTACCGTATGTCGCGGCGTGGTCGATTGGTGCATGTGATGCGCGCGGGATTTTTCCATGCCGATGGCAATGAGAGCAAAGCCAGCCGATATCGCGTCAACACAATTCGCGTGCGCAACCTCATGGCGCTCCACGCGATCCACAGCGACAATAAACTGCGCTCGGCTCTGCGCCTGACCGGTTCGTTTGGTAAGTTCGCCGTCCTCTATGCGATCATTGATCCGGTGCAGAAACGGTTTTCGTTTCCAACATTGCGAGCCTATCTCTTTGGATTGGCGCAAATCCCGGTGTTTCTCTTCTGGCCCTTTGCGGATTTCTCGGCCTGGTACACCAAGTTGCAAGAGCGGATGTACGGCACGCGCTACAAGTCCTAATTGTCGGCCGCACAAGTGTTGATCCAATGCCAACTGGACGTGCACATCTCTTCCAGCCCACGCGTCGCTTTGAAGCCCAAAACATCCTTCGCAAGACCTGGGTCAGCGTAGGACGCTGCCGGATCGCCGGGCCTGCGCGGCGTAAACTGAAATGGCAGGTCGCGGCCACAGGCCTTGGAGTAGGCTCCGAGCAGTTCCAAGACTGAGTAGCCCTGACCAGTACCCAAGTTTACGGTATGCCCCAGCCCATCGCGAAAGAGCGCATTCAGGGACAGGACATGCCCATCAGCCAAATCACACACATGGATGAAGTCCCGCACGCCTGTGCCGTCGGGTGTCGCATAGTCGTCGCCGAACACGGAAAGCTGCGGAAGCTCCCCCGCCGCCACTTTGGCGATGTACGGCATGAGGTTGTTGGGGATGTCTTTTGGGTCTTCGCCAATCAGCCCCGAGGTATGAGCGCCAACAGGATTGAAGTAGCGCAACACGCCCACTGACCAGCGCGGGTCCGAGGCGCAGGTCTGGGCGATTATCTCTTCTCCGACGAGTTTGGTGTACCCGTACGGATTGGCGTGGCTCAGCGGCGCAGTTTCCGGTATCGGCAGGCTTTCGGGCACGCCATAGACCGCTGCAGACGAGGAAAACACCAAGTTGAAAACACCCGCCTGAGCCATAGCCTGCATCAAGGTGACAAGGCCGCCCAGATTGCATTGCATATACTCGAGTGGTTTCTCAACGCTTTCGCCCACAGCCTTCAGAGCGGCGAAATGGACAACGGCGTCAAAGGCGTGTTCGGCAAAAATCGCATCAAGTGCAGCACGGTCGAGCACGTCGTGTTCAAAAAGCGTCACCGGCACCCCGGTAATCTGCTCCAACGCGCCAGGAACGCGGCGCGCGGCATTGGCGAAGTTGTCGAGGATCACCACCTCATAGCCCGCTTCAATCAGCGCCACATAAGTGTGCGAGCCAATATAGCCAGCCCCTCCGGTAAGAAGAATTCGTTTGCTCATTGGGATCCCTTGCTTGAGGCAATGTCGCTGGCCAGGCGCAGCGCTTCAAGTGCTTCTGCATGATAACTTAGGGCGATGATTGTGATCACGAGACCAAGGACGCCCATGGCGGCATCATGGATGCCATCCCAAGCCCCCACAGCGCGCGCGAGCCAGACAATCACAGGATAAACGAGCACCATGGCCACGCCTTGGCCAATCAAAGCCCCCCAAAGCCCTGCGACCCAAAATCCAACAACCAACCCCGCCACCATCATGACGGCCCGCGCCAGTGCCAGAACAAAGAAGCGGCGGCTGTCGCCTGCAGCGAGCGCGGCTTGGTCATACGTTAGGCCGATCACGATGGGAATTTGCATGCAGGCAATCACGGTCAACACAGGCCCAGCCAGCGCATACCGCGGGTCGTAGAGTAAATCCACCAGGGCAATGCCGCTTATCCCAAAGACTCCCTGCAAGGCCAAAAGAGCCACCGTCACAGCAAACCGCATCTTGCGCAGATTTGCAAAGTTCTCCGGTGAGGCAGTGGGCGGGCTCTCTCGGTAGATCGGGATGAGCACTTTAGAGACGACCATATTGCCCAGCAACAGTGGGAACGACGCCAAAAAGAAACCAATGTTGTAGATGCCCAAAAATTCCAGATCGAGCAGTCGACCCAGGATAATGCGGTCCGATTGCGTAAAGATAAAACCGCAAACCGTGGCAAAGAAAATCCATTTGCCAAAGGAAATAATTTCGCGTCCAGCAGCGCGTTCCCACTGAATACGGTTTCTGAGACCGGGCAAAAAGCGTTGATTTATCACCAATTGGACGACCATCGACACAATCCCCGACCACACTAAGGCCCAAACCGATTCAAGCCACCAGGCAAAGAGCACCGCAGAGGCCACGCCGGAAAGCTGGGTGATCAGATCCAGGACGGTGATGCGGCCCAATTGGAGGTTTCGGTTCGCTGTCACCATTTTGGTGGGTAAGAACCCCTGAAGCACCAGAGTGATAGCCGAGACCATGATGAGCGGCGCGAGCAATGGCTCATCATAGAACCACGCAATGGGATGTGCGGCCGCCAGGGCAACAGCACATAGAATGAAGCTGCGAACCAGGTCGATTGTCCATGCCGTGTTCAGAAAGTCGGGATCGTCCCCACGCTTGCTTTGCATAATCGCGGGCGTGGTGCCGACATCGGAAAACATCGTCAGGCCCTGCATCAGGATCATCACGATGGCCATCATGCCAAAGGCCTCCGGGAAGAGCATCCGCGTCAGGATCAAATTCGACGCCAGTCGGATCACCTGCGAGCCGCTAAAACCAATCACCGTTAAGCTGGAAGATCGGAGCACCTTTGCAGAAAGGCCATCGCCGCGAAATCTGGAGACAAGCGATCTCATCTAACTGTCTCCAGCATGCACATGCCGTTGAGAAACAGGCGGATTGCCTGGGGCATATTGGTTTTATCAAGCACTCATTGACCCTTGTACGGCGCCTCATCCGAAGCCACCCACGCCCCAAATTTGGGATACGCTTTGACACGTTTTGAGGCAAGTCCTTGCAAATGCGTGCTGGGCCGGGTGTTACGTCTGGACCACGCCATGTTCTGTGATGATGAGATTAAGGGCTTGGTCCGTTGGTTCCAGAGGCAAACCTTCCGCCTCCTGCGCGCCATAGGCGAACCCAACAGCAAGCACGGGACCGCGTGCGCGGAGCCCCTCTAGGGTGCGGTCATAAAAGCCACCGCCATACCCCAAACGTCCGCAATTGCGATCAAAAGCAACCAGCGGGACAATGACGATTTCAGGCACCACCCACTCAAGTCTTGCAGGGATGGCGGCACCGAACATACCCTCGACCATTTCTATATCCGGCTCCCAACGGGCAAATTTCAGAGGGTGATCGGCGGCCTCGATGACCGGTACGGCAACGGGCCCATAGGCGGCAGCTTCTGCCATGGCGGGCCGTGGATCAATCTCGGTGCGGATCGGCATATAGCCCGCCACAGGCACACCGCGATGTCCTGCGAGCAGCGCGGAGAGATGCCCTGCCCCCGTTCCCGGATCGCTCGCATGCGCGTCTTTGCGACGGGCAAACGCCGCTTTGCGCGCAGCCTTTTTCTGATCATCCAGCATCATAGAAGTACCACCACAGCGAGGCCAAGGAAGGCGAAGAAACCGACCACATCGGTGACCGTGGTCACAAACGCACCTGACGCAAGCGCAGGGTCGATACCGACTTTTTCAAGCGCCACCGGGATAACCGTTCCCGCGAGCCCTGCGACGACCAAATTAATGACCATGGCCACAGCGATGACCAATCCAAGCCCGGGGGAGCCGAACCAGATCACGCCTACAATTCCCATCACCACAGCAAAGACGACTCCGTTAATGAGGCCTACCGCAACCTCGCGCCAAATGACACGCATCAAGTTAGACGCCGTGAGATCTTTGGTTGCCATGGCGCGCACGGCCACTGTCAACGACTGAGTTCCCGCATTGCCACCCATGGAGGCCACGATGGGCATCAAAACGGCTAAAGCTACGATTTGAGCAATGGCCACATCGAATTGCGCAATGACCAGAGAGGCCAAGATAGAGGTCACCAAGTTCACCGCCAACCAGGGCAGCCGACGTTTGGTCGTGTCCATCACGTTGTCTGACAAGGAGCTTTCCTCGTTCACACCGGCCAAACGCAAAATGTCTTCGTCATGCTCCTCGTCGAGGACAGCCATTGCATCATCGATGGTGATCTGTCCCACCAAGCGGCCCTCTTCATCGACAACAGGCGCTGAGATGAGGTGGTATTGGTTGAAGGCGTATGCGACCTCGGATTCAGGCTGTATCGCGGGGATGATCTGAAACACATCTTCGATGAGATCGCGCAAAGCCATATCGCGTGGCGCGCCCAGCATACGACCAAGAGTGACATTGCCCACGGGATGCAAACGCGGGTCGACCAAGATCAGGTGGTAGAATTGCTCAGGCAGGTCCTCAGACGCGCGGATATAGTCAATCGCTTCGCCCACGGTCCAATGTTCTGGGGTCATCGCGACCTCCCGCTGCATCAAACGACCCGCCGAGTATTCGGGGAAACTCAGCGACGCCTCAACCGCAGCACGATCAGTGTCTTCAAGCGCGTCTAGGATGGCCTCTTGCTGTGGCTCCTCAAGGTCCTCGATGAGGTCAACCACATCATCGGTCTCAAGCTCCCGCACCGCATCGGCCAACACGTCAGGTTTGAGAACACCGATGACCTCTTCGCGGATGCTTTCATCCAATTCCGAAAGGATTTCACCCTCGAATTCAGCTCCATAGAGCCGAATCAGGCGTTCCCGATCACCTCCACCGATCTGTTCCAGGATGTCAGCGATGTCCGCGGCGTGCAGAGGCACCATATTTGCCATGAGCGCATCGCGATCTCCGGCCTCAAGCGCGTCCAGAATGGAGGCTACCACTTTGCGATCGAGCGCGTAGTCTTGCTCCTGTGGAACCTCAGGCATTTGGTCGAGACTGGCGGACATGGCTGAGGCCTCCTTGTCTTGCGGAGCTTGCAAGTGCAGCATAGGGGGAGGCCCCGACGAGTAACAGAGGGCCCAGTCCTTTTCTTACACCAAACCACGGGAACGTTGGCGATGCAGCTCATCCTAGGACAGGTCTTGGACATTTGGCGCGATCCCTTTGTGCATGGCACCTGCGACGCGACACGGTTTGACCATCGCGGCGCCATCGCAGTTGACCAAGGGCAGATCATAGACAGCGGCAATGCGGTCACGTTGGGCGCACGTTTTCCACACGCGACACGGGTCGACATGGGCGACGCGCTGCTTTTGCCGGGATTTGTGGATGCCCATGTACACTATCCCCAAACGGGCATCATCGCGAGCTGGGGCAAACGGCTCATCGACTGGTTGGAGAGCTACACGTTTCCAGAAGAAATGCGGTTTGGCGACCCAGCTTTTGCAAGCGCCTGTGCAGAACGATACCTTGATCTGGCATTGGCCAACGGCACGACAACCGTGGCAAGCTACTGCACCATTCACCCCCAAAGTGTGGATGCTTTTTTCAGCGCGGCTCAAAAGCGCGGACAATGCGTGGTCGCGGGCAAAACCTGTATGGATCGCAACGCGCCAGACGGTCTGCGCGACACGGCTCAAAGCGCCTTTGACAAAAGCGCAGCGCTTTTGAACCAGTGGCACCACGTGGACAGATTACACTATGCCATTACGCCTCGTTTTTCGCCAACGTCTACGCCCGAGCAACTCGAAGCGCTCGGCGCTTTATGGTCGGAGCATCCAGAGTGTTTGATGCAAACTCATTTGAGCGAGCAAACAGACGAGATTGCTTGGGTCAAATCACTCTACCCTCAGGCACGCGATTATCTCGACACGTACGAAGCGTATGGGCTCCTTGGAGAACGTGGCGTCTATGGCCACGCAATTCACCTAGAGGCACGCGAGATTGACCGGCTCGCCGAAATTGGCGCGGGACTCGTCCATTGTCCAACCTCAAATACGTTCATTGGATCTGGCCTTTTTCAAGCTGCAGCGCTTAAACAGCGGGGCCTTAGGGTCGGCTTGGCAACGGATACAGGCGGCGGGTCTTCTTTTTCAATGTTGCGCACTATGGCCGCGGCCTATGAGATCGGTCAATTGGCCGGCTCTGCGCTGCATCCCTGCGAATTAATTTGGTTGGCAACCGGCGGCTCGGCGGATGTTTTGCACCTTGGAGATGACATCGGGAACTTTGCGCCTGGCTCGACTGCGGACATCGTCGCGCTCGACCTCGAATCGACGCCTGCCATTTCGCAACGCAGCGCCCGCGCTGAAGATCATTGGGAGGCGCTCTTTCCAACGATCATGATGGGGGACGATCGTGCGATCACCGCAGTTTGGGTGGCGGGAAAGCGGGCCATTTAAAACACTGAATTTTGATTTCAGGTTCTGTGCAACTGCATGGCCTAAGATCACTCATCTGGCCAACGCACTGAGGTCTTAATAACAATTCCTGTCTGCAAAACTGCATTCGCGATCTGGTACATTTTTTGACCGGTTACCGTTGCCCTACTAATCCCATACGATTGGCGTTTCCTCCGCTCATTATCCGGATATTGGACGGGTGGCTATTTTGGCGAAATTGAAATGGGCATTGACCGACTAATCGCTTACTCGGTACGACCCAACGGCTACGCGTCTTACTTTACCCAATTTTTGACGCGAACCGGCCCATAGTAATGTTCATACACCGGCGGCGGTATGTCGGCGAGCATAACTTCATCGAAGCTCTGCGCCTGTTCGACTTTTCTCCACGTTTTGGGCATGTGTTTTGCTTTTTTATTGAGGGCAATGATCCGCGCCTTCATGTCGTCTAGAGTAAGCTGCTCAGGCTCTCCGAATGTGAAGCGGTGTTCGAATGTTCGGAATAGACCAATGCCCCATTCCAGCATGAACCCCCTGAAGCCGCCAAGCGTTTCTTCAGGCGCATCAAGGTCCAAAATTGGTACGTGCAGGCCCCGGGAATCAATGACACCGCCGGGGAGCGCATCCTTGCGATTTGGCGTGCCAGACCGTCGCGACAGGCCTAGTCCATAATGGTTACACGCATTGTCTCCGTGGTGGTGGCTTCCGTCGTGCGATCCCTGGATATATCGACCGGTCGTCGGATCATAATCGCGTATCCAGTTCTGATGCAACGCCGTCTCCCAGTGATAGAACTGCCCCGGGAAGCGTAGGCCAAAGTCGGTGCCAGTGGACGTATGCACCTCACCAAACGGTTTGTAGCTGATCGAGGATGCCACGGCCCCGGTTGCATACGTCGCAAAGGCCGGGCGGTCGATGTGGTCGGTGCGGATGTAGTAGGTCACGCCGCCGGACACAGCGGCGATGGGTTCGCCATTCAGCCAGATGTACTCGATCAGCACTTGGCCCGTGGTTGCATCGTATTCCGCAATGCGATTGCCTTCGTGGTCATGCACGATGTGGATAACCTCACCCGTGCCCGGCGTTTTGCGCCAAATCATTTGACCCGCGATATTGTAGCCGTACTCGCCGACCACAACGCCATCTTTGGCAACTTCGATCAGGCGCCCTGCTGCATCGTAGACAAAATCATAGTCACCATCCGGGCGCACATTGAAAATAAGGTTACCCGAGGCGTTATAGCCCATATCACGGTTCGTCCCGCCGCCGATTTGAGCTTGGGTCAAACGGTTGGAATTTGCGGGATAAACGTAGGTGTCAATTTCCGTTCCAGAGGGGGTCGAACGGGCCAGTGTGGTTCGGTTGCCAACGCCGTCATAGTTAAACGCGAGCGTTCCGTAGTCACCGACTCTGTCATCACATAGGAACAAACACTATCAGCGCAATTTACGCCTTTTTGGTCATGCGGAAGGCGTTCAGGAACGCGGTGGCTTATGGAGATTGGCTGGCAGCAAAGTTGGCAGCACCGTCAAGGTGACCCAGACGACCCACCTCATTCCATGAGTCTGTCGACCAGGACCTGCGCACGCTCTAGAACACGTGGCAGGTCAATCGTCGTCACATGACCGTCGCGTACAACCTGACGGCCTTCTACGAAGAGATGCTTCACCTGACGCGGCCCGGTCAGCAGGATTGCCGCAGGATCCCAGGACCCGGCGCTTTGAAGACCGTGCATATCCCAAAGCGCGATGTCAGCCCGTTGGCCGATCGCGATCTGTCCCACGTCATCGCGACCAAGCACTTGTGCACCACCGCGCGTGGCAATCCAAAGAGCCTCGTCCACGCCCATGGCATCCGCCCCTTGGGACACACGCTGAAGCAACATCATTTGCCGCGCTTCATCGATGAGCGATGCGGCATCATTGGAGGCTGAGCCATCGACACCAAGGCCCACGGGAACGCCTGCATCACGCATCTGGCGCATTGGTGCGATACCCGAGCCCAGGCGACAATTTGAACAGGGGCAATGGCTAACCCCAGTGCGGGTGCGCGCGAACAAATCAATTTCTTGACCGTCGAGCTTCACGCAATGGGCGTGCCACACATCGTCGCCCACCCAACCGAGATCTTCGGCATATTGCCCGGGCCGGCACCCGAAATTGGCTTCGGAATAAGCGATGTCTTCGTCGTTCTCGGCCAAATGCGTGTGCAGCATCACGCCCTTGTCCCGCGCCAGACGGGCGGCATCCTGCATGAGACCGCGGCTGACCGAGAATGGAGAACAAGGAGCAACCCCCACACGCACCATCGCGCCGGGTCTGGGATCATGGAAGGCATCAATGACACGGATCGTGTCATCGAGAATGGCGCGTTCCTCTTCGACCAGACTGTCGGGCGGTAGCCCGCCCGCACTTTCGCCAATCGACATAGACCCCCGTGTGGGGTGAAAGCGCATCCCAACCTCGCGGGCGGCGGCAATAGTGTCATCGAGTCGCGCACCGTTAGGGAAAAGGTAGAGGTGATCGGACGTCAGCGTGCAGCCCGAAATCGCCAGTTCCGCAAGGCCAATTTGCGTGGCGAAAAACATCTCTTCGGGACCAAATCGCGCCCAAATCGGGTAAAGCGTTTTCAGCCAGCCAAACAAAAGCGCGTCTTGTCCACCCGGTACGGCGCGCGTCAGCGTTTGATAGAGGTGATGGTGGGTGTTTACGAGACCAGGGGTCACCAGCAGTCCAGCTGCATTGTGCACCGTACCCGACGCCGTCAAATCCTGGCCAATCTCGGTGATGACCCCGTCGACAATACGGATGTCTAGGCCGTGCCGCCGCGCACCAATCTGCTCCATGGTGAGAACCAAGGAGGCGCCTTTGATCAGGTGTTCAACCCGCGTCATGTGATCAAAAGCGCGCGCGCCGCGCTGAGCAAATCTGTTGTTGCAGCCGCGAGAGCACGTCCACCATGCAGAGCGGGGCCGCCTTCCCAATTGGTTAAAAGGCCACCGGCGGCCTCTACCACGCCAATGGGGCCCTGGATGTCATAGGCAGCGAGCCCTGCTTCAATCACGAGGTCTATTTCTCCTGCTGCCAGGAGGGCATAGGCGTAGCAATCGCACCCGTAACGTACCAATTTTACCTGATCTGCGACGCGTTCGAAACCTGCTCTGTCTTCGGGCCTGCCGATCTCTGGGAAAGTTGTGAAAAGCGTCGCTTCGGCCAATGAGGTAGTGCCACGAACTTTGAGAGGACGAGGCCCCAACGGTCCCGTCATTTGCGCAACTTGGTCTCCAGCGCCCACAAACCGTTCACCGATGTAGGGTTGGTCAATGATGCCCAGATGAACTTGAGTGTCGTCGCTGAGTGCGATCAGGACCCCCCACGTTGGGGTGCCGGAAATAAAGCCGCGCGTGCCGTCAATCGGATCAAGAACCCATGTCAGCCCGGATTGCGACGGCTTATCATCGAACTCTTCGCCCAGAATGCCATCCATCGGCCGATGCTCGTCCAAAACCGCCCGCATGGCTTTCTCTGCAGCACGATCTGCTTCGGTCACCGGGTCAAAACGCCCGTTGCCCTTGTCATCGCTGACAAGGCCGGTCCGAAACATCGGAAGAATAGCGTCGCGCGCGGCATCTGCCATGGCGTGCGCCACTTCGAGAGCGTCGCTCATTGAATGGGACATAAACCTACCCTGCACTTGTGTGCTGGTAGCTATGCGACGTCGCTGAGTACCCTTGCAAGATCAAACAAGCGCCGGCGTTGGTTTTCTGGAATTGCATAGTAAGACCGCACGAGGTCCAAGGCCTCTTTGTCACCCATCAGATCAGCCGGAACAGCGCGCTCAGTAGACACCATGTCTTGGGGCACACGATCCGCGACGCCCTCGACTGGTGACGTATCTTCTAAACCGTCAAAGAAGAAACTGACCTGGACGTCCAGGGCTTCTGCGATATCCCACAGTCGAGATGCACTCACCCTGTTCGCACCTGTTTCGTATTTTTGGATCTGTTGAAATTTAATGCCGACGTGCTCGGCAAGCTGCTGTTGGGTCATACCCACCAGCCAGCGACGATGACGAATGCGCTTTCCCACATGAACGTCCACAGGATGTGCCATTGGTTTGGTCCTTATCAACTGTAATTCGTTAACGCGCGGAGTGGGGGAATTGAACTTAGTCCAATGCGGCACGCGTCCATATATTTGGAGTGTGGAGAGGATATAAGAGCGGGCGCAGTAAGCAAGTCTTATTTGCGCGCCAAACGGTCCTGTTTCGCATCAGCCACACGCATGACGGTATCATCACACCGCAAGAGCACATAGTGTTAGGGGTTGGAATTTCCAGGGCACTCAGGCAGGTTTCTCGCACGCGCTCAAGCTAGGCTATCCCCATGCAAGCATTTCATATTTTACACTCCGGCAGCACGGCTGAACTGCACGATATATCCGTACCTAAACCAGGGCCCGGACAGGTGTTACTCAAAATAGCGGCATGTGGCCTAAATTTTGCTGACTTACTCATGGAGAAGGGCACGTATCAAGACACACCCGATGCTCCCTTTACGCTCGGTATGGAAGTGTCCGGGACCATCGATTCGCTCGGGGCGGGTGTCATGGGCTTTGCTCCGGGCCAACGTGTAGCGGTTTTTGGCGGCTCTGGCGGTTTGGCAGAGTACGGTCTCTTTGATGCCAATCGCATGGTCCAAATACCCGATAAGATGAGTTTTGAGGAAGCGGCGGCCTTTCAAGTTGCTTACGGCACCTCTCACTTGGCGCTCGATTATCGCGCCCGCCTGCAGCCCAGCGAGAGGTTATTGGTGCTCGGCGCGGCGGGCGGCGTTGGTTTGACCGCTGTTGAAATAGGCAATCTCATGGGCGCAGAGGTGATCGCAGTGGCCCGCGGCGCTGAGAAGCTTGAGGTTGCCAAATCCATGGGCGCAACCCATCTTATCGATGCCTCAGAGCCGAACCTGCGCGGTGCATTGAAGACACTTGGCGGCGTGGACGTGGTTTACGATCCTGTTGGCGGCGATCTCTTCAAAGCGGCATTCCGCGCGTGCAATCCTGAAGCGCGTATTTTACCGATTGGTTTTGCCAGCGGCAGCGTGCCACAAATCCCAGCCAACCATCTTTTGGTCAAGAATATCAGTGTGATAGGGCTCTATTGGGGAGGATACCTGAAGTTTAAACCAAAGCCCTTGGTCGCCTCGCTCCAAACGCTGTTTGACTGGTTCGAAGCGGGCAAGGTGAAGCCCCATGTGAGCCACATCTATCCGTTGGCTCAAGCCGCAGATGCGATGGAAATTCTGCGAGCACGTAAATCCACAGGCAAAGTTGTGGTAACGATGAGCTAGGCCGCTGAGTAAGGATCAGGGTCGGCAAAGGCGGACATGACTATCGCGCTTTCAAGCCTCTCCATACGGGCGGCGTCGGCATCGCGAACGTGATCATATCCAAGGAGGTGCAACGTTGCGTGCACGATCAAGTGGCGCACATGAGCGTCCAGCGGTTTGCCTGCCTCATTCGCCTCCTGCACGCACGTTTCATAGGCAATCGCGATGTCGCCGAGCATAGGGTCTTCGGGAGGGAGCGGAGCGCCTCCGTCCTCTTCGGAGGTGAGGTTTTCAGAAGGCCAGGACAACACATTGGTCGCAGTTGGCTTTCCACGGAACTCTTCGTTTAATGTCGAGATCCGCGCGTCATTGCACGCCAGTATCGCGACCTCGCACCCGGACAATGCGACCGAAAGATGATCGAGAGTGACGGCGACAGCTCGTTCTGCCAAGCCACCAATATCCAACGCCTCCCACTGGGGGTCTTCTACTAGTGTGTCAATTAACATACGTCAGGCCGGCACCGCTCACGGAGCGTCTTTTTCATAAGCATCAATGATCGCCGCCACGAGCGGGTGGCGGACAACGTCTTTGCCAGTGAAATAATTAAACGAAATGCCATTGATATCGTTCAAAAGGCGTTCAGCATCCGCCAGACCAGAAGTCACACCACGCGGCAAGTCAACCTGAGTGCGATCCCCCGTGATGACCATGCGCGACCCCTCGCCCAACCGCGTCAGGAACATCTTCATCTGCATCGACGTCGCGTTCTGCGCTTCGTCGAGCACGACGAACGCGTTGGCCAAGGTGCGTCCCCGCATGAAGGCCAGCGGCGCGATCTCGATGCTCTTTTCTTCCATGAGTTTGGCAAGTTGCTTGCCTGGCAAGAAATCCCCAAGCGCGTCGTAGAGCGGCTGCATGTAGGGATCGACCTTTTCCTTCATGTCGCCAGGGAGATAGCCGAGTTTCTCACCCGCCTCAACTGCAGGGCGCGACAGAATAATTTTGTCCACCACCCCGTTGATGAGCATGTTCACCCCAACGGCCACAGCCAGGTAGGTCTTGCCCGTGCCCGCGGGGCCAATGCCAAAGGCCATGGAATTCTCAAAGAGCGACGACACATATGCTTTTTGCGCGTCGGTCCGCGGCTCAATGAGCTTTTTGCGGGTTTTAATTTCAACACGGCCGCCTTGGAACATCTCAAGCTGGTCGTCAGGTGACACCTCATCAGCGGCCATGCGCAATTCTCGGTCAATGTCGCCGGACTCCAGCGTTTTGCCTGATTCCAAGCGCGCATATAGCGCTTCGAGCACTTGGGCCGCATCATTTTGACCTTCGGCATTACCCATAATCGACAGCTGGTTGCCACGGCGCAGGATTTGAACGCCGAGACGCGATTCAAGTTCAGTGAGATTCTTATCGAACTCGCCACATAAATCGATGAGCAACCTGTTGTCTGGGAACTCAAGCACGGTTTCTGGATTGGTATGTCCTGGGTCTTGCGGCAGCACGGTCAGGGTCAAACAACTCTCCTGTAGTTTTCTCGCCAATCTATCTAGGTCCAAGGACGCGGTGTCCACGCCAGGACATGCGTTGAATATATTCTAACGAAAACCGCCGGTGCGCTGAAGCACACCGGCGGAAAAATTGCATATCTGGTTGCGCAGCACTTAGAGCGTGTCCGGAATGGTCTCATCGCCACGGAAAGGACCGGTTACAACAGTCGGCGGTGCCGCACCGGAGCAAACCGGCTTGCCATATTTGTCGAGGCGCTGTGACAAGTAGCCTTCTATACCATCATCGATAAGCCAATGATCGCAGCCGTTGGGGTCAACCCAAATGCCCGCGACCAAGTTGGCGAGCGATTCTTGCTCGTCGGCACGTTGGCCATAGTCGCGTGTTTTGTCGGTGTTGACGGCACCAAAGCCGCCTTCGACCGCCACTGCGATGCTCGCAATGGGACCAGTACCTTCACTTGCGCAGGCGCTCAAGGCTCCCATGGCGCAGATCAAAACGAGTTTCTTAGGATCAAACATGGCGCCCTCTTATCGAATGCACGTGATCTCAACGCGGCGGTTGCGCGCCATGCCGTCACGGGTTTTGTTGGAAGCGATCGGCATGCGTTCGCCGTAACCACGCACGTCAACAATGCGGGCACCGACGGATTGCGCTACGCGAGCCACTGCGGCGGCGCGATTATAGCTGAGGCGCAGGTTGTAGTCGTCTGACGCACGACTATCAGTATGACCCGAGATGATAAACGCCGAGGCCGACGCGCTGCGGAAAAATTGCGCGAGGCCCTCACGACCAGATGCTGCGATGTGATGGCTGTCGGTGGCGAAGAATTGGTCAGAGTTCATGACGCCGCAAACGTTGCCACGGTTGCACACCGGGATACCTTGTCGCGTCACGTGTGGGGTCATGTATCCTTCAAAACCGTCGTCCATCACCCAGTGCTCACATCCATCTGGGTCGACCCAAATTGTTGGCACGTAACGCTCGCCAACGACTGTGCGTTGCGTTGAGACGAATGCGTCTCCGGAAACGGTGTCAGCTTGGGCAACAGTGCCTGAAACTGCTCCCATGGCAACCATTGCGCCGGCGACAGCTGCTTGTACTGCTTTGCTAACTCTGTTTGCCACAGCCCTGTCCTTTTATTTGTTTCCCTAACCGAGCCTCGGAATGCAGCATGCCAATTGGTAGAATCGATCATGCTTCCAACCCAGCAGTTGTGAGGACTACTGTAACAAACTGAAGGGACCTGTGAAGCCCTAACACCATATGTAGTGGTGATTTTTTGTTAACCCGCAAACCTCTGAGGTCTGACACAACTGGGGATATCTATAGAATACACCAGAGTCTCAATTGGTTAATGAAAGCGCCTAAAGTACCCACAGGCGCACTTACGGATCAAACCAAACGACCTGAGAGTGAATTTGTGCTGCTGCTCACTATCTCTACGGTGCGAAGCTCACCCACGGTGGCATCGCAATCATCCACGTGCACAGCGTGCAAATATTCTGTTTTGCCGACCATCTGCCCGTCAAAGCGCCCTTTACGCTCGAACAAGACGTGGCACGTTTGGCCGACTTTCTCATCTTGGGCGGCGCGTTGCTGTTCTGTCAGAAGCGCCTGGAGGCGTTGCAGGCGCTCTGACTTCACGTCTTCTGCCACCTGAGGCCGCTCGGCTGCCGGCGTTCCGGGACGGGTTGAGTATTTGAAGGAATACGCTGTGCCGTAGCGCACCTCGCGGATGAGTTCCATCGTCGCCTCAAAATCCTCATCCGTCTCTTCTGGGAAGCCCACGATGAAGTCACCAGAAATCAGAATATCTGGCCGTGCTTGACGCAGTTGCTCAATGACTTTCAAGTAGCTTTCAGCCGTATGGCTGCGGTTCATACGCTTGAGGATTTTGTCAGACCCCGCCTGCACCGGCAGGTGGAGATAGGGCATGAGCTTGGGACATGTGCCGTGCGCTTCAATCAGATCGTCCGTCATGTCATTGGGGTGAGACGTGGTGAAGCGGATGCGCTCTAACCCATCCACCTCATTGAGAGCCCATATGAGTTGGGCAAGCGACCAATCTCCTCCCGCGCCCTTGCCGTGGTAGGCATTCACGTTCTGACCCAGCAAAGTGATCTCGCGGACACCGCGTTCGACAAGGTCTTTGGCTTCGTCGAGTATCTGGCCCACAGGACGTGAGATTTCGGCGCCACGGGTATAGGGTACCACGCAAAACGCACAGAACTTGTCACACCCTTCTTGGACCGTGAGAAAGGCCGCAGGCGCGCGACGCGCTTTGGGGCGGCTTTTGAGTTTCTCGAACTTGTCTTCTTCTGGGTAATCCGTGTCGAGTGCTTTGGCGCCGTTGTGGGTTCGCTCCAACAAATCAGGCAGGCGGTGATAGCTTTGCGGGCCCACCACCAGATCGACCAAAGGTTGGCGACGCATGATCTCTGCACCCTCGGCTTGGGCGACGCAACCTGCAACACCGATTTTCAGATCAGGCTTCTCTGCCTTTAGGCCTTTGTACCTGCCAAGTTCCGAATAGACCTTCTCGGCAGCCTTTTCCCGGATGTGGCACGTGTTCAGCAGGATCATATCCGCCTCTGCCACGTCTTGGGTTTGCTCATAACCTTCGAGCGTTTCGGCCATGCGTTCGCTGTCGTAGACGTTCATCTGACAGCCATAGGTCTTGATAAAGAGCTTTTTGGTCATGACGCGGCGGCCCTGTCTAAAGGTGGCGGGTGTCTTGAAGCGCTCGAATAGCGCAAAAGCGACGCCCCTTGCAATGGCTGGGATTTTGACGGCATGTTAAGGAAAAATAGGGCAGTTCGGGGCCATGCGTTACACCAGTTTAGCCGCATTTCTACAGTTCGGCCGCGATGCTCTCGAAAAAGGGCCTGTCGCACTGATCTTTGTGGAAGATGAGGTCGAGCTTGACACGACGCTTCGACACCATTTGCAAACCGGATTTCGTGCCGTCGTTTCGTTTATGCCCAAGACCTTTGCGCTGGCGGACGACCTTGTAGATGCCATCTATCGCGTCGATCACGATGTGGCATTGCAGGCGCCGTTTCAAGACGTTGTCACGAAAACAGCCGCCGCCGCCCCGGCGGGCACATGGTTTTACTACTGTTTCAACGCCGAATTCCTCTTTTACCCGTTTTGCGAGCACCGCTCTGTTGTGGAAATGCTGGCCTTCCACATGGAGGAACGGCGCGACGCGATGTTGAGTTACGTCGTTGACCTCTATGCCAATGACCTCACCCAGTTCCCAGACGCGGTTTCACTTGACTCCGCACATATTGACCGCGCCGGCTACTACGCGTTGGCCCGCCCGGACACGGGCAACCATAATTACCCAAAAGAACGTCAGTTGGATTTCTTTGGCGGGTTGCGGTGGCGATTTGAAGAACACGTCCCGCAAGAGCGGCGCAAGATCGATCGCATTTGCCTCTTTCGCTCAAAGGACGGCTTGGTGCTTCGTCCCGATCATACGTTCAACGACGAAGAATACAACACGTATGCCTGTCCATGGCACCACAATCTGACGGCATCGATTGTATCCTTTAGGACCGCCAAGGCGTTGAAATTAAACCCAGGTAGCACCTATGACATCCCAACATTCGCATGGCATAATTCCGTGCCGTTTGAATGGCATAGCCGCCAACTTCTGGATCTTGGGCTGATGGAACCTGGACAGTGGTTCTGACGCAGCCCGCGTCGTCAATTACCCAAACGGCGGACGGGCAAGCGGCTCTCTGGTAGTACAGATGCGTTGGTGCCAGGAAGGTTAAAGGGCAGAACCATGTCGCCCCCCGTCGCTTCGGCCTCCAAGGCTGCTGCTGCCTCCGCACCGGCTTGCGTCGGATTAAAAACAGAGACTGCCTCGCCGCCCCGATTACCTGCAATCAATGGGCCGATGTGATCGGCCAGCTTGAACGCCAAGTCCTGCATAATAGCTTGGCCTTCGGGTGTGTACATAAGGAAGCGAGCAATCATCGCGCTGACCGCCAACATAGCCAAGCGTAGGATCAGACGAAACCAAAGCGGCGTGATCCGGCGCGGTTTGCGCTCTCTGCGCATGCGCTTGGCTGTTGCCGCATAAGGTGTGGCATCTCCGAGAATGCCTTGGCGAAGGGCGCGGTCTGGTGTCATGCCAATGTGTTATGAGCAAACCACGGCGAAACCATGGCTGCTCTCTGGAGATCCAAGGGCGGAAAAACGTTTAGCTTTCGGACGGCCCCAGCAGGTTTTCATATTGCGGCATGCCGAGCACGTGAAACCCACCATCGACCCGAATGATCTCGCCCGTGGTACAGGCACCAGCGTCCGACAGCAGGTAAACGGCCGTGCCTCCCACTGCCTCTAGCGTTGCATTTGAGCGCAGCGGCGCATTTATATCGGTATGTTTGTACGTCCTGCGGGCGCCTGCAATCGCTGACCCAGCCAAGGTTTTCATGGGGCCAGGGCTGATGGCGTTTACGCGAATCCCCTCTGGACCCAAATCGTTGGCCAAATATTTCACCGATGCTTCCAACGCCGCCTTGGCAACGCCCATCACGTTGTAGTTCGGGGTCACACGGTTGGAACCCATATAGCTCAGCGTGAGCATCGTTCCCCCATTTTCTACCATCATCGGATGGGCCCGACGCGCCACGTCGATGAAGCTATAGGCGGAGATATCCATCGAATTTTTGAAGTTCGAGCGGCTGGTGTTGAGGATGCGCCCGGTCAATTCGGATTTGTCTGAGAAAGCAATGGCGTGGACCACAAAGTCCAACGTGTCCCACCGTGCGCCAAGTGCTTCGAATGCTGCATCAAGCGACGCATCATCGGTCACATCCACATCGACCATAAAGTCCGATGCGACACTCTCAGCCAGTGGGTTCAAGCGTTTGCCGAAACCCTCGCCCTGATAAGTGAAGGCCAATTCCGCACCAGCCTGAGCACAGGCTTTTGCGATGCCCCAAGCAATAGAACGTTCGTTGGCCACACCCATGATCAATCCACGTTTCCCAGCAAGTGTTTGCATCATGTCACCTTTCAATTAGGCTTTCTTCTGGCTTCAAAAATTCCAGTGGACTCACCGTCAGGTATGGCGGAGCGGCGTCCACTGACCGGTTTAATCCAAGATCTTCGACAGGATCATCGACCCATTTGTTCCGCCAAATCCAAATGAGTTGGTCATCACAGAGTCGAGCCCGGCACTTTCGACGTATGCTGTTGCGATCTCAGACGCATTCAGTGCCGGATCCAACGTTTCTATGTTGATTGATGGGATGATGAAGTCATGCTCCAGCGCGAGCAGGCAATAGATCGCTTCTTGAGCGCCCGTTGCCCCTTGGCTGTGGCCCGTCATTGATTTGGTCGAACTAATCACCGGTTGTGCTTGACCCTCAAAAACGCGGCGCACGGCTTCAACTTCACCGACATCTCCCACGGGGGTCGAGGTCCCATGGGCATTGATGTAGTCAACCTGCCGGCCCTCAGGCAAGCTTCGAAGCGCGCCCCGCATTGCGCGTTCACCACCTTCGCCGGATGGCGCAACCATATCCGCTCCATCGGAGGT
Organism: Marinovum sp.; assembly: GCA_022447495.1. Taxonomy (GTDB): domain Bacteria; phylum Pseudomonadota; class Alphaproteobacteria; order Rhodobacterales; family Rhodobacteraceae; genus JAKVBH01. The sequence goes on along the minus strand of JAKVBH010000013.1, from coordinate 8,967 downwards.
CGCGGCAAAACCTGTGACCTCCGCATAGATTTTAGCACCTCGGGCTTGAGCATGCTCCAAGCTTTCCAGCACAACCATTGCGCCACCACCGGAGATCACAAATCCATCGCGATCAGCATCAAAGGCACGTGACGCGCGTTCGGGGGTGTCGTTGTATTTCGAACTCATCGCGCCCATAGCATCAAAGAGGCACGACAAGGTCCAATCAAGCTCTTCGCCACCGCCGCCAAACATGACATCCTGTTGGCCCAGCGCAATCTGTTGTGCCGCCATCCCAATGCAATGCAGTGAGGTAGAGCACGCAGACGTGATTGAGAAGTTCACGCCTTTGATCTGATACGCCGTGGCTAGGTTCGCACTTACGGTTGAGCTCATGCACTTCGGGACTGCGAATGGTCCAATTCGCTTTGTAGCTCCCGATTTGAGGACGGTTTGGTGCGCAGTCAACAAGGCAGAAGTCGACGGGCCGCCTGAGCCCGCGATAACACCCGTCATCGGGTTAACCACTTCGGCTTCCGTCAAACCGGCATCTTCGATGGCCTGCTGCATGGCGACATAGGCGTAGGCTGCGCCCGGCCCCATGAAGCGCAGGGTCCGTTTGTCCACATGCTCAGAGACATCCAAATCCACGGCACCGGCGACTTGGCTGCGGAAACCATGTTCGGTCATGGTTTCATTGGCGGTGATGCCGGATTTGCCAGATTTGAGCGAGGCGAGTACCTCGTCTTTATTGGTGCCAATCGAGGAGACAACCCCCAGGCCAGTGACGACGACGCGACGCATGCGCTCCTCCCTTAAAGTGTCCTAATCAAGCTTCTGACAGGGCGACTTTCATATCTTTGACTTGGTAGATGACCTCACCGTCGGCTTCGACGAGCCCGTCGGCGACCCCCATGGTTAGACGGCGCGTTTGTACCGCCTTGGTGAAATCCACTTTGTATGTGAGCATCTTACGATCAGGGCGCACCATGCCGGTGAGTTTCACCTCACCAACACCAAGAGCATACCCGCGCCCCTGCCAACCGCGCCAGCCAAGATTAAACCCCGTAAGCTGCCACAATCCGTCGAGGCCAAGGCAGCCTGGCATAATCGGATTACCAGGGAAGTGGCAGTCAAAGAACCAAAGGTCAGGACGAATGTCGAACTCAGCCAGGATATGGCCCTTACCATGCGCGCCGCCATCGGCGGAAACTTCGGTGATGCGATCCATCATCAGCATGGGGGGTTCGGGCAATTGCGCATTACCGGGACCAAAGAGTTCGCCTCGGGCGCATTTGAGTAGATCATCGCGATCAAAGCTGGTTGGGAACTTTGCCATGGGCTGTGACGCTCCTCTTGTTCTGGCTACGCCGTTCCGTCTAACACCCGATGTCCGCGAGGGAAAGGCCAGTGGTCATGTGTGATTTAATTTGTAAATCGCGGGCCTTGCCTATATGTTTGCACTTGAAATTCACGTGTCCTGCAGTAGATCGCCACAGATGACCCCTGAAGCCCACAAACGCGCGACCGATTGGCTGGCCTCCGCGGACCTGCGCCCAACCCGCCAACGCGTGACACTTGCTGCGTTCCTCGTCGGAGATGGTTTAAACCGTCACGTAACTGCAGAAAGCCTTCACGCATCGGTCAAAGACAGCGACGCACGGGTGTCGTTGGCGACAGTGTACAATACACTGCGCGCCTTCTGTGATGCCGGTTTGATGCAGGAAGTAACCGTCGATGGCGCGCGCTGCTACTTTGACACGAATACCCATGATCACCCGCATTTTTATTGGGAAGACGAAGGTCGGCTGACCGACGCTCCTGCGGAAGAACTGGAAATTCTACGCTTGCCAGAGGCGCCAGAGGGCGCTGAAATTGCGTCTGTTGACGTTGTAATCCGCCTACGCAAGACGTAGGGGACCCGTAAACCTTACCGATAAATCCCGCGCAGAAGTACTTATGTCCAATGCATGGTAACACGCCATGCAGAGATGAAAAGTGGCGTATCCCTATGGGTAAAGTTTGGGACCATTGCAGCCCTTCCCCAAACTTTCCGATGTCGCCATTGTATTCCGAGCACTGGCGATACAACTAGGGTCGCAACCGGCATATAAACAGTCGGCGCGGGCTATATTTACAGAGGTGCACCAACCCTTTCCCACAAAATAGACATTGAAATTGCGCGCCTGAAACCGGAATTGGAAAGATATTAATTTCAATTTCTTAGGTATCGTATGCGTGTTTTTATAGTAGTTTCAGCAAAGAGCGCAGACTAAGGTTTTGAATGAGGTCGTGGACCGCGTGCGCGCGAACGCCATCAAACGACCAAATGCGTTTCACAAACAAGGAGACTGCCCCCGGATTGTGAAACAGAAGATCCGCGAATGCACAATCAGGCGTCTATTGCACGCGACCAATTCACTCGGCGGTTAAACCAGATCGGTAATGACTTTCGTCAGACGGTCGCGGTCAACAGGTTTGACGACCACACCGCAAAACCCTGCGGCGACTGCGCGCCTGCGATCTTGCCATGCGCAATCGTCGGTTACGGCAAGAACAGGCACCTGGGACGACAAAAGGTGCACCTCCCGCCGTACATCCACTGAACCAGTTTTTTCGCCCTCTTCTGAGTGATTGATATCCATAACGATGAGGTCATACGCGTCTGGGGCTTCCATTACGCGTTCCACACAAGCGGCACCGTGCATTACGATATCCAGATTAATTTCAAGTTCGTCGAAGAGTTCCAACATCCACAATTGCATGCTGGCATCAGCTTCGACAAGCATCACGCGCGCATCCGGCATTTTGTCCCTCCGCGGCATTGTTCTCAAAGCGCCGCATGAGCCACGCTAATTAATTTTGGAGGTCTTGAAAAGTTCAACTATGCCAAAATGTCGCAGGCGCGGGTGTTTACGTGCGCTCGTTGGGCTGGACCAAACTGCGCGTGGCTCATCTGCGCCGCCCGGCGCGCGGTATAGAACTTTCTGCAAAGCGGTATTTGGCTTCAGGGTGCGGCGGATGACCGTCGGTGCGCTCCCAAAATGCGCGCCCGCCTTCTTTGAGCCAGGCTGGAATGATGAAAACCAACCCCGCGATGAAGCCAGCTGCATGGGCCCAATAAGCGACACCGCCGCCGTCACCCACCGAACCTACGCCGCCGATCAACTGCAGCGCGAACCAAAAGCCTAACATGATCCAAGCGGGCACCGGGAAAATGCGGAAGATAATGACTAGGATGATTAGAATATCCACTTTGGCTTTTGGAAAGAGCAAGAGATATGCGCCCATCACGCCCGCAATCGCGCCTGAGGCGCCTACCATGGGCACTTGGCTCAACGGATCGGCCGCGAATTGACCCAAAGCAGCAGCGACACCTGAAAGGATGTAGAAAAACAAGTATCCGACATGCCCGAGTTCCTCTTCGATGTTGTCCCCGAAAATGAACAAGAAGAGCATGTTTCCAGCCAAATGCATCCACCCTCCATGGAGGAACATCGACGTCAAAATAGCCTGAATATTCACACCTTCCGAGAGCAGCGCAGGCACGAACCCGTATTGAATATAAAATCCATTCAACGCGCGTGGGTTATCCAACAAGTGCCAATAGCTGACGAATACAACAATATTGATCGCCATCAGCGCATAGGTGACATAGGGCACGCGGTTCGACGGGTTGTGATCACGGATGGGAAACATACCCGGACGCTCGCGGATGCGAGGCCCGAGGTCAAGAGGAGCGGATCAGTGATCTTCGGCCAAGAGAGCTGCATTGCCACCTGAAGCAGTGGTGTCGATACAGACGTGCTTTTCATGACAAGCATGGGCCCGATCTGGAGCCCCCGTAATGAGCGGCAAAATTGGGCCAGGACGGGCTGCCAGCGCTTTGGCCAGCGCCTGCGCAGTATTCTGCTCGCCCCACCAAACAACGCCAGAGATGTTGGCCATATCGGTCACGTCGGACGGAGAAATGTCGCCCGGGTGCTCGCGAGCTTGCCCTCCGAGTGCTCTAATCGAGTTCGCTTGTGCTGTTGCTTGATCTGGCCCAGGGCCGAGACACAAAAGTGCTGCGCGTGGGGTGTAAGACAGCCGGTTGCTCTCTCCTGTTGGCCCTGGAAGCGTCTCGCTCAGGGGGGCAGATTGCGGCTGATTTTGGCAAAGTCGAGCGAGGTAATTGGGTCCACCGGCTTTTGGTCCCGTGCCAGAAAGACCCTCACCCCCAAAAGGTTGCGAGCCCACGATGGCCCCAATTTGGTTGCGATTGACGTACAGATTGCCCGCGTGAATCCGGTCGGTCACATGCTGAACCCGATCGTCGATGCGGGTTTGCAAACCAAAGGTGAGGCCATATCCCGTGGCATTGATCGCATCGATCACCGCATCCAGCTCGTCTGCGCCAAACGTCGCGATATGAAGGACCGGCCCGAAAACCTCCTCTTTCAGGTCTTCAATGCCGCCTACGCGAATCAAAGTCGGCGCAATGAATGTGCCATGTTCCGGGACGGCCCCTTCCGCCAGCACGCGGCCCTCAGTGTGGGCTTGGGCAATGTGCTGATCGATCCGCATGCGCGCGGCATCATCAATGACCGGTCCGATGTCGGTGGAAAGATCCCAAGGATCACCAAGCCGCAATTCTGCCATCGCGCCGATAAGCATCTCGGTCAAACCCTCGGCAATGTCGTCTTGCACGTACAAACACCGCAAAGCAGAGCACCTCTGACCTGCAGATTGAAAGGCACTTTCGACAATGGCTTGTACGGCTTGTTCAGGGAGGGCGGTGCTGTCAACGATCATAGCATTCAGTCCGCCGGTTTCCGCGATGAGTGGAGCTCCGGGTGCGAGATGATCCGCCATGCTTTTCTGGATCGCTTTTGCTGTGGCGGTGGAGCCTGTGAAGACAACACCATGGACACCAGGATCAGAAGTCAAAGCTTGTCCAACTTCTGTGCCGCCAGGCAGTAGCGCCAAGGCGGATATCGGAACGCCAGCCTCATGGAAAAGCTCAACAGCGCGCCTTGCGATCAAAGGTGTTTGTGGCGCGGGCTTCGCCAAAACCGCGTTGCCAGCGGCCAAGGCAGCAGACACTTGGCCCGTGAAGATGGCCAAAGGAAAGTTCCAAGGTGATATGCAGGCCAAAACCCCAACAGGGTCCTCTTGGGTGGCATGGGCACCATAGTAGCGCAAAAAATCCACCGCTTCGCGCAATTCGGCCACGGCATCAGGCAGGGTCTTGCCAGATTCGCGGGCCAGGATGGCAAAGAGCTCGCCATAATGAGCTTCATAGAGGTCTGCGACGCGGTCCAAAACGGCGCGCCGTGTCTCAGGGCTATCGTCCCAAACTGCAGCGTTCGAGATGGCTTCGGCCACGTCCGTTTCGGTAACTTCTATGACATATCCGACCAAGTGTGCATCTGTCGGAGACAGCACGGCCCTGCCTTTGTCATTGAATATGGAAGCTTTGTACGCTTCTCGTGCGACATCAATGGCACTGAGGCTGGGACGATGGGCCAGATCGAAACCCTTGGAATTGACGCGTTCGGGCGCAAACAAGCCGGGTCCCCTCGCTAGGCGACTGGTTGTATCTTCTGTGAAAGGATCGCGAGCGACGTCTTCGGCGGACACATCGGTGTCGACGATCTGGTTCACAAAGCTGGAATTCGCACCATTCTCCAAAAGCCTGCGCACCAGATACGCCAAGAGATCACGGTGCGCGCCCACGGGCGCGTAGATCCGGCACGGCGCCGCACTATCGGCGCGAACCGTTTCATAGAGCGCCTCTCCCATGCCGTGCAGGCGCTGGAACTCATAGCCGCCTGTGTGGCCCGCCATATATTGGACAGCGGCGACCGTGTGAGCATTATGCGTGGCAAACTGCGGATAGATGCGGTCACGACACTCTAGGAGCAGACGCGCATTGGCGATGTAGCTGATATCTGTCGCAGCTTTGGTCGTGAAAACCGGATAACCGGGGAGACCTTCGACTTGGGCGCGTTTGATCTCGCTGTCCCAATAGGCGCCTTTGACCAAGCGGACCATGATCCGCCGATCGCCTGCTGCCTCATAGAGCCAACGGATGACAGAAGCTGCACGCGGGCCGAACGCTTGGACCACAATGCCGAGACCTGGCCACTGAGCAAGGCTGGTCGCGCGCAACATCTCGGCGATGACATCAAGCGAGATCGACAGCCGGTCTGCTTCCTCAGCATCAATGTTCAGACCTATGTTTAGCGCGGCAGCCTCTTCACACAGCGCGCGCAATCGCGGCGTCAATTCCGCCAGAACACGTTCTTTTTGAGCTTCTTCGTAACGGGGATGAAGCGCGGACAGCTTCACGGAAATACCAGGTCGGTCGGCGATGCTATCGCCTTTTGCACTTTGGCCAATGGCCGCGATGGCCGCACGATATGCTTCAAAGTACCGGCGCGCATCTTCGTCGGTGCGGGCCGCCTCACCAAGCATGTCGTAAGAATAGGTGTAGCCCTTGGCCTCCATACCTGAAGCACGCTCCATCGCAGATGTGATCGTTTCGCCAAGGACGAACTGGCGACCCATTTCTTTCATCGCGCGGCTGACGGCAGTTCGAATAACTGGCTCTCCCAATCGCCTGATCGCGCCGCGCAAGTGCCCAACGGGCCCAGGTTGTTCGTCAGCCAGAACCCGCCCTGTGAGCATCAACGCCCAAGTCGAGGCATTGACCAAGGAGGAGGTCGACGCGCCCAAATGTTTGCCCCAGTCCGAAGGTGCGATCTTGTCTTCGATAAGCGCGTCGATGGTTTCTGTGTCCGGCACGCGCAGTAGAGCTTCGGCCAGACACATCAAGGCAACACCTTCGTCGGTGGAGAGGCCATATTCGGCGAGAAACACTTCCATCAAACCTGGCGAGTCCCCTGACCGGATGGCCTCGACAAGAGCTTGGGCCCGCAAGGATACCATGGCTCGGTCCTCCCCAGACAGCTGAGCCTGGGTGCGCAGGGTCGCGACCATGTTGGGCTCATCGGCATACATAGTGTCGTCGATTGAACTGCGTAGGTTGGGGATAGGAGGCGTCATATTCATCCAAGTCTCTCCTTGTATTCCCCCTAGAATATCAAAGATGATTTGGTCAGAGTAACTAAAGGTAGACGCATGGGTAGGCAAATAGACCACATGGATGATGATATTGAGCGTAATTTGCCTATTGGCATGGATGCCTATGACGCGCAGATTCTTAATGCTCTATCTCTGGATGGACGTATGTCGATCACTGAGTTGGCGTCGGAAATCGGCCTCTCCAAAACCCCAACGCAAGCACGGCTTCGCAGACTGGAAGCTCGCGGCGTCATTCGCGGATACCGCGCGGTGCTCGATCCCATTCGTTTGGGGAAAGAGCACGTGGCGTTCGTGGAGGTGAAGCTCTCAGATACTCGGGAAAGCGCGCTTGAGGCCTTCAACGTCGCTGTGCTCGACATAAGCGAGATTGAGGAGGTCTACCTGATCGCTGGGAACTTCGACTACTTGATGAAAGTCCGGACAAGCACGATGCGGGCCTACCGCCGCGTATTGGCCGAGAAAATTTCGACCTTGCCCTATATCGCGTCAACCTCGACCTATGTTGCCATGCAAGAGGTCAAGGATTTGAGCCCGGGTGAAGGCGGTCTCGGGGACGTTACTTGACCCGGAGCCCAAGCGGCGCATTTTTTGAACTATGAAAAGGCTTGTTTGGTTTGCGCTCTGCTTCGGGGCGACGGGAGCGTGGGCAGAGACATGCCCACCGGTTGACATCGACCTCGGCGAGGTGAACGCCCTCTATGACCGAATGCTGGTGGCTGAAAACGAAAGCGAGGCTCTGGATTTTTCCAATGCGCTGTGGGGCTATTGGGTGCAAGCGCCAGACGAAGCCGCCCAAGGTTTGCTCGACATGGGCATGGCGCAGCGCGCGAGCTATGACCTTGTTGGTGCGATCAACACCCTGAATACGCTGATCGAGTATTGCCCAGCATATGCAGAAGGCTGGAACCAGCGCGCCTTTGCGAAATATTTGAGAGGTCAGTTTGACCAGGCGATCCCAGATTTGGACACAGCCTTGGCCCTCCGTCCGCGTCACCTAGGAGCGCTGACGGGCAAAGCGCTGACACTTATTGCATTAGACCGCAAAGCCGAAGCCGTTTTGGTTCTCCGAGAAGCGCTGGCGCTCAACCCATGGCTCGGCGAGCGCCATTTGCTACCTACACTTGAAGCGGATGAACAAGAGCTCTGACGGGCTGTTGTGGGTCCTGCAACAACAAGCTAACACACACATGCATCGCCCGCGTGGTGGAATGGTAGACACAGGGGACTTAAAATCCCTAGGCAGGAATGCCGTGCCGGTTCGAATCCGGCCGCGGGTACCATCAAAAGTGCCTCAAATCTCGTAAATATCTGGATTTGAGGCACTTTTCTCAATAGGTGATTGCTGTAGGTTGTGCACTGTAAGAGCCCTAGAGTCGGGTTTTATGTCAAAGTTACACATTTTTACGCGCAGCAGTTCATCGACGGCGTGTCGCAGTAGGACGTGGGCACCTTCAAATTCACCTACGGTCCCGACGCTACCATAGTCCGTCGCAGTGAAGCAGATCGAACAAAATGGTCAAAACCGGCCTCAGTTGGGTCTCATCCTCCAAAGGAAATGCCGCAACCCCAAGTTTTTGTCTCGGAGGTTCCTAAAATCAATAGATAAATAGTCGGCAATATGACCAAAGGCATCTACTCTCCCAGGATGAAATCCAACATCATGTTTGCCCAGATATTCTCAAATGGGAAGGCAGGCCAAGAGATTACAGTGCGACGCTTTTCTGCCGACAAAAAAAGCCAAAACGCGCGGCATACCCTTCCTATAGCCCCGCCCAAGATCGTGCGATAGCGCAGCAAACGAGACAAGTGTGGTGATCTATGATGCCTTCCAGCGGCTTTGTTGCACAAATCGTCTGAGAGGATTCATCTTGTGAATCCAGTGGAATAGCTGGAGGCTAT
>JAKVBH010000012.1 GCA_022447495.1 Marinovum sp. | reverse complement strand
GATCACGACGATCATGATGATCATGATGATCACGACGATCATGATGACCATGACGATCACGACGATCATGACGATCACGACGATCATGATGACCATGATGATCACGACGATCATGATGACCATGACGATCACGACGATCACGACGATCATGACGAAGACAAAGATCATGACCATGACGATGGCGAAGAGCACGCTGAACATGACGATCATGGTCACGATGACCATCATGGCCATGACCACGGCGCCTTTGATCCTCATGCGTGGCAGAGCCTTGGCAATGCAGTGATCTATGCCGACAACATTGCTGCGGCTCTCTCCAAAGCAGACCCGGACAACGCCAGCGACTACTTCGCCAACAGGGCAGCGTTTGTTGGTGAAATTGAAGCGCTTTCAGTTGAGATCGCCGAGCTTATGGCATCAATACCCGAAGATAAGCGCACGATCGTAACCTCTCACGATGCGTTCCAATATTTCGGGCGCGACTATGGCCTGACCTTCGTGGCTCCTCAGGGCTTAAGCACAGAGTCGGAGGCATCCGCTGGCGATGTTGCAGAGTTGATCGAGCAAATCCGCGAAGAGGGGATTTCAGCCGTCTTTGTTGAAAGTGTGGCCGATGACAGGCTCATCAAACAGATCGCGGACGAAACCGGCGCCACTGTTGGCGGCACCTTGTACCCCGGGGCGTTGTCGCTGGAAGATGGCCCTGCGGCCACCTACCTCGACATGATCCGCCACAACGCGACCACCATTGCTGGCGCTTTGGGTTCCTAAATGAGTGATCCACGCGTCCCTGTGACCCTGCTGACCGGCTTTCTCGGCGCGGGCAAGACGACCTTGCTCAATGCCGTTTTGGCCGACAATTCGGGGGGGCGCGTGGCCGTTATCGTGAACGAGTTTGGCGAGGTTGGACTCGACCATGATTTGATGACCGAAAGCTCCGGTGACGTTGTTTTGATGGCGTCAGGGTGTTTGTGTTGTTCTGTACGTGGTGAACTTGCGGATACCGTCCTGCGCTTGTGGCAGCGTCGCAATTCAGGAGAGCTTGAGTTCAGTCGGATTGTAATTGAGACGACGGGTCTCGCGGATCCTGGGCCGATCGTTCAAACGCTTCTAACGGATCCACACTTGTCCAAAATGGCCCGATTGGACGGCGTGGCGACCGTCGCCGACGCCGCCAATGGGATGGCGACACTAGATGCGCAATTCGAAGCTGTGTCGCAGGCTGCGGGTGCGGACCTGATTATCCTTAGTAAGACCGACATGGTGGATGATGCAACGAGGCAAACCTTGGAGGCACGCTTGCGAGGCCTCAACCCTTCGGCCTCCATTGTGCATGCCACGCGCGGGTCGGGTGCGCACAAACACATGTGGTCCTTAACCGGGGCCCGCCACGGCGTGACACCTAAAGAAGCGGTGTCTTGGCTTGCAGCGGCGGTACCGGTAAAGCCTGATCCATTGCAAAACCTCTCCGGTCTCGCTGCGACGCCCGCGCAACCGTTTACCTCGTCACCGCACGACGGGCGTATAAAATCCGCCTCGATTGTGATCGACCGGCCGCTCAATGATCGCGTTTTTGATGATTGGCTCAACACTTTGGTGGCGATGCGCGGGCCCAATCTGCTGCGTGTCAAAGGGTTGGTCTTTCTCGACGGCATAGACGCTCCCTTCGTTTTTCACGGGGTGCAGCACATCTTTGATGCTCCTATTCCCGTGAAAGATTGGGACGACACAGACCGCAAAAGCCGCATCGTGATCATCGCTCGCGATATGACAGAGAAAAAGCTGCGCCGCAGTCTTCAACGCCTTTCTGACAATGCGGAGTTGTCGGTCTCTTAGAGCTCGAACTGGAGCATGTTTTCGGCACTACCGGACGGCCTCAATAGCCATTTACTGCGCCAGATAGCCTCTTTTTGAGAGCGCTTAAGCTGCGACACAGTGTCAAACCCGAGTTTCTGCATGTGCAAAAGAACCGGCCAAAAAGGCTGTGTTTTCAGACGCGGCACGTGAATATTGCTCCCATTGTATACTGTTGTATCCACCTAAGTTATTATTTTAAATTGATTTTTTAAAATCTCACTGCATCTTGGGTGTCGGAGGAGAGATTGTATGGACAGGCCAAACATGGACGCTTGGGTAGGGCGCGAGACCAAGGATTATAGTTGCATTACTGAATTCCAGGCGCGAAAAATTCATGCCACGGTAGGTGAGGGTGACACACCCGTTACAGGTACTGCGCTTCCGCCGCTGTGGCATTGGTGTGCCTTCACGCCAGATGAAAATAACGCCGCCGTTGGTCGAGATGGCCACATCCGCGGTTCTGAGCTTCTGCCGCCAATCCATCTGCCGCGGCGCATGTGGGCCGGTGGGCATCTTACCTTCCATCGCCCTCTTCACGTCGGCGAGAACCTTGAACGCACCACGCGACTGAAATCAGTGTCCGAGAAGCACGGCAAGTCCGGCCCGTTAATCTTGATCACATTGGAACACACGATCTACGGCGCGCATGGTCTCGCGATCGAAGAGCGTCAAGACATTGTCCATCTGAAAATTCCAGAAACGTTTGCACCGCCACCGAAGAGTGAACTACCGGTCACACCGTTTGAGAGCATCGAGACGCCTGAAATACTTCTTTTCCGCTACTCAGCTATCACGTTCAATGCGCATCGCATCCACTACGATGTGACCTATGCTCGGGAAATTGAGCACTACCCAGGGCTAATCGTGCATGGCCCGCTTCAAGCGAAATATCTGATGCGGGCGGCCATACGGCACAAGGGACGAATACCCTACCAGTTTGGCTTCCGCGGGGTGCATCCCATGTTTGCTGGCGCGCCATGTCAGGTCGCCTTGCGTGAGGATGATACAGGCGTGTCGCTCTGGACGGGCCAAGACGGTCATCAATGCATGCAAGCCCATGCGATTTGGGAGGGCACCCAATGAGCGTTCTAAACGGCATGCGGGTCGTCGAAGGCTCAGCCTTTGTCGCGGTCCCCTTGGCGGGAATGACACTTGCCCAAATGGGCGCTGAGGTCATTCGCTTTGATCGTATCGGAGGCGGACTCGACGCGGGCAGATGGCCGCTGGCCCCAAATGGACAAAGTCTATTTTGGGCTGGAATGAACAAAGGTAAAAAGTCCGTAGTAGTGGATATGAAATCGCCCCAAGGGCGCGAGCTGATTTCTGAGATTATCACCTCCCCCGGCGAGGACTCTGGGCTCTTTCTAACCAACCTGCGCGTGCGCGGCTGGATGGATTATGAGACCCTCAGCCAAGCACGCGAGGACCTGGTCATGGTGACATTGACCGGCGATCGCCATGGCCGACCCCAGGTTGACTACACCGTGAACCCAGCGCTTGGCATTCCGATGATGACGGGCCCTGAGGGCGGAAGTGATCCCGTGGCCCACGCGCTTCCGGCTTGGGATTTGATCGCCGGCAATTTGTGCGTCTCTGCTCTCTTGGCGGCGGAACGCCACCGCCTGCGAGGTCACGGCGGCCAAGAGGTCGAGATCGCCCTCAAGGACGTAGCTGCAGCCACGTTGGGCCATCTCGGCATGATTGGCGATGCGACGCTCAATGGGGCAGATCGCGCCAAAGCTGGCAACGCCCTTTACGGGGCATATGGCCAAGACTTTGTCTGTGCCGATGGCCGTCGTGTAATGGTGATTGGCCTCACACATCGCCAGTGGCGAGGCCTGGTCAAAACCTTACAGATGGGCGACACGATCAAAGCTCTCGAAGCGAGATTGGGTGTTTCGCTCGATGACGAAGGCAACCGCTGGGCCCATCGCAAGGCGATCACCGCCGCGTTTGAACCGTGGTTTGCGGCACGCCGTGTAGACGACTTCGCGCGCAACTTCAACGAGGCGGGCCTGACATGGTCTGAATTCCGCTCTGTGCGCGAGGCGATGACCCATGATCCCGATGTCAGCAGAGAAAATCCCATCTTCAAGTCGGTAACTCACCCGGATACAGGGACATATCTCACGCCATCGCATCCTGCACACTTCCACGCGCTCGGCCGTGAAGCAGCGCAACCCGCGCCGGTTTTAGGCGCGCACACAGAGGAAATATTGAGTGAAGTGGTTGGCCTAAGCGGGCGCAACATCGGTCACCTGTTCGACAAAGGCATTGTGGATGGGCCTCGGCCCAACGCGCAAAAATCAGCCGCCTAGTCAGCGGAAAAGCCGTCGATCCAATCCGAAACCGATGCTGCCATCGACGCCATGTGATCGGCCTGGGTGAAGCCAGAGATGCGTTTGCGCGGCTTGAGATCGTGGTCACCGTCTTCAAACCAACGCAGGTCAATTGAAGGGGCTAGGGTGTACTCCGCAACTTCGTTTTGGTTGCCAAAAGGGTCACGCGTGCCCAGACAAATGAGCGTGGGCGTGGCCAAGCTCTCAAGATGGGCAGTGCGCCTTTTGTCTGGTTTGCCAATCGGATGAAACGGGTAGCCAATGCACAGCAGGCCCGCGATACGCTCCACCGCAAAGAGGTCATCGGCAAGCATGCTCGCCACACGGCCGCCCATTGATTTGCCGCCTATGAAAAGCGGTAGATCTGGGTTGAACGCATCTATCGCGGCATGGAATTCGTCAATCAACTTTTCGGCTTTGGGGGGCGGCTTTCGCGACCCAGTGGTACGCCGTGTACCCATGTAGGCAAACTCGAATCGAACCACGCGCAACTCTGCACGGGCCAAAGCCTCCGCGACAGCCGTCATTCCAGGCCCGTCCATAGGCGCACCTGCCCCATGTCCAAGAAGAAGTGTTGCGCGCGCCGGTGATGGTCCCAACTCCAGAAAATCCAAATGTCTGCCTCCGTTTTTCCACCGTGTCTTAGCATTCTCATGTGGGCTTGGCCCAGAGTGGCGGGTCGCTCTTGAAATCGTGACACTTCAAGAGACATCAAGTGCCATGCCGGTCTTGCGGTTCAACGGCAGTTCGCAGAAGTTAGCTTCGCACAAAAGCCTTGTGGATAGGAGCAGATGGGGCGGGGACAGACAGTGTTGATGGGTTTGGCCGCAGCGGGTGTTGCTGCGGTGGCAGGCTGGCTGTTTGTCGTGCAAGGCCCAAAGGTCTCAGATTCAGAGACCTTCACAGCTCCGGGACTTGACCCGCTCACTGTCTCCGCGGCTGAAGACGCGTTTTGGCGCCTTACCCCTGCGCTTTTGTTGGTGGTTTATGAGGCTTTTGCCGAGACCGAGGAAGGGACGATCTACGACACGTTGGCGAAAGTGACCCATGGCGATGCGCTGGAGTATCTCTACCTGCAACGTGTTGGCGCGATGGCTGGTGGTGGACTTGATGAAACGGATCAGACCATCCACGAGATCAAGCTTTTGAACACACAGGTGAACCGGCAAAATGAAACCCTCGCAATCGACGCCTCATGGCAGGTCGTCGGCACGGTGGGTCACGCCGAGCACATGCATGTGCGCGGCAATACCTATAGCGCTGATTTGACCGTCTCTCCGGTGGATGGCGCATGGCGGATTACGGATTTCGAACTCCTTGAGGTCAATCGAGACACAGCGGGCGAGACTTTCTTAGCACCGGCGACGAACTGATGATCCGGATTGAAAACCTTACATTCGGCTACGGCGCTCATGGGTTTTTCTTGCGGGTGCCAAATTTCTCGCTGGCCGCGGGTGAACGGGTTGCCATTGTTGGGCCCAGTGGAAGCGGTAAGACCACGCTGCTCAATCTCATCGCGGGGATCCTGAGCCCTGACGCGGGCACAATCGACGTTGGGGTAACGGAGGTGACGGGTCTCTCGGATGCCTGGCGGCGGCGCTACCGAGCCCAGGAAATTGGCTTTGTTTTTTAAGACTTCGCGTTGCTCGACTATTTGTCTGCGCGCCAGAACATTCTCTATCCCTATCGGATCACACCAGCTCTGAAACTCGATTCGAACGCACACGCGCGCGCCGAGGCGCTGGCAAATGCCTGTGGGATTGGCGACAAGTTGGACCGCCACCCAAATGCTCTGAGCCAAGGAGAGCAGCAACGCATCGCCATATGCCGCGCGCTGGTGACACAGCCCAAACTCATCCTCTCAGATGAGGCGACCGGCAATCTCGACCCCGATAGCAAGGCCCGTATCCTAGAATTACTGTTTGAACAGGCGGCTGCCGCAAGTGCATCCTTGCTTGCGGTAACGCACGATCATGAGTTGCTGCCTCGGTTCGATCGGGTGATCGACTTTGCCCAATTTCGAGAAGGAGTGCCCGCATGAACGCGCTCTACCTCGCCTTTGCGTATCTGCGATACCATTGGGGGCGGAGCCTTGTCTTGGTCCTTGTGGCGGCCCTCATCCTTTTTGTACCAGCTGCTACGCAAGTGCTTTTGTCTACGTCCGAACGTGTCTTGCTGTCCCGGGGCGCCGCAACGCCGCTTCTGTTGGGCAGCCGTGGATCGCAACTCGATCTCACCATGTCGGCGCTCTATTTTTCAGAAGAACGGCCCGATCCCGTCGCCATGCGCGAGGTCGAAGACATCTGGGATGGCGGCCTGGCGGTGCCAATTCCAGTGCATACGGCCTTTTCCTCCGGTGGGTTCCGGATCGTTGGCACCACGCTGGACTATTTCGACTTTCGCAGACTGAAACTATCCGAGGGCAGGGGTCTTTCGCTTTTGGGCGATGCTGTTATCGGTGCCGATGTAGCCAAAGCTATGGGCCGAGGCGTGGGTGACGCTCTGGTCTCGTCCCCAGAAAACCTCTTTGACCTCGATGGTGTCTATCCGCTGGAGATGCCGATTGTGGGCGTGCTTGCGCCCACTAATTCGCCCGACGACCAGGCAGTATTCGTAGACATTAAAACCGCTTGGGTGATCCAAGGCATCGGCCACGGCCACGAAGATGCGGTGACAGCTGCCGAGGTTGCCGATGGTACAGCGGCTCTATCGTCAGCAGCAGTGCTGCAATATCAACGCATCACGCCCGACAACATTCAGAGCTTTCACTTCCATGGCAATCAAGACGACTTTCCAGCATCAGCAGTGATCGTTGTGCCCAACGACACGCGGGCGGCCACCATACTTAAAGGGCGCTATCTCGAAACGGGAAAGCCCACCCAATTGATTGAACCGGGTGCTGTTGTACAAAGCTTGGTGGATCGGATTTTCCGGATCAAGACACTGCTCGATGTGGTCACGGGGATCAAGCTGTGGCGGCCTTCGCGGCCATCGGTTTGGTGGTGTTCCTGAGTTATCGCTTGCGCGCGAGAGAAATCGCGACCGCGGTGAAACTTGGTGCCCGTGGTGGGATGGTCGTCCGGCTCTTGGCTGCCGAAACCGTTACGCTAATGTTGATCTCCAGCGGTATCGCGGCACTTGGCGCTGGCGTTGTCTCGCGCAATGCGCGGGCCTGGCTAGGTTGGTTGTTGACCTTGGGTGGCTAAAAAGACGGGAGAAATTGATGACACGTTCCAAGTTCTTCACATCACTGGTTGGCGCCCTTGTTCTTCCCGCCACGGCTTTGGCGCATGAGCTTGTGATCTCTGCAAAGACAGATTGCGACGTGCTTATGGTCGCAGTGACATATCCCAGCGGACGCGCGGTCAAACAGGGCGACGTGCGCGTTTCAGATGGCGACAATTTACTCCAGGCAACTGGCACTCTTTCGAGCGACGGCACCGCACAATTTGAGCTCGACACTTTCGATCATTCCGGAGGGGTGTTGGTTGTCGTACAGTCGGGCCATCACGATGATTATTGGATTTTGACCCCAGAGGATATTGCGCAATCATCCAAGTCTTGAGGATGGCCCGTACCCTATGCGCTTGGACCGTTGCGGTCATAAGCGCTCTGGTGCCGACAGCAGTCGCGGCACAAGTAAAGCCACGCATTGTTGCCGTCAACTATGCGCTTCAATATTTCACAGAGCGACTGGTTGGTGATCACGCGGAGGTGGTGTTTCCTGTTCCTGCAGGCGTCGATCCCGCGTTCTGGAGACCGGCTATTTCCGACATCAGTATGATCCAAGGCGCGGATTTGATCGTGCTCAACGGTGCGGGATTTGCTACATGGGTAGATCGGGTTTCCTTGCCGCGTTCGCGTTTGGTGAATACATCTGCGGCCATTGAGGACCAGTTCATTGTCACGGAGCGGATCAACCATACCCATGGAGACGGCGGCGAGCATTCCCATGAAAGTCTCGCATCTTCCACGTGGCTTGACCCGATGTTGGCCATGGCCCAGGCAGACGCCATCGCCGCGGCTTTGATCCGCCGAGGTTTGATTGATGCAGAGGAACTGGCGAGTAACCTACAGGGTCTCCGTTCCGACCTGGCGGCTTTGAACGAAGAGATTGAGTTGGCATTGAGTGGCGCAGAAAGTCTGCCGGTGATCACCACCCATCCGCGCTACGCATATGTTGCTCGTCGCTATGGTCTTAAAGCCTACGCGCTTGACTGGGACGCGGGCGCGATGCCATCGCCAGACCAACTCTCCAGACTTCGGACTCTGATGGAGACGAATGGAGCCAAGATTTTGATCTGGGAAGCCGTGCCGCCTCGAGTGGCGCTTGCGGCAACGGTGGACTTGGGTTTAACGAACGTGATCTTTGAACCTCTTGCTCAAACACCCGTGCAGCAACCCTTCATCGAAAGCATAGAACGGGCTGCTCAGGGCTTGGCCGAGGCGCTGCGTGGTCAGACCCAGATCTAGCTCTGCGCGTCTCGCGGATAGAATATCGCGCCAGGCAGGTAAGCACGCGGTAGGTCCATGCCGGCAGGGAGTGCACGTCCCGTTTCCAGGTGATCTGGTAGAAGGTGCGTGTGTGGTCCGGCGGGGGATTGACCCCCAGGTGTCAGGATTGCGCCTTGAACCTCAATGCGGCCCAAGGCGCTCTCAACCACGCGGGTTGGGCTCTCGGCGAGTAATGGTCCTGCAATGCGAGGCATGGCTGTCGCAAAGGCCAAGCCCTCAGAAGCCCTCAGAGCTTTAGTTGACGCGCCATCCGCGACGCGCACGCAGAACCTTGCTTCTTTTCGGGCCAAACCAAGATCAAAGAGTTCTCCGTCGTCGCCCACCAAAAGTGGCGCAACATCGGTGCCAAGGTTCGTAACACCGTTCGCTTTGGCCAAACGCCCCGTTCGCGCTTCGCGGCCAGAACAATGCGCGGTTCTCCAAGCATCTCGGCAGACTCAAATGTGAGCGCCCGAATGTCTTCGTTGATCAGCATGCGCGGAGCTGCGTTGGATGTTCGTGCGATGATCTCATTCCCTTTCTGTGTGACGTGTAGGCTCTGATCGGGAGCAGTAGAGAATTCTGCCACGGCACCCAAGACGCCCACGACCCAAGTTCCACGCCCTCCAACTAGAGAGTTGATGACAAAGCTTCGGATGTCTTGTGTTGTCCAAGGCAAACGGCGCGCTGTGACGCCAAGAGAGGTGAGGCGGTTTGGGATGAGATCCCAAATCTTGCTCCGCCATGCATCAGGTTGGCTGCGCCAATCCATAATCTCATCACCACTACGCCCACAGCCAAGGCACCAACCGGTGGCGTCATCAAGTTTGCAGACGCCTGTGCAGGGGCTTGCTAAAGTCATGAGGTTTCGTGCTTTTGGGGAGCCAGGGCCGAGAGGATCGCCTCGATTCCATCGGTCAACGCAGCGGGCCCTGGTTGGAGAATGAGAGAGGATTTGATCTCGGTGATCCGATTCCCTCGGACTGCAGGTATGGCAGCCCACCCTGGGCGCGCAGCAATTTTCTCGGGGCGGACTTTATTATCGCACCAAGATGCCAAGATGACGTCCGGCGCGGCGGCTATAACTTGTTCAGAGCTCACAATTCGTTGGGTTGCTGCATGTTCGCGTGCAAGGTGGTCAAAGATATCTTGGCCACCCGCGATCTCTATCAGCTCCGAGACCCAGGAAATGCCTGAAATCATCGGCGCGTCCCATTCCTCGAAGTAGACACGCGGGCGTGGTCGCGCGTTGGCGTGGGATGCAATACTGTCCAATCGACGTTGATAGATATCGGTTAGGTCTGACGCCTTTTGAGTTTTACCAATGCTGGCCCCCAAATGCCGGATCATGGCAAGAATACCGTCGATGCTGCGTTGATTATAGGCGGTGACCATGACGCCCACCCGGATCAACTCCGCTGCTATGTCGGCTTGCAGATCGAAAAATGTCAGGACTAAGTCCGGCTCCAGTGCCAGGATTTTCGGGATATCAGCGGAAGTAAAAGCCGAAACGCGCGGTTTCTCGCGTCTTACCCGGTTGGGGCGGACGGCATAGCCAGACACGCCGACAATACGATCTTCTTCGCCCAAAAGGTAGAGTGTCTCGACCGTCTCTTCTGTCAGGCATACGATCCGCCTTGGTGGAAAGCACTGCATCAGCGGGCACCCGCGCTCAAGTTCATGCCAGATGTTTGATCAGACCCAAGAAGGCCCGCAGCAAGGTCAATTGTGAGCGCGAAAGACGCGTTGAGCATAAATGCCTCCACCAGGACACCCCGCCTGGAAAAATTGATATTGGGATGGCCGGTCTCCTGACTCGCGGTTCATCGCGCGCCCGAGCCTTCCCAAGCCCAACCTTGGTCGGGCCCAGTGGCCGTTTTGGGTTTGCTCGCCGCTTTCAGTTGCGGGGGCAGTCTCGGCATTGGCGCGCAGCATGCGGCCGCACCGTGTTCCCATTTCATCTCGCGGACATTTGTCGTTGAGAACCATCACGACCGCGTAATCGGCCATACCCAAAGGGGTCAAGAACGAATACGGGTTGAGGCAGCACATCGGTGGCCTGTGCAGGTCGAGAGGCTAATGAACCCTGGCGCCGGGCGGGATTGTCGGTGCCGCGGCATTGAGCAATTCCATTGCGAAACCAGCTGCTGCTTTGTACTTGGCCATCTACTCCGCCCGCTCTCGCGATGAAATGACGGTGTCGATATCGTCAAATACCCCGCCGCACCTCTCGTCTAAAATGTTGAGCATTCCAAACGGTCCCGCGCTTCGGTTGCGCAACACAACCTCGGAGACAGGGCCTCACAATTGGTCGTCATAGCCCCGAAGCGCATCCGGCGTAACATCATGCTTGAGAAACTGTGCCCCAAGAACGCGCCCATCTACGATTGCTTAGCCCGCGCCGTTTGAGCCCCTAGGATACATGGCATAGGCTGCATCGCCTAAAAGCGCCACGGGCCCATCCACCCAAGTTGGCACCGGGTCACGATCAATCATGGGGTTTTCGGAGGCGCAATCGGCTTGCGCCAACATGTCAGGCACGTTCAACCAATCGTATTTGAAACTGTCGAAATAATGGGCAAAGCTCTCAAACGGAACTTCGCGGAACCAGCCATCCTGCTGCCATCCTTCTTGGTTGTCGACGGTGATTTCGGTGATCCAATTGATGAGCGCGTTTCGGTCCGCGTCGGGTGGCGAAATGGGATAGATCACCATGCCAAGTTGATGCGTGCCAAGGCCGACAAAAGAAGAACCTGTGCGCAGAGGTTTTGTCCTTAGGGTGCCACGCCATAGGATCATGCCCCCGCCAGTGGAGGGGGGCATCATCCGGGCGTATCTGCCGCGCACTTTGGAGTGAATACCGTCAGCACCGATCAGGATCCGTGCAGGTATGACCTCGCCATTTGAGAGCGCCACGCGAACGCCGGCAGCTGCTCTCTCGTACCCGGTGACTTTTGTGCCGAATTGGACTGCATCCGGATCCAAACGTTCGATGACTTCACGGTAGAGGAGCATGTGCAACTGCCCCCGATGTGCCGCGTATTGCGGCCAGCGTTAGCCCGCGTCCAAGCCCCGTGGTTCCGCGTAGATTTCATGACCATTGAGACCCACCAACGCCCATTCCCTGGCCTGAACACCGACAGTATCAAGCGCTTGGGACGTGATCCGAAGATCCGAAAGCTCGCGAACGGCGTTGGGTTGAAGATTGATGCCAACGCCAAGTGGCCTCATATCTCGCGCCGCCTCAATGACATGGCAGGGGATGACAATCTGGTGCAACGTGGGAGCCAAAGCCAGCCCCCCGATTCCGCCACCTGCGATGAGAACGTGTTGCTCCATGCGCAACCCACCTTGCCCTGGAACGCTATCGAGGCGCCATTCGGATCGCTCCGTCCAAGCGTATGACCTCGCCGTTCAACATGGGGTTTTGCGAAATGTGGCTGACCATTTCTGCGAATTCGGTCGGGTCTCCAAGACGCGAGGGGAAGGGCACCTGGGCTCCAAGAGAGGCTTGTACCTCCTCGGGCAACGATTGCAGCAGCGGCGTAAGAAAGAGACCAGGTGCAATGGCGCAGACGCGGACGCCTTTGTCTGCCAGATCGCGGGCCATGGGCAGGGTCATCCCAACCACGCCACCCTTGGACGCGGCATAGGCCACTTGGCCTACTTGCCCATCGAACGCCGCAACTGATGCCGTATTGATGATCACGCCACGCGCGCCGTCGGGATCGAGAGGGTTGCAAGACACCATCTGCGCAGCAGCTTGGCTTGCTACGTTGAACGTGCCTAGAAGGTTGACACGAACAGTTGTCTCAAACACCGCTGGGTCATGGGCTGTGCCGCGCGACACCGTCTTGGCGGCGGGCGCCAAACCCGCGCAATTCACGACCACCCTTGCAGGTCCACAGGCGTTTTGCGCTTCCGAAATGCCAGCGGCAACAGAACTGGGGTCGCTGACGTCGACTTGAAAAAAATGTCCACCGATTTTCTCGGCTTGGTTCCGTCCCGCTTCGGAATTGAGATCGAATATCGCGACGCGCAAACCACTCGACGCGAGCTTTTCTGCCGTTGCTGCGCCCAAACCTGAAGCTCCGCCGGTGACAATGGCGCCATGTCCACTCCAATTGAGCATGTAAGTCTCTCCCATAATTGACGGCAACCCTACAGCGCCTGCGCGCTGAGTTTAAACAGCGAAACGCGCCTTTTTGCTGATTGCGCTGGCTGGATGAAGCGAGTGAAGGATTCTTCAAAAGGAGACGTTCCCTACAAGTGGCTGGCGATGACATGAACTTTATCGTTTGTGAAGGAGCCAGGCCTCCTCTCGGCCGCTGCATCGTAGGCCCAATGGACCATCAATCACCTGGCTGACTACAAGATCGATCGTATAGGTCTCATCATAGACCTCGCGGATTGTGCCTTCTGGCACTGAAAAGGGAGGCCCGCTCATTTGGCTTTGGTCATAGTCAAAGCTGATGAGCAGTTGTGGCGCGGCATTGGTCAGCCGAGGCACACTTTTGGCGTAGGCATCCCTCAAATCTGTGGGCAGCGCGACTAAGGCTGCACGATCATAGACGGCATTGACACTGCCAAGATTGTCCTGGGTCAGTTTAAAAAAGTCGCCATGCCACAAGGTCAAAGCGCTGGCGGAGAATTTGGTTAGGTCACCATCCGCGGTGATCTCCGGCGTGACGCCAAGACGGACAAAGACAGCTTCAACTGCTTCGCGGTTGAACTCAATGCCGCTCACGCGATGACCCCGCTCCAGAAGCCAATCGATATCTCTTGTCTTGCCACAAAGTGGTACGAACACATGATCTCCGGGGGAGAGCCCTAAAGTGTCAAAATATGCCGTCAAAAATGAGTTGGGCGCGGGCTCATGAAACCCGATACGACCTTCCGACCACCGCGCTTGCCAAAATGCTTCATCCATCTAAAGCTCCTTTCCTTGGGGATGTGAGGCGACAAAGGACCGTGTCAAAGTGCGGGGCGCATAAATATGTGCCATAAGCAACAGCCAAAACCTAGGCAGAAAGAATGACAGCTAGGCGCAGAGCATGAGGCATGGCCCGTTTGGCCAAACGCCCAGCCAGATAGCTGCCCGTCGGGCATTTTCCCAAACGCAAAGAGCGCCACGGCTATCTGGATGAGGAATGCGACAAGCACCAAAAGGTCTCATTTGAAAAGCGCAGCAGAAGCAAGCTGCCCACCGCTGCGGCATGGGAGGGCAACCACCCTCGAAAGTTCGTCGTATTGGTCGCAAAGAGTGGTAGGACCTTCGCCATCACTGCCGGAAAGTGAACAACGTCGTGCCACCAACACCTTCTATGGTACACAATCGGTGCCAAGTGTGCCGTTGCACAAGTTGCAAGGTCTTCCTGCCGTGACGCGCGCGCTCATCGCCGAAGCTGATGCGCCGCAAGGCATCGTGCAAGATATTGGCACGAAACTCCGCGATGGTTTGCGCACCGCACCCATTCCCGACATTGCATAAAGCACGCTGCGCATTGCTTGAGCCAAAGCGCTCTAAAGCGCCCTCCGAGCCTAACTTGATTGGCGCGCCGTTGCGGACACAATAGATTTGTGGTTCCACCGTCGCCATCCGTCACGAACGCGGGGGCCAGGGGAGCGACGCTTATATCGACCAAGAAAGGCATTTGATGTTGGATAGATTTGAGATCGCGCCGGGTTGCGCGGAGATGTGGGCCGTCGTCACAACCGGCAACGGCGGGTATGACAAGCTCGTGTATCGTCAAGTGGTGCGTCCTGTCGCTGGGCCTGGCGAACTGCTGCTCCAGGTCTTGGCTGCGGGGGTCAACAATACCGAGATCAACACGCGATTGGGCTGGTATTCGTCCAGCGTGACTGCAGGCACCGATGCCACCTCGATGGCACAATCGGACAAAGCCGAGCAAAAGGCCGATGGTGGATGGAACGAAGCAACGCCCTTTCCTTTTATCCAAGGCACTGATTGCTGTGGTCGTGTTGTTGCGGTCGGCGAGGGCGCGGACGAGACCATCCTTGGCAAACGCGTTTTGGTGCGTGCCTGCATGCGGCCCCAGGGCTACGAAACCATGGAAAATGTTTGGATGGCTTCGGACTTCGATGGCGCGTTTGCACAGTTTGTCAAAGTGCCTGCCGACGAGGTTTTTGTGGTGGAGACGACATGGAGCGATGCCGAGTTGGCAACGATCCCTTGCGCCTATGGGACAGCGGAGAACATGCTACATCGTACCCAGGTAAAGGCGGAGAACCATGTGTTGGTCGCTGGTGCCTCTGGCGGCGTTGGCTCTGCTACAGTGCAACTCGCCAAGCGTCGCGGGGCGAAGGTTACAGCGATTTGTGGCGCATCTAAAGCGGACCAGGTTCGCGCATTGGGCGCGGATCAAACCTTTGATCGAGACGATGATATACTTGCCCGATTGGGCGTCGATGCCGTCGATGTGGTTGTCGACAACGTGGCTGGCCCCAGCTTTTCAACCATGCTCAAACTCCTCAAGCGTGGCGGTCGGTATGCCTCATCTGGCGCAATTGCTGGCCCGTTGGTTAGCTTGGATATGCGCGAATTTTACCTTAAAGACATCACGCTCTATGGCTGCACCGCATGGGACGAACCGGTGTTTCCCAACCTGATCAGATATATCGAGCGCGCAGAAATTTGCCCCGTCTTGGCCAAAACCTTTGCGCTCAAAGACATTGCCCAAGCCCAAGAAGAGTTCATGGCCAAGGCCCATGTTGGGAACTTTGTCCTGGTGCCGCCAGTGCCCGACACGTGATCTAAACTAAGAGATTTGCACGCGTTGAGGCCGCCAAGACCCAGCGAAATGGGTTTCCATAGCAGGAAGGCCACGACAAACATTGCTAGCCCCGATCGCATTTTCGAGAAGCGCGTGGTATTCGATTTTGCAGTGGTCATGCGCACTGTGGGAAAGACTGCGAGTCAAACTGGCGGGTGATCGCTCTCTTCTCTGTGATTTAGAGTTGACCATGTGCGCGGTGAAGAGGGAGAGGCCCACGCCATCTAGTGCGGTAACCATACCCAAAGTGGCATTAATGTTCGTCGGCACGGCGAGCACACCCAAGATCACAGCGAGCAGCATGGAGGGTTTTGTTGGACGTCCCTTCTCACGAAAAAAGGAAGTGTTCTAAATGCCTGCGTCTGAATTTGCCGAGTAGATGGCTCTGTCCGGCCAGGTCTCCGAAATGTTCTTGCATGTGGAATTCGACGTGATCCTAGCGAGAAAATAATCGCTCCCACAAAACGAAAACACCCCGCGAGGGTTGAACCAACGGGGTGTTTTCTTTGCCTGTTTTGGGCACTTGTTGGGAAACCTGGATCACGAAAGTACTGCTAAAAATTGTTATACAACGACTTTCGCGATGCTCGGCGTATCAAGTTTCCGTTGAAGTGCGTCAGCGATTAGAAGTGTAGCGAACGCGCCAGCGGCGATGCCTTCACGGGCGGCGCGAACTTGGTAAGGTCGATGCCTTCGACGGCCTCTTTATACTCTTCCAAAGTTGGTGTCCGACCGAGGATCGCCGAGAGCACGACCACTGGTGTGGAACCCAGAAGCGACTCGCCTTTCTTGGTCGCACTGTCGGCCACGACGCGGCCTTGGAAGAGGCGCGTCGAGGTGGCGAGCACCGTGTCGCCCTTCGCGGCCTTCTCTTGGTTGCCCATGCAGAGGTTGCAGCCGGGGCGCTCGAGATAGAGAATGTTCTCATACTCTGTACGGGCTGTCGTCTTGGGCGCAGTGTCGTCAAACTCAAAGCCCGAGTACTTTTGAAGCACGTCCCAGTCGCCCTCTTCCTTCAATTCATCAATGATGTTGTAGGTGGGCGCTGCCACGACGAGAGGCGCGTTAAATTGGATCGTTTTGCCCGACTTCTCCAAGTTGCGCAGCATCTGAGCCACGATCTTGATGTCGCCCTTGTGCACCATGCATGAGCCCACAAAACCTAAGTCCACTTTCTTCTCAGCTTTGTAGAAGGAGATTGGACGGATCGTGTCGTGAGTATAGCGCTTGGAGACGTCTGCGTTGTTCACGTCCGGGTCGGCGATCATTGGCTCAACAATTTCATCAAGGTCCACCACCACTTCGGCGAAGTACTTGGCGTTGTCATCTGGAGCGAGCGCAGGCTTTTCGCCGGAACGGATTTCAGCAATGCGTTTATCAGCGATGTCGATCAGGCCTTGGAGCATCTGGGCGTCATTTTCCATGCCCTTCTCGATCATGATCTTGATCCGCGACTTGGCGATCACAAGGCTTTCAATCAGCGTTTCGTCGTTCGAGATACAAATCGACGCTTTGGCTTTCATCTCCGCCGTCCAGTCGGTGAAGGTGAAGGCTTGGTCGGCCAGCAACGTGCCGATATGCACTTCGATGATGCGGCCCTGGAAGACGTTGTCGCCGTGTTGGGCGAGCATCTGGGCTTGGGTTGCATGCACCACATCGCGGAAGTCCATGTGGTCGGCCATTTTGCCTTTAAAGGTGACTTTGACCGATTGCGGGATCGGCATGGTTGCTTCACCAGTTGCCAGGGCCAGCGCCACGGTCCCCGAGTCAGCACCAAAGGCCACACCTTTGGACATGCGTGTATGGCTGTCGCCGCCGATGATGATCGCCCAATCGTCCACAGTGATGTCGTTGAGCACCTTGTGGATCACGTCGGTCATCGCGTGATAGACGCCTTTGGGGTCGCGACCGGTGATCAGGCCAAAGTTATGCATGAACGCCATGAGCTTAGGCGTGTTGGCAGCCGCTTTCGCATCCCAGACCGACGCTGTGTGACAGCCAGATTGATAGGCGCCGTCCACGGCAGGGGAGAGCACGGTGGCCGCCATTGCTTCGAGCTCTTGGGCAGTCATGGGGCCGGTCGTGTCTTGGGAACCCACGATGTTGACCTTCACGCGCACGTCAGAGCCCGCGTGCAGGACTGTGCCGGGCGTGACGCCTCTGGCATTGGCGTTGAAGATCTTCTCAACTGCTGTAAGGCCTTGGCCCTCGATGCTGATCTCTTTGGACGGCGCAAAGGCGGACTTTAGTTCAATGCCCAAGGCTTCGCAGGCGAACGTCTGAAGCTTTTTGCCAAAGACGATTGCGTAGGAGCCACCGGCCTTCATGAACTCCATCTTTTGTGGGGTGAAGCTGTCGGCCATATCGACCAATTCTTCGCCATCGTTGGAGTAGAGCTTTTTCTTTTTGGTGTTGATGGTCAGGGACGTGCCCGTCTCCACTGAGTATTTTTGTTCAAGGACTGGATTGCCGTCGTTGTTGAGGATCGGCTTGCCGTCCGGGCCAATCTTTTTTACCCAGTTTTTGAGATCGACACCGATGCCACCGGTCACGCCGACAGTGGTGAGGAAGATTGGGGAGATGCCGTTGGTGCCTGCAACCACGGGAGCGATGTTCACGAACGGCACGTAGGGAGAGGCTTGGGTCCCTGTCCAAAGAGCAACGTTGTTCACCCCAGACATACGTGAGGAACCGACACCCATGGTGCCTTTCTCAGCGATGAGCATGACGCGGTGGTCGGGGAGCTTGAGCTTGAGCTCTTCGATCTCTTTTTGCGCTTGTTCTGACATCATGCACTTGCCGTGCAACTCGCGGTCGGCGCGGGAGTGCGCTTGGTTGCCGGGGGAGAGCAGGTCGGTGGAGATGTCGCCTTCTGCCGCGATATAGGTGACGACTTTGATCTCCTCATCGACCTCGGGCAATTTGGTGAAGAACTCCGCGTCGGCGTAGCTCTCAAGGATCTCTTTCGCGACGGCATTGCCTGCTTTTAAGGCGACATCGAGACGGTCTGTATCAGCCTCATACAGGAAGACTTGGGTCTTTAGGACCTCGGCTGCGTCCTGTACGATGGCCGCGTCGTCCCCGAGCGCAAGGTCGAGCAGAACGCGGACTGACGGGCCACCTTTCATGTGCGACAACAGATCAAAGGCGAAGGTTGGCGTGATTTCTGCCACGCTTACGGCGCCTAGGATAACGTCTTTGAGGAATTCCGCCTTCACACCAGCGGCGCTCGTGGTGCCGGGCAAGGTGTTGTAGATGAAATAGTGCAACGCCTGCTCACGGTGCGGGTTGTTGGGATCTTTGATGAGGTCAATGATCTCAGCCGTAAGGTCCCCTGCGTCGATGGGCTTAGCGTGCAGGCCTTCCCCTTTGCGCGTTTCAATTTCGGCGAGGTACTCATTGTATAGGCTCATGGCTGGCGATCCGTGCTTTGAGGTCTGGCGGACAATGGTAGCGCAACGGCGTCACGCGAGAGTCGCGCTATTGAATTGTATACGGAGGTATACATTTTGTCCGACATATGCAATACCACGCATAGCATGGTGCCTGAAGCATCTCGATAAAATGCGACAAAAGCGTCGTTGAACCGCATCTCGTGCGGATCAAAGGCCGCAAAGCTCATCTGACTTGGTTCGGTGCGCTGCGTTTTGTTACGGCCAATGCGTCGAATACCGCTAAGGCACCCGCGCATGCATCTGTCATTTGGAGATCTTGGGCATCCAAATCATCGAAGAAGCGTTTCAACGCACCGCTTTTGGCAAATCCGGTCATACATTGTAGATATGCAATTGGCCAATCGTGATGCGAGACGTCATGTTTGAGCAAGACGCCAGCACCTAAGGCCGATCCGTTGAGGGCATATTGGACGCCCCAGGCCCAGCTTTCAGTCTCGTCGCTCTCTGCCGTCAAAGGAGAACCGTCGCGTTTGAGGTCTTTTGTGAGGCACGCAAAGCGAAGGTGCTCTTGAGTGAGATCGTCTTGGCGTCCCAAGCGCGTTGCGGCGCGCAATCCCAAATCGCAATGCACATCTAGCATCGCGCCAAGCCACTCAATGTAATGACCTTGTCCTTCGAAACGACCTCCCGCAAACCAAGTGGTTTCCGTGCGGCTGTGCCGCTCTTTGGTGAGTGTTTTGAGTTGGTGCCGATTACTGAGATCAGTATCAAACATAAGTTGTGCCCTCCTGACCCATTGCGGGTTCGGTCAAAAAGATCTCTCCAAGGGCGTTGGCCACGTCGGAAATGGTTGCAGGTTTTGTGAGACGATTTGCTTCGCGAAGTGCGTCTGGGACGTCACTTGTTTCGCCGTAGCCTGTCATGCAGAAGAAAGGGATTGCGCGTGCGGAGAGTTCTTCGGCGACGGCCGCGCTGGTCCTGCCAGAGCCCATGTTAATATCGAGGACGGCAAATTTGGGAGGTGAGGTTTCCAACACGCCCAAAGCGTCGGCCACCGTGCTACAGATGTCGACGTGCCGCACTCCAAGGTCTTCAAGAATTTTGCGGGTGGCCTTGGCGATCATAAAGCTGTCTTCCACCAAGAGGCAGGTCGACCCATGAAGCGCCTCTTCCAGGACATCGAACGCGTCAAAGGTAGCTGGGGCCGTAACCTCAGGTGGCAGCTCGGAGAGCATTTGTTCTGTGAAAATTGAAATTGGGAAGTCGAATTCGGCGCGAACGCCATCGCGAAGAAAGTGGTGAGTGGCTGTACCGTTGAGCTCGTAGGGTACGGCCTGTTCGATCAGCGACGTGCCAAACCCACGTTGTCTTGGCGTGGCGACTGCGGGTCCGTTGATTTCCTGCCAGTTCAATGTAACGCCATCCCGAACGTCAAGGATGTCGATTTGGACATGCCCGTTGTGCGCCGACAACGCCCCGTATTTGACGGCGTTGGTTACCAATTCGTGGGTCACCAACGAAAATATGGGCGCGAATTTGGGTTTTATGACTGGATTGATACCGCCAATTTGGACTCGGCTCTGCGCTGCGCCAGTGAATGGCTCAAATTCTCTGCGAATGAGAACATGCAAGGGCACCCCGTCGGCCAATCCTGTCGAAGTAAGATCGTGGGATGCAGCCAGCGCCTCGATGCGTGCTTCCAGGGATCTGGCATAAGAATCCATTGATCCGTCGGTTGTGTTACGGGCTTGTTCAGAGACGGATCGCACAAGCGCGAGGATGTTCCGCACTCGGTGGTTCAACTCATCAATCATAAGGCTTTGTTGACGATTAAGCGATGAGATCAGCTCGCGGCGCTCAACCGAGTTGATCAATGTCCATATGCGACTGGCGAAGTAGACGTCTTGTTCTGACCAAGCTTTACTTTTTCCACGAACGCTTTCCACAAATGTCGTGAATGACCCGCGGGGTGCGAGACGCGCGCGACCTTTGGTATTCTCAATTCGTTTCTCAGGGTTTCCCGCCCAAGAAATTGAGCGCAGCTTTTCGGATCGAAAGACAAAAAAACACCGGTTCGGATCCAGGGCATAGGCAAGTGCACCCGCGCAATCATTGCAGGAATCCACAAGGTCGTGAAAGCGCGTGGCCAGCTGGGTGAACGTAACGACCCCATCTTGATTGCATGCATGCTCTTTTAGCGCGTCTAAAAGCGGGGCTTCGACAACTCGCCCGCTGGTTTGCGTCGTAGACTCACTTACCAAAACGAGGCCATCTGCATCGAAGACGTCCAGGATTTCGGCTGCAAAATCCAAAAAGGCATCGCGTTCGCCGAGGTCTCGTAAGATGCGGTCTTTGAGCGCGTCAACCTTGCGCACCAACATTAAGCGCTCACCTTGGAGTAGGACCTGAAGCTTGGTCGCCATCATTTGTCCGGCGTGCACCAGGAGTTCTCGCAACTCAGCATTGGGGACCCGAGGCGTCATATGGTGAAATGACACGATCCCCCAAAGCGCACCATCGACCATCAAGCTGAGCGTCATGCTCGCGGCGATACCCATATTCTGGAGGTACTGCATATGAACCGCAGACACACCACGACAGGCTGCATGGCTGATATCCAGTGGGGCATCGAGAGACCCTGCATTGTGCAACGGGATCGGCGTTTGATGCACATCACTGATTACACGGATTGGCAGACGGGTCATCATGTCTCGGGCTTGAGAGGGAATGTCCCAATGAGGAAACCATACCCCTTCAAAGCTCTGCATGGATTGGCGCCGTTCTTCTTTCACGACATTGCCATTCCAATCGCTGTCGAAGCGATAGATCATCACTCTGTCGTAGCCAGATAGATAGTGAAAGAACTCTGAGGTGCTTTTGTAGAAAGCCTCGAGGGTCTGGCAGCTTTCGATGTCTGTTAAGAATTGTCCCAAGAGCCGGATTGGGGTGATGCCTTTTAGGTCAGATGGGATAAAAGGCTCAAACTCTAGAACGACTTGGTCGTTCGAGCGGAAGGCACCACAGTCAATATCCTTTCCGGCAAGTCTAAAAATCCCCAGTGTTTTAAGTGCACCAGACGCGTTCGGTAAAGCCAAGGCATTGTTCAGAGCGTGCCAAAACCCACGTGGCAAATGACCAGATAAACTCTGGCCAAGAAGATCGGTCACGTTCACCCCAATAATGTCGCCGGTATTGCCGCTGGCATATGTGACCTGGCGCGACTCTGGCAGGATTGCGATAAGACATCCATGTGGCTGCACAGTCCCCGGAATATGCGCGGGTTCCGCTGCGCATTGATCCATCGCGGCTTGAATATCCATATCTGACAAGACATGTTGCATGCAGACTGACTTCTTGAGTTTACGATTTAAGTGTAAATCATAGTTTACACATTGGCGCTAGGGAACCCTTTTCAGGTGAACACATGACCCAAAAGATTTTGCCGCGTGGGCTATTGATGGATGACAACCGCGTTTTTGCGATCCATCTGGTGCGTGAATTGCGCAGGCATGGGTTTGAACTCGAAACATATCCCAATGCGACCTTGGCGCTGACTGCATTTGAGGAACGCACTTTCGATTTTGTCGTCGCAGACATTATCGTGTTGGCCGATGACAAGCCTGTGCCCGATGGAGGATTGATCCTCATTCATCGGTTGCGAGCCGCTGAAAGAGAGCGCGGCAGTGGCACAGACCTCAAGGTCGTAGCCATTAGCGGCGCGATTGATAAAGCCGGGATGGGAAATCTGTTAACTACTGCCGAAGGCCTGGGGGCCGATGCAAGTTTGGTCAAACCGTTCGAGGTGGAGGAACTTGTCGAGACGCTGCGCGATTTGGGTATTGGGTAGACGTAGGGTACCCCCGCGCCATGGGGCGATCTTGGTGCGTATTCCCACATCCTTGCCGAACATTATCGAGCGCGGTTGATTTGCGGTAAACCTGCGATCCAAGGCACTTTCGACAAACAAAGCCGCATTTACAAATTTGGTGTCATCTAGATTGTCCGCGCGATCATCTGGCATCCAGCCCCAGACAAACCGTTGCGAACAGATTGTTTTTGTGTTGGCTCATAATGTCGAGATGTCGAAACCTATGCCTGTTGAAAGAGGCCACGCCCATGACATCTTGCCCCAAGATCCACGGATCAAGTTAAGCGCTCGGGCATCGGCATCCGTGTATCCGATGCCCGCGTCGTCATAACGCTGCTCCGTTGCATTAAAGATCTTGCGAAGGTAGGCCATAGAGCGAATGCCATTCACTTTGTCGAGCATGGCCGATGTCATCTCTTTTGACACCCGCGAGATGTGCGCCCTGAGCCTCGGTGCCCCTGTCTTTGCGCATGGCATTCCGGGGAGCATGAACTCATAGTTTCACCCTTTGGACGGGCCAACGTCACGGTACTTGTAACATCAAGGCACGCTCTTTCACCCCGGGTCACAGGGCTGCGAGGTGGGATATCTTTCAAATTTGGCCTGACCTAGGGTGCCCCCAGATCAACCGGAGTTTGCTCTATGAAATGTCTAATCCTCGCCACGGTTTTCGCCGTTACCGCCTCGTTCGCCGCTGCTGGCCCCCAATACATCGACAGCACTGGCTTTGCCGTGTCCGGCTATGATGTGGTCGCTTATTTTAGCTTGCCGCAATCTGCAGTTGGTACACTACAAGCCAGCGCGATCCCCGGTCGTTCGGACATCACCGCAGACTACAATGGCGCCACATTCGCATTCTCAACTGAAACAAACCGCACTGAATTCTTGGCGAATCCCGCAAAATACGCGCCACAGTTCGACGGCCATTGCGCATACGGTGTGTCGCGCGGCGGCAAAGTGCCAGCCAACCCGCATCTGTGGCGCATTGTGGATGACAAGCTGTTCCTTAACATCACTAGAAACGTTGTGGGTTTCTGGGAAGAAGACATACCCGGCAACATTTCATTGGCTGACGACAATTGGCTCAACATTGAGCCTAAAGACGCGTCCACAAGCGTGATCCCTGATTTTACATCGCCTGCGCCCGTGGCTGAGTGATAAACTCCGCCAAAGCGTCGCGCCGATCTGTTGTGATCGGCGCTGCAACCGCCATCGTTCTGTATGGCGGTACTGCATTTTTGTTGGGGCGTGGCTTGCCCTCTGATGGTTGGGGCACGGTTACTCCAGATGAGCTTTTTGCCGCTGTTTTGGCGGGCGAGGTGCTTTTGGTGGACATCCGCCAGCCCGACGAATGGCGCAAGTCAGGCGTTGCAATTGGCGCCGTTGCAATTGACATGCGCCGCCCTGATTTTGTCCAAGCTCTGTCAGAGGCCCGCGGAGGCTCCGAGCGCCCGGTTGCACTCATTTGCGCTCGTGGCGTGCGATCTCGCCGTGTTGCGCAAGCTCTCGAAGAGGCCGGGATTGGGCCTGTCATAGACGTTCCAGAGGGGATGCTTGGATCGACTGCGGGGCCAGGCTGGATCAAGATGGGATTGCCGGTGGCACCATGGAATGGATGAAACACTTTGGCGCGGCGTTTGCCGCGCTCCTTTTGATCAGTGCGATCGCAAGCCCCGCAGCGTCCTGCTCGGACACAACGCCCTGCACGGTCGATGAGGGTAACTATTTTCTCGATGCGCCTGACTCAGTGGTGGGCAAGCCGCCGGCCATTGTCTTCATCCATGGATGGGGTGGAACCGGCCAGGGCGCTATGCGCAATCGCGGCATGGTAGATGCCTTCCTGGATCGNGGCTATGTGGTCGCGGCGCCGTCCGGCTTGCCACGGGTCAATGGTAAAGGGGGTACATGGGCGTTTCGACCTGAAACCCGTGGGCCGCGGGACGAGTTGACCTTCATAACTTCTGTGCGCGATGACCTCATTGCCACACACAACGTGGATCCTGACCGTATCGTTTTGGCAGGGTTTTCCATCGGCGGATCAATGACGTCCTACTTCGCGTGCCAAATGCCTGATGGCTTTGCCGCCTACGCACCCATTGGTGGAAACTTTTGGCGGCCGCATCCCGCGCGTTGTGCGGGCCCTGTGCGTATGCTCCACACCCACGGCTGGAGCGATGGTACTGTGCCACTCGAAGGCCGCATTTTGCGCGGGGCCGATGCGCGTGATGCAGACGCGTTGATCCAAGGGGACATCTTTCATGCGCTGTCGATCTGGCGTGACACCAACCGGTGTTTTCAGCTCAAGGCCGATCGCTTCGTGACCGATGGCTATTTCATGCGCCGAGCCTGGGACCGCTGTGCCGAGGGGGCTGCGCTTGAGTTCGCTCTCTTCCCTGGCGGACACATCATTCCGCGGCAATGGCCCGGTTTGGTGGCGGATTGGTTTGAAGGGCTCTAGGCCTATTCCGCTGCGATGAGAGGTTTGGCTTCATCATCAGTCAAAACTTGCTGCATCTGGGCTCGGGCGCGGCGCGCCCGTTCGACAACGCGTGGAGGACGTAGATCGTACGGCGTGTCAAGCCGCGCAATGCCAAAACGGGCATCGCTGATGCGCACACCGCTGAGCTTTGACCATATCGGAGCGCCCATAAGGCTAATCGTGATGGGCAATAGCCAAACGGACAGAGTACTGGTCACCATGCCAAATGTGAGCCCGGCGCCGAGCACGACTTCAAGCCAGTGAAAACGCAAGGTCGTAGCCCACCCATACCCAACGGCGTCTCGGTTTTGTGGGGCCCATCCAGATGTGGAGCCGAAACATGCGCGCCAAATGGCGATGGAATGTTGCACCATGAGAATTGGCGCATAAAGGAACGAGCACAGGATTTCAAAGAGCACGCTGCCTGCAAAAACTGCGCCGCCGCCGTAGTCCGCCCGCGTGCGCGTGCGCAGTCCGACCCCGAGGCTGCCCATGAATTTGGGCACCAATAGCATTGCATAGATGACCACGAGAAAGATGCTGCCCTCCAAGCCCATTTGTTCTGGCCAAATAGGATAGAGCGGGTTGGCGGGCGAAAAATAGTTGGGTGCTTCGCTTGGCAAGGCCGAGACCATGCCCCAGGCAACGATCAACGCAAACCACGCCGGTGAGAGTAGAAAACCCACGGCGCCTTGTAGCAAGTGGAAGCGTGATACCATGTGAAAGCCCCGCGCAAAGAGCAGACGGAGATGTTGGAGATTGCCNTGGCACCAGCGTTGATCCCGTAGNGCATAGTCGATCAGACTTTGTGGGGTTTCCTCAAAACTACCCCCTGCTCGCGGGGCAAATCGCACCGCCCAACCAGCACGGCGCAACAGGCCCGCTTCGACGAAGTCATGGCTCAAGATCAAACCTGAGCGCCCAGAGCGAACACATAGGTGGGGCAGATGCGCGCTGGCCGCAAAAGCACGTGTACGAATGATTGCGTTGTGGCCCCAATAATTGCCTTCACGCTGGGACCAACTGGCCAGACCTTCGGCAAGGAGCCAGCCATAGATCGTGTTTGCAAATTGTTGCATCCGGCCAAAGAGCGTCTCGGCACCAATAAGCGCGGGACAGCTTTGAATTAGCCCGGTCTCTGGGTCGGCTGCCATTTCATGAACGAGATGGCGAATGGCAGAACCGCTCATCAAACTGTCTGCATCGAGGACCACCATCGCATCAAAAGCCCCCCCCCATCCCTGGACCCAATCGGCAATGTTGCCGACCTTCTTATCGGTGTTTTGCGCGCGACGTCGGTAGAAGATGTCGGTGCCCGGCATGCGCGCCCGCAGGGACCAAAACGCGCGCATTTCAAGTTCTGCGATCTTTGGATCGCGCGTGTCACTCAGTACGAATAATGCGAAATGATCCTTTTGTGGCCCGTGCTGGAGATCCTCAAGTATCGCTTGGGCGTTGCCGAAGACATCCCAAGGGGTCTCGTTATAAATTGGCATCAAAAGAGCCACGGATTGCGCCTTACCACGTGTGGCGCTCCAACGGGGTACGCAGGGCTGGATTAACCGTCGCACAGCGCCCAGCGAGACCACACTGACCGAAAAAGAGACCCAGACGAACGTTACAGCCACCAATCCAACAAGCATCGCTTCGACTACGGTCACACCACCTTTGGCCAGCCATTGAGCCATTCCAGATGTTAAAAGAACCGTGAGCACGAGTGCGGGAAGAAAACTGGCCCATCGCCAAAGGTGCTCTCGCAGGCCGCGCCGTGGCTCTACCACATAGCGCTGTGGCGCGTCTTGGAAGCTTTGCGCCGACATCGGCAAAGGCGCGCGCCGCGGCATGATGGCGGTCGTGTGCTCCGTCATGCTGTCCACCGATAGAGCCAAACTTCGCTCAAGGGTTTTCCAGCCAAACGCAATTGTGCGCGGAACTCAATCAGTGTCGTTGTGCCAGGGAAGAACTTGAAGGCTAACCGTGGGCCGCCGGTTTCTGGATTACGTTGCAACACGCCACCGGAGATTTCACCCGCATTGGCTCGGATTAGCTTTTCAACTTTGTCTAAGTCTTGGGGTACAGCGGCGTCCGGCGCAAAGTCGATTGCGACGATGATGCCATCATCAAAGGGGCTGTCGCCCATTGCGGTATTGAGCACCGCAAGACCCGCGCCATAGTCATCGCGCGTGCCCCAAGATAAGCTATAACTTAAGGACACAGTTTCGCCCGGTCCAAGCGTTGCATCGGGGCGCCAGTAGCACACGATATTGTCGTAGATCTCTTTGTCTGTTGGGATCTCCACCAGTGTGACGGCACCGCTGCCCCAATCTGCTCTCGGGGTGATCCAAACACCGGGTCTGCGGTGGTAGAGCGCTTCGAGGTCGGCAAAGTCGCCAAACTCTCTTGCGCGTTGCATCAACCCAAACCCACGTGGGTTGTTGTCGCGAAAGGCGCTGATTTGAAGTGTTTTGGGGTTTGCCAGCGGCCGCCAAATCGTTTCGCCGGTACCGTTGAGGATCAAAAGCCCATCGTTGTCATGCACGGCGGGTCGAAAGTCGCTGAAGCGGTGCCGGTTTGTGTCGTCGAATTGGAACATCGACGTCAGGGGCGCGATGCCGATATGTTCCATGCGGTCGCGCGCGAAGACCTCGCAGCGGACGTCCATCGTGAGCGTTTCCCCCAAAGAGATGTCAAAGTGATAGGCGCCCGTGCAACTTGGGCTGTCCAACAGTGCATGCACAGTGAATGTCTTTGCGTCGGGGGCCGGGCGCTCGACCCAAAAGGCGCGAAAATCGGGGAACTCTTCCCCCTTTGGTTCGGCTGTGTTCAGCGCCAAGCCGCGGGCGGATAGACCATAGATGTTGCCGCGTCCGATGGCGCGAAAGTAACTTGCACCTTGAAAGACCGCGAATTCCTGAAAGATGTCTGGCTGTTCGGTTTCAGCCCTGAGCCGCAGCCCCGAGAAGCCCAATTCGCCTCCCACAGGAAGGTTCGGAAACGTGTCAGTTTTGTCGAAGGCATCCAGATTGAAGAGCACCGGCCGGGCCATGCCATTTTCGACCAGCGATACCTGCACCGGGTGCGGGAAATACAGCCCTGGAGCAAAGAAATCGATCTTAAGCGGCGTTTCTCGATCTTCGGCCCAAGCGGCGTGGCGTTCATTGAACCAGATCGAGACATAATCGTCATAGCTGATCGACGTCCATGCCTCGGGCACCCGTTTGGGGGGCGCATAGGTCCTGCTGGCAAGCGCTTGAGCTTTGGCATGGAGCCATCCTCCGTCAAATGCCGTTGCGTCGCCGAGGTTGGCGCCTGGCAGGTCGGTCGTGTTGGCCGCGGCCAAATGCGGAGCCGTCGCCAAAGCAAACATGCCAGTGAGAAAGTCTCGACGCAGCATCGCTTAGGCTCGCTTCTTCCAGGGTTGGGATTTGAACCAAGCCGCGCCAAACGCCACACCAATGATCAAGGCAAAGCCCAATGCATTGACGTAAACCATCGACAAATGCGTGCGACCTACTTGATCAAAGAGTACGCCCAAAAGCCGCGCGAGGTACATTGACGCGATGAAGACAGCGAGGGATTGCTGACCGACTTTCATAATGGCGGCCAAGATCTGCGCCCAAATGCGTGACAGGAAACCACCACCCTCGCGCGCTTGGATATTCGCTCCCCCGGTCCCCGCGAGTACCCATGCCACATAGGCGGTCGCTAGGAAGTGCACATACCGCAAGATGCCAAAATCGGTTTTGTTGATCAAAAACCCATACTCGCGCCGCCATTCGAGGAATATCGGGAAGGCATTGAAGAGGCGGAAGTACGCAAGGGGTAGGGTGATCACGATGATCGCAACTGCCAACCAAAAGAGCCGCCTGTCGACAGGCGGTGCAGGGATCCATCCAGCCATAAAGGCAAAGCCTGTGAAAAAGATGAGCTGCCATCCAAGTGGGTTAAAGAACCAACCGCGTTCGGACCACGGCTCAGCGGGTAGGTTGATGCCCGCGACATTGGCCAAAAGCCAAAGCGCCACCGATGCTAGAGCGACCAGCCCGACATGCATACGTGCCAGGGCGATCATCAACGGCATCATCGCCAGGATCGCGAGGTACATTGGCAAAATGTCGAAGTAGTTGGGCACATAGGTCAACGTGAGCAGCCCAAGCAAATTTGTCTCGGCGTCCTTGAAAAACGGATACAGGTTCAGTTGCCTCACATAATCGCGCCCCTCTGGGATGACGGCGTTTAGGGCCACCATAGTCGCGGCCACCGCAAAAAAGAGGCCGATATGGGCCCAATAGACTTGCCACACCCGAAAGCTGACCCGGGCGGTGCCCATAGCCAGCCCTCGCTCGCCAAAGACCTTTCCAAACGCGATCGCGGATGCCATCCCAGAACAGAAGACAAAGGTTTCCGTTGCATCGGAAAAGCCGAACCGTGCCGGGATCCACAAGGCCAACCAATCGTTTGGGATATGCGCAATCAGGATGATGAACATCGCGATGCCGCGAAAAAAGTCGAGGCGCGGGTCCCGCGTGTCGGCACGGGCCGCGGCGGGCGCTTTGCTCTGGGATAACCCAAGGCTCATGGGATCAGCCATCGTCATAGAGGTGGCCTTAGATCATTCAGCAGCATAAGCACGTGCCACTTGGCGGGCCGCACTTACAGTGGACATCCGGCTTGCTGCAAACGCGTCTTCAACGCCCGCGCGGCGCGCCGTGCGCTGACGTATAACAAGCTCCACTTGTTCAAGGCGCCCCGCGCGAATACCCGCATCAATTGTGATGCGTTCAAAAATGTCGCGCTGGGCATGGCTCCCGCCCATGGCTTGGAACCGAGGATGTGCTGCAAAGAGGTTGTCAAACGCAGTGCCATAATTTCCTTCGCCAAAGGCGGCGAGGCCTCGGGTCGCTGCCACGCCAGGATCACGGACCACATCGAAGGTTTCCCCCATGCGTTCTGCATCCCGGGCAACGCGGTTGATCATATCTTGGACAGCCGTTTCGCGGCCATCCCCGACGAGAGCTAGCATGTAATGCAGGTCGGCAAAAACCAAGCAGCCGTCCTGCGTGCGATTGGCCGAAAGTGTTGCAAGCTCTTCCCAACGATTGCCAATTGAGACGCCTTCAAGCTCCAACCGCATCAGTAAGGACGTTGCATTGGAGATGTCTCGGAAATCGTCGGTGTGTTCATCGCGAATTTTGGTGTCGTAGAGGTCGAGCACCGTCGCGTAATCGCGTTGGTCAAGATGCAAGAGTGCTTTGTGCCACCAGACATGAAAGCGAAAGTTGTTACAGTGATCCCAAGCGGCGGCATTGTCATCAATCAGGGCGATGCCACGGTCGGTGCGGTGGGTCATATCATAGACATGCGCGACCGCGTGCAGGCCCCATGCGTCGTCTGATGCATACCGAAGTGCAAGAAGACCCGTGCGTTCAGCGGCGCAATAGGCGCCCGTCTCTTCTAGGGCAAACGCATGGCAGCCGAGGACATAGCCACGCAGCGGATGATCCCGGCCGTGCGCGGCCAGTGTTGCTTCCACAGAGCGCAGCATCCCGTGGTTGTCGCCAAGAATGAACCGAATGCCGTGGCCAAGCTTCATGCTGATTGTGTCGGCGGGATTGAGACGCAGAGCCTCTTCCATCGCCTCGACAGATTTGCGGGGTGCACCCTTAAGCCAATCCACAAGCGCTTGGCACCAGACCCGCTCGCGAAGGGTCGCTCCTCCTTGGGTCAAGGCCGCTTGGGCTGCGTCGCTCGCCGTTTTGGCTGCTGGCAGCAATTCGCGGCGCGCCAGCATCAAGGCCGACAAACCCTTAAGCGCATGGCCCATCGCAAACCCAGGCTCGCGGTCGAGCAAGATACCCAAATGATGAGGAGCCGCCTGACCGTGGGACAAGACCGCATGGATGACCCCGTTCCAGGCGTCTAACGCGCGCGCATCGGTTATGCTGACTTGGCAGCCACAGGTATCGGTGAGCATAGATGCATCCTCGCTAAACCAAAGGTGTTGGAAAGCTTGGTATCTTTCGATCGGAGCAAACTCACATCACGTCCCCGCCAGCGCGCAGTTTCGTGAAGTGGCGTCACCGTTTCGTGAGTCGACTAAAAATCGGTTTGCAAGCCAATCCTTTGCAGAATCGCATTCAACTCGTTGGTGTTTTGACCAAAGCGTGGCGGCGCTTGTCGATATGTGACGGGTGTTTTGGAAAATTTTAGAGGATTTCCAAGGAGTTCCATTTCGCCAGAGGTTGTTTCAGGGGCGTCCATTTTGACGACGGATCCGCGGGCCTTTGCTTGGTCTGAGCGCAGTGCCTCGGCGATTGTGTGGATCGGTCCGGCAGGCACATTAGCCGCGGACAATTTTTCGAGCAGTCTTTCACGCTCAAGCGTTGCAAATGTTTCAGTGATCTGGGGGATCAGTGCGTCGCGATTGGCCAAGCGGTCGGGATTTGTTGCAAAACGCGGATCTTGGGCGATGTCATCACGCCCAATCACACTGCAGAAGCGTTCAAACTGCGCATCGTTGCCCACAGCGATCAGGACATGCCCATCGCGTGTCGCAAAGGCGTCGTAGGGTACGATATTGGGATGGGCATTGCCGCGGCGCTCTGTTTCTTTGCCGGAGGTGAGATAGTTGGTGCCCGCATTGATGAGCCAGGCCATCTGAGCATCCACCAGTCCCAAGTCAATGTGTTGACCCTCGCCGGTCATGTCGCGGTGGCGCAGCGCAGCCAGGATGCCGACCGTGGCGTACATCCCGCACATCACATCCGCGATGCCCACGCCGACTTTCATAGGCGTGCCTTCGGGTTCTCCGGTGATCGACATGATGCCACCATATCCCTGTGCCATAAGGTCATAGCCCGGTTTTGCTGCGTTGGGTCCGGTTTGTCCGTAGCCAGATATTGAGCAATATACGAGGCTGGGCGCGTCTGCCGACAGGCTGGTGTAGTCGAGCCCAAATTTGGCCAAGGCGCCAACTTTGTAATTCTCGATCAACACATCGGCTTGCATCGCCAGAGACCGCACAAGAGCT
This sequence comes from Marinovum sp., assembly GCA_022447495.1. Classification (GTDB taxonomy): domain Bacteria; phylum Pseudomonadota; class Alphaproteobacteria; order Rhodobacterales; family Rhodobacteraceae; genus JAKVBH01. The sequence goes on along the minus strand of JAKVBH010000012.1, from coordinate 156,835 downwards.
TGTCCCGCTTTGGTAGAGAGATCGGCGGCTACCGAGAATTTATTGCGATTGGCGCAGAGATAGTACGCGCTGAGATCGCTTTCACCATCTGGGGTCTCTGCATAGGGTGGTCCCCAGGTGCGCGTATCATCGCCGCCGCTGCGCGGGTTTTCGATCTTGATCACCGTCGCGCCGAGGTCGCCAAAAAGCTGCGTGGCCGTGGGGCCCGCCAAAATACGCGAGAGGTCGAGGACAAGGATGCCATCGAGAGGCCCGCGGGGCGTGTGATTAGAAGGTGCCATCATAGGCCTTTCTCTCGAATTCGGCGGCAATCACTGTGAAGGTGTCGGATGCAAGCGCCGCGTGAAGTGCCGCTGCGAGGTTTTCGGTGTTGTTAACCCGGTGTCCTGCGCCGCCCAACGCGCGCCCAAGCGCCGCGAAATTGGCTCGACCAAAATCCACGCCTCGATTGCGCAATTGCCGGTCGCGTTGCTTGAGTTCAATGAGCGCCAACGTGGCATCGACAAACACCACAAAGATCGTCTTGAGACCCAGTTCTGCGGCTGTGGCCAACTCGCCTGCAACCATCAAAAAGCCGGCGTCCCCCGAGAAAGATACAACGGGGCGATCTGGCTCTACGATTTGCGCGCCCATGGCAAGGGGCACGGCGCAGCCCATGGTACAAAGCGCTGACGATTGAGTCAGTGCGCGCGGAAAGCCGCAGCGCCACATCTGCGATAGCAAGATCCGGTGGGCGCCGCTATCGGCGGTGGCGAGCGTTTGTTCGGGAAGGATCTCTCGGCACGTTGCTATGATTTGGCCGGGCCCCCAAGTCTCACCGGGTGCAAAAGAGGCTTCCAGCTTCGCTTTGGCTGTTTGGGGCGCGTCGTTGATCCAAACCCTGTCCAAGGGATCGGGAAGAAGCGCATCCACGCTCGCTGCGCAGTCTCCGACAATCGTGTGGGTCGATTGGTGCATGTAATGATGGTTGGGTTCAGCCACGACATCAAGCACCGTTTGCCGCGTCGGATCCCAAAGGTTTTGCCAGCCCACACGCATTTCGATGGGGTCGTATCCAATGGCCAAGATGACGTCGGCTTGCGCAACGAGAGGCAGCAATATCTCATCAGCCTTGGGCGAAAGACCCGCGCCGCCAAGCGCAAGTCGGTGATCTTCTGGGATGAGCCCTTTGGCCTTGTAGGTTGTGATCACCGGTGCGCCCAAGGTTTCTGCGGCCTTGATCACGGCATCAGTGGCATCTTGGGCGACAGCGTCCACGCCAGCGATAATCAATGGACGCCGCGCGGAAGCGAGTGCTGTTTTGGCGGCGTCTAGTGCAGGTCCCGCCGGTGCCACGGGCAAAGCGGGCGTCCGCAAGACACCCTCACCGGTCGCGGCCGCGTCCGCCACAGAGATTGGCACGTCGATATGCACAGGGCCGGGGCGACCCTCGGTTGCAATGCCCACCGCTTTGTCTGCAATCACATGTGCAGCACCCGCGCTGAGTGTGAATGTAGCTTTGGTGATGGACCTGAAAACCTGCTGCTGATCGAGCACCTGGTGAGTGTAAACCTCGGCAACCTCGGGATCGACACACCCTGTGAGCACGATGAGCGGCACGCGATCCTGGCGCGCGTTTTCAACTACGTTGATACCGTTTAGCGCACCCGGCCCAACTGTGGCCAGCAAAATCCCGGGCGCGCCTGTGCGGTGGTAGGTGCCTTCGGCCATGAAGCCGGCGGCATTTTCATGCTTGCACAAAACAAACTTGATCCCTGCTTGTTCAAGTGCGTCCATCATGGTGAGGACCTCGCCACCCGGCATCCCAAAAGCCCACCGGCAGCCCGCATCATGCAGACGTTTGGCCACTACATCGGCTGCGCGCATGTCTCACCTCTTTTGATCGTCACGTCGCTCATGCGGTCACAACCGGTCGCTGGCAAAACACATCCGCGTGTGAGTCTTGCAAGGTTTGACCTCGTCAGACGCGCTAGTCCTCACCAAACAGCGTGGCCTGCAACGCGGCGGCGGCTTTTTGAAGAATGGGCAGCTTCTCTTTCGCATCAGCGATTGTCAGACGCTGAGTCGGGCCATGAAACGACAAAGATGCCACGTATCGGTCGGTCACATCGAAGACCGGTACAGCAATCGCGACCATGTTTTCCATGAATTCTTCATTGTCTAAGCTGAACCCCTGTTTGGCAACACGCTCCACTTCTTTAGATAGCGCTTCAGCCGTCACCAACGTGCCATCGGTTTTGCGTTCAAGAGGCAGGGACGTGATGATCGAATTGCGCGTTTTGGCCGGCAAACTCGCCAAAAAACACTTGCCACTGGCAGTGCAATGAAAGGGCACGTGGCTGCCAACAGGAAGTTGGATTCTAAAGGCCCAGTCGGTTTCAACTCGGTCGAGGTAACTCATCCCGTTGCTTTTAGGTACAGCGAAATTCACTGTTTCTCCAACAGCTTGCGCCAGAGTAGACAATATCTGATGGCGTGCGATATGGAGCTGTGAATTGTGCAATAGCCCAGTGCCCAAGTCGCGCAACCGTCGCGCCGCATGGTATCGTTTGCTGGTGCCCTGACGTGTGAGAAACCCTGCATTCTCCAACGTGGTGCACAACCGATGCACTGTCTGCTTGGGAAGGCCGATGTGTTCGTTGATTTCGGTTGCCGTCATCGCACGGTCACTTTTGCCCAAAACCTCCAAAATCAGCAGCGTTCGGAGGTTGGTTGGTATGCGGACAGGAGACGTCATTGCGGTATCTTTTCACTTTACGGATTGTTTTTAGCGCGAATCGCTGTACCGTATCGGTAACATAAATTGAGATGAAAAGTCTCATTTTTTGATCCTCGATCGACCGAGGACACCATGGGAGGAAAATGGAGTTCGACTTTGTCATAGTCGGAGCCGGATCTGCCGGTTGCGCCTTGGCCCACCGCCTTGCTGAAGGCGGTCGCTACACTGTTGCGCTCCTAGAAGCGGGACCAAAGGACACCAATCCATGGATTCACATCCCGGTTGGCTATTTCCGAACGATGGGCAATCCACGTAGCGATTGGCGTTATAAAACCGAGGCTGATCCCGGTATTGCAGGTCGTTCCATCAATTGGCCGCGCGGGCGCGTTCTGGGTGGATCAAGCTCAATCAATGGTCTTCTCTATGTCCGGGGGCAGCCACAAGATTTTGACGCGTGGGCTCAGATGGGCTGCACCGGATGGTCTTGGGACGACGTTTTACCATTTTTCAAACGCTCGGAGACGTGGCAGGGCGCCAACGGCACGGATGTGCGTGGCAAAGACGGTCCACTGTCGGTCCAGAACTCTCGTTTGAGCCGCGAGATCGTTGATCATTGGGTCGATGCCGCGGTGGCTGCTGGGTACAAACGATCGAAAGATTACAACGATGTTGATCAAGAAGGCGTTGGCTACTTCCAACTGACGATGAAGGGAGGGCGGCGGTGTTCCTCTGCGGTGGCTTACCTCCGACCCACCAAATCTTGGCCAAATCTTGCGGTCATCACCGACGCACAAACCGAAAAAGTGCTGATCGGAAAAGGCCGGGCCATCGGTGTGCGAGCAGCAATCCACGGGAAACCGACCGACATCAAAGCCCGCCGCGAAGTTATTTTGAGTGCGGGTGCCATTGGGTCGCCGCAGCTCTTGATGCTCTCTGGCATTGGCGATGTAGACGAGCTTTCAGCCCACGGCATTCAAACCGTTTCGGACCTAAAAGGTGTTGGCAAAAACCTCCAAGACCACTTACAAGCGCGGCCGATTTTTAAAACCGACCTCAGCACCATCAACGTTGAGACGAACTCGCTGTTCAAACAGGCGCTGATCGCAGCGCAATATGCGCTTACCGGCAAAGGTCCAATGACCATGGCCGCGAGCCTAGGTACCGGCTTTTTAAAGACCGAACCGCACATGGAAACGCCCGACATTCAATTCCATATCCAGCCGTTTAGTGCCGATAGCCCGGCCGAGGGCGCGCATCCGTTCTCGGCGTTCACCGCGTCGGTCCTTCAGTTGCGCCCCGAAAGCGCAGGGCATCTGGAATTGAAATCCGCGAATATTGACGATCACCCACTGATCCATCCCAATTATCTGGCGACGGAAAACGACCGTAGGACAATCGTGAAAGGTATCCAAGTGGCGCGCCGCATCGCGCAGTTTGAGCCTCTCAAGAGCCACATCAGCGAAGAATATGCCCCAGGCAAAGGCGTTGCATTTGATGATGAAGACGCCACACTTGATTGGGCGCGGCGGACATCGGTGACGATCTATCACCCTACGGGCACCTGCAAAATGGGTACGGATCCCATGGCCGTGGTTGATGCGCGTTTGCGGGTCAAAGGCATCGACGGGCTGCGCGTCGCGGATTGCTCAATCATGCCTCAAATCACCAGCGGCAATACGAACGCACCCGCGATTATGATCGGTGAAAAAGCCAGCGCCTTGATCTTGGAGGACGCTCAGGCATGACCGCAAAATCTGATACCAACAATAAAATGCGCGGAGGGTTCGACACTCCGTGACAAAGACAGACCCGGGGCTCAGCCCTCGATTCCGGGTTTCGAGCAGAAGACCAAGAGGGCACGATAGGGAGGAAATAAATGTTTAACCTAAAGATTGTTGCAACCGGCGTGGCCGTGCTTGCACTGACCGCTTCGGCAGCGATGGCCGAAAAGGTCCTGCGCATTCAGTCGGTGTTGCCGAATACTGCTGATGAAGTTTTCATGCTGAATGAATTCGGCAAAGATGTTGCCGCGCTCACTGGCGGCTCGCTCACCATTGAAGTTCTGCCTGCGGGCGCCGTTGTTGGCCCACGCGACATTATGGACGCGGTTGACGCGGGCCTGGTTGAAGGTGGCTTCGCTTGGACTCACTATTGGGGCGGCAAGCACGTTGCTGCGAACCTCTTTGGTGCGCCAGTTGCGGGTGCCGGTGTTGGCCTCGACAACATAGCATTCCTAAGCTGGTTCCAGTACGGCGGTGGCAAAGAGCTCTACGACCGTCTCTGGGATGAGATGGGTGTCAACGTCAAAGGCTTCATGCTCCAGCCAGTTGGCCCAGAAGCCCTGGGTTGGTTCCCAGAGCCTATCAAGAACATGGATGACTTCCGTGCGATGCGCTTCCGCGCTCCTCCCGGCATGGTGGGTGCAGCCTATGCTGACATCGGCGTGCCTGCGGTTGCCATGGGCGGCGGCGACATCTTGCCAGCTCTGGAAAAAGGCACAATCGACGCGGCTGAGTGGTGCTGCCCGAAGCCTGACTCCGTGTTTGGCTTCCAAAAGGTCCTGAAGCACTACTACCTGCAAGGTCTGCACCAGGTCACAGTGAACGCCGACATGTATGTCAACGGCGATTTCTACAACAGCCTGTCCGAGACAGAGCAAAAAGCTCTTGAAGTTGCGGCAAACGCGTCGCTCTCTAAGTCGCTCTCCTACCGCATCTTTGAGAACGGTAAAGCTCTTAAGGACCTGACCGACAACCACGGTGTTATTCTCGAAGACACGCCTGCTGATTACTTCACCGAGTACTCCGCGGCGGCTGCAAAAGCGCTTCAAGCTGCTGCAGATGAGAATGAATTCTTCGCAGAGGTGTGGGCATCCCAGCGTGCCTTCGCCGAAGTGGCTGTGCCTTTCTGGTCCGGTGCACAGACATCAAACGCAAGCCTTGGCCGCGCGTTTGCTGACACTCTAAAGTAAGACTGTTCGCCCGCTCCGGCACCTGTCGGGGCGGGCGCCCTTCCGCACTCCCGTCCTATTCCTATTGGCAAGCGGCCCCGCGCAAGAGGGCTGTTTTCGAATGGGGGGACCACGATCATGGCTGACGAACCAAATCCAGAAGAGCTGGAAATTGCCGACGAGTTGATCGCCGAGCGGCGTGCGGAAGCTCCGGGTGAAACGCCCGAAGACATGACGCCGTGGCAGCGCCCCATTACGGCCGCCATCGACATCATCAACTACCGCGCGGGCCAGCTCATATCGTTGATGATGATCCCACTCATTGCCGTGGTGGTCTACGAGGTGGTCTCTCGGAACTCCTTTGCAATCCTGCAAGACGCAGGTTTCGAAGATTTCGCGCGCTCCCTTGGCCTTGGACCAACGCTTTGGGTCTATGACACATCTCGGATGCTCGCCGGTGTGATCTTTATGGCCGCAGCGGGCTATGGCCTCATGCGCGGCGTGCACATCCGCGCAGATTTCCTCTACCGGAACTGGTCGAGCAAAACCCAGGCTACGGTAGACGCCACGCTCTACCTGCTGTTCTACATCCCTTCGATGATCTTCTTCACCATCGTGGCCTCTCAATTCTGGTGGTTGGCCTATTCGACAGGTGAAACCATGGCGCTCGACAGCGCTTGGGGACCCGTCCTCTGGCCCGCGCGCTTGGCGATGCCGGTCGGTGGTTTCTTGTTGTTGATCCAGGGTCTCCCTGAGATTTTCCGTGCATTCCACAAGATGGGCAAAGAACGTGAGAGGGTGTTTGTGCGCCTCTTGCCGGTTTATGTGATTGCGCTCATTTGGCTTGTGCTTGCAGTGTTCACACCCGACATCGTACCCGGTGGCTCGGCGTTCCAAGACATTCTGAACGCGCGTTCAAGTTTGAGCAAACCCACCATCGGTTTGATCATGCTCGTCGCGATGCTCTTTGTGATCTTTGTGGGCTTCCCAATCTCGTTCACGCTGATCTTTTTGGCCTTTGTGTTCGGTATCTGGGGCGCGAACTTCAAGCTGACCACGCTGCTTTTCACACTCAACACCAACTCCACCATGCTCAACGACCAGCTCATGGCAGTGCCGCTCTTTGTTTTGATGGGCATCGTGATGGAACAAGCTGGTCTGATGGAACGCCTCTTTGCGTCGATCCAAATGATCATGGCCCGCATCCGAGGCGCTCTGTTCATCGCGGTTCTCGTGGTCTCGACGATTTTTGCGGCGGCCACGGGTATTGTGGGTGCATCGGTGACCATCCTGGGCATTATGGCGGGCGCCACGATGAGTCGTTCTGGCTACAACGTGCAGCTTGCCGCCGGGACCATCACCGCAGGGGGTACGCTGGGCATCCTGATCCCCCCGTCGATCATGTTGATCGTCATGGGGCCTGTGCTTGAGGTGTCCGTTTTGGACCTCTTTCGTGCGGCGTTTATCCCAGGTGCTTTGCTGGCGTCTCTCTACCTGATCTACACTCTGGGTCGTTGCTGGCTGAACCCGTCACTTGGCCCAATCCTGGCCGAAGAAGATCAGCCGGTCACCTCCAATCGCTATGGTGTTGAGGTTGTCCTGATCGCCGTAGGTGTCCTTGGCGTCTGTCGTGTCTTTGGTTGGGCTCTGGGCGGTGCCTTCGCTGGGACAATCCCATTTGCTGGCTTGCTTGCGACCCTCGCAACCTTGGGTGTTGCTTACCTCGCCTACAAAAACCTGACAGTTCTGCGGATTGCTGCGGCTGTTGCAATCCTCGGCCAAATGGCGATTTCGATCATGGCGCTTTTGGGCGGCGAGATGTCGGGCACCGCGACCATCATGAGCGTTGCTTGGCTGATGCTGATGGCCATCTCTGGCTATCTGATCCTGCCGCTGTACCGCGCAGATGCGAAAGAGAACTTCTACTTCTCTGACCTGTGGGACGAGTTCTTCCAAGGCCTCATGCCACCGACCATCCTCATCAGCTTTGCGCTGGGCTCGATCCTTCTGGGGCTTGCCACACCAGCCGAAGCAGCGGCCATGGGTGCCTTTGGTTCGATCCTGTTGTCCTGGGCCTACCGTAAGTTCACCTGGGCGGGTTTCCGGGATTGCTTGATCAAAGCACTGGAAATCACCGTCCTTATCATGTTCCTAGTTGCAGCCTCCAACTTCTTTGGGGCGCAATTCTCATCGCTCGGCACGCCCAAAATGCTGACCGAAGTGCTGCTGTCCCTCGACATGTCGCCCTACATGATCCTTATCGTGATCATGGCGCTGGTGTTCTTGCTGGGGTGGCCGCTGGAATGGGTGCCGATCGTTCTGATCGTGATCCCGATCCTATTGCCCACGGTCATTGCGCTTGACCTTCCAGGCTTTGAGAGCAAATACGACATGCTCGTCTGGTTCGGTATCCTCGTTGCGGTGAACTTACAAACGGCCTGGCTCTCACCGCCGGTGGCGCTCTCGGCTTACTTCCTCAAAGGTGTCGTGCCCAACTGGGATCTCAAAGACATCTATCTCGGTATGATGCAGTTCATGTTGGTCCAACTCTTGGGTCTCATCCTGATCTTCGTCTTCCCGCAGCTTGTGCTCTGGCTGCCTAAAGTCATGGGGGGCTAAGTCATGGCGCAACGCTCTGTTATTTCCTACCTGTTCTGGCCATTGGTCGTCACAGCTGTGGGCATCTTCCTCTCTGGGTGGCTTGGTTGGGCCACCCACGGGACGATGAACGGGATCATCTCGTTCCTCATCGTGGGCATCGTTTTGGCTGCTTTGGAAATCGCGCTCAGCTTTGACAACGCCATCGTCAACGCCAACAAACTCGAAGACATGACGCCGGTCTGGCGCCAGCGTTTTCTGACCTGGGGTATCTTGATCGCGGTTTTCGGCATGCGGATCGTTTTTCCGTTGGCGATTGTTGCAATCTTTGCCTGGATCAACCCGTTCGCGGCGATGAAAATGGCGCTCGCAGATCCAGATGAATACAGCCGCATTATCGAAGCGTCTCATAGCTCGATCGCAGCCTTCGGTGGCACCTTCCTCATGATGGTTGCACTCAAGTTCTTCATCGACGAGGATAAGGAGATCGATTGGATCGAAGCTCTTGAAACGCGCCTGCGCAAAATGGGTTCCGTGCGCGGTTTCGAGATTGCATTTGTTCTGATCATCGTGTCGGTGATCTGCTACGCCTTGCCCGAGAAGTACCAAGCGTCTTTCTTGTTCTCAGCGATCATGGGGCTTTTGACCTTCACGTTGGTTGATGGTCTGGGCAATTACCTCGACCACATGAACGAAAACCCCACAAGTGCTGCCGCAAAAGGTGGTCTTGGCGCTTTTCTGTACCTCGAAGTGCTAGACGCGAGCTTCTCTTTCGATGGCGTGATTGGGGCGTTCGCTCTGACGACAAACATTCTGCTGATTGCCATCGGTTTGGGGGTCGGTGCGATGTATGTGCGCTCCATGACCATTATGCTGGTTGAGAAGGGAACGCTGGCTCAATTCCGCTATCTCGAACACGGGGCCTTTTATTCGATCTTCGCGCTCTCGATCATCATGTTCCTGCAGTCGCTGACGCATGTTCCAGAACTTTTGACCGGCTTCATCGGCATCGCATTCATCGGTTACGCGCTCTTTTCATCGGTCCGACACAACAAGGCTACAGCGTGAGGTTTTAGTGAATTTCGATTTGCTTAATGTAGGATTTTACCTGAATTAATTGAACAAATTCAGTTGTTTAAGGTCTTGCGGCTCGCGAAAATAGGCGTACTTAAGCCCCAAACACAGATCTAAGAGGAGCGGTTTCCATGACGAAGACCTATCTGAAGAAGGCGACGCTCACGTCAAAATCGGACGCGTCCGAAACCCATGCCATTGTGCAGGGTATCTTGTCCGATATTGAGGCGGGCGGCGATGCCAAGGCGCTCGAATACGCAGCCAAGTTTGACAAGTATCAAGGCAACATCGAGCTAACCGCGGACGAAATCGAGGCAGCCGCGTCCAAAGTTCCACAGAAACTCAAGGACGATATACAGTTCGCACGTGACAATGTGTGGCGGTTTGCAGAACTTCAAAAACAGACGATTCAAGACGTCGAAATGGAGATTCAACCTGGTGTGATTGCCGGTCAAAAAGCGATCCCGGTGGACGCAGCGGGTTGCTACGTGCCAGCCGGGCGGTATCGCCACATCGCAAGCGCTATCATGACCGTGACCACCGCTCGTGTGGCTGGCTGCCGACATGTAACCGTTGCTTCGCCCCCCCAACCCGATGGTGTGACGCCTGCAATTGCATATGCCGCCCATGCCTGTGGCGCGGACAAGATCATGGCCATTGGTGGCGTTCAAGGTGTGGCCTCCATGGCCTTTGGCCTCTTTGGGCTGCCCCAAGCCAACATCATTGTGGGTCCTGGCAACCAATTCGTGGCCGAAGCCAAGCGCATCCTTTTTGGACGTGTGGGCATCGACATGATCGCCGGTCCAACTGACAGCTTGATCCTCGCCGACAAAACGGCGGACCCGTTCCTAGTCGCGACGGACCTCGTGAGCCAAGCCGAGCACGGGTACAATTCACCGGTATGGCTGGTGACCGACGATCAAGCCCTAGCCGAAGACGTCATGCGCCAAGTGCCGGGTCTCATCGATGATCTGCCTGAATTGAACCGCGAGAACGCAACCGCCGCTTGGCGTGACTATGCTGAGGTGATCGTTGTCGCGGACCGCGAAGAAATGGCCTCAACATCAGACGATTACGCGCCAGAGCACTTGACCGTGATGGCCGATGACCTCGACTGGTGGTTGGAGCGTTTGCGCTGCTATGGCTCGCTCTTCCTGGGCGAAGAAACAACTGTCTCATACGGCGATAAGGCTGCTGGTCCGAACCACGTCCTGCCCACCTCGGGCGCAGCGCGCTACACCGGCGGTCTCAGCGTGCACAAATACATGAAGATGGTTACATGGCAGCGGGCGACCCGCGAAGGCGCGAAGTCCACGGCCATTGCCACAGCGCGCATATCGCGTCTCGAAGGCATGGAAGGCCATGCCCGCGCGGCGGATGCCCGTTTGGCCAAGTTCTTCCCAGGTGAGAATTTCGACCTCTCTGCCGATGGATGATCACACCGCTCTTTTCGACCTGACAGGCCGTGTGGCTTGTGTGACCGGGGCAAGCTCTGGCCTTGGACGGCGCGCAGCGACAGTTTTGGCTGAGGCGGGCGCCGCCGTGGTCGGTGTCGCACGCAGGGCAGAAGGTTTGGGTGACTGGCAGTCGAAATGTTCGGGAGAGACACATGCCGTGGCGGCGGATGTCTCCGAGCGAGCCAGTTTGGCTAACGTGGCTGAGATGGTGGCTGCACCCTTTGGCGCACCAGACATCGTGGTTCATGCCGCGGGGATCAATACACGAGAGGCGGCGGACGATGTGACGGACAAAGGTTGGGATGCGACGCTCGATCTCAACCTCTCAACGCCCTTCTTTTTGAGCCAGCACCTTGTCGGAGATATGAAGGTCAAGGGATGGGGGCGTATCGTCAACTTCGCCTCCCTTCAAACCACGCGCGCCTTTCCCGGCGGCATAGCCTATGGCGCGACCAAGGCCGCGATCGGTCAATTGACACGCGCTATGGCCGAGGCGTGGTCGTGCGACGGGATCAACGTCAATGCCATCGGTCCTGGTTTTTTTGAAACAGAGCTCACCGCCGCGGTCTTCTCCGACCCTGACCGCGCTGCCCGAAACGCGGCCCAGACCTGCATCGGCCGCAACGGTCGGATGGACGATCTTGATGGTCCGCTGTTGTTTCTGTGTTCGCCTGCGTCTGACTACGTGACGGGCCAAGTTCTCATGGTCGATGGAGGGTTCACTGCCAAATGAAAGCACTTGTCTATACCGGCCCAGAATCCATGGAAATTCAGGATTCTCCTGATCCCAGCCCGGGGCCAGAAGAACACCTTATTCGCGTCGACAGAGTCGGTATCTGTGGTTCGGACATGCATGCCTACCTCGGGCATGACGCCCGGCGCCCGGCGCCGCTGATCCTCGGTCACGAAGCGGCGGGCACCATCGTCGGTGGCCCGCGGGATGGTATGCGGGTGACTGTGAATCCACTGGTTGTTGATCCGGCGTGTTCCTATGTCCAAGCCGGGCGTGAGAATCTGAGCCCCACGCGCCAGATCATCTCGATGCCGCCGCGCGAGGGCGCGTTTGCACAATATATATCGATGCCTTGGGAAAACCTTGTGGAGGTGCCTGACCATGTTCCGCTGACCAAAGCGGCTTTGGCGGAACCACTGGCCGTGTCTTGGCACACGGTGCGCCTTGCGATTGAGGCCTTGTATCCGACCATGGACCGATCTGCGATCATCTTGGGCGGGGGGGCGATTGGTCTTGCTGCGGCGCTTTGTCTGCGCGCCATGGGGTGTGAGGCCACGGTGATTGTGGAGCCCAACGATGTCCGGCGTGACTACCTAAAATCGCTTGGTGAAAATGTCGTGGCTGAGGCAGCGGGCATGTATCCTCTGGTGATCGACGCAGTGGGCATTGGTTCCACACGGAAATCCGCCAGCGATGTGGCCGCACCCGGCGGCGTGATTGCCCATGTGGGTCTCGGCGACAGCAAAGAGGGCCTCGATGTGCGTCGCCTGACCTTGCAAGAGATCACGTTCATCGGGACCTATTGCTACACTAAGCAAGAGTTCCGTGACACCGCCCAAGCGCTCTTTGACGGTCGCCTTGGACCACTTGAATGGACCGAGACACGCACGCTCGACGATGGCGCCGCCGCTTTTGCCGACATCCGCGCAGGCCGAACGCCTGCGCCCAAAATCATTCTATCGCCTTGGGATTAACCCTGGGCTCAACGACGCAACTGAAAACTGGAGACCTCAGATGTCCAATATTCCGCATCTCCTCGTGCACGATCACGAAGACAATGTGGGTGTGGTGGTCGTCGAGGGGCTCACAGCGGGAACCGAAATGTTCTGCTGTGTGACCCATGACAATTCCACCTTTACCCTGACCGCAGGCGACGACGTGGCCATTGGCCACAAGATCGCGCTCAAAGACCTCAAGGAGGGCGACACCGCCGTCAAATACGGTCAGGACATGGGCAAGATCATCGCCGACATCCCCAAGGGCGGCCATGTGCACACCCACAACTGCAAAACCAAGCGTTGGTAGGAGCCTTTAGATATGTCCAAGTATTCCAATATGACTTTCATGGGCTACCGTCGCGAAAATGGCCGCGTGGGTGTTCGCAATCACGTTGTCATCCTGCCGGTTGACGATATTTCGAACGCCGCTGTTGAGGCGGTGGCCAACAACGTCAAGGGTACGCTTGCGTTGCCCCACGCCTATGGCCGTCTGCAATTCGGTGAAGACCTGGAGTTGCACTTCCGCACGATGATTGGCACGGGCGCCAACCCCAACGTGCACTCGGTTGTTGTGATCGGCATTGAGCCTGATTGGACGCGCCGCATCGCCGATGGCATCCGCCAAACCGGTAAAGAAGTGGCCGAGTTCTCTATCGAGCAAAAGGGGGACTTCGAGACGATCCGAGCCGCTTCCTGGGCGGCCAAGGATTTTGTGCACAAAGCCTCCGAAGTGCAGCGGGAGGAATGCTCTATCAGCGAGCTTTGGGTTTCCACCAAATGCGGTGAGAGCGACACAACCACAGGTCTCGGCTCCTGCCCAACGGTCGGCAACATGTACGACAAGCTTCTGCCCGAAGGCATCACCGGCTTCTTTGGTGAGACCTCCGAGATTACGGGCGCTGAGCACATCTGTAAAGAGCGCGCGACCAATGAAGAGGTGGGCGAGCGTTGGTATGCGATGTGGAAGGCCTACCAAGACGATGTCATCTTTGCGCACCAAACCGATGACCTCTCCGACAGCCAACCAACCAAAGGCAACATCCTTGGCGGCTTGACCACCATCGAAGAGAAAGCTCTCGGCAATCTTGAGAAAATTGGCCGCACATCGCAGTACATCGACATCCTTGAGCCCGCGGAACAGCCTGCCTCTGGCGATGGCCTCTACTTCATGGATAGCTCTTCCGCCGCCGCGGAATGTGTGACACTCATGGCTGCCGGTGGCGCGGTTGTGCATACCTTCCCAACGGGCCAAGGCAACGTGGTTGGCAACCCCATCGTGCCCGTGATCAAGATCACCGCGAACCCACGCACCGTGCGCACCATGGGTGAACACGTGGATGTGGACGTATCCGGGGTCTTGCGTCGCGACATGACCATCGACGAGGCAGGCGACGAATTGATCGACATGATCCGCCGCACAGCCAATGGTCGTTACACAGCTGCGGAAGCCCTGGGTCACCGCGAATTTTCCATGACCAAGCTTTATCGCAGCGCTTGATCCATAAAGATCGTAGGGCGCGGATTACACGCGCTTCTGTTTGACCAAGCCGGGCGCCTATATTCTCTATGGGCGACCCGGCATTTTTTTTTGACTTGGGTCGCACTGAATTCTTGCTACAGATTGCGCAAATAAGGAGCGTCCCATGCATGATCCCGCGTTTTCTGCCTCAGGTCGTTTTTGGCGTGGCAACCTGCACACCCATTCCAACCGCTCAGATGGCGGTCTCGAACCCGAGGAGGTGTGTCGTCGCTATAAAGCGGAAGGCTATGACTTCATCGCGCTGACCGATCACTTCGTGGGCATGTATGACTATCCTATCGTCGACACGCATCGCTTTCGCGATGACAGTTTCACCACGCTTCTAGGTGCGGAACTTCATTCTGGGGCCATGGAAAACGGTGAGATTTGGCACATTTTGGCGGTTGGCTTGCCCCTCGATTTTGAGCGCTCCGATAGCCCGCATTTCTTTCCCACAGAGGCTCAGGAATCCGGGCCTGAAATTGCCCGTCGGGCACGGGACGCAGGCGCCTTTGTTGCGGTTGCACACCCGGAATGGGGCGGGTTGAGCCTCGCGGATGCGCGAAGCATAGATGCCGCCCACGCGGTTGAAATCTATAATCACGGCTGTCAGGTGGGTGCGGACCGCGCAGAGGGCTTCTGGCACCTTGACCGTTTACTGGAAGAGGGGCGTCGATTGAACATCTGCGCCACGGACGATGCGCATTTCACCGAACCGGATTATTTTGGCGGCTGGACTATGGTCAAAGCCGAAGAAAACACGCCAGAGGCTTTGTTAGATGCGCTGAAAGCGGGTCATATGTACGCCTCGACCGGGCCGGAAATCCACGATGTTGCGTGGTCGCCTGGCGACGTGGTCGTGTCCTGCTCAGCGGCAACTGCGGTGATTGTTCAAGGTCAGGGGTCAGCGGCGGTCGCGGTCCACGGCGAGAGCATGACGCGCGTTTCTGTGCCCCTCATTCGGTTTTCTGGGAGCAAGTGGTTGCGTGTCACGGTGATGGATCGGGCTGGTAAGCGCGCCTGGACTAACCCTGTCTGGCGCGAGGACGCGTAGGCATGCGCATGTCATTCTAGACCTTGATTGTTGTATCCATTTGGATACATTGACGCCATGCCTTCCAAAAGCTCACCCTCCCAATCCAGTGGCGAAGTCGCTCATACAGCCCTTATCGCTTTGATCCGCGAAGGTGCATTTGTGCCCGGAGATCGGTTGAGAGAAGAGGACGTGGCCGAGCGGTTAGGACTGTCACGCACGCCGGTCCGCGAAGCGCTGCGACGGCTCGAGGCGGCTGGGATTATTGAACACAAACCGCGGCTGGGCGCCGTCATCCGGCGGATCAGCCATGCTGAGCTTGTTGAGCTCTATGAAATGCGTGTTGTGCTTGAACGCACGGCCTCTGCTCTGGCTGCAAAGCACGGCAGCACGGCTGAGTTCGATGCCTTGGAGGATCTCAACCAGCGGATCGTCGATGAGCGCGGCAACCCAGCGCTTGGGGCGGCGATAAATCAAGATTTCCACCGCGGCCTGTACCTCGCGGCTCGAAACCGATTTCTAATTGAGGCCGCGCAAGCCTTGAACAACGCGCTGCTCCTTTTGGGGCCGACCACATATACGGACCCCGGCCGGATCGATATTGTTGCCAAAGAGCATGGCGCTATTGTCGATGCGCTCCGCGCCGGTGATCAAAACGCGGCGGCGGATGCGGCGGAAGTGCATTTGAACACGTCCCTACGCACGCGACTGGCCGCTTTACGCTCATGAAAAACCAACTTCCCGTCCTATATGCCTTTTCAATCGCGGGCTTGGGCGTGGCGATTTTCTTTTTGCTAAACCTGCCTCTGCCATGGCTCTTGGGACCTATCACTGCATCGCTTTTGGGCGCCCTTTTGGGCGTACCACTGCGGGGCATCAAAGTGGTCAACACTGGCATGCGCACGATCCTTGGCGTTGCCGTTGGCGCGACACTCACGCCTGCGGTCCTTGCGACAGTGCCCGCCATGTGGGCGACCTTGCTCATGGTCCCTCTAATGATTTCCTTGATCGGTCTCATCGGCGTGCCGTATTTCCAGCGCATCTGCGGATACGACCGCATGACGGCGTACTACGCGGCCATGCCCGGCGGTTTGCAAGACATGCTGATCTTCGGAGAAGAGGCTGGGGCCAATCCACGCACCTTGAGCCTCATCCAGGCCACGCGTGTGGCGGTGATCGTCATCATCTTGCCGTTCGTTCTACGGGGCATTTGGGATGCGGATTTATCGAATCCGCCTGGCGTCCCGGCATTCACGTTGCCATTGCAACAATTGGTTCTGATGGTCGTCTGTGCCATCATCGGATGGAAGGGCGCGGAGCGTTTAGGGATGTTGGGAGCATCTATCCTTGGGCCTCTTTTCGTGGCTGCCATCGCGACCGTGGCCGGATTGCTCCACTCCCGTCCACCTGCCGAGACGATTTGGGCGGCACAGTTTTTTATCGGAATCACCATTGGCCAGAAGTACAACGGTATCACTTGGCAAGAAGTTCGTCACGATCTGGTCGCGGGGCTCGGATTCTGTGGCATTCTCTTGGTGCTGTCGGTGATCTTTGTGGAGATTGTCTACTCTAGTGGCCTGGCACCTGGGCAGGAGGCGCTGCTGGCCTTTGCGCCAGGTGGTCAAGCTGAGATGACGGTCTTGGCACTCATTGTCGGCGCCGACATGGCATTTGTGGTGGCGCATCACATGCTTCGGATTTTCGTTGTCATCCTAGGCGCGCCGCTTGCCATGCGAATGATGCGAAAATCTTAACGTGCATTGCTGTGGCGCGCAGGTTGGGAAGGAGTGCCAAATGCGCTCAACCTCAGCCGCCGCGCGCCCGCAAAAGTCTACGTCGTGGATCAGGTGACGACGGCAAAATGAGAGCGGCCTGCACCGCAAAACGGCCTGTGTAGCCTCCCTCGAAGAGCACGCGTTTGTCTCCAAACTGGGCAAAGTCTGGGCCGGGCTCAAAACTATGACCGAGCCCGGCGATGCGATACCCAGCGGCATCGTTCGACGGTTCCACATATCCCTCGATGGCAAGCCGTTGCAGCGGGCCCGCAGCACCGAGGAAGCGGGCATTCGAAACTCTTTGGGCGATGAGCCGGTTTTGCTCGGCCAGGTAGGTGCCAACCACGCTGCCAAAGCCAGCGTCGGTCAGAGAAGCGACACCGGCGCCCTGGAGTTCAACGCCCGCAATGCTGGTTGTTTTGCCGCGTGCGACTGTGCCAGAGATAAGGTCTGCGGTTTTTTCCGCTGGCTGCAATGCGCTTGCGATCACCCGGTTGCCCTGCCACACGCCTGAGACGGCGACGCGTTGACCAGGCGCCAACCCAGATTGTCGACGTTCCAATATGACATCAACGCCATTTACGGTGAGAGTGCGACCGCCATCGGATATGTCCAAGATCAAACCAACGAGGGGATAGGTGACGAAGACGCGCCGCGCTTCCAGCTGACCATTTTGGGTCTGTGCTTCAACGGTCAATGCGTGGCCGCGATGCACGTCATTTTCAGTGATTTGCCCGAAACCGTTGAAATACTGCGTATCGGAGGTCGTCTCGATTTTGTGGCCTGCGACGATCAGTGATCCGAAATCGGTGAGGATGCCAACGATCCCGGTGCCACCAATACCGCCTTCGATGTCACGTGGCGAAGATTGTGCGTGACCCAATCCAGGGAGCAAAAGACCCGCGCCGCCCCACGTCAGTGATCGAGAGAGGAAATGACGACGGTCTAGGTCTTTGCACGTCATGATGTGTCTCCCGTGTCGTCTGTTGTCTTGGCGCGGCTCTGTGGCGCGTCCTCGTCTTCGTGGAAAAAGAACACCCCAAACCGCATGCGGTATGTGGCATCAGGTTTGTCCTTGTCGACATTTTGCAACGTGGAAGCTCGGGCGTTCAAGGCCAAGAGTGCGTCGGTACCCAGGCTGCGAGCCTCATCTTCCAATGTCTTTACCGCTTGGCCAGTGAGGCGATTGTAAAACACGGCGCGCTCCATGAACTGCGGTTGGTCAGTGAGAAGGTTGTCCACCGCCGCTTCCATATGATCGCCGATGTTGTGACTAAAGAAGTGCAGCTTCTGATCCAAGTCGGCGCTGCCAACCAAGGCGTCCGCGCGCAGACTAACGACGTCATCTGTCACCTCTATAAGGGATTGCCGGGCCATTTCATCAAGAACTGTGCGTGGGCGAATGTCTCGGCTTATCCGCTGAACAAGGTCATCAAAGCTATGACCGTCATCGCTCGATTTGGGCAATGCGCGCGGTTGGCCGGTGTCATCAAGGAGATCGGGGTCCGATATCCACCGGCCCACAACCGTGGCCATCATTGATGTCTTGCGACGCACCGCGGAAGTGTCAGGGTCCTCATCCGTTCGGAAAGTTTTCACGTCGCGACGATGCACACCGGTTAAAACCGAAATCCGGCTGTCGGTGCCATTGTCGCCCAGCTCAGCTTCAGCAACCTCAACATAGGTCTTTTTGACCAAACGATAGAGTGCGGTTGCAGTGACACCCTGAGCAATCAGACCCCGCACCAAAGGACGCAGGATTGCGCGCACCGCCTGCTCAAAGAGCTGCGACTTGGGAAGAGGGTTCGGACTGCTCATATGTTCTATGTGTGGTCTTGTGTGCAAAATTTCCACATAAAAATGACCCGTGAACGAACCATTTGACTCAATAGTCCATAAAAATGGTTCAAAGCTACGCACACTGTAGCAGCAAAGCTAAAATGTCACCCATGAGCAATTCAGGAATGTCACTCTGCCCTCAAAAGTCAATGAGGGTGAGCGGACATGGGGTGGGTGGTTATGAGCGAGCGCGAGTTGAACCGCGTGGAAGTTCTGGCGCAGGTCGATGATGAACGGCTGAGCATAGACAATGCTGCCAACATGTTGGACCTGACACGCCGACAGATTTCCGGTTGTTGAAGCGGTATCGGCAGGATGGCGCATCGGCGGTCCGGTACAAGGCGCGCGGCAAACCTCCAAACAATCGTATTCGTCATGCTAAGCGCGACTATGCGCTGACCCTGATTGAGGAGCAGTATCCGGATTTCGGGCCGACCTTGGCAGCTGAGATGGTGGCCGAACATCACGGGTGCAAGGTCTCGCGTGAGACTGTGCGCAAGTGGATGCAGGAGGAAGGGATTTGGCTTTCGCGCAAGCAGCGGCGCACTTTTCACCAGCTACGTCTGCGCCGGGAATGCTTTGGCGAGTTGGTCCAGATCGACGACTCAGACCACCGTTGGTTTGAGGATCGTGGCTATCCCTGCACGCAGCTCGTGCTTATTGACGACGCGACCAGCACGCTGATGGAACTGCGGTTCGTGAAGTCCGAGAGCACCTTCAGCTATTTTGAGGCCTTGGAAAGCTATCTGCTCAAACCCTGTCGTCCCGTCGCCTTCTACTCTGACAAACACACGGTGTTCAGAGTTCCCAAGCCCAACGAACACATGACGGGCATGACCCAATTCGGGCGCGCCTTGGCCGAGCTGAACATTAAGATCATCTGCGCCAATTCCTCCCAAGCCAAAGGCCGTGTCGAACGAGCAAACCGCACTTTGAAAGATCGGTTGGTCAAAGAACTGCGCATCGCAGGCATTTCCAACATGGAAGATGGTAACGCATTTCTTGCGGGCTTCATCGAACGCCATAACGCCAAGTTTGCAAAGTCTCCCGCCAAATCGGACAACCTACACCGTGCTTTGAACATCGAGCCGGATCGCCTCGCAGAGGTCTTCTGCCTGCGCGACAAACGTTATGTCATCAATGACCTGACGCTGAAGTACGACCGCAAGCGCATACGGCTGCAGGTCAATGAACTGACACGCGGCTTGGTCGGCAAATACGTCGATGTCTATGAGATGCCGGATGGGCGTATTCAGGTGCGTGCCAACGGCGTTGCCCTACCCTGCAGTATTTTCGACCCGCACCAACAACGTGTCACTCACGCGGCGATCACCGAGAACAAACACTTGAGCGCTGTCCTCGCCCACATCAAGGAAGAACAAGAGAAGGCGGCCTCACCGCCAAAGGTCAAACCGGTCAGCGCGAAGAATGGAAACAAAAAAGACAGGCCGGAGGCCACCAGGACGGCCTTCAAAGATGGAAGCTTGTTATGAACGCAGGCGCCTGGAAAGGGTTGTCAAAGAGATGGAAGTGGGAAGACAGTGATGTCTTCAGTGGCAGCAAACGGTTTAAGCTGAAGACGACAACCGGAACTCAAATCTCAGCAATCACCACCGCCTGATACTTCATGTCCAGCACCATGACCGCGACCATCGTCGGCCCGTTTGTCATACCCTGAGCGGTCTGGTGCCTTGTCCATGGAAAAGGACATCAAGCCAGCCAAAAAAATTGCCACTACAATCAAATACAGCCACCACGGGCCTGTCACAGTATAGGTCACCAACCCTATAAGTGGGCCAAGCACCAAAATCATCAGCTTGTAACGAGCTTTAGCCATACCCAATGGTAATGGCCTTCAGAGGGAAAGCCAAGCTAAGGACCTTCCTGTTCCGATCCCGCAAGGCTTTTCAGCCCTTCGATATCTGAGGTCTCCGGGCTGCTGCCTTGCTATCGTCGCGCTCTGTGGTGACACTTCTGCTTTGCAAATCCAGTGACGTTTCTACTTGGTTGCAACACACAAAAAGTTCGCGCAATCAGGAAGGGAACATCGGATGCCTATTTGGCGCATTGGCTCCCGAAGGCTCTTTGGTAGCCATGATGCAGGTGGAACAAAAACCTCAGAACAATCCCAACATCGTTGAAATCGCGGCAGGGTATGGTGCCTTCAACATTCTGCTCCAAGCACTGGCGGCTGCTGTATTTAAGCAATTGGCCCAAAATCTCGGTTTCGAGGGTAGTGCCAAGGATTCTGCCGGGGCCAATTCTTCACGCAACCTACTCTTTCCAATGCTGCTACCAACAAAAGTTTTTTCGTGAACATGTCCCCAATTTCTGGGTAGAGGGGTCGCATGATGTACGCCCAGTTGAAGACGTTTTGGATTTGCTATGCCTCCAAAGTAAAACCCCGGGGCGCTGCGACGTCCCGGGGTTTAAATTCTTATCAATCTCTTACCCGCCGAAGTCGTCGAGCATGATGTCCTCTCGATCCACACCCAAATCCAAAAGCATGTTGATGACCGATTGGTTCATGATGGGAGGACCACACATGTAGAATTCGCAATCTTCGGGTGCGGGGTGATCCTTGAGATATTCTTCGTAGAGCACATTGTGGATGAAACCGGTGTAGCCGGTCCATTCATCCTCGGGCATCGCATCGGACAGGGCCACGTGCCACGAGAAGTTCTCATTCTCGTTGTCGAGCATGTCGAAGTCTTCGACATAGAACATCTCACGTTTAGAGCGCGCGCCATACCAAAAGGTGATCTTGCGATCCGTTTTAATGCGGCGCAACTGGTCAAAGATGTGGCTGCGCATAGGTGCCATACCAGCACCACCGCCCACAAAAACCATCTCTTTCTTGGTCTCGCGCGCAAAGAACTCGCCGAATGGACCGGATATTGTCACCTCATCGCCGGCTTTAAGGTTGAAGATGTAGCTCGACATCTTGCCTGCTGGGATACCTTCAGAACCAGGAGGGGGAGACGCGATGCGCACGTTCAGCATGACGATGCCCGTTTCCTGTGGATAGTTTGCCATGGAATAGGCGCGTTCTACTGGTTCATCGACCTTGGAGTTCACATCCCAGATTTTGAAGCGATCCCAATCTGGGTGATATTCTTCGTCGATGTCGAATTCTTTGTAAGACAGCGAATAGGCTGGCGCTTCGATTTGGATGTAGCCACCAGCACGGAAGTTCACGTCTTCGCCTTCGGGCAATTCAAGCACGAGCTCTTTAATAAACGTCGCCACATTGTCGTTCGACCGGACTTTGCAGCGCCACTTCTTAACACCGAAGACCTCTTCAGGTACCTCGATCTGCATGTCTTGCTTGACCGCCACTTGGCAAGACAGCCGGTCACCGCCGGCCGCTTCGCGCTTGGTGATGTGGCCTTCTTCGGTGGGCAGGATCGACCCACCACCTTCGTGGATTTTTACGCGGCATTGTGCGCAGGTCCCGCCACCACCGCAGGCCGACGGTACAAAGAGTTTTTGCTCCGCCAACGTCTGAAGGAGTTTGCCGCCTGCGGGGACAGAGATCGTCTTTTCGCCGTTGATCGTGATGTTTACATTGCCTGAAGACACCAATCTTGATCGCGCTGCCAAAATGATGGTGACAAGCGCAAGAACGATCAGAGTGAAGAGGAAAATGCCGAGGGAGAACGTCGCCATATCAGTGCGTCCTTTCTACAGTTTCACGCCAGAGAAGGACATAAACGCCATCGCCATCAGACCTGCAGTGATGAAGGTGATGCCAAGGCCTTGAAGCCCGTCTGGAATGTCCGAATACTTTAGCTTCTCACGCACGCCCGCCATGGCCGTGATGGCCAAAGCCCAACCAAAGCCGGAAGAGACGCCGTAGGTGGCTGCTTCTGCAAAGTTATAGTCGCGTTCCACCATGAAAAGCGAGCCGCCCAGGATTGCACAGTTCACTGTGATCAGGGGGAGGAACACACCCAACGCGTTGTAGAGCGGTGGGAAGTACTTATCGAGGACCATCTCCAAGATCTGAACCAGGGCCGCGATGACGCCGATATAGGAAATCAAGCCGAGGAAGGTCAGGTCCACATCCGAGAATCCCGCCCAACTTAGCGCGCCGGGCGAAAGAAGGTAGGTCAGGATGAGATTGTTGGCAGGCACGGTGATCGCTTGCACGATCATCACAGAGATACCCAAGCCGATGGCCGTGGAGATTTTTTTGGAGACTGCGATGAAGGTACACATGCCCAAGAAGAATGAAAGCGCGAGGTTTTCAACGAAGATCGCCTTAACTGCGAGGGAGATAAGCCCTTCCATCAGTGCGCCTCCACTGTCTGGATTTTGTATTCACGCTCTTCGACCTGTTCTGGTTTCCAGGCGCGGAAGGCCCAGATGATCAAACCAATGATGAAGAAAGCCGATGGCGGGAGTAGCAGCATGCCGTTGGGGTTGTACCAACCACCATTATTTACCGTCTCCAGGATTGTGATCCCAAAAAGCGACCCTGCGCCAAAGAGTTCGCGTACAAAGCCTACAAGCATCAGGATCAGACCGTAGCCCAGACCGTTGCCCACTCCGTCGATGAAGGATGCGACCGGCCCGTTCTTCATGGCAAAGGCTTCTGCGCGGCCCATCACGATGCAGTTCGTGATGATAAGACCCACAAAGACCGAGAGCGTTTTGGATATTTCAAAGGCGTAGGCTTTGAGAATTTGGTCCACCAAGATCACGAGCGAGGCGATGACGACCATCTGAACGATGATCCGGATCGATCCAGGGATTTGGTTCCGGATGATCGAGATGAACATCGAACTAAACGCAGTCACAAAGGTCACGGCCAGCGACATTACAAAAGCCACTTGAAGAGAAGATGTCACCGCAAGCGCAGAACAGATCCCCAACACTTGCAAGGTTATCGGATTGTTATCGACAAGTGGGTCGACGAGCATTTCGCGTTTGGTCTGGGCCATCAGATCGCTCCTGCTTTGAGATTGGCCAGGAAAGGCGCGTAGCCCTCTTCTCCGAGCCAGAACCGGACGAGGTTATCGACGCCAACCGAGGTGAGCGTCGCGCCCGAGAGAGCATCGACGTGATAATCAACTCCTGCCGGTGGTGCGAATTTCGCCACGGTGATTTGCAACTCGCCGTTGGCGTCTTGGACCTTTTTGCCGGGCCAAAGGGCTTTCCAGCGTGGGTTATCTACCTCTGCACCGAGGCCTGGCGTCTCAGCATGCTGATAGAATTGCAGGCCAAAGATGTCGTTGCCGTTCTCTTCGAGGGCGATGAAGCCGTAGAGCGTGGACCAAAGGCCGTAGCCGTGGATTGGTAGAATCACCTTGTCGACGTCACCCACATCATCGCGTAAAAGATAGACAGTCACGAAGTTGGACTGGCGTCCAATACCTGCGGGGTCATCATCAAGCGCCCGAGACAGCGCGGGGTCATCGGCCGCGGCGCGGTCATCAAAGCTCGAAGCGTCGAATCGATCGGTAAACGTGCCACTGGTCAATTCAAGTACGTGTGGCTCAAACGCTTGGAATGCTTCGGCCACGTCGTCACCGGGTTGGTAAAGCCCAGCCACTTGTAGGATGTTGACCTGTTTGTCTTTGGCGGCGTTTACCTGCTGGATAGGGCGCAAGCTCACCGCAGCGGCAGAGACCACCATTGAAGCGACAAGGCAGAGGCCAACGGCCACAACGATGGTTTTGCCGACCGAATCTGCGGGTGCATCAAGAAAGCGTTTGATGGGCCCCGCTTTCACATCCTTTGGCCTATCAGGCATATCGACGCGCCCTCCGCTTGATGTTGGCTTGCACAACGAAGTAATCGATGAGCGGTGCAAAGACGTTGCCAAAAAGAATGGCAAGCATCATGCCTTCGGGGAACGCGGGGTTGATCACGCGGATCATCACCACCATCACGCCAATAAGCGCGCCATAAATGATGCGCCCCATTTGCGTATGCGAGGCCGAAACAGGCTCGGTCACCATAAAGACCAAGCCAAAGGCATAGCCGCCAATCACGAGGTGCCAGTACCAAGGCATGGCAAACATGGGGTTGGTGTCTGAGCCAATCAAGTTCAGCAGGAGCGAGAAGCCGATCATGCCGCCCAAGCATCCCGCGACCATACGCCAATTCGCAATCTTGGTGGTGAGCAAGAACGCCAAACCGATCAAACAAGCCAGCGTTGAGGTTTCACCGATGGACCCGGGGATGGTCCCAATGAAGGACGCGGCCCATGTCGTGCCCTGCGCGGCCAGCACTTGGTATCCTTGCGCAGCTGAAACGGCGAGAGCGGTGGCCCCAGAATAGCCGTCAACGGCCACCCAAATGGAGTCGCCCGACATCTGTGCGGGATAGGCGAAGTAAAGGAAGGCGCGTCCGGTCAGAGCGGGGTTGAGAAAGTTTTTGCCAGTGCCACCAAATACTTCTTTGCCGATGACCACACCAAAAGAAATGCCCAAGGCGACCTGCCAAAGCGGCGTTGTTGCAGGCATGATCAACGCATAGAGCATTGATGTCACTAGGAAGCCTTCGTTCACCTCATGACGGCGCACCGTCGCGAAAAGCACTTCCCATAGGCCACCGACCACAAGTGTCGTGATGTAGATTGGCAGGAAGTACATCAGCCCGTGCATGAAGTTTGCCAGTGGGTTTGCAGGGTTAAAACCAATGCCGACGGCCGAAATGATGCCCGCGCGCCAGCCAGACGGTTCGAACGTCTGCAAAGCAATGTTGGCTTGATAGCCAACATTGTAGAGCCCCATCAGGATGCATGGCACCGTTGCGATCACCACGTACGTCATGATCCGCTTCATATCGATGTGGCTGCGCGCATGTGGCGCCGCCGTTGTCACCGTCTTGGGGGTGTAGAGGAAGCTTTCGACCATCTCATAGAGAGGGAAAAAGCGTTCGTATTTGCCGCCCTTTTCAAAGTTCGGCTCAATCCGGTCAAAGAAGTCGCGGACGCCCATTGGTTAGCCCTCCTTCTCAATCTTGGTCAAACAATCACGCAGTGCTTGCGCATATTCGTATTTGGCCGGGCATGCGAAGCCGCAAAGCCCGAGGTCTTCTTCGTCCAATTCTAAAGCGCCAAGCGCTTGGGCTTGGTCGGTGTCCATAACCAAAAGCGCGCGCAGAAGCTGGGTCGGCAGGAAATCCTGCGGCATCAGCCCTTCAAACGTGCCAAGAGGCACCATTGCCCGGCGCCCCCCGTTCAAGTTCGACGTAAGCGCATGCAGTTTCTTGGAGAAGGCGGAGCCGAGCACTGGTTGAACCGCATATTTGTGCGGCATGGGGCGAATCCAACCCAATGGCGCTTGAGAACGATCCTCCTCGATCACAGTGATCTGTCGATCGTAACGTCCAAGGTAGGCGCTTGGTCCATAGCCGGCGCGGCCGGACAAGATGGAGCCTGAGATGATACGTGTTTGGTCATCACCTTCGATTTCGCCATCGGTCAATGTGTAGAGCGACGCGCCTTGAAGTGTTCGGATTAAACGCGGCTCGCGCACCATCGGACCACTAAGTGCCACAATGCGTTCAGGGTTGATCTTGCCCGTCTCAAGCAAGCGTCCGATGGCGATCACATCTTGATAGCCGATGGTCCAAACCATGCGTTCAGCGGTTGGTGGCTCAAGGAAATGCATATGCGTTCCAGCCAAACCTGCCGGATGTGGGCCAGAGAACTGCGCGATCTCAACGCGATCAACGGTTGAGCCCATGTCAAAGTCAGGAGATGTACAGACATAAACCTTGCCGTCGGTCAGCAAGGGGATTGCTCTGAGACCTGCTTCAAAGGCGCCGCCCGCATTTTCTATGACGAGTTTTGCATTCGGCGAGAGCGGCTCGCTCTCCATAGCCGTGACGTAGATCGCTGCAGGTGCAGAATCGACGGCAGGCACTTTGGAATAGGGCCGCGTCCGGAATGATGTCCAAAGACCCGCGGCCGCCACTTTTTGCGCCAAACCATCACGCGTCATCGTATCGCCAACCGAGGCAAAGTCCAACGGCTCAGGTGCGTCGGCATGGCGTTCGATCTCAACCGAGATCAACGCCCGCCGCGCGCCGCGATTGATTGCTTTGACGCGCCCACTGATGGGGCTGACCACGGCGGCATCAGGCGTTTCCTTGTGGGCAAAGAGCGGGGTGCCCGCCGCCACAAGGTCGCCTTCCTGAACCAGCATACTGGGTTTCAGGCCAACGTAGTCCAAACCGACCAACGCAAGCGTTGAGAGGTTGGGTCCGTCGTAGATTTTTTGTTCAGGCGCACCCTGCACAGGCAGGGTTAGCCCCTTTCGGAGTGTAAATTGCTGCACGTGGTGCATCCCGTGTCGCTGTCCCTTTGTGGCCTTTAGCCCGCCCGTAACGTTGCCGCAAGTACTGCGACGCAGCAAAGCGTCCCAGTGTAAATATTTCGTTCGCGATGTAATGTCGCGATTGACTGTGCATCAATGGGCAGTGCATTCACTTGTGTGTAATATCTGCGCGACTGTACACACAAGCCGACACGCGTCGAGGGACCTATGACACGCTTTGTTGCTTTGAGCTTTTTGGTGGCCTTGGCCGCCTGCAAATCCGATCCGGTCACGCTTGAATTTGCGGGAGAGGCGATGGGCACGACCTATGCGATCGTTGCTGTCGACAAAACTGCGGAATTGGATCCGACCGCTATCCAAGCCTCCGTTGACCAGACTTTGGCTGCGGTGAATGCGTCTATGTCCAATTGGGATCCCAATTCGGAAATCTCGCGATTCAATGCGCAAACAAGCACTGAACCACAGCCAATATCTGAGGAACTTCATTCGGTTATGTCTGCTGCGATGGATGTGCATCTCGCCAGCGAAGGCCAATTTGACGTCACGCTGGGGCCGTTGATTCAGCTTTGGGGCTTTGGCCAGCGCACCTCCGAAAGCCCCGTTCCCGAGGACGTCGCCATCGCCGATGCCTTAGAGGTTGTGGGCCAAGATAAAATCGTTTCGCTCACATCTTCGCCATTCACTATGGCGAAAGCTCTGCCTGATACCAATGTATGGGTGGCAGCAATTGCCAAAGGGTACGGCGTGGACGCCATTGCTGCCGAATTGCGTAACTTGGGTCTTGAGGATTACATGGTCGAAATCGGCGGCGATTTGGTGACAGCGGGCAACAATCCATCGGGGACACCTTGGAGAATCGGTATCGAACGCCCCGATGCAGGCGTCGGTGCCGTGGAAGAGGTTGTCGACCTCAGCGGTTTGGGTATGGCCACGTCTGGTGATTACCGCAATTACTTTGAAGAAGACGGCGTGCGCTATTCGCATATCATCGACGCAATCTCCGGTCGTCCCATAACGCATACCACGGCGTCTGTGACGGTTTTGGCGGATGATGCGATGACGGCGGACGCTTGGGCCACAGCTCTTTTGGCGCTGGGTACCGAACGCGGGATGCCGATTGCCGAAGCGCAGAACTTAGGCGCTTTCTTTATCGACCGCGATCCTGCAGCGGGCGAGGGACAGTTTAAAATCGCGCAATCCAGCCGCTTCACTGATCTTCAGGCGGAGAAATAGCCCATGGCAACGTTCGCTTTTGCCTTTGTATTGTTGTTGTTCGTCATGCTTGGCATGGCGCTAGGCGTAATTCTGATGGACAAACGCATCAAGGGAAGCTGCGGTGGGTTGAACGCGATCTCGGATGCGGATCAATGCCTCGTTTGCAACAAAGAGATCGATCCGGACAGTCCACTGCGCGAACGCCTACAATGTCCGCGTGCGCGAAAAATGCTGGAAGAAATGAATAATTAGACGCGTCATCCCTGCCTAAACACCCACACCCCGCACCCCTTGGGCCGCGGGGTTTTTTATTGGCTGAGAACCGGGTTGGCATTTTGGTAAAAATATTTTACCAAAGCGACGCGCTAGGACCAAGGAGTCGCCCGATGTTCATGACACTCAAGGATTGCCACAACTTCCAAGACTTTCGGAAATTGGCCAAACAGCGGCTCCCGGGCCCCATCTTTCACTACATTGATGGTGCGGCAGATGATGAGATTACGTACCGGCGCAACACCTCATCTTTTGATGACGTAGATCTGGTACCCAACGTCCTCGCAGGCGTTGAAGAGGTCGACATGTCGGTCGAGGTCATGGGCCAAAAGCTCGATATGCCGATCTATTGCGCGCCGACGGCGCTGCAGCGGCTCTTCCACCACGAGGGCGAGCGCGCGGTCGGAAAAGCGGCAACAAAACATGGGACAATGTTTGGTGTGTCCTCTCTCGCGACCGTGACCGTGGAAGAAATCGAAAAGATTGCTCCAGGCCCCAAGATGTTCCAGTTCTACTTCCACAAGGACCGGGGCCTAAACGATGCGCTGCTGGAGCGCGCGCGAGCGGCAAACTTCAACGTTATGGCGTTGACCGTGGATACGATTACGGGTGGCAACCGCGAACGTGACCTGCGCACCGGCTTCACCTCGCCCCCCAAGCTCACGCCGAGTTCGGTCTTTAGTTTTGCCACGCACCCTATGTGGGCCTGGAACTTCTTCACCAAAGAAAAGTTCGACATGCCGCACCTCTCCGGTCACGTGAAGGCGGGGACTAATGTGGCCGTGTCTGTGGGCGAGTACTTTTCCACGATGCTGGACCAATCCATGAATTGGAAAGACGCTGAAAAGCTCTGCGCGCAATGGAACGGCCAATTCGCGCTCAAAGGCATCATGTCGGTCGAAGACGCCAAACGCGCTGTTGATATTGGCTGTACGGGTATCATGGTTTCAAATCACGGTGGACGTCAGCTTGATGGCTCACGCGCGCCGTTTGATCAACTCGCTGAGATCTGTGACGCAGTGGGCGACAAGATCGATGTGATCTGTGAAGGCGGCATTCAACGCGGCACACATGTGATGAAAGCGCTCAGCGTTGGGGCAAAAGCGTGCTCTGGTGGACGTCTTTATCTCTATGCTTTGGCGGCTGCGGGGCAGGCGGGTGTGGAACGGTCACTCGGCAACCTGCGCATTGAGATTGAGCGCGACATGAAGCTCATGGGGATCACGTCCCTCGACCAATTGAGCCGCGACAACCTGCGTTGGCGCAGTCCGACGGTCTAAGCGCGCCCTGAGGGGCGCGTCAGAATGAACGCGCCCGCTGCTGATATGGCAACCGCTTGGATCCCGATCACGAGCGGCGCCAGTCCTTGCCAGATGCTCAACCCGAAGGCTGCAGCCATCATGACAATGGCGATGGCTTTATATTGTGGTGCGATTGCGCCGTTAGACCGCCAATCTTCTATCATCGGCCCGAAGACTCGGTTGTTCTTGAGCCACACCTCCAGTAGTCGCGAACTTTTGCCGAAGGCAAAGGCCGCCAAGATCACAAAAGGCGTGGTTGGCAGTATCGGGAGGACTACACCGAGCCCCCCGAGGATGAGTGCCAAGCACCCCAGCACAAACCAAAACACACGCATGGGCCCGCGCGCTATTTCGGGGGAGTTGTGATTGGTTTCCGGCTGGCTCACGTCTCAAGCTTTCGCGTTTGCGTGGCCAAGCTATCACGCGGTTTGCCTAGCCTACAATCATCTGTTTGAGTTGCAGCGCTTCATGTTCAAGCTCTGCGAGGCGGAAGTTCACGACATCACCGATCGTCACCATGGCAATCAAATGACCGTCATCCACGACAGGCATGTGCCGGAATCGTCCAACGGTCATACGGCGGAGCACAGAGACCAATGGGTCCGAAGGTGCACAGACCTGAACCTCGGCGGTCATGACGTCTTCGACCTTTTGAGGGAGGGTTTGGCCGGGGGTCTCCGCCAGTTTGCGCACGATGTCACGTTCGGACAAAATGCCCTGCAGTGCGCCGGTGGCATCGGTTACCATCAACGCACCAATCCCTTTTTCTTTTAGGTGATTGACGGCTGTGCCAAGTGTCTCTTGCGGTCGAATGGCAAAAACGGCGGCGCCTTTGTGATCAAGCAACTTTTGAACTGTCGCTGTCTCCGTGGCCAAATTGCTGGCTACGGATTGGCTCATGGTGCGGGTTTTTGCTGTAGCGTTGCGTTTTGGCGCTTGATAGCTGGCGGGCATGTCGGTTTCCTCCCTTGAAACTAATTTGGGTACCGTGCGAGTTAGCTTACAGCAGCACCACCGTCTGAGAAGAGATTTGTTTTGGACGCCTTCACTCTAAGCCCAACCGTCGCAACAATCCTCTTCGTGGCGGCGTGTCTTGCCGGGTTCCGCTATCGGGCGATTTGGAAGGCGGAAGGGCCACGTTGGCAGCTTTGGTTCTTTGGAATCATCGCAGCGAGCACGTTGCTTTTGTTGGGTTTTGTTCCTGTAATGCCGGCCTAGTCGGCTCGGTACGCGGGGGCAGGGTAGACCATGGCCCGCGGGCCCGTCCGATCAAAACGTGTCCATTGATCCTCTGGCAAAGCAAGCCGATCGGCGATGACATAGACGGCGGCTGGATGATGCCCAAGACCGCAATGGCTGGCGCGCACTTCGATGTTTTCGGTGTGCGGTAGGTCTTCTTCTAGGCAGTTCTGCCACGCGCAGATTCCATCTGATTTCGAGTAGATCGCCGTAGTTGGAACGTTCGGCGCGGTGGCAATTGCCCCGCCCATATGCTTATGCCCGTCATTTGCGCGTTCGCCGGAGGCAAGTTCGTAGATTCGCCACGCATTGGTCGCCTGCGGCGTCCCGCCAAAGGGGCTGCCAAGGGTAACCACTTGCCGGACTTTCTCGGGCATGAGCTTCGCCATTTGGCGGGCATAGATGCCGCCAAGTGACCACCCGACGATTGAGACCTTGCGCTGATGTGTCTCGAACGAGCGCTCCAAAAGCTCGATCAAACCGTCTTCGACGCCAGGACGGGGCCCAAGGTTGAACCCCATCTTCCAGCCATAGGTGGGATAGCCTCTGCTGCGCAGGAACCGCCGCAAGGTGGTGGTCGCGCTGTCGCCTGTGGCGAGGCCGGGAAGTACGATCACGGGTTGTCCATCGCCCTTGGGCGCGATGGCGCGCAGGGTTGGCCATGCCGCAGCAAAGCCAAAAAACTCGGGGATGGCGCGGCCTTCGAGGAAGAGCAGCGCCCGACTTGGTGCGGCGGTTGCGGCTTGGACCATTGGGGTTCTCCTCTGTGAGACGCGGCTTTGACCACGGTGATCGGGGCAGCATGGTGGCTTGGTCTTCACTGTCAACATCACCTCGACGTCAACTTAGGTAGACACCCTCAAACTGCGCCCGATCCGTGAACACTCGGAAAACTCAGCTTGCCTCGGCCGCGGAGCGTTTCTCCACTGCTGCTTTCAACTCACCAAATGCAGGCATCAGATAATCGGCAAGCACATCAATGTCTGGTACGGCATTGGCGCTTGCGGTCAGGCCGAAACAGAATTGGTCGGTGTAGCTTTGTACCGTGACGTTGAGTCCGCAATTGTGGGTCGCGATGGACACTGGATACATGCCTGTCACCTTGGCCCCGGCCACATAGAGCGGCATTGGCGCGCCCATGGTGTTGGAGATGCAGAGGTTTACGGCCTGTGGCGTGACATCAGCGAGTTTGGATGCGCCATAGAGCTGCATTAAACCCGGAAGCAGTGTTGGCGCGCCGACGAGTGTGAAGTCTTGCGCGGCAGGCACGGCATCTTGGACGGAACCTGACAGGGCTTTTGACGACTGGCTTTCGGCGTGAATCTTTTCCAGCCGCTTGAGGGGATCGCCATAGTTGGTCGCGAGCGCGCAATTCATGCCGAAAACCTGGTTGTTGCTCGACGTGTTGCCCACATCACGCATGGAGATCGGCACAAAGGCAATGAGGGCGGCATCGGGCAGGGCCCGGTGGTCGGTCAAATAGCGGCGCAGAGCACCCGCTGTGACGGCCATCACCACATCGTTGAGTTTCGTGCCTGTGGCTTTAGCGATGGCCTTGCATTCCAAAAGCGGAATCTGACGCGCGGCAAAGCGGCGTTCGGCGACAATGGTTTTGTTAAACGGTGTGCTTGGCGCGAGCATTTGGGGCAGGCCCACTTTGCCTGAGAGTACCGGCGCCACCATCTCGGCCACTTGCCCCATGACTTTCGGCACCGATTCAATGGCGAGCAATTGTTGGCGTGCCAGATTGGCAAAGATGTC
Organism: Marinovum sp.; assembly: GCA_022447495.1. GTDB lineage: Bacteria > Pseudomonadota > Alphaproteobacteria > Rhodobacterales > Rhodobacteraceae > JAKVBH01. The sequence goes on along the minus strand of JAKVBH010000012.1, from coordinate 124,057 downwards.
GTGCACGGTCATGACCGACCGTTCCGCCGCAGTGGGTTTGCGCTTTGCTTCTTTGAGCGCCGACTCTTTGACCTTGCGGGGGGTTGGTGAGAAGTCACACAGTGCCTGAGCGATTGCCATGCCTGCCTGACCGTCGATGGCGGCGTGGTGCATTTTCACATAAACAGCTGCGCGGCGGCCTTCGAGGCCTTCGATCACGGTGATCTGCCACAGCGGCTGCGCACGGTCGAGGCATGTCTCATGCAGTTCCGCAACCATCGCCTCGGCTTGTTCCAAAGTGCCCGGCTTGGCGAGTTTGGTCCCTTTGATATGATAATCAAAGTCCAACTCACCTGCGTCGACCCAACCGGGGTGGTCCAATTGCCATGCCGCTTTGGCGAGCTTTTGGTTGAAGATCGAAACCAAGTGCACGCGACTTGAGAAGAACTCTTTGAAATGTTTGTGGAAAGAGCCGCGGAAGCCCTTGGGCAATTCCACAATCGTCAAAGCGCCCACATGCATAGGCGTCTCTGGGGTCTCCATATAAAGAAATGTCGCGTCAATTCCGCTAAGCTGTTTCATGTCCCTGACCTCCTCTTTTGGCGCACGTCTTTACGTTGACGTCAACATGGAGGAAGTTGAGACACCAAACCACCCATCGACATGCGTGACGCCACGACACGAACAAGTGACGTAGCGGCCAAGTTTCCGTTAACGTCAACTTGGTCTATTTCCATCATCAACAGATAAAGTCGGGTGCTTGACGCCCTGTGAGCCGAAGGGGAACCGAAAAGATGACTGACCTGACCTATGCCGCTATGGCTGACAATGTGGGCGAGATGATGGGCACGTCTGGCTGGCATGAGATCACACAAGACGACGTGAATGCCTTTGCCGGTTGCACGGGAGATAACCAGTGGATTCACGTTGACCCAGAACGTGCCAAGCGCGAAAGCCCCTTTGGTGGCCCTGTGGCCCATGGCTATCTGACGCTGTCTTTGATTGCGGGCTTGTCGATGAAGATGACCCTGATCCCCGGTGGCACGGCAGCGGCGCTCAACTATGGCCTCGACAAAGTACGCTTTCTGGCGCCGGTTTTGGTGGGCTCCAAAGTGCGCCTACACGTTAAACTCTTGGGCCTGGAGCGCAAAGACAATGGTCAGTTCTTGATGAAAGCCGAGAACACAATTGAAATCGAAGGCGGTGACAAGCCTGCCCTGATCGCAGAGACTTTGGCCATTTTGGTGCCAGGCCCCGACGCGGTTTTGTGAGGAGAGAGCAAGATGGCTAAAGACAAGAAGATGTCCAAGAACCTGCGTGACATTGCCGAGAACGCCGCAGAGACCACGCTTGCGCTCAACCCGCTGGTGAGCCTGCGCATGGAAGACATGATCGGCGCAAGCACAAATCTGGCCCGCGCGATGTTGAGCCAGCCCCAGATGATGATGAGCCAATGGGCCCATCTCACTAATGAAGCGACCAAGATTATGCTGGGTCAGTCAGAGGCGGCGCCGGAGCCCAAGGATCGCCGCTTTGCCGACACCGGTTGGAAGAACAACCCGTTCTCCAAGTCCATGATGCAGGCTTATCTGACCTGGGCCGACAGCGTCCAGAAAACTGTTGAAGAACTCGATCTACCCGACAAAGACGCGGCGCGCGCCCGTCTGGTGACGTCGATCTTCATCGACACAATGGCGCCGTCAAACAACTTTTTCATCAACCCAACGGCGATGAAGACGTTCTTTGAAACCGGAGGTCAGAGCGCGGTGAGCGGGTTGCAAAACCTGATCAAGGATATGGCCAACAACGACGGTCTGCCGTCTTCGGTGGACACGTCCAAGTTCACGCTGGGCGAGAACGTTGCGACGACACCTGGTCAGGTGGTTTATCGAAATGAGGTACTGGAACTGGTGCACTACACGCCCACCACTGACAAAGTGTATCGCCGCCCGATCTTCATCGTGCCGCCGCAGATCAACAAATACTATTCCGTCGATCTCAGCCCCGGCAAATCCATGATCGAATACCTTCTGGCACATGGATATCAGCCCTATTGCGTGAGCTGGCGCAATCCCACGGCGGAGCACCGCGATTGGGACATGACCACCTATGTTGAGGCTCTCGATGAAGCACTGGATGCGTCGCTGGAGATCACAGGATCTGACAGCGTCAACATCATGGGTTCCTGTTCCGGTGGCATTACGCTGTCCGCTTTTGCGTCTTGGCTCAATGCCAAGGGCAAGGGCGACAAGATCAACATGGTGATCCTGGGCGTCTGTGTGCTCGACACCATGTCGGGCGCAGATCAGGATATGGCCGCGCTTATCACACCCACCACCATCGAAGCCGCCCGTATGGCTTCCAAGGTGCGCGGCGTGCTCGACGGCCAAGACATGGCCAAAATGTTTGCCTGGATGCGGCCCAACGATCTGATCTGGAACTACTGGGTCAACAACTACCTGCTCGGCAATGCGCCCCCCGCTTTTGATGTGCTCTTCTGGAACGCAGACACAACCCGCCTTCCTGCAGGGCTGCACCACTATTTCCTCGATATGATCCAGGCCAATCCTTTTGTGAAGCCTGGGGCGATGGAGGTGGGCGGCGAGCCGATTGATATGACCAAGGTCAATTATCCGACCTATGTGATCGCAGGCACCACGGACCATATCACGCCTTGGACCGCTGTTTATGAAACGGCCAAGCTTTACGGAGATGACACGACCTTCATCCTGTCGAACTCGGGCCACCTGCAATCGCTCTTGAACCCTCCGGGCAACCCCAAATCATGGTTCATGAAGGCTGCGGCCAAGCAAGACACGCCGGAGGAGTGGGCTGACGCTGCGGAAAAGAACGCTGGGTCATGGTGGACGGATTGGGTCGAGATGCTCAAGGATCGGTCTGGCGAAGAGATCGCCGCACCCAAAGAGCATGGCTCCAAAAAGCATAAAACACTTGGCGCTGCACCCGGCACCTATGTGTTCGACGCCTGAGTAGAAAGATAAAGCCCAAAATGACGACCGAAACCGCCCCCGAGATCGAACAAATCGGTGATATCACCATCCGCATGATGGAGGTGGGCGGCCAAACCCTGCGCGTGGCAACCAAACCCGGCGCAGAGGGGCGGGTGCCGCTCTTGATGTTCAACGGGATCGGTGCGAACCTGGAATTGGGCTTTCCTTTCCTCAATGCGATGAAGGACACGCCCACGATCATCTTTGATATCCCCGGCGTGGGCGGCTCGCCGATGCCCAATATTCCGTATATCCCGTGGACCATCGCGCGGACCGCCAAAAAGCTCCTTGATATCTTGGGTCACAAGGCGGTGGATGTCTCTGGCGTCAGTTGGGGTGGTGGCCTTGCACAGCAATTCGCGTTCCAATTTCCGGGCACATGCCGACGGCTCATCCTCGTGGCGACGTCTGCGGGTTGGACGATGGTGCCCGGTGCCCCCAAGGTCCTCTCCAAAATGGCCAATGTGAAGCGCTACACCGACAAAGGCTACATGCGCTCTATCGCGGCCGATATTTACGGCGGGGATTTTCGTACGGATCCCAATTTGATCAATGCCCATGCCGCTGCGATGAAGCCGTCGTCGAACGCGGGCTATATGCTACAACTTCTTGCCATGACCGGATGGACCAGCGCGCCATTTCTTTGGATGCTGCGCCAACCGACATTGATCCTGTCGGGCACAGATGATCCGCTGATCCCAGTTGTGAACGCCAAGTTCCTGGCTTCGCTTATTCCGAATTCGCGGCTGGAATTGGTGGACAACGGCCACCTCTTTGCAGTGACTCAACCTGAGATGACCGCCGAGATGGTCACGGAGTTTTTGGAAGCTGCCTAAACCTACTGAACAGTTTGGATCGTAGGACCGCGTCCGAACCTGGGGTGGCGCAGGTATCGTTGTTTCTATGCGCGTTCTCTTTGCCAAGACATTGTAATGCAAGGTGTGAGAACTCACTTTGTTCGGCATCCTGCCCCCTCCCGAGTGGAGGGTCAGGCGCGGCCCGGCACCTGCGGTGCGGATCGGGCCAGCGCTAAGAACTTCGGCAGTCTCAGGCCTCAGCCCGTCTTGCCGGCCATCTCATTGATGCTCTCGGTCACGCGGTCTTTGACGACCTCAAAGGCATCCATGTTGCCCTGTTTCACGATCTCAGCCACGTCGCTCATGTTTTTGATCGTGGCATCAAAGCTCTTCTTGGCAATCTCCGTGGGCGCAGTCATCAAGCCAGACGTATCGCCTTGAGTCACCGATTGTACCGTCTCGCTGATATCGGCCAACGTGCTCTCCAACGCCTCGCGCTGTTTGTCCATCACCGCCTGCGCGCCGGAAGTGCCGATCTGGGTCACAGCCTGAAAGGCTTGCAGGTTCTTACGGTGCATATCCATAATCGCGGATACATCTGTGCCTGGGATATTCATCCCTTCACCGAACTTGGAAAACATGTCCATGAACGGGTTGCTCTTATCATCAGCCATAACCTCATCTCCCTCGTGTTGGTTAATCTCACCGTGGGCGGGCCCGGCGCTCAATGCAAGAGCAGCCGTTCAATGACGTAGAGACACACGCCCACACATCCACCAATCAGCATCCCGTTGAAGCGAATGAACTGTAGGTCACGCCCCACATTCACTTCGATCAACGTAATGAGCTGCTGCATGTCCCAGGTGCGCACTTGCTCGGCGATGTAGCCAGAGATCGCGCTGCGCTGCTCTTCGACCAGATTGGCCAAAAGGGTCACCATGCCCGCGTTGATATCCGCACTGATCTCCGCATCGGCTTTGAGGCTTTCGCCCACATCCACCAATAGATCGGTGAGCGCTGCGGCAAGCTGTGACGTTTCGGCTTCCACATCGTTGAGAATGGCGCAACGCAGACTGTCCCACATGTCTTGCGCGACATCGCCCAACTCTGGCCGATCCAAAAGCTGTTGTTTGACGGCCTCAACCCGGCGGGCAAAGGTCTTGGTCTGTTTGGTCTTGCGCACATAAGATTTGAGAAAGACCTCAAACTCGTCGCGGAGCGGATGCACAGGGTCGTCGCGTACCTCGCTGAGCAATTCGGTGATCGCGCCCAAAATCCGGTTGAGCACCATGGCGTCGGCACGGAATATATTGGCAACCACTGGAAGCTCTTTTTGCACCTTTGCGCGCATAACTGAGATGGTCTCATCATCTTGAAAGAACCGGTCGAGCACTTTGATCACTTCATCCAGAAGCTTCTGCGTGCGCCCATCCTTGGTAAAGGTTTCAATGGCATTGCCAACCAGGGGCGCGATGTCGGTCTTTTGCAATTGCGCAGTCACCCGGTCGCTGGCGAAGGTGACGAGGCCCTTTTGGTCCACGCTCTCTAACAATTGCGGCACCAACCGCACCGCAAACTGAGCAAGGTTTGCCGATCGTTCGCGCGACGAGAGCCAGTTCGCCATTTCGGAGGAAAAGTCGATCTCGCGGAGCTTGGGTTCGATTTGAGCACGGGCCAAGAAGTTGCTCTCGATGAAACGCCCCAAGTTGTCGGCAATTCGATGTTGGTTGGTGGCAATGATTGCCGTGTGAGGAAAGGGCAGGTTGAGCGGCCGTTTAAAGAGCGCCACGACTGCATACCAATCGGCAATGCCGCCGATCGTTGCGGCTTCGGCAAAGGCAGCCACCCCGCCCAGCCACGGATAGCGCAATTCCAACACCTTGGTGGTGATCAACACAACAAAGCAGAGCAACAGAACCAAAGTCGCAAGCATTTTGACGCGCTGCAACCGTGCGAGTTTCTCATGTTCTTCTGACTTTAAATCACGCATATCGATGCCCCTGCATGTGCAGTGAACTTAGTGCGTGCGCGGCTCGTCTGCAATATGCTGCAGCGCAGCGTAGACGTGTGAATTGTATGTCTTTGCCGCAATATCTCCAGCCATGGAGAGATACGAAATCGTCTATCAAGTGGTCAAAAAGCTCAAAAAATATGGAATATATACGAAAAAAGCCTCTGACCCCACGTCAGACACGAAAAATGTTGCGCTGCAGCATTTCTTATCCCAAATAGAGGGTGTCCCGGGTTGGGATGCCAAACGGGATAACGCCCAAGCGGGCCCCATAGCTTAGATTAAGGATGGAAAAGATGACCGAAGCAAAGACCGCAAAAGCCGCTCCTAAAGCCGCCAAAAAAGCCACCGTCGCAGACGACAGCAAGTTCGCAGACCGCCTGACCGAGGGCGCGCGTGAGTTCGTCAAGCGCTCCGTAGCGACTGCGCAAGAGCGCACGGAGGGTGCCTACGACGCCTCCAAGCGTTACACATCCAACGTTGAAGGTTTCTTGGTCCGTGCCGCGCGCGGATATGCCGATATCCTCGGCAATGTCGCAGACGCCACATACACCAACATGAACCATTCCATTGCCACCGCCGAGAAGCTGGCCGAAGCCAAAACGCTCTCCGACGCGATGCAAATCCAAATGGACTTCGTCCGCGAAAGCTCTTCGCGCAACATGGAAACCATGCGCTCCGCCTATGACTTTGTCCGCGAAGGCGTGACCGAAGCCTCCGCAGAGCTGCGTGATACCGCAACTAAAGCATGGTCCGGCGAAAAAGCTGCCTAAGCGCGAGCGCTCAGAATACGAGGCATCTCTCCTCCCAACCGATGTCTTGTTTTGGACCCGTCTCACCTCCTCCCGGTGAGACGGGTTTTTCTTTGCGCGTTGCTCAAAAAAGCCGCCCCGGATCATGTCCGGGGCGGCTTGAGTTTTGACGTTTCGTTGTCGCCAGTGCGCGGTAGAGTGGGCGTTACCCCACCCATACATCGAGGGCATAGCGACCCTCCGAGATGAGCGATTGAAGCCACGCATCCGCGGCTTCGGGGCCCACGTCCTTTTCCTCGGAATAAATCAACGTGAGCGCGCGACGCACATCGGGTTCCATACGCGCGCCGTCACCGCAAACATAGACGTGGGCGCCAGCCTCAAGCATGTCCCAAACCTGCTCGCGCTGTTCACGCAAAAGGTCTTGAACATAAACTTTGCGTTTCTCTTGGCGGGAGAAGGCCACATGCAAATCAGTGATACCATCGGCGGCAAAGGCCTCCAATTCATCGCGATAGATGTAGTCTTGGTCGGGATGACGGCAGCCAAAGAAGAGAGTTGCTTGACCAAGGTCTTTTCCCTCTGCTTTGAGCGTCGCGCGCTCTTGCAAGAAACCCCGGAATGGCGCCAGGCCTGTGCCTGGACCAACCATGATCACGGGTATGCTTGGGTCTTTGGGGAGATGGAACTCGTCTGCCGTGCTGCGCAGCGCGGCATAGACGGTGTCACCGGGTGTGACGTCTTTTAGGAAGTTCGAGCATACGCCCTTGAACTGACCCTCGCCTGACAGCGCGCGTTCATCTACGACGCCGACGGTCAGAGAGCATGTGTTTGGATGCGCCGCCCCCGACGAGGAGATCGAGTAATAGCGCGGCGTGAGCATGGGACAAAGCTCAAGGAACACCCCAAAGGGCAATTCACAGGCCGGGAACCGCTCCAACAACTCCAACACACTGACCCGTTTGCCCTGAACCTCTGTTTTGAACTCCGCATCGGCCATAGCCTCAAGCTTCGGCTTCGACATCGGGCATTCGGTGTGGCGCGCCAAGGTGGCCACATCCTTGCGCGAGGCAACCGATTGTAGCTCCAACATTTGCGACAGGAGTTTGTGCACCGATAATGGCGTGTTCACCGGCAACTTTGAATGGTCTTCCGATTGCGTCCGGATGCGGATTTGCGCCTCGGCCGTGAACCCAAACCGACGTAACACGCGCCCGACCAGGTCCTCAGAATTCATGGGCAAAACCGAGAGGTGGTCGCCCGTGCGGTAGCTTTGGCCCGCTGGGATTACAATTTCGACATGGCGGGTGGAGCGCCCGGAGGCGTCGGTGTTCTGCAACTCGCGATTGGCAACCACGGGCATTAACTCAGTGCCGGTCTGATCGGCGATGGGATTGATCTCATGATCGGTAAGCCGCTCAATTTCAAAGAGCGGCGCGGCCTCGGTGGCGTCGGGCAGATCAATGTCGAGCCCAAGGCCCTCGGCCACCTGCGGCCAAAGCGTCGTGGACCAGGATTCAAAGGCTTCTTCGATGTCATCGCGGGCGTCGCCTTCACCTTTGGCTGCCAGACGCGTGGCACCAAGTTCGGCCATGCGCGCGTCGATCTTGCGTGGGGTAGCTTGGAAGGTGGCGGCCCAATCGGAATGGCCACAGCCAAAGACTGCGTAATGCACATCCTTCATCGCACTAGGCTCAGCCCCGTCCAGCCAACTCACGAACCGCGCCGCATTGTCCGGCGGCGTACCATTGTAAGAGGCGCAAGCGATGAGCACTGCGCCGGAGGTGGGCAGTTTGGCGGCGTAATCGTCCAACTCGGCCAAGGTGGTGTCAAAGCCATTCTGCTCCGCCGACCGGGCAAGTGCGCGGGCAAAATCCTCGGTGGAGCCCAGGTTGGAGCCGTATAGAATGGTGGCAGGCGTACCATGGCTTGGTGTTTTGCGCGTCGCGGCGCGCCCGGTGCCCTCCGCTTCGGGTGCGGAGCCAGGAACCAATTGGCTACGTGTCACATCGCGGCGCAGTTTGACCTTCATCATCAGCCCATCTGGCTTTATCGATAGGCTTTCTTTGAGGTTCATCTCATAGTTTTTGTGGTCGATGAGCTCAAAACGCTGAAGGATCATACCGATCACCAGCACCGCTTCTTGCAACGCAAACTGCCGTCCGATGCAGGCGCGTTGACCATTGCCAAAGGGTTTGTAGGCGTTCACCGGCCGCGTCGCGACGGCCTCGCGGGAAAAATTCTCGGGATCGAACTCTTCCGCGTTTTCGCCCCAGACGCTTTTGTCACGGTGCAGCATCAATGTGAGGATCGTGGTCATTGTGCGGGCTTTGAGCTTGAACTTGCCCCCGACGACCTCGTCTTTGTAAGGGTAGACTGAGAAGGCCGGTGCGGTTGGATAGAGCCGCAACGCCTCTTGGACCACTTGAAGCACATATGTGAGTTGGTTCACCTGTTTGAGCGTCGGTTGCACCGAGATGTCGCGGCCAAAGACGCGATCCACCTCTTCCACACATTTGGCCAGCACCTCGGGGTGGTTCATCAGGAAATAGAGCGTGAAGCTCATCAGACCCGACGTGGTCTCGTGACCGGCGATGAGGAAGGTGTTGATCTGGTAGCGAATGTTCTCATCCGACAGGCTCTCGCCCGTGACCTTGTCCACACCGTCAAGCATATAGTTGAGAAGGTCGTTTGTGCCCCGATCCCCTGACCGACGACGCTCTGCGATGATCGTGTCAACGAGCTCATTCATATAGGAGACGTCTTTTTTCATCTGGTCGAGGCGGCGGCGCAGAAGTTGTTGCTCAAAGGGGAGGCCGCGCTGCATCATGCAGGTCTCAAGCGTGTTGGTAAGCGCGTTGATGAACGGGTGATAATCCCGACGATAGAAGGAGTTGAAGCGGTAGTTGAAACCGCAAATGCCAATCACGTCGAGCGCAACGGCAGTCATATCATGGACCACGTCGATCTCGTCTTCGGCGTTCATGCGTTCCCATTTGAGGCATAGCTGGCTGGCCACATCGAGCATCATGGGAAAGTAATTGCCCATGGCTTGCCGCGAGAAGGTGGGCAGGAGGATACGGTGTGCCTTGGGCCAGTTGTCCTCAAACGTATCGCCGGTAAATAGCCCGTCGCCGCCGATAGATCGCACCCGACGTAGGGACCCGCGCACGGCTTTGTCAAAGCGGGTCTCATCGCAGAGTTCGTCGACCAGATCGTGGCCCGAGACGATCACCATCGGCTTGCCCATCATATCCATGCGCATGATCGGTCCCAAGTCTCGGCTGAGGTCCATGAGAGATTGCAAAGGTGCCGCGGAATTGACCGTAAGCACGTTGCCGACAAGCGGCATTTTCTCAGGCATTGGAATGCGTTCGAGCTTGGTCTCGGTGGCCATGGGGCGTCCTCCCTTGCTGGGTTGCGGCGTTCTGCGGCGCTTGTGTTCAGACCAAATAAACATGGGTCTTTATGTCAACGCAAAGCATCGCTTGCCGTTACGTCGGGAATGTCGTGATCCAGCGTCACAAAGGAACGGTTTTCAATCCTGAATGGCGGCGTCTTCCCATGCAGAAAGAAATTTGCGCCTCTTCAGCGCATCAAGAAATGTCATAAGCGCGGGTTCCAGGTGGATAGTGTCCCTCGCTGCGGTGCCGTCCTTTGTGGTGAGCATGGGTAATTGCGATACTGGAGCGGCATCACCCGATTGTAACGATAGCAGATGTGCGACAAAAGCTTTGGCGATGTCTGGTTCGGCTGTACCGCGCAATACGAAGGCAGTTCGCATCATCGTGGTGGGGAAGTCCGCAGGCGGGATCACCTCCAACACATCGCGGCTCTCGATGCGTGCAGCGGCGTAGCTTCCCAGCACATTATAGGCCACAGCGATTTCGCCACTTGTCAGGTCGTCTATCATATCGCCAGAGCAGCAGTAGAGGCGCAGATCAAGCCCGCCCATGACTTCCATCAATCGCCAAAATGTCTCCGAGGCGCGCGCATCCTGGGTTGCAAAGAGATAGCCCAACCCCGATTGGCGCACGTCATAGGTTCCCACGCGGCCGCGAAATACCTCTGGACGGGCACGCAGCGCTTCGATGAGTGCTTGGCGGGTTTGTGGCACATCTTGACCTGAGAAGGCCGCGCGGTTGATCACGATGGTGGCGGGTTCGGCAGTAAACGCAAAGAGGCTTTGCCGCCATTCCGCCCAGGCGGGATGCTCCACACCTGAGAGCCGCAGGGCATAGCCGTCATTTGTCAGTTTCAACTGCAAATCCATCGCACTTGAGATGGCCACGTCAAACGCCTCTGGCGTAGCGCGCAGGCGTTGGTCAATGTCTGCGGTCGAGGTCACCCAATATTCCACAGAGACGCTCGGGCGATCCGCCAGAAAGTCCTCGATCAGCGGGGCAAAGATCGTGGTATCCGTGCTTGAGATGATGTTGAGTTTGGTCGCCGCGCCAGGGTTGAAGACCTTTCGGTCCTCCCACTCTTGTGCGGTGGCAAGACCCGCCCAAAACCAAATCAGGACAATTGCAAGATAGCGCATGCGCCGCCCTCCGCCTTGTTTGAGAGTTGTAAATCGCCGCCATGAGCCCGTGCCACATCCTGCGCGATGGTGAGGCCAAGCCCAGAGCCGATGGTATCACCCGCATTCTCACCGCGTTGAAAACGCGAGGTGAGCACGTCGATCTGGTTGGCTGGATAGCCAGGCCCCTGGTCCACAACTTCGATCTGAATATGCGGCTCACTGCGCACAGCTATGACAACATCACTCTCCGCCGGGGCGTATTTGAGTGCGTTGTCCATGAGGTTGCGGATGGCGTTTTGGATGAGGATTGGATCGCCCGAATAGCGCACCTTACCTTGGGCCAGAACCGACAGCGAGACGTCGCGCATCTCCGCGATAGGCGTGAGCCGCGTGACCAGATCGGTGGTGAGCGCAACCAAATCCAGGTCTTCGCGCTCCAAATGATCCGCACGAAAGGTGATCATCGCATGATCGAGAAGTTGTCCCGCCGCGCGGGAGCTTTCGTCGATGGCGCGGACCATGGCCCGCATGGCCTCACGGTTCTCTTCCTTGTCGACCCGTTGGAGCGTGGTCTCCGCATAGGAACGTACCGTTGCCAAGGGTGTGCGGACGCGATGGGCCGCTTCGGCAATGAAATCCTCCGACTGGCTGAGTGACTGATCCAGCCGCGTCATCAATGAGTTGAGCGAAGTCACAAGGGGCGCCATCTCATCGGGAACTGGTTTCGTAAAGGGCCTAAGATCTTGAGGGCCGCGCACGGTGACCGAGTTCGTCAAGCGATCCAAAGGGCGGATGGTGAGCGACGTGGCCCAAAACGACAGGCCAGCGGCCAGAGCAAAGAAACCAAGCCCCAGAAAGGCTGCGTTGCGCGAAATCTGTCGCAATGTCTCTGACAATGCGTCTTGGGTCTGTGCCAGTACAATTTGAATGTCTGTGCGGGTGTCCGCACCAATCAAGGTGCGGCTGGCGCTCACCTGACGTACGGCGGTCTGGCGGACGCGGGCCGATTGGAACTGCGGAATGCTACGGGCGTCGGGGTCCAACACCACGTCCGCATCACCAGACAGGAAAGCGCCGTCCCGAAATATGGCGTAGAAGATCCGATCATCCGCCGGGGTACTCAGCATGGCAAAAGCCGCATAGGGCAAGTCCACCTCCACCGCGTCATCGTGCAGGCTGGCGGTGTCGAGCATCGACGTGACCGAGGCCGCGAGGATGCTGTCTTGGCCGCGTTGCGCCACTTGGACCGCGTAGTTGCGCACCGCAACGAACATCAAGACCGCCAACACGGCCGCGCCCCCAATCAATGTCAGGGCCAAGCGTCGCCGCAGCGAGCCTGAGACCGATGCCTCAGTGCTCATAGTCTAACCGATATCCCAACCCACGCAGCGTTGTGATTTTGAGGTCTGACTTGTCCAGATGCTTGCGTAGGCGCCCAACATAGACCTCGATAGCGTTGTCCGAGACATCCTCATCATATGAGAACAGCCGATCTGCGAGCTTTTGTTTGGAAAAGACCCGCCCTGGTGCTGCAATCAACAACTCCAAAAGACGCAGCTCGCGATTGCGCAACGTCACGGTTGTGTCCCCCACGATCAGGTGGCCCGCAACAGGATCAAAGATCATGCCGCCAAGCTCAACCCGCGTCTTCGCCGTACCTGATTTGCGCCGCAGCACAGCGCGACAGCGGGCCTCAAGCTCAGCGTGATCAAAAGGCTTGGTGATGTAGTCATCCGCCCCCATGTCAAGCGATCCGATTCGATCCGACACCTGACTGCGCGCGGTCAAAACGATGACAGGTGTGTTCAAATCACCCGCCCGATTGCGTTTTAGAAAGTCGCGGCCGTCGCCATCAGGCAGCATAATATCAAGCAAGATGAGGTCATATTCCTCGGTCTCAACAAAGGCCGTGGCGTCCTGCAAATTTACTGCATGATCAATGACATGACCATCTATTCGCATCCGCGACGTGATGGCTGTGGCCAGTTCGGAATTGTCTTCGACGAGTAGGAATTTCATCTGAGTTTCGACCCACGCGGTGCGATGACAGGTTTATGTCAGCTTCTTAGGATAGCGTCGACGAAACTGAGCCACCAAGTGCTCGGTTGTCAAATGGGAGGAAATCATGACGAAGTTTGATCTGGGCCGTCGCGCCCTTCTTGGCGCTGCTGTTGCCTTTGGTCTTGGCGCGCCCGCATTTGCTGGAGGCCATCAGGTTCTTGACAGCATCCACTTTCTGATCCCCGGCGGCGCCGGTGGCGGCTGGGACGGAACGGCGCGTGGCACGGGCGAAGCACTCACCAATGCCGGTCTTGTGGGGTCGGCATCTTATGAAAACATGTCCGGCGGCGGTGGCGGTAAGGCCATTGGTTACCTCATCGAAAACGCCGACAGCAACCACGGCACGCTGATGGTGAATTCTACGCCGATCGTCATCCGCTCGCTCACTGGTGTGTTCCCACACAACTTCCGCGACCTCACGCTTGTCTCTGGCACCATCGGTGATTACGCGGCCATGGTTGTGGGCAAGGATAGCCCTGTGAATAACATGGCTGACCTGATCGCAGCATACGATTCCGATCCCTCCGGCACTGCGATTGGCGGGGGTTCGGTTCCTGGCGGTATGGACCATCTCGTGGCTGCCATGGTGATGGAAGCGGCGGGCAAAGACGCACTGGGCGTGAAGTACATCCCCTATGACGCCGGCGGCAAAGCCATGGCGGCTCTGCTCTCTGGTGAAATTGCAGCGCTCTCCACCGGCTTCTCCGAAGCGGTTGAACTGGCTAATGCGGGTGAAGTGAAGATCATTGGCGTGACCTCTGCGGACCGTGTGTCAGCGGCGCCTGACGCGATGACCATGAAAGAGCAGGGCATCGATACCGAATTCGTGAATTGGCGCGGGTTCTTTGGTGCGCCGGGCCTGCCCGCGGACACACTGGCCCAGTACCAAGACGCCATCGCCAAGATGTATGAGACCGAAGAGTGGGAAGCCGTACGGTCCCGCAACGGTTGGGTCAACATCCACAACCCTGGTGATGACTTCAAAACCTTCTTGGAAAACCAAGAGAAGGTCATTGGCGATCTCATGAAGAAGCTCGGCTTCCTCTGACCCCATTGAGCGGGCCCTTTTGGGCCCGCGCTGTTTTCGAGTGCGTGAGGTCGGCGGTTCGGCGTAGATGGTATGATGCGCCGATGTCGATCTCTCGCATGCGAAGCATTTGGGTATTTTTAGCAAGAGGAAGGGGAGACCCTGAGATCTCCCCTCTGACGAAGGCGCTCTGCCTTCCCCTTGCGCGGTCATCGGCTCCCCAGCCTGAACCGCGCGGTCAAGGTAGATCGCATTTTCTTAAAATTTGCTTTCCTCTTGCTCAAAATACCCCGGGGAGTCGCACTTGGGTGCGACGGGGCGGAGCCCCAAGCTCGGTGGCCATGATGGGGGACTTAGATGGCACTTGATCGATGGATTGCACTTGTCCTGTTGGGCATTTGTTTGGTGTATGGCTATGCGGCTTGGTTCACGATGGATGGCGGTCTTGCGCCTTTTATGCGGCGTAATCCGATTTGGCCGTCGACCTTTCCCAAGGTTCTTTCGATCATCGCAATCATGTCTGCTTTGGTCATTCTTTTGGGGCTGGAAAAGGGGCAAGCGGAGGACGCCAAGCCCACAATCACGTGGACCGAGTTCAGATCCTACAAACTTGCACAGGCGGCTTTGCTCTTGGGGCTGATGGTGGCCTATGCGCTGTTACTGCGCCCGGCGGGCTTCATCGCCTCGACCATGGGTTTTCTGATCTTGGGCTCGGCAGTTCTGGGCGAGCGTCGTTGGATCACAATGGTCATCGTTTCGGGGCTCGCCACGGGCGTCGTGTGGTACCTCGTACAAGTTGTCCTGGGCATTTTCATGCGTCCGCTGCCTGCGTTTATGGGGGTGTGATCGATGCTTGAAGGTGTTTTGATCGGCCTTGAGACGGCCTTTTCCATCCAGAACCTGTTGATGGTCGTCGGGGGATGTCTCATCGGAACGTTCATCGGCATGTTGCCCGGTCTTGGGCCGATGTCGATCATCGCGATTATGATCCCTGTGGCGATCTCACTCGGTGATCCTGCTGCGGCGTTGATCTTGTTGGCGGGCGTTTACTACGGCGCGATTTTTGGGGGATCTACCTCGTCGATATTGCTCAATGCGCCTGGGGTTGCGGGAACGGTGGCCACCTCGTTCGACGGCTATCCCATGGCGCGGCAGGGAAAAGCGGGTAAAGCTCTGACCATCGCAGCCATTGCATCCTTCTGTGGTGGTACGATTGGTGCGATCTTGCTGATGATCTTTGCGCCGATGCTCTCATCGGTGGCGCTGCTCTTCCACTCGGCGGAGTATTTCGCGCTGATGGTTGTGGGTCTCTCGGCGATCGCGGCCTTTGCGGGCACGGGACAGGTGGCCAAGGCGATCATGATGACGGTACTTGGCCTTATCATGGCGACAGTTGGCGAGGGCGCGCTTTTCAACATGCCGCGGTTTACCATGGGGCTGATGGACCTTCAGTCAGGCTTTGCCTTCATCACTTTGGCAATGGCGATGTTTGCCCTGCCAGAAGCGCTGTTCTTGGTGCTCGACCCGGCGCGCTCGAAATCGGGGAGTTCAGGTGACATCAAAGACCTGCGCATCACGCGTGAGGAAGCCAAAGCCATGGCGCCCGTCGTAGGTCGCCAATCGCTTCAAGGCTTTTTCATTGGCGTATTGCCAGGTGCCGGGGCCACAATCGCAAGCTTTTTGGGGTATGCTGTGGAACGCAACATAGCGCCCAAGGAAGAGCAGGAACAGTTCGGCAAAGGCTCGGTCAAAGGCCTCGCTGCACCAGAGACGGCCAACAATGCGGCCTGTACGGGATCGTTCGTACCGCTGCTTACCCTCGGCATCCCAGGCTCGGGCACCACGGCCATTCTGTTGGGGGCGCTTATTGCCTTGAACGTGAGCCCGGGGCCTCGGCTCATGGTCGATGATCCGCAGATTTTTTGGGCGGTGATCATCTCGATGTATATCGGCAATCTGATCCTTCTGATCCTAAACCTGCCACTCATTCCCTACATCGCCAAAGTGCTGGCTTTGCCGCGCAATTTCCTGATCCCGTTCATCCTCTTCTTCACGTTGATGGGGGCATATATCGGACAGAACAACGCGACCGAACTCTTGATCCTCGTGGGGTTTGGCCTGTGTGCAACCGTTTTGCGCTTTGCGGATTACCCGCTTGCCCCGCTGCTCATTGGGTTCATCTTGGGCGGCATGTTGGAGGACAACTTCTCGCGCTCGATGCAGCTCTACGATGGGGTTTCTTTCATTTGGGAACGGCCGATGACTTTGGGGCTTCTGATGATCGCACTGCTCTTGGTGGTCCTGCCAAGCTATCGAGCGCGCCGGGCAAAAGCGCGTCAATCCGGCGTGGCCGATGGGGATTAAACCGCTCGCGGGCATACGGGTCCTGGATCTGACCAATGTGCTCGCGGGGCCCTTTTGCTGTCATCAATTGGCGCATCTGGGCGCCGAGGTGATCAAGGTTGAAACTCCGGGACGGGGCGATCTGGCTCGGCAATTGGGCTCTGATCCCGCGCTTAACAAGGCGGGGATGGGCGTCTCATTTCTGGCGCAGAATGCGGGCAAGCAATCGGTCACGCTCAATCTCAAAGACCCGCGCGGCAAAGCGCTGTTTCTGCGTTTGCTCAAGACCGCTGATGTGCTGGTCGAGAACTTTCGTCCCGGTGTTATGGATCGCCTTGGGCTCGACTATGACGCGGTGAAAGACACGCGACCCGACCTCATCTACTGCGCGATTTCGGGGTTTGGCCAGGATGGACCTTGGGTGCATCGCCCGGCCTATGATCAAATCATCCAAGGCGTCTCAGGCGTGATGGCGATCACTGGGGATAGGGAGAGCGCACCGTTGCGTGTGGGCTATCCCGTGGCGGACACTGTGGGTGGATTGACGGCGGCCATGGCGGTGTCGGCGGCCTTGAATGCACGCCCGCGGGGTGCCTTTATTGATTGCTCGATGCTGGAGGCGGTGATGGCGACCATGGGCTGGGCCATCTCGAACCATCTGATTGCGGGGCAAGACCCGCAGGCCAACGGCAATGAAAACCCAACTTCCGCGCCGTCGGGCACGTTTCAAGCAGGCGACGGGCCGATCAACATTGCCGCCAACAAAGACGAGCAATGGGTTTTGCTCACCGATTACCTCGGTGTGCCTGAGCTTAGGGAACGCGCAGATTATGCCACGCGCGAAGACCGCAAAGCCAACCGGCACGCATTGCGGGCGGAGTTGGAACGTAGCTTGGCCGCGCATTCCACACGGGATTTGGCAAAAGCGCTTAATAAAATCGGGGTCCCCGCAGGCGCAGTTCTTGATGTGCCTGAGGTCTTGGAGCATCCGCAAATCTCCCAGCGCGGGTTCTTGGAGCGTTTCGACGACGTCCCGGGCGTGGGGCGGACCATTGAGATGGTTGCCACGGGCATCAAACTGGACGGCAAAGCACCCCATGTGGACGAGCCGCCACCGGAATTGGGCCAACACAATCGCGAGATTTGGACAGGTCTGGGGATGTCGGAAGAGGAATTGGACAGACTGATTCAGGAGGGCGTGATATGAGCGATGTGACTGAGTGGTGGTCCACAGACATCATCGACATGGCGCCGGGACAAATCCGATTGCGTGGCCACGACATTCAAGACCTCATCGGCGAGGTGAGCTTTGCACAGATGATCTGGCTAATGCTGCGCGGAGAGTTTCCGTCGGAGGGACAAGCCGCATTGTTGAACCATGCTTTGGTGGCGGGGGTGGATCATGGGCCGCAGGCCCCCTCAATTGCCACGGCCCGCATGGCCGTCACCTGTGGGCTGTCGCTCAACGGGGCCATGGCCTCGGCGCTCAATATGCTTGACGATGTGCATGGCGGGGCTGGCGAGCAGGCCGTTGAGCTCTATCGCGCGATTGCGCTGTCGGGCGACCTTGGCGGCGAACTGGACCGGTGGCAGGCGGAGGTGAGCCGGTTTATTCCCGGTTTTGGTCACCGCTTTCATACGCCGAGCGATCCTCGCGCGCCGCGACTCATGGAGCTTGTCGAAGAGGCACAAGTACAGGGCATTTTAGACGGGACATTCCTTGGTATTGGCCGGGCCGTTGAGACGGAGCTTGCAGCGCGCAAAGGCAAGCCCGTCACAATGAACATTGACGGTGCGACAGCCGTGATTTTTGCTGAGCTCGGCTTTGACGCACCGCTGGCACGGGGTTTGTTTTGCCTGTCACGCTCCGTCGGGATTTTGGCCCATGCCCGCGAGCAGCAGATGCAGGGCGGCCGGAACAAAGGCCCGACTCCGCCTCAATATCGGTGGCAGTATACGGGTTTGAACCCATTGAAGGATACTTAAGGTTGAAGGACGCTTAATCAGTGTCCGCGCCTGCGGCGGGCGGGGGAAGGGGACTGCTGCCCCCTCTTGGCTGCGCCAATTCACCCCCGCGGGTATTTGGAGCAAGAGGAAGGTGGTGGCTTGCTCCGCTAAGATCCTGAATGGCAGTTCGGATTGCGCCTTGCTGGGTCAATGTCGAGGCGCACAACCGACAGCATGGAGGGGAAGCGCGGGCCTTCGATTCCAGCCTCCATTGCCGCCGGTAAAAGATCCGCCGAGGTGTTCAGCGGGAGGCCCACATGGACGTCGGCTGCTCGGGTAATAAGTAGTATCAGCAGCTGTTTTCCTGTACTAAGTGTATCGCCATCATCCACGGTTTGGAGACCAACCTGAGCGTCTTCCGCCGCGTCGTGGAAACATTTCAGGGACGCGGGTGAGGCGATCGATGAACACCGTGTTTTTTCACTTTGGGGTTTTGTGAACGGGCTCTCTTTTGATCATCAACATCAACGACGTTGCCGACCAATTGAGCGCCCTGAGGGGGCACCTAGCCGCTGTCTCGCGCCCAAATCTCCAAATCTGAGAGTGTGGGCGCAGGCAAAATCTCTGAAATCGATTGGAAGTGCCTGCGACATGCGTCGCCCTGCCAACCTTCGGGCAGTATCGCAGGCGACAACGGTGGCGCCGCGAGGATCAAGCGCCGCCATTCGTGCAAGACGG
The DNA here is from genome assembly GCA_022447495.1 of Marinovum sp. Classification (GTDB taxonomy): domain Bacteria; phylum Pseudomonadota; class Alphaproteobacteria; order Rhodobacterales; family Rhodobacteraceae; genus JAKVBH01. The sequence continues at coordinate 104,866 of JAKVBH010000012.1, read as the reverse complement.
ACACGCGCAATGCGGTGGCTGTCAGCGGGTCGAGTTTGTCGCCGTCCAGGAGTGCCATGACTTTTGCGAAACGTGTCGCCACATCCGCGCTGTTGACCACCACGTCTTCTGGTAACACCGCGTTGCGAACCCATGTCGGAAGCGCTTTTTCAACCGTCAAATCGAAGCAGACATGTGCCGCATCTGGAGAGCTTGCGACGCTGAGCGATATCATCGGTGCGAGATTGCGCGCATCACTTGGACCATGGTGCGCGGGGTGCAGGATCAAAACCCCCGCTGCCGTCGGCGCGTCGCCATAGATGAACGGAACGGCCTCATGGGCTTGGGCCCGCGCCATATCGGTGAGACCGTGGAGGCTTGTCCGCCCGTCGCGTTCTGTGTTGATCCATCCATCGCGGCGCAACCGGTGCAGCGCCACGCGGGTGGCCTCAGGTTTAATCTCGATCGCCGCGGTGAGCGCCGATAGCGCCGTACCACTGATACGGTCTCCTTTTTTGCGCGCCAAATCCCCGAGGATCGTCACCAAAAAGGACCAGACCCGCGGCGGTTCCGGGCCCAGCACGATATCAATGCGTGGATCAGCCCGCACGTGCCACCATCGTCAAAAGCTCGTATTCGGCCACTTGTGCCTCCTCTTGATTAGTGAGCCGCACGTGCCAGCGCACCTCGCCATAATCCTCATTGCGCGGTGTTTTGGCTTTGACCGTGAGGGCCACCGCGATGCTGTCGCCAGGGCTCACCGGCTCCATGAACCGCAGCCCATCCAGCCCCGTATTTGCGAGAACCGGACCTTCGTCTGGGTCCACAAAAAGGCCCGCTGCAAAGCTGAGGAGCAAATACCCGTGGGCGACTCGGCCGGGAAAGAATGGGTTACGCTTGGCAGCGGCCTCGTCCATGTGCGCGTAGAATGTGTCGCCGGTGAAATGTGCGAAATGTTCGATATCTTTGAGCGTAATCGTGCGCGGCGCGGTGTGCAACGTCTCACCCAATTCCAACTCTTCAAAGTAGCGCCGGAACGGATGCAACGGTCCTTGGGATTGCTGCCCGCCAGGCACCCAAGTGGCGCCTATCGCGTGTAGCATGTCGGGGCTGCCTTGGATCGCGGTGCGCTGCATATAATGCATCACGCCCCGCACGCCGCCCATTTCTTCGCCACCGCCTGCACGACCTGGTCCGCCGTGGACCATATGGGGCAGGGGGGACCCATGACCTGTGGCTTCGCCCATGGAGGTCCGATCGTTGATATAGAGCCGTCCGTGATACGCAGCCGCGCCAAACGCCACCTCCTCAGCAATGGCGGTATCATGTGTGATGAGCGAGGCAACCAAACTTCCCCCCCCGCGATTGAGGAGCGCAACGCCGTGGTCGATATCTCGGTATCCCATGAGCGTCGCCACCGGGCCAAAGGCTTCTGTGTCATGCACCACCTGCGCGCTATCGGGATCTGCACAGTGAAAGAGCATCGGCGGCAAGAACGCGCCGGACTGGGCGTCCTCGCCAAGAATTGTCATCTCATCAGGATCGCCAGACACACAGGTCGCCTCGGTGCGCAACGCCGCGATTGTCTCCAGCACATCGCGTCTTTGGGCTTGGTTTACCAATGCCCCCATGCGCACATCATCACGACGGGGATCACCGAGGCTCACGCCCGCCAAACGGCCCCGCAACGCTTCGACCACGGCCTGTTCCTGAGCCCGCGGGACCAGAATACGACGTACAGCGGTGCATTTCTGACCAGCTTTAACGGTGATCTCGCGCGCCACCTCTTTGATAAAGAGATCAAACTCTGACGTCCCTGGCACAGCGTCCGGCCCCAGAAGCGAGGCGTTGAGGCTATCTTGTTCCGCAATAAAAGACGTGGCCTGGGACAAAAGCCCGGGATGGCTGCGCAATTTGAGACCTGTAGCGGCGGAGCCGGTGAAACTCACCACATCCTGGGACCCTAGGTGGTCCAACAGATCGCCCAGACCCCCGCTCACCAATTGCAGCGCGCCCGGAGGAAGAATGTCTGCCTCGAGCATCAGTTTCACTGCCAATTCCGTCACGTAACAGGTGGCCGTCGCGGGCTTCACGATCACCGGCATCCCGCCCAGGATCGCAGGGGCGAGCTTTTCCAACATGCCCCAGACAGGGAAGTTGAACGCATTGATATGCACCGCCACGCCGGGTTTGGGGGTGCAGATATGTTGCCCCAGAAAGGTGCCTTGGCGCGAAAGCTGCTCCACAGCACCATCGCGATAAACGCGGGCATCAGGCATCTCGCGCCGTCCCTTGGAGGCAAAGACAAACATCGTGCCAATGCCGCCGTCGATGTCAATGAGATGGTCTTTCGCCGTGGCGCCCGTCGCAAAGCTGAGGTCATAGAGCGCCTGCTTATGTGTTCCAAGATGGGTGGCCAGCGCTTTGAGCATCCGCGCACGGTCGTGAAATGTCATCGCGCGCAGGGCCGGACCGCCATGGTCATTGGCATAGCCCAAAATGTCTGCCGCACTCACAGGGCCCCCGGCTTCGGCCATGGTCGTCCCGGTGATGGCATTCTCGATGGCGCGCGCTGAGCTGTCGGGGGCTTGCCATTGGCCGGCGATGAAGGATTGGATGTGTAGCATGATTGGGCCCCTTATCGACCGGAGAAATGCATTGGGCCGCCGCACCACCGCGGAAACCCAAAGCCGTGGATTTGTACAAGATCAATCGCCGCGGTGCTTTGCGCGATGCCCTCGGCCAGAATAACATCGCCTTCGGCGGCCAGTTCGGAGATCAAAGCCTGGGCAATCGCGCCTTGCGGGAGGGGATTGGCGGCGATGCCGTGGTCCCGAGCGAAGCCCGCAATGATATCAGATGTTTCCGGATCGGGCAGCGGCGTGCGCCCGTTTTCGTAGCGATACCATCCCTTGCCTGCGCGTTGTCCTTCTCGCCCCATCTCGACAAACCGATCCGAAATCGTGGGGGCCGCACACTGTCGGCGGCGATTGGCATAGGCGATCTGAAGCCCTGACATGTCCTGTGCCGCGAAAGGGCCCATGGCATAGCCAAAGCTCTTCATGGCGGCGTCGATCTCTGCGGGCGTGTTGCCCTGGGCCAGCAAACCTTCTGCTGCTGTGCGGTAGCGCGCCAACATGCGATTGCCGATGAACCCGTCACAGATACCACTCAGCACAGGGATTTTGCGCAGCCGTTTTGCAAAGCCAAAAGCGCGCGCCAATGTCTCGGCGCTGGTGTGAGGCCCTCGGACAACTTCGAGGAGTTTCATCACATGGGCCGGGGCAAAGAAGTGTAATCCGAGGCACCGCTCCAGATGCGGGACGCCCTCGAAAATTTCACTCGGGTCGAGGTAGGAGGTGTTGGTGGCCAGAAGCGTTGTGGCGGGCACTTTCGCTGCTATATCGGCGAACAGTGCGCGTTTGGCATCAAGGTCTTCAAAGATCGCTTCGATCACGAGATCCGGCGGTGCCGTAAGTTCCTGGCGCACCTCGATTCGGCTCTCGACTTCGGCGCGATCGCGGATTTTGCCGCGGGCTTCGGCCCCATCAATGAGTTTGGCCAGACGGTCCTCGGCACGCTGTGCGCCATCGGCAGAGGCTTCGATCAGGTCAACGCGCAGGCCCGCGAGTAAACTGGTCATGGCGATGCCTGTGCCCATCAAACCGCCGCCCATCACGGCGACTTGGGCTATCTCCGGGCCTTGAAACCCTTTGATCACATCGGGTTTCAACGTGCTGCGCTCGGCAAAAAACACGTGGCGCAGTGCTTTGGATTCCGCCGATGCGCGTAGGTCCAAATGAAGTGCGCGTTCCTTGGGTTGGCCTTCGGCAAAGGGCAGGGTCGCCCATTTCAGCGAATCGAGACAATGCAGGGGCGATTGCTGTCCTTTGGCCTTCTTCGCCAACTCGGTCCTAAGGCTTTCTGGGGCCTTGATTTGCACATTGCGTTGCGAGATGGCTCGCGGCCGTGGATGGTCCCAGCCTGAAGGCACAGCGTCTAGATCATCTGCGATTGCATCAATACCGCCAAGCACCAGCATCTCATCTGCGTCCAAGATTTTGCCGCGACACGCCATGTCCACGGCGGCGTCAAACCCAATGAGCCGTGGCGCGCGTTGGGTGCCCCCGGCTCCTGGGATTAGCCCGACGTTCACTTCTGGCAGGCCGAACTTGGTGCCGGGCGCAGCCACGCGCCATGCACAGCCCATGGCCAGTTCCCAACCGCCGCCCAGCACCGTGCCGTGCAAGAGCGCGAGCCATGGCGTCGTGCTCTCTTCAATAGAGGCCACAACGTCGGGCAAATGGGGCTCTTCGGGGGCATGGTCGAACTCGGTCATGTCGCCGCCTGCGATGAACGTCCGTCCTGCACAGCGTAGGATGGCCAGCCGCGCGCCTTGAACCTCGGCCACCGCTTGCATGAGCCCCAGGCGCACGGCTGTGGCCGTTGCATTCACCGGCGGGTAGTCCACTGTGACCCAGGCCAGATCGCGGTTTCGTTCGACATTTACCGCTGCCATGCGTTTCTCCCGACATGTTACACAATTAGTTGTTGACCACCTGCGCTTGTTACGCAAGTCTGAATTTAGGGAGGAAGCTTTGGCAATACATAAAAAACTAGACGCAACCCAGGTGGCTGAGGCCATGTGGGCCAAGGATGCAGCGGCGCATTGGGCCGGATTGTCACTTGTTGAGGTGGCGCCGGGGCGGGCCGTTTTGTCACTGACTGTGACGGCGGAGCAGTGCAACGGGCACGGGACGTGTCATGGCGGTGTGCTGTTTATGTTGGCCGACAGCGCCTTTGCCTATGCCTGCAACTCCCGCAACCAATCCACCGTCGCCCAACATGCCACGGTCAGCTTTATCAAACCTGCCTTCGCCGGAGATATTTTGCGCGCTGAGGCGCGCGAAGTGTCTCTTGCTGGACGGTCTGGTATTTATGACGTGGCGGTCACCCGCGAAGGTGCCCAAATCGCAGAATTCCGCGGTATGTCGCGCGCCGTTCCCGGTCAAATTCTATCGACCCCAACCCTCCCCGGTCAAAATTCCCAGGAGACCCCATGAAAGATCTTAGCCCCAAACCCGGTGATTTGGATCCGATCGAAACAGCGTCAGTGGATGAAATTCGCGCGTTGCAATTGGATCGGCTGAAATGGTCGCTGAGCCATGCCTATGAGAATGTGGCTCATTACAAAGCGGCCTTTGATGCGGCGGGCGTGCATCCTGACGATCTCAAAGAGCTTTCCGATTTGGCGAAATTTCCCTTCACCACCAAAGCGCATCTGCGCGACGCCTATCCGTTTAACATGTTTGCCGTCCCGCGCGAGCAGATTGCCCGCATCCATGCCTCTTCGGGGACAACCGGGAAACCCACAGTGGTGGGCTACACGGCCAAAGATATCGAGACCTGGTCCGAGGTCGTCGCGCGCAGCCTGCGCGCCTCGGGCCTACGGCGGGGTGATATGGTGCACGTGTCCTATGGCTATGGGCTTTTTACCGGTGGCCTGGGTGCGCACTATGGGGTTGAACGTATGGGGGGCACGGTCGTCCCGTTTGGCGGCGGTCAAACTGAACGTCAGGTTCAACTCATCACCGAGTTCCAGCCCCGCGGGATCATGGTGACGCCGTCTTATGTGCTCAATATCCTCGAAGCCTTCCAAGCCCAAGGCATCGATCCGCGGGGGACCTCTCTCGATGTCGGCGTCTTCGGTGCCGAACCTTGGACCAATGCCATGCGGGTCGAGATCGAAGAGGCGTTCGATATGCATGCCGTCGACATCTATGGTCTCTCCGAGATCATCGGGCCGGGGGTGGCCAATGAATGCGTGGAAACCAAAGATGGCCTGCACATCTGGGAAGACCACTTCTACCCCGAGGTTATCGACCCTGTGACCGGTGAGGTTCTCCCAGACGGTTGCGAGGGGGAGTTGGTCTTCACAACGCTCACCAAAGAGGGCATGCCCATCATCCGCTACCGAACCCGCGATCTGACCCGCCTTGCGGCAGGCAGCGCACGCTCAATGCGGCGGATGGAAAAGATCACTGGCCGGAGCGATGATATGATGATCCTGCGCGGGGTAAACGTTTTCCCAACTCAGATCGAAGAACAGGTCATGGACGTGCCCGGCCTTGCGCCGTATTTCCAAATCGAACTGACCAAAGACGGGCCGATGGACGTCATGCGCGTGATGGTCGAAACCGAACCCGATGTATTGGACAAAGGTATCGCAGCGGACTTGCGCCAAAAGATCAAAACGATGGTGGGTGTGTCCGCCAAGATCGAAGTGGGGCCCGCAGGCAGCGTCCCCCGTTCACAAGGCAAAGCTGTCCGCGTGATCGATAAACGATAGCTCGCAGATCAATTGGCCGGGAGAACCACCTGTCTTCTTCTGGCCAAAAATATCCAAAACACAACGAAAGCCCTAGCAGACGATCAGAGCATGTCTGATCAAGTTCCAACGCGTGTGCACTGGCTCTCCCTGCGGTCGAACGCGCAAAACGATACGGCTTTTTCAACTAAAACTGGCCGTGCCTCAAACGTCGTAGCTCACGACGATTCTGTCTGACGTCACAAAGGCCTGACACGACAGTGCATATCCATCGCGTACCTCGTCATCCTCCAACGCGTGATTGGCGGCCATCTGAACAGAGCCTTCCAACACCCGACACTTGCACGTTGAACAGACCCCGGCTTTGCATGCGTAAGGCGCATCGATGGCGGCGGCGCGGGCCGCGTCCAGGAGCGTGTCTTCGGCATTCAGTGTAAAACTGTGCCCCATGCCATCGAGTGTCACCTCAGCAGGGATTCCTTTGGCCCTGTAAAATTCGATCCCTTCGGGGCGTTCCAAGCGCCCGTGTTGGGCGGATTTGAAAAGCTCAAAGCGGATTTGATCATCGTCCAAGCCATGGGATTGCAAGGCCTCTTTGATGGCCAACATCATTGGCTCCGGCCCGCAAATGAACGCCTCCGAGACAGAGTTCAGATCAATCCACTGCGCAAAAAGTGCGGCGCATTTGTCGCCGTCCACACGGCCGCGAAAAAGGTCAATCTCGTCGGAACCACTTTCGAGCACATGCAAAATCGTGACACGGCCCATGTGCCGGTTTTTCAGTGCCTCAAGCTCTTCGCGGAACATGATCGTGTGCACGCCGCGGTTGGCATAAACAAGTGTGACGCGCGCCTCTGGCTCGGACCGCAAAACAGTGCGCATCAGCGATAAAACCGGCGTGATCCCAGAGCCACCTGCGAAAAACAGCAAATGCCGGGGGCTGTCCTGTAGCTGGGTTGTGAATGTGCCCATGGGTGGCATGGCCTCAATCACCATGCCGGGTTCAAGATTGGTATTCGCCCAGGTCGAGAAGGCGCCGCCATCCACCCGTTTGATGCCCACTTGGAGCATGTCGCCCTCGGCGGCGCAGATCGAATAGGAGCGCCGCAACTCGGTGCCGTCGAAGCCGTGTCGAAAGGTCAGGTACTGACCCGCGCGGAACGCGAAATCCCCAGATTGGAATGCGAGAGTTACCTCCACCGCATCTGGAATGGTCTTGCGTACGGACGTGACGGTCAAAGGGTGAAACGTGGCCATTTTAGATACACTTGAAAAAATCAAAAGGTTCGAGACAGCTCTCGCAGCGCCATTGCGCCTTGCAGGGGGTGGAGCCAAACTGACTCACCCGTGAGACATTTGCGCTGCCGCAGTGAGGACAGGCAGTGGGTCCGCCAGCGGGAGAGGGTGGCGCAATGCCGTAGGCGCGTAGCTTGTCGTGGGCAGCATCGGAGAGCCAATCCGTGGTCCATGGCGGTGCGATCTGCGTCTTCAGGGCGACGTTCGCGATGCCGCGGTCGCGCAGGGCCGTCTCGATATCCATGGCAATGACAGACGTTGCCGGACAGCCCGAATAGGTGGGTGTGACCGTCACTTTAAGCGTGTCGTCGTCCCAATCCACGGCGCGCACAATGCCCATGTCCACAACCGATACCACCGGGATCTCAGGATCTGGCACATCCGCAAGCCAAGTCCACACAACTTCGACGCTTGGACGGGGCGGAATTTTACCAAAATTCCGCTTTGATTTTTCGCAAAAATTACCTCCCTCGCTCACCATTCAGCTCCCGGATAGGCGCGTTGTAGCCACTGCATCTGCGTCAGCATATGGCCCAGGTGCTCTGTGTGCCGCTTGCCGGAACGGCCGCCGGTTTGCGCCACGGGCACACTTGGCATGCTCAATGTGGCTTCGCTCAAAACGGCGGCCACGGCAGAGTCATAGGCCGGTTTCAAACGGGCAGGTTCCGGTGCAACGCCGTCGCGAACAAGCGCCGCATCCACGGCATCTGCCTCAAACATTTCGCCAATGTAGGGGGTGAGCCGATCCAGTGCGCCTTGCATCCGGCCGTGGCTTTCCTCCGTCCCATCGCCCAGCGCAATCACTGCCTCTGACGAGCGCTCCACGTGGTAACGCACCTCGCGTTCCGCTTTGGTCGCGATGGCAGCAACCCGGTCCTCACTGGACTCTGCCAAAGCATGCAGCTGTAACAGGTGCCATTGGTCAAAGAGGAATTGGCGCAAGATCGTCATGCCAAAATCGCGGTTGGGCTGTTCCACGAGCAACAGGTTCCGAAAGTCCCACACATCACGCAGCATCGCCAGATCATCGGCACTACGACCGGTGCCTTCGACCTCGCAGGCGAGTGCCAGCCAAAGCTGTGTTTGACCCACCAGATCCAGCGCAATATTGGCCAGCGCAATGTCCTCTTCGAGCACAGGCCCATGCCCGCACCATTCGCTCAATCGCTGACCAAGCACGAGTGTGTTGTCGCCCTGGCGCAAAAGAAACTCAAAGAGGGAGGCGTTGGTGTTCCCTGACATCACATATGCCCCGCGTCATCGGGAATGTCGTAGAATGTCGGGTGGCGATAGACCTTGTCCTCCGCAGGCTCGAACATCGCCTCTTTGGCATCGGGGTCAGAGGCTGTAATCTGTGCCGCCTCGACGACCCAGATCGACACACCCTCGCTGCGCCGTGTGTAGACGTCTCGAGCATTGCGCACGGCGGTTTCTGCGTCGGGAGCATGGAGCGAGCCCACATGACGGTGAGACAGGCCATGTTGACCGCGAATGAAAATTTCCCAAAGGGGCCATTCGTTCTGCATTGCGTCTACTCCGCCGCCACCGGGGTGCACCGCGCTTCGCGCCATCGCACCGCGTCTCTCAGGTGCGCCCAGCCAAAGGCGTGGTCGCTGTCGCCATGTGCATTGAGATGCTCCAGACGGGCCATGGCATCGTCCATGGTGGGTTCGGTGCCTGGGGCGACCCACCACATGGCAAAGTGCATGCTCTCCATCACCTCAAACCACTTGTCGCGGTTGGCATAGAATTGGCGGTGGAGGGTGTTCCATACGAAATGCTCAAACGCCGCCACGTTGGCCCAGACAGAGACATTGGCGATCACCCGTGGGTCTGGATCCACGCGGGTATCAGTTGCATTTCCCGTCTCGTCGATAAACCGCCAGACGAACCCCGCAGAGCGTTCGGCGATGCCGTTCACTCGTTCGAGGTTGTTCATGAACGGCGCGACGCGGGGGTCGTCTTGATCATGCTTTAGCCTGGCTATATTGATCTCGGCGAGGTGCATCAGTCTAGAATATCCCTGGGTTGAAGGCATCGTTGCAAAAGGCAAGGCACCTGGCGCCGGGTTCCAAGAGTGGATCAAAGACACCGGGAAGTACTGTTGGATCAACCGGAAAACCTGCGCCCAGAGCCGGCTCGGCCAGCCAAACAGTGGCATTGATGAAGCTCAGCCCAGACAGCGGCAAAACGAGCCTGCTCAGAGATTGTCTGCTGCGGCGACGTCTCATTCCGCCGCCACCCTGACCGCCGCTTTTTTACGCGCATGTGCGAGCATACCCTCACGCACCCAAGCGCCATCATCCCACGCCTTGTTGCGCGCTTCGATCCGATCGGTGTTGCATGGCCCGTGGCCTTGGATCACGGCAAAGAACTCTGACCAATCCGGTTCAGAGTAATCGTAGCCGCCCTTTTCCTCGTTCCAGCGCAATTCAGGATCGGGCACAGTCAGACCCAAAAGCTTCGCTTGCGGCACGCTCTCATTCACGAACTTCTGGCGCAGCTCGTCATTGGTGTTCATCTTGATGCGCCACCGCATGGATTGTGCCGAATGCACGCTGTCCTTGTCCGACGGGCCAAACATCATGAGCGCGGGATACCAAAAACGGTTGAGCGCGTCTTGCGCCATGCGCCGCTGTGCTTCGGTGCCTTCGGCCATCTTCATCATGATGGCAAAGCCCTGGCGTTGGTGGAAACTCTCTTCTTTGCAAATCCGCACCATCGCACGGGCATAGGGCCCATAAGAGGTGCGCTGCAGCGGCACCTGGTTCATGATCGCGGCCCCATCGACAAGCCAGCCCACTGCGCCCATATCGGCCCAGGTTAGTGTCGGATAATTGAAGATCGAGCTATACTTCATCCGGCCATCAAGGAGCATTTCTGTTAACTCATCGCGGCTCACCCCCAAGGTTTCAGCGGCACAATAGAGGTAAAGGCCATGGCCTGCCTCATCCTGAACCTTCGCCAAGAGGATCGCCTTGCGCTCCAACGTAGGGGCACGGGTGATCCAATTGCCCTCGGGCAACTGCCCAACGATCTCGGAGTGCGCATGCTGGCCGATCTGACGTATCAACGTCTTGCGATAGCCCGCAGGCATCCAATCCTTGGGTTCGATCTTCTCTCCCGCATCGATGCGGGCCTGAAACGCGGCCAGTTTCTCGGGATCCTCGTCTGTCGCTTCCGACTTGATCATCTGTGCATACATACTTCAGACCCTCTCGATTATCATGGCGGCACCCTGGCCCACGCCCACACACATGGTGATGAGGCCGTAGCGTCCACCTTTGCGTTGCAACTGCTTGGCAGCGGTCAAAACAAGGCGTGCACCCGACATGCCTAAAGGATGCCCCAGTGCGATGGCTCCACCGTTGGGATTCACCCGCGTGTCGTCATCGGCCAAGCCTAAAGCGCGCAGCACCGCCAAACCTTGGGCGGCGAAGGCTTCGTTCAATTCAATTACATCCATCTGCTCGAGCGTGAGACCCGTCCGCGCCAAGACCTTCTGAACTGCAGGCACCGGACCAATGCCCATGACCCGAGGCGCAACACCCGCCGACGCGCTGCCCAAGACCCGCGCAATCGGTGTCAAACCGGCGTCCGAGGCCCCCGCTTCCGAGGCCAATAGAAGAGCTGCCGCCCCGTCATTCACGCCTGAGGCATTGCCCGCCGTCACGGTTAACTCTGGCCCGTTGATGCCGCGCAAAGAGGCCAAAGCCTCCAAGGTCGTGGCCCGCGGGTGCTCATCGGTATCGACCACCACGGGCTCTCCGCGCCGCTTCGGTATCGTGACTGGCACAATCTCTTCGGCAAACACACCCGCAGCTTGCGCTGCTGCACAACGCTCTTGCGAGCGCAGGGCAAAGGCATCCTGATCCGCGCGCGAGATATCAAAATCGGCGGCCACATTGTCGGCCGTCTCCGGCATGCTGTCGGTGCCATACGCCTTGGCCAAAGCCGAGTTGATGAACCGCCAGCCGATGGTAGTGTCAAAGACCTGGGCCTGCCGAGAAAAGGCATTTTCTGCCTTGCCCATCACAAATGGCGCGCGACTCATGCTCTCAACACCGCCCGCGATCGCCACGCGATACTCACCAGCATGCAATCCACGACTGGCCATAGCCACTGCATCCAAACCAGAGGCACACAAACGATTGACGGTGATGCCAGGCACATCTTCAGGCAATCCCGCCAAGAGCGACGCCATGCGCGCCACATTGCGATTGTCTTCCCCGGCCTGATTGGCACAGCCCAGAACAACCTCATCCACAGCACTCAATCCATGCCGCTCAGCAAGTGTGCGCAATACATGGGCCGCCATATCATCAGGCCGCATAGAGCTCAGCGCGCCGCCATAGCGCCCAATCGCTGTCCTCAGTCCATCACAAATGAATGTATCCATATTCGTTAGATACCCGGTTGAATTCCACAAGGCAAGAAAATGTTACACCCAATAGAATTTTATTGGAGATCGGTAACGCTTCTTCTGGCTGTAAGTATCCCGGGGTTTGGGGCAGTGCCCCATTATGCATGGCCGCGGCCATGCACATAAAGCGCGTGCCGAAGGCGCGCCCCGCCTGAAAACGAAAAAGGGTGACCCAATGAGCCACCCTTTCCAAAGATATATGACAAACGCTTAAGCGCGCAGGTCGAAGCGGTCGAGCTCCATGACCTTGACCCAGGCTTTCACGAAGTCCTCCTTAAAGCGCGCTTCGCCGCCGGCCACGGCATAGACTTCCGAGATCGCGCGAAGCTGCGAGTGGGAGCCAAAGACAAGGTCAACACGTGTGCCGGTCCATTTCTCTTTGCCCGTGGCACGATCACGACCAACGAACTCAGATTCGCTCTCATCGGTTGGCGCCCATTCGGTGGACATGTCCAACAGGTTCACGAAGAAGTCGTTTGACAGCGTGCCTGGCCTGTCAGTGAGCATACCGTGCGTATTATCACCCACATTGGTGCCCAGTACTCGCATGCCACCCACAAGAACCGTCATCTCTGGCGCGCTCAGCGTCATGAGCTGTGCCCTGTCGACGAGCATTTCTTCGGCCGACATTTTGTAGTCGCGCTGAAGATAGTTGCGGAAACCATCTGCATAGGGCTCCAACACATCAAAGCTCGCTGCATCGGTTAGCGCGTCGGTGGCATCCATGCGTCCCGGCGTGAAGGGGACCGAGACGCTGCCGCCAGCGGCCATCTCGATGCCCACACCACCGGCAAGTACAATCAGATCGGCCAAGGATACCGGTTTGCCAAAGCTCTCTTTGATGCTGCCCAGAACGCCCAGCACTTTGGCCAGTTGCTCGGGTTGGTTGGCTTCCCAATCCTTCTGGGGGGCTAACCGCACACGGGCACCGTTCGCACCGCCGCGCTTGTCCGACCCACGGAAGGTCGAGGCGGAGGCCCACGCGGTGGAGACCAACTCCGAGACACTCAGGCCAGAGGCCGCGATTTGCTCTTTGAGCGCTTTGATATCTGCACTGCCGATCACCTCGTGATCCACCGCTGGGATCGGATCCTGCCAGATCAGGTCTTCCGAAGGCACTTCCTTGCCCTTGTAGAGGATTTTTGGCCCCATATCGCGGTGAGTTAGTTTGAACCACGCCCGGGCAAAGGCTTCTACCAGTTCTTCCGGGTTCTCGTGGAACCGCCGCGAGATCTTCTCATAGGCGGGGTCCATGCGCATCGCCATGTCACCGGTGGTCATCATGGTTGTGACGGATCCATTGCCGTCGACCTGGGGGGCGTGATCTCCTTCGGACAGGTCTTTGGGGTGCCATTGCCATGCCCCGGCTGGGGATTTCACCAATTCCCAATCATAGCCAAAGAGCATGTCGAAATAACCGTTGTCCCACTCAATTGGGTTCGCGGTCCAGGGGCCTTCAATGCCCGAGGTGATCGCGTCGACACCTTTGCCGCTCTCATACGATGAAGCCCAGCCCAAACCTTGTGCCGCCATGGCCGCGCTTTCGGGCTCTGCGCCCACATGGGCTGCGTCGCCGGCGCCGTGGGCTTTGCCAAAGGTGTGACCACCGGCCACGAGGGCCACTGTCTCTTCGTCGTTCATTGCCATGCGAGCAAAGGTCTCGCGAATGTCGCGCGCCGAGAGGAGCGGATCGGGGTTCCCGTCTGGCCCTTGGGGATTCACATATATAAGGCCCATTTGAACCGCCGCGAGAGGGTTTTCGAGGTCTCGATCACCGGTGTAGCGCGAGTTCTCGCCGCCCGAAGGCTCCAGCCATTCTTGCTCGGCACCCCAATAAACGTCCTCTTCGGGCTCCCACACATCGGCGCGACCGCCGCCAAAGCCAAAGGTCCGACCGCCCATGCTTTCGATGGCCACGTTGCCTGCGAGCAAAAGGAGATCCGCCCAAGAGACCGCATCGCCGTATTTTTGTTTGACGGGCCAAAGGAGACGGCGCGCTTTGTCGAGGTTGCCATTGTCGGGCCAAGAGTTCAGCGGCGCAAAACGCTGTTGGCCGGTGCCTGCGCCACCGCGCCCGTCCCCGGTGCGGTAGGTGCCCGCGGCGTGCCATGCCATGCGGATCATAAACGGGCCATAGTGACCATAATCCGCAGGCCACCAGTCTTGGCTGTCGGTCATCAGAGCCGTCAAATCAGCCTTCAGAGCATCGATATCGAGAGCTTCAAAAGCTTCAGCGTAGTTGAAATCCGGCCTCATTGGGTTCGAGCGCGGACCATGCTGGTGAAGAATGCGCAGGTTCAATTGGTTTGGCCACCATGCGCTGTTGTTTTGTACGTTGTTAGTGGTGTGCACGGGTGTGGCATGGACCACTGGGCACTTGCCGATATCGCTTCCGTCCATCGATGATCTCCTCGCTATCATTTTTCGCTGGGCGTTGGGCGCCTGCGTCAGGCCACCACAACTTGACCCGTATGTAGCTGAGTCGCTTCATGTAAAAAAGTTGTAATTTCTCATCGATGCGATAACTTCAGATTATGAAGAACATCACTCTGAAACAGCTACGCTATTTCGAAGCTTTGGCCCAACAAGGCCACTTTGGCCAAGCCGCGGCTTTGTGTTCGGTGTCACAGCCAGCGCTGTCGGTTCAGATCAAAGAGCTTGAAACCGAATTGGGTGCGGCGCTTTTTGAACGGGGGCCGCGCCAAGTGCGCCTGACGAGTTTCGGCGAAACCTTCGCGGCCCGTGTGCGCACGATTCTGCAAAGTGTGGACGAACTCGGCGATCTCGCCCGCGCTCATCAAGGGCCACTGATGGGCACGCTGCGGTTGGGTGTGATCCCGACCATCGCCCCCTATCTGCTGCCGCAATTCTTTGCGGCGCTGCCCCAAAGCCACCCCGGCCTCGACGTTCAGGTGCGGGAAACGATCACGCCGCGCCTGATCGACGAATTGCAAACCGGTCGCATCGACGCCGCTGTGGTGGCGCTCCCCGTGAAAGAAAGCTGGATAACATCTGTGCCCCTCGGGCGGGAGGAATTTGTCCTGGTCCGCCCCGATGACCGCGGCACAGAGCCCCCCCTCAAGGCCCGCGACCTTGGTCAGGAACGCTTGCTTTTGCTCGAAGAGGGGCACTGCTTCCGTGATCAAGCCCTCGCGGTCTGCGGCCTTGATGACACCCATGCCGGACTAGAAGGCTCGTCGCTCTCAACTTTGGTGCAAATGGTGGGCGCTGGGCTTGGCGTAACCCTCATTCCCGAAATGGCGATTACCGTAGAAACTCGGCGGGCCGCGGTCTCGGTGGCACCGTTCGACGGACCGCGCCCAGGGCGGGACATCGGTCTCGTCTGGCGCACAACCACACCTCTCCACGACCACTTCCAAACTCTCTCTCAAGTCTTGCGTGACCTGTTGTGACGGCGTGTTTGCTTTGAACCGCCGACGCATCGCGCTAAGTGCGCGGCATGACCCAAAATAACGCCACCGAAGAGAGCCAAGCCAACGCAAAAACTCGCCGCGCCAGTGGCGAGTTTGTACGAGGTATCAGTGGTTTTCGCCGCCACATTGGAGACCCGGACGTGCCCGCCGAACCGGGTCGTTACCACCTTTTCGTGGCGCTCAATTGTGCTTGGTGCCACCGCGTGACTCTCGCCCGTAATGTCTTGGGCTTGCAAGACGTGATCACGCTTGACGTGGCGTTTCCCAACCGCACCGGTGATGACGACGCGGTGGGGCCAAATCTTTGGGAATTTGCGCCCAACCGAATTGCGTCGCTGACGGGCGCACCGCTTGCGGAGTGCACAGGTGAGACCGGCACGGGCCAGGGGCTCCGCCTGGCCAAAAACATCTACCAACGCGAAGGCTCCGATGAGCAATCCGTCCCGATACTTTACGACAAAATCGACGGCCGCATCGTCAACAACGAAAGCGCCGAAATTCTCCACATGCTTGACGCGCAGGCCGAAGCGCTGGGAAGCACGCGACAAAACCGTCCGCATCTCGTGCCCGCCGACCCCGAGGCGCGCACAGCCGTGGAAGCGCTCAACGAACGCATTTATGTCACCATCAACAACGGTGCCTACAAGGCCGGGTTCTCGTCGGATCAAGCGGTATATGCCAAAGCCTTTGAGGCCTATTTCGACACGCTCAGGAATCTCGAAACACTGCTGGGTGAAGACCGTCCCTTCCTGGCGGGTGCCACATTTACCGAAGCGGACCTACGCCTTTTTCCAACGCTCTATCGCCATGACCCGGTCTATTATGTTCGGATGAAACTCAATGGCGCGCGGATCTTGGATTACCCCTATCTGTGGCGCTGGCTCTGTCGTGTCTATGCCATGGAGGGCGTCGCGGAGGCAGGCTCTCTAATCCATTGTCGGCAGGGTTATTTCGGGCGGTCCTGGAACGGCACTATTCCTCTGGGTCCCATCACCCCATCCTACCCCGAGGCATATGCGCAACCCGACCTCGCACGGTCAATCTAGCTCCGAATTCCGTTCTTCTGAACAAAGTGTCACCACCACGCGCGGGGGCAGGGGCTACGTCAGAGCTATCTGCACGATTGAAGGCCGAACCGTGCATTTGGCCCTTACAAACTCCAGATCGCGAGTCCCACAACAATCAACAATGCCGCCGCCATGGCCAGATTGATTGCGCGGGTCGCGGACGCTGAGATGTTGAGTTTGTGCAAGCTTACTCCCGCCCAGGCCCAAATAAAGTGGATTGGCGTCCAAATCGCGTTGGCGATGACAAACTTCACGATCACCTCTTGGATATAGGCATCAGGAAAGAGCGCAAAGCCAATGAACAACGCAGTATTCACCGCGTAGGCCTTGGGGTTGATCAATTGCAGCAAAACGCCATCCCGTATGCCCGGTGCCCGCGCGTTTTCGATGAACGCAATCTTGCTCCCCGCCAAAGCGATGCGCAGTGCGAGATAGGCCAGGTACGAAAAACTCAATGTAAATAATACGATGCGCAGTCGATCATCCGCCAATATCAGTGCGGCCAACCCGGTGACGACCGCCAGCGCCACGAGGTTCGTTCCGATAAATAAGCCGAGGATGTACCGCGCTGCGGCGCGCATTCCAAAGCCCGCACCGATGCCCGCGACCGTCAGGACGCCGGGTCCCGGTGTTGACATCAAAAACAGCACGGCCCATGCGAAAGTAATCATGTTATCAGAAGCTTGTGCTCCTCTTGGTATGACGCATAGATCGCATATTTGATTTTAATCATAATGAGACAGTCCAAGGCCAGCTTTTCTAAAGGCGAGCCGTTCATCAGGGCGCGCAAGACGTGGAAAACCAGCCACGCCCGATTGGTCGAAAGACCGTCTCGCGAGATGGCCTTGACCCCATTTTGCCATGTATAACAGGCCTTTACGCTATCCCGGCTAGTGCCCCCAGCGCCGCTGAGACTGCGCCGATAGGGCGTCATTAAGCTGCGCTTCTGACCAGCTTTCTTCGAGCGCGTGATGCATCAAATCCGCCATAGTCGCAGGTGCTAATCCGCCGACCGGCGGATCGCGATCCAGCGACGTCGGAAACGCATACCCGTCCGCACACGCCGCAATCGCCGCCGCGACCTCGTCCTTCGACAGATCGTCCATGCCGCGCAATGCGCCGAACAACTTACGGCTCATCGCCGCGCGATCCATGCTCTCCATGGCGATGCCCATGGGAGAGGAGATTTGGATCAAGTTCGCCATGCGATTGATATATTGAGAAAAATTCGACCCGGCTGCATGGAAAAGTGCGGGGCTGAAGAACAAAGCATCGCCTTTTGACAGCGGGACTTGCACGCAATTCGCATCGAAGTAATCGGCGAAATCCGCGCGTGTATAGGCCATGTAGCCCGCGTCATAGCGTTGCGAGAACGGCAGAAGTTTGGTCGGTCCGCTCTCCACCGGCATATCAACATGCGCGATCGCGCCCTGCAGCGTGAGAAGTGGCGAGAGCCGATGGATATGGGCCGGAAACTTCGCCGCTTGCTCTGGTGTCATAAAGCCCAAGTGATAGTCGCGGTGACAGGTCTGAGCGGCGCCGCCGGGACGCACGAGATTGACCTGCGCCGTCATCTGGTAGCCTGGCCCAAGCCATGCTTCGCAAACGGCGGAAATTGCCAAGTTGCCGAAATAACGGGCAAAAACTTCGGGTGACGCATGGCATAGTTTTTCGACCACATTCCAGATACGCGCATTCGATCCAGCGGCGGCGAAGTGGTCTGCGCCACCGCCAGCGGCGGCCTCGCTCGCGATGATGTTGTGAAATATATCTGTAGCTGCATCGATCGAAGATGTGTCCGCATAAGCGCCGCGCACGGCCAACACACCGGACCCGTTCAAAAGGACATTGGCCCATTCGGCCATCACGGATTGGCGTGCAGCTGGGTTCACGAGATCAAGGTCAGATGCCTGATAAACCGGTATATTTTTGACAACCTCAGCGGCATGCGGCACGTCACCGGCGGTACAATTGTCTTCAACAACAGCGCGAAAAGCCGTCAGATCCGCAGCTTCGGTGGAATAATATCCTGTGTGCTTCAGCTCATTCATGTCACGTCCTCCCATGCCAGAGTTTAACACTTGCAACCGGTTGCAATCAAGGATTCTTGCAACCGGTTGCAAGGCATAGTCTTGATTGAACTTGTCCCAGAGGTCCGGGCGGCGCTCTTTGGTGATCTTCTCGGCCATGTCTCGTCGCCAATCAGCAATCGCTTTGTGGTTGCCAGATGTCAGGATTGCCGGGATATCGTGCCCTTGCCAAGTTGCGGGGCGCGTATATTGCGGGTGCTCCAATAAACCGTTGGAAAAGCTTTCTTCTTCTGTAGATTCGGCATTGCCTAGAACCCCAGGGATCAGCCGAACGGTGGCATCCAATACGGCTTGCGCCGCGATTTCGCCACCGGTGAGGACAAAGTCACCCAAGCTCACTTCTTGGATGCGGTAGTGTTCGATCACCCGCTCATCCAACCCCTCGAAGCGGCCACAAATGAATGTGGCTCCGGGCATTTTTGCGAGGTCTTTCGCCATGGCTTGGGTAAACGGCCGTCCGCGCGGTGAGAGATAGATGATCGGGCCATCCCCCATCGCCATCGCCTGATCAATCGCGCGTGCCATGATATCTGGTCTCAGGACCATTCCGGCCCCACCGCCTGCGGGAGTGTCATCGACGTTGCGGTGTTTGCCTTCTCCAAAGCGTCGAAGATCAATGGGATGGAGTTGCCACAATCCTTGATCCAGGGCCCTGCCGGTAAGAGAACCGCCCAAGACGCCGGGGAAAAGCTCTGGAAATAGGGTGATGACCCGCGCATTGAACGCGTCTTTGAGGGTCGGGCGGTCTTCCATCAACGCGCGCGGTCGCAGCGTGGCTTTGATCGATTTGCGACCGTGAGATCTCGTTGGGCCAGTCATAATGCCGCTGATACGCTGTTGCGCCTGCGCGGAAAAGGGGGGCAGGGTATCGATATGACGCGACCTGATCCCACGTGCTTGGCAGCTTGGCCTATTCTTGCCAAAGAAATCGGACGTTCTGTGGGCGGGGCACCAATTGTCCTGAATGCCGCTGGCACCGTATTGCGCTTCGGCGATGTTGTGTTGAAGCGCTCAGAGATCGGGTTCAACACGTCACTGCGGGCCCACCGACAAGCCGCTCGTATGATGCGCGATGACAACACAAACCGCGCGCCCAAGGTTTTGGCCTGGTCTGAAAACCATCAAGTGATTGCACTGGACTATGTTGCAGGGCGAACTCTTCGCGACGCGCTTATGGATGGTGAAGATGCAATGCATGCAATGACCCGCGTCGCCGCTTGGCTTGGCGCGTTCCACCGATTGCGCGAGACCCGTTTGGAATGCTTCGACACGCGTGGTCCATTGGCTCGTGTGCCTTTGACAGCTGAGTTCTTGCCTGAACATTACGCTCTTGCGCGCGAGATTTGCGCCAGGTTGGCAGCCGAAGTGACGAACGTGCCTGTTCCCAAAGCTGTCCTGCATGGCGATCTGAACGCTGGTAACCTCATTATGACCACAACCACTGTGACCGGTCTCGATTTTGAGAACCTCGGCATCCACCCGGCGTTTCGCGACGCCGGACAAATTCTCTCTGAGATCAGGCTTTTGTCACGTGCCTCCGAGCGCGGAATTTGGCCCGATGCATACCGACTTGCCTTCAAAGCGGCCTACGGTGGATCCAACGAAGCGCTCGATTTTTTTGTTCATCAGCGTCTGTTGCAGCATTGGGCCGCGATCCCAGCCTGTGCTTTTAACAGGGGGCCCCGTCGCCAACGCATGGCGCAATCAATTGAAGCGATTCTTGGTCTTATGGGCCCTTGTTAGTTACAAAAGTAACTGTCAAAGGTGAGTCGCAAGTGAGATACTGGAGGACATGCAATGGCCAAGGCTTTTGCCTCGCAATCAGACATGGGTGAAAAAACGGTGAACTTCACCGAAGTGGGCGAAGGCCTTTGGGCGTTTACGGCCGAAGGGGATCCGAACTCTGGCGTGATCATTGGCGACGACAGTGTGATGATTATCGAGGCTCAAGCCACCCCGCGTCTGGCGCGTCAGGTGATCGAAAAAGTGCGCGAAGTCACCGACAAACCCATCACGCATCTTGCGCTGACGCACTATCACGCGGTCCGGGTACTCGGCGCAAGCGCCTATGGGGCCGGACAAGTCCTTATGTCTGATAAGGCGCGGTCCATGGTGGTCGAACGCGGCCAAGAAGATTGGGACAGCGAGTTCGACCGCTTCCCGCGCTTGTTCCAGGGCCACGAGGAAATCCCCGGTCTGACTTGGCCAACCACGACCTTTGGCACGTCCATGACGGTCTTTCTAGGCAATCGTCGTGTCGACCTCAAACACCTTGGCCGCGCTCATACGGCGGGGGATATCGTGATACACGTTCCCGATGCCAATGTGATGTTCACGGGCGATATCGTGGAATATCACTCTGCCTGCTACTGCGGCGATGGACATTTTGGCGATTGGAGCGATACGCTGGATGCGATCAAAGCCTATGGCGTGGACGCCATTGCGCCGGGCCGAGGCGATGCGCTTGTGGGCCGTGAGATGGTCGACAAAGCCATTGAGAGCACCCGTGATTTTGTGGCCTCGACTTATGCGCCTGTGGCGAAAGTCGCGGCCCGTGGAGGGTCACTCAAAGAGGCCTGGGACGCGTGCCGCACCTCCTGCGACCCGAAGTTCTCCGACTACGCAATCTACGAGCATTGCCTCCCGTTCAATGTGGCGCGCGCCTATGACGAAGCCCAAGGCATCGACACCCCCCGGATTTGGACCGCGCAGCGCGATAAAGACATGTGGGTGGCTTTGCAGGGGTGACGCCCGTGCAGCCGATTTGCCATCGTTGAGAGGAAGATGTGCGCATGATCCACCAGCGTTACAAAACCCAATTCCAACTCTATCCCTACGCACGCGTTCCGGCTCAGGACGCTGAAACGCCCGCGCGTCATCCCGTGGTCATCGTCGGCGGCGGGCCCATTGGCATGGCGCTGGCTTTGGATCTGGGGCCACGGGGCACACCGGTTCTGGTGCTCGACGACCATGACGGCGTTGGCATGGGCTCGCGCGCGATCTGTTTTGCCAAGCGCACGTTAGAGATTTGCGACCGCCTCGGCGTCGGTCAGGCCATGGTCGACAAGGGCGTGCAATGGAACCTGGGCCGCGTGTTTCGAGGTGAGGAGGAGATTTACGAGTTCAACCTCCTCCCCGAAGAAGGCCACCGCCGCCCGGCCTTCATCAACCTCCAACAACCCTATTTCGAGCGTTTTATCGTCGAGGCGATTTTCGAGGCACAGGCCAAGGGCGCGCCCATTGAAATCCGTGGCCAAAACCAAGTCACGGAGATGGAGCGCCACGACGATCATGTGGTCCTCACCGTCGACACGCCGGATGGGCCTTACGTGCTTTAGGCTGATTGGCTTGTGGCCTGCGACGGGGCCAATTCTCCCATTCGGGAGATGATGGGTCTGGGCTTTGACGGGCGTGTGTTTGAAGACAATTTCCTCATCGCCGACATCCGGGCCAAGGCTGACTTCCCCATCGAACGCCGCTTTTGGTTCGATCCGGCGTTCAACCCGGGTCAAACCGCGCTGATGCATCGTCAGCCAGATGACGTTTGGCGATTGGACTTTCAACTGGGGTGGGACATTGACCGCAAGGCGGAGCTAAACGACGACAAAGTGCGCGCCCGTGTGCGCGGAATGATCGGGGAGGGGATCGATTTCAATTTGGTCTGGACTTCGATCTACACGTTCCGCTGTTGTACGATGGATGAATATGTCCATGGTCCCGTGATCTTTGCGGGCGACAGCGCACACCAGGTCTCGCCTTTTGGTGCGCGTGGTTGCAACGGCGGCATTCAGGACGCAGATAATCTTGCCTGGAAGCTAGATCTTGTGTGCAAGGGCGCTGCGCCCAAATCCCTTATCGACAGCTACCATTTAGAGCGCAAAGAAGCCGGGCTAGAAAACATCAAAAACTCGTCGCGATCCGCGGACTTTTTAACCCCGCGTTCACCGGCCCATGCGCTCTTTAGGGATGCCGTGCTTGATCTGGTCGAGCAGCAGCCGTTCGCTCGCCCCATGGTCAATTCTGGCCGTCTTTCGAGCCCGTGTTTTTATGCACAAGGCAGATTGTTTGGCGAAGATGCTTTAGACGGTCCCCTGCGTTCTGCGCCCGGGTCCCCTGCGCCAGATTGCCCGGTTGGGGACGATTTTCTTTTGGGCATACTAAAATCAAACGCCTTCATGTTGTTATCAATCGGACTTGAACTACCACATAATGTGGATATTTCGGGTGCAATTCTTCCAGCGATTGTCTTGCCTGCAAAAGATGATTTGCTGCGCAAGCGGTACCTGGGCGACAATCCTCAAGCGATTTACCTCATTCGACCGGATCAACATGTTGCGGCCCGATGGGCTGAATTTGATCCACAAGACGTCGCACGCGCGCTCAAACAATCCACAGGACGGGTTTCATGACACTTACTTTGACGCCTAACCTTCAGAATCCGGATGATTTTTATGCAGCCCTCCTGCGCGCCCATGACGGACTCTCAGAAGAAGAGACGCACGCGCTCAATGCGCGCCTTGTTTTGATCCTCGCCAACCACATCGGTGATTTGACAACATTGGAGGCTGCGCTTGCTGCTGCGCGTGGGACCTCAGTGAAAAAAGCCGATGCTACCACGCAATAAACTCTCAGTTGAGACGGAGATGTCCACATGAACACCCAAGATCAACGCCCAATCAACCAAGCGATTTCCACGAATGCTACCTGTCCCGGCTATATGCCAGGGTTCGGCAATGACTTTGAGACGGAAGCGTTGCCAGATACCTTACCGCAAGGGATGAACAGCCCGCAGAAATGCGCCTATGGGCTTTATGCCGAACAGCTCTCCGGGACCGCCTTTACCCATGAACGCCCCGAGCGGACATGGGCCTATCGCATCCGACCATCGGTCAAGCATTCAACGCGGTATGCGCGGATCGACCTGCCCTATTGGAAAACGGCGCCGCATGCTCCACAGGATGTATCGAGCCTGGGCCAATACCGGTGGTCACCTGTTGCCCACAGCGAAGTGCCGCTGACCTGGCTCACCGGAATGCACACGATGACCACGGCCGGGGATGTGAACACCCAGACGGGTATGGCCGCCCATGTCTATCTCGTCACGCAAAGCATGGTGGATGATTACTTCTACTCCGCCGATAGCGAAATGTTGGTGGTGCCCCAGGAGGGACGGCTGCGGTTTCATACCGAGCTTGGCATCATTGATGTGGAGCCCAAAGAGATCGCGATCATGCCCCGTGGGCTTGTCTATCGGGTGGAACTGCTTGACGGCCCGGCGCGTGGATTTGTCTGTGAGAATTACGGCCAGAAGTTTGAGCTGCCCCATCGCGGGCCTATTGGTGCCAATTGCCTTGCCAATCCGCGGGATTTCAAAACGCCCGTGGCGGCCTTCGAAGACCGTGAGGTGCCCTCCACCGTGACTGTGAAATGGTGCGGGCAGTTTCATAAAACGGACATTGGGCAAAGTCCGCTCGACGTGGTGGCGTGGCACGGAAACTACGCGCCACTGAAATACGATTTGCGGGCATTCTGCCCAGTCGGCGCGATCCTCTTTGACCATCCGGACCCCTCGATTTTCACTGTGCTCACGGCGCCATCGGGCGTGCCGGGAACCGCTAATATCGACTTCGTGCTTTTCCGCGAGCGTTGGATGGTGGCAGAGAACACGTTCCGCCCGCCTTGGTACCACAAGAACGTCATGTCCGAGCTGATGGGCAACATCTATGGCATCTATGACGCCAAACCGGAAGGATTTGTCCCAGGCGGGATGAGTTTGCACAATATGATGCTCCCCCATGGCCCGGACCGCAAGGCTTTTGAAGGTGCGAGTAATGCGGAGCTCAAGGCCGAGAAGCTCGACAACACGATGAGCTTTATGTTTGAGACGCGGTTCCCTCAGCACCTCACGGAGTTTGCCGGGCGCGAGGCACCGCTTCAGGACAATTACATCGATTGCTGGTCCGACATGGAGAAGCATTTCGACGGCACGCCCGATGGGCGATAGACGGGGTTGGGGGCGCTGCCCCCGCCCTTCTGACTCCCCCGGGGTATTTTGAGCAAGAGGAAGAGGGCGGCATGAAATCTTGGATGGGAGAAGATTTGGGCGCGGATGGGTTCGGCCTCGCCAATGTGCCCTATGGCGTGTTCAGTGTGGGTGACGGAGATCTACGGTGCGGGACCCGGGTCGGGGATCGGGTGATTGATCTAACCGGGCTTGAGGCGGTCGGAGTGCTTCGTCCAGATGCGGATGCCGATGTGCTTGATGCACCCTATTGGAATGATTTCATGGAGCTTGGGCCCGTTGTTTGGTCGGGATATCGTGCTGCGCTTCAGCATCTCTTGTCCGATGGCGCGTCCGAGGACACCCAAGACGCAGTCATCGCGCATTCTGTGCCAGTGAACGAAGCCACACTGCACATGCCGTTTCGTGTCTCGGAGTTCACGGACTTTTACGCTTCACGCCATCACGCCACCAATGTGGGCGCGATGTTTCGTGGGCCAGAGAATGCACTGCCGCCAAACTGGCAACATATGCCCATCGGCTACAACGGGCGCGCATCGTCAGTGGTTGTATCGGGCACGTCAATTGTCCGGCCCCATGGCCAGTTAAAGGGACCAAGTGATGAGATGCCCCGTTGGGCGCCATCGGAACGCTTTGATTTTGAATTGGAACTTGGCGCGATTGTGGGCACGACTACGGATGCCCCGCTGAGTGTGGCGGAGGCGGACGAAGCGATCTTTGGCTACGTCATGCTCAACGATTGGTCGGCGCGGGACATTCAGACTTGGGAATACCAGCCATTGGGGCCGTTCCAAGCCAAGGCAACGGCGACGACGATCAGTCCTTGGATTGTGACCGCAGAAGCGCTTCGGCCGTGCCGCGTGGCCGGGCCGGAGCGCAGGGTCGATTTGCTGCCATATCTTCAGGAGCCTGGCCCGATGCTCTTTGATATAGATTTGGATGTCGGATTGACTCCGCAGGATGGTGCCGAGACGACTATCACCCGCACGAATTATAGTGAGATGTACTATTCCTCAGCCCAGCAATTGGCGCATCACACGGGTTGTGGATGCCCGATGCGCAGCGGGGATTTATTGGGCTCTGGGACAATTTCCGGGGCGACCAAAGACAGCCGCGGCGCTCTTCTGGAACTGTCCTGGGGTGGGAAAGAGCCGATCACCTTGAATGATGGATCTCAGCGCAACTTCCTGGAAGACGGTGACACGGTCACTTTGCGAGGTTTTGCGAAGGGAGCAGCAGAGTTGATTAGTTTTGGAGAATGCACAGGCCAACTGCGACCAGCCCGTTAACCGGCAAAGCCCGCACCGACATCTAGCGGCGCGCATCTTATGAGACGGGATGTTTCCACGGCGGCTTGCCGATGTTTCACAGCTGCTCGGTAAATTGGATCGCGGATCATCTCAACGAATGCCCCGAGGCTAGGATATTCTGCGATGAAACAGGCGTCCCAGCGTTCTTCGCGTGGGCCAATGAGCATAAACTCGAAAGATCCACGCCAGACAATGCGCCCGCCCAACCGTTCGAAAACGGGCGCACTTTCACGGCCATAAGCGGCATAGGCCTCTGCACCAGTTGCGCTGCACCCATCCTCGTAGTGGGCACGTTCATGGAGCCGGACGAGGTTGAGCATGTGGAGGGGACCTGGGCGATCCATCTCGCGAAAGGCTCTAAAGGTTTCGCGGTCTGGGTCGACGTATCCGATCATACGAACTGCTCGCGAAGCAGGCGTTCTTCGAGTCCATGGCCTGGATCAAAGAGGATACGGTGTTTGATGGCGGGTTCAGAGCGAATATCGACAGAAACCACGTCTTGCACCGCTCGTGCATCCGCTTCAGCCATCACCGGACGCTTGTCTGGGTCCAGTACTTCGAACCGGACCTCAGCGGTTTGGCGCAGGAGCGCTCCCCGCCAGCGCCTTGGTCGGAAGGCCGCCATAGCCGTGAGTGCTAAAACATCGGATCCAATTGGCAAGATTGGCCCGTGGGCAGAGAAATTATAGGCAGTCGATCCAGCCGGTGTCGCTAGCAAGGCGCCGTCGCACACCAGTTCGGCCATGCGGACGCGGCCATCGACAGAGATGCGCAACCGCGCGGCTTGTGGTCCGGCGCGCAGAAGCGATACTTCGTTGATGGCCAGTGCTTCGTGAACTTCTCCGGTTGTTGTAACTGCGCGCATGGACAGGGGGTTGATCACCTCTTCAACCGCAGCCTCCAAGCGTGTCACCAAATCGGCTTCGGAGTACTCGTTCATCAAGAAACCGACTGTGCCACGGTTCATGCCGTAAACCGGCGCCGGGTTGTATTGGGTGGCGTGCAGCGTCTGAAGCATAAAACCATCTCCCCCCAGCGCCACAACCACATCTGCTAAATGGGGCGTGTGATCGCCGTGCCGCGCGGTGAGCGTGGCTTTCGCAGACTGTGCGAGAGGAGCGTTTGACGCACAAAAGGCGATGCGCAGGGCCATAGGGTACAGGTTTCCCAAAAGGTCTATATGTCCGCCAAACAAGCACAAAGTTTCGCGGCACACCAGAGAGCGGTTCCGAATGCCGGGACAAAGGGGCTTTGCGTCGCATTCGCATCTTTCCCATCCGGGGTGGTTCGCGTTAAAGACACGCCAAGTCAAACATCTTTGCCTGGAGTCTCTGCCCATGAATGCCCCGCACCGTGACACCGGTTTCTTCACTCAGTCGCTTGCTGATCGCGATCCACAGATCGCCGCAGCTATGGGCCAAGAGCTTGGACGCCAGCGCGATGAGATCGAGCTGATCGCCTCGGAAAACATTGTCTCTGCAGCTGTGATGGAAGCGCAGGGCGGTGTGATGACTAACAAATACGCCGAAGGTTATCCTGGTCGTCGCTATTATGGCGGCTGCCAATTTGTGGACATCGCTGAGGATCTGGCAATTGAACGCGCAAAACAGCTGTTCAACTGTGGTTTTGCGAATGTGCAACCAAACTCCGGTTCTCAGGCCAACCAGGGCGTATTCCAAGCGCTCTTGCAGCCTGGCGACACGATCCTGGGTATGAGCCTGGATGCCGGTGGTCACCTCACCCACGGCGCACGTCCCAACCAATCAGGCAAATGGTTCAATGCCGTGCAATACGGTGTGCGTAAGCAAGACAACCTGCTCGATTATGATGAAGTCCAAGCGCTGGCCAATGAGCATCAGCCCAAGCTGATCATCGCAGGGGGCTCTGCAATTCCGCGCCAGATCGACTTTGCCAAAATGCGCGAAATCGCGGACAGCGTGGGTGCATACCTCCTCGCGGACGTTGCGCATTTCGCCGGATTGATCGCCTCAGGCCATTATCCATCGCCGTTCCCGCATTGCCATGTGGTGACGACAACCACGCACAAAACTCTGCGTGGCCCGCGCGGTGGCATGATCCTCACCGATGAAGAGGCACTGTCCAAGAAGTTCAACTCAGCGATTTTCCCTGGCATCCAGGGCGGTCCGCTGATGCACGTTATCGCGGCCAAGGCCGTGGCCTTCGGCGAGGCGCTGCGTCCCGATTTCAAAACCTATATCGAACAGGTGATCAAAAACGCCCAAGCGCTCTCGGATCAACTGATCAAAGGCGGCCTCGACACGGTGACCCACGGGACCGACACCCACGTCCTACTCGTGGACTTGCGGCCCAAAGGCGTGAAGGGGAATGCAACCGAGAAAGCCCTCGGCCGCGCCCACATCACCTGCAACAAAAACGGTGTGCCGTTTGACCCAGAGAAGCCAACTATCACGTCAGGGATCCGCCTTGGGTCACCTGCGGGCACGACGCGGGGGTTTGGTGAAGCGGAATTCCGTCAAATCGCTGATTGGATCATTGAAGTGGTTGATGGCCTTGCTGCCAATGGCGAAGAGGGCAACGCGGCGGTTGAGGAAAAGGTCAAAGCCGAAGTGGCCGAGCTCTGCACGCGCTTCCCGCTTTATCCCCATCTTTAAGCCGAACCGCCAAAAGCCGCGAACTCTCGCGGTTTGAGGTTCGCCAGACACACAATCGGGGCTACCTTTGCGATCAGGAGGTGGCCCTATATGTTTCGCAACACCGTTCTCACACTGGTATTGACGTTAGCGGCGACATTTACGCTTGCGCAAGAACGCCGGGCCAGCCATTGCATCGCCATCGCCGATGCGACTCCCGGATTGAAATACCTGCAAAAAGCGTCGTGGCGTGATCCAATATCGCCATACACAGTGCGGCTTACCTATGTTGCCCACGCCTCCTTTTTGATCCAGACCCATGGCGGCATCAACGCGGTAATGGATTACACGGGGTTCATCGGGAATACCCAGTTGGTCCCCGATGTCGTGACGATGAATCATGCGCACTCGAGCCATTGGACCGCTTTTGCTGACCCCGCAATCGCCCATGTACTCAAGGGCTGGGGCGAGACTTTTGGTACAGGCATAGACCATTACCTTGAACTGCCGGACCTGGTCGTACGCAATGTTTCAACATACATCCGCGCAGAGTTTTTGGGAGGGGAGCTAAAGGGCAATTCGATCTTTGTGTTCGAAACAGAGGGCCTTTGTATCGGCCATCTTCATCACGAACTCAATGACGCGCAATACGCGGCGCTCGGTCGGCTCGATGTTGTAATGGCGCCGGTGGACGGTGGTTACACAGTTCCACAATAAACCATGATCAAAATCTTGCGACGGCTGCGGTCGTCGATTGTGATTCCGATGCACTGGTTCTCTGGCTACAGCTTAGCCACTTTCGTCCAGGGAATGGAGGAGGAGTTCGCCATCGACAGCCGGGATGATGCGTCGATCGAAGTCTCTTTGTCGAATTTGCCGTCGCGCCCCACAGTCGTTGTCTTGCGCCCCAAGTTCTTGCGCGATACCTCCTCTGGCGATGCCGACGAATGACATGCCATTGAACCCCGCCGATGCCGACTTCGCTGCCCAATTGGACGGCGCCGTGGGCAAAGACGTTCTAAGTTCTGCAGAGCCACGATACCTTGAAGAGCCGCGTGGCCGTTGGGCGGGACAGGCCGGGCTTTTGGCCAAACCGCGAAGTACGGGCGACGTTGCGGCGCTCATAAAAGCAGCGAACGACGCGCGAGTGCCCGTAATCCCCTACGGCGGTGGGACGGGCCTTGTTGGAGGGCAAGTCGCCGAAGATGTGCCCGCGCCGCTCATTCTCTCGCTGGAACGGATGAACGCAGTGCGTGGCGTTTTCCCAGAGGAAAACGTGCTCCTCGTCGAAGCGGGGGCGACCTTGGCTCAGGTCCAAGACGCGGCAGCAGATGTCGATCGTCTGTTCCCGTTGTCTTTGGCGTCGGAAGGCACGGCGCGCATTGGAGGCGTTCTTTCCACCAACGCGGGCGGTGTGAACGTCTTGCGCTACGGCAATGCCCGCGAGTTGTGTCTGGGTCTTGAAGCCGTCTTGCCCGATGGCACGATCTGGCACGGCCTCAAACGACTGCGCAAAGACAATACGGGCTACGATCTCAAACACCTGCTTATGGGCGCAGAGGGCACTTTGGGCGTTATCACTGCCGCGAGCTTGCGCCTGTCCCCGGTGCCCGCAGCTTGTGGCACAGCCTTTTTCACCGTGGAGACCCCAGAAGCGGCGCTTTCCCTCTTGGCTTTGGCGCGCGAGCAATTGGGCGAGGGAGTGTCGGCCTTTGAGATAATCCACCGCCAAGGGCTTGATTTCTTGGCCGATGTTGGCCCCGAGGTTTCTGCGCCCTTTGCGGAAACGCCGGAATGGATGGTGCTCATAGATATCGGCCTCCCTCTCGGTCTTGATCCGCCCGAGGCGTTAGAGACTTTATTTGAAGCCGCAGTAGAAGCCGGGCTCAGCGACGACGGGGTGATCGCCCAGTCCGAGGCGCAGCGCCAAGCCTTTTGGTCTGTGCGCGAGAGCATTCCAGAAGCCAACCGCCGCATCGGGTCTGTGAGCTCTCACGATATCTCCGTTCCTCTCAGCACGATCCCGGAGTTCATCATCCGTGGGAATAGAGCCATCGCGGATTTGGGGGAATTCCGCATCAACTGTTTTGGACACGTGGGCGACGGTAACTTGCACTACAATGTTTTTCCCCAGCCGGGCCGCTCGCGAGCTGATCACATAAATGTCCGCGATGAGATCAAACGCACGGTCCATGATTTGGTCCATGAACTTGGCGGTTCGGTCAGTGCGGAGCATGGCATTGGCCGGCTCAAGGTTGGCGATTTGGAACGCTACGGCGACCCGACAAAACTGGCCGCCATGCGCGCTATCAAAGCTGCACTTGATCCAAACGGCATCATGAACCCAGGTGCGGTGATCTCTGGCGCTTAGAAGCGTTGCGCTCTAACCCCGGCTCGCCTAGATCATGGGGTATGAAACGCCCGATCCTCATCCATCCTGATCCGCGGCTCAAAAAGCTGAGCACGCCCATCGAAGACGTCACCAACGAGCTGCGCACCCTGGCCAATGACATGCTCTCGACCATGTACGACGCGCCGGGCATTGGCTTGGCGGCCCCTCAAGTGGGCGTCAACAAACGCCTTATCGTGCTTGATTGCGTGAAAGAAGAAGGCGCAACACCGCAACCCGTGACCATGTTCAACCCCGAGGTCATCGCGTCATCGGATGAGCTGAACACCTACGAAGAGGGCTGTTTGTCGATCCCCGACCAATTCGCGGATGTGACACGTCCGACGGAGGTCGAAGTGGTTTGGATCGATGAGAATGGCGCAGCCCAGCAGCGGGTCTTTGACGGGCTCTGGGCCACTTGTGTGCAGCACGAGATCGACCACCTCAACGGCAAGTTGTTCATCGATTATCTCAAACCGCTTCGCCGCCAGATGATTACCCGCAAAATGCAAAAACTCAAACGCGACAAGGCGCGCGCTTAACATGGCGGAGCAGGAAATTGTCCTCTGGCCTGACCTACGTTTGACCGAGGTGTGCGTGCCCGTAGAAGAGGTCGACCTTACATTGCTCGCCGATATGTTTGAAACAATGTACGCCGCGCCTGGCCGAGGCCTGGCCGCGCCACAAATCGGAGTGATGCGGCGGGTTTTTGTCATGGACCCAACGTGGAAAGATGGCGTGGCAACGCCATACGTCTGCATTAATCCTGAAATTACTGCGCGCAGCGATGCGCAAGTGACCGGCGCTGAGGCTTGTCTTTCTATCCCAGGGGTTGAAGCTGAGATCGCGCGCGCTGAGACAATCACGCTGCGCTACCAAGACGCGCAGATGCGCATGCATGAAAACAATTTTTCTGGATTTGCTGCTGCGTGCGCGCAGCACGAACTAGACCATCTCGACGGGAAGGTGATCTTTGATCGCCTCTCCACAGACGAGTCAAAAAGACTACAGGCCGCTTATGCGTAACGTGATTCAATGGCCCGATAAACGGCTGCAAACGCCCGCCGTAGATGTCGCGGAAATCACCGATGAGGTGCGTGTACTCTGGGATGAGATGATCGAGGTCATGGAGGCGATGCCTGGCGTCGGATTGGCCGCAGTGCAGTTGGGCGAGAGGAAACGCTTGGCCGTTGTAGATGCCTCAGATGAGCGGGGACGTCCGATCCGGATGGCCAATCCCGAGATTCTCGAAGCGTCCAGCGAGACGAATGACCATGAAGAGGCAAGTCCCTGCCTTCCAGGCGTCTATGCCAAAATCCGGCGTCCTGCCAAGGTCACTGTGCGGTTTCTGAACGATAAGGGCCAGTGGGATCGTCGCGATTTCGTTGGACTTTGGGCGACATCAGTGCAGCATCAGATCGACCACCTGGCCGGCCGAATGTATTTTGACCGATTGAGCAAGGTGAAACGCGATATGCTGCTGAAGAAGGCGCGGAAAGCCAAATGAAGATTGTCTTCATGGGATCACCGGATTTTTCGGTTCCAGTGCTCGATGCTTTGGTCGAGGCGGGCCATGAAATCGTTTGTGTCTACTGCCAACCTCCGAGACCTGCGGGGCGTGGCAAAAAGGATCGCCCCACGCCCGTCCATGCGCGGGCGGAGACCTTGGGCCTCGACATCCGTCATCCGGGTTCGTTGAAATCTCCGGAGGCTCAAGAGGCGTTTGCACTCCTAGGTGCCGATGTGGCGGTTGTGGTGGCCTACGGTCTGATCCTACCCCAAACTGTCCTGGATGCGCCCAAATACGGATGCCTCAATATCCATGCTTCTCTTTTGCCGCGCTGGCGTGGGGCGGCGCCCATTCACCGTGCGATCTTGGCAGGGGACACAGAAACGGGCGTCTGCATTATGCAAATGGAAGCGGGGCTTGATACCGGGCCTGTGCTCCTGCGCTTCGAGACGCGAATCACCTCGAAGGATACGACTGCGCGCTTGCATGATCGCTTGGCGGAGCTGGGCGCAAACGCAATCACTGAGGCGCTTGATCGTTTGCCTGACTTGGTACCACAGGTGCAGCCCGAAAAGGGCGTGACGTATGCGGAGAAAATTCTCAAGGACGAGGCGGCCCTTGATTGGAGCGCACCCGCCCACGAAGTGGACAGGAAGGTCCGCGGGCTGAGCCCGTTTCCTGGGGCGTGGACGTTGCACGGAAACACGCGCATCAAATGCCTGATGTCCGATGTGGCTGATGGATCAGGTGAGCCGGGTGAGGTCCTGTCAATTGATCCGTTAACCGTTGCTTGCGGTTCTGAGGCCGTTACACTGCAAACGTTGCAACGTGCAGGAAAGGGCGCGGTTTCTTCTGAGGTGTTTCTGCGCGGGTATCCTCTTGTTGCTGGGGATCGCCTACGAGGAGAAAGCTGATGTTTCCAACGTTGATTGGCACGGTCGTGATTGCAGGGATCGTGGGCTATCTATCTGAAAAGACGGGTTGGACCCGCAATGGTATCTTGCAAAGCGTCATCATCTGTGTGGGCGGCGCGTTTCTGTTCTACTTCGCTAGCCTGATGTTTGGGATTAGGTTAGGTGCACCCGGCATTGACTCGATCATCGCCTCAATTGGTGCTTTGATCATTGTGCCGACACACTGGCGGCGGCGTCGATAACGGCTGCGATTCGAGCCAAGCCTGGGGCAATCCGAGCCTCGTTGATCGACGAATACCCCAGCCTATAGAAATTTCGGGGTGCGTCTGCGCGGCCAAAGAAACTGCGACCTGGCTCGATGAGAACTCCGTGTGCGCGCAGCGTCTCGGCCAACGCCTCGGTACATATATACTCCGGCGCGCGCATCCAAAGCGCAGAGCCGCCCGTTGAACCGGTTCCGGCGATTTTCAATCCATGTTTGGCAATCCCAGCCAACATGGCGCGCCGTCGATTAGACAGCGCCCGAGACATGCGCCGTACCAAGGCGTCGTAGTGTCCGCGGGCGAGGAAGTAGGCGGCGGTGCGTTGCAGGTGGCCGGGTGGGTGCCGCAGAGTTGTGGCACGTAGCGCGCGCGCTTCGCGGATCACAGGCTCCGCCGCAACCAAGTATCCTAGCCTAAGCCCGGGGAAGAGCGATTTTGAAAACGAACCGACATAGACAACCCGCCCTTCTGAATCGAGTGATTTGAGCGCTGGAAATGGGTTTTCCGGACCTGCGATTTCAAATTCGTAGTCGTCCTCGACGATCAACCAATCATTCTCACGGGCGCGTTCCAGAAGCTTGGTCCTGCGTTCCAGAGGCATCGTGGCTGCCGACGGGCAGTGGTGGCTTGGTGTGCAAAACACCACATCTGTGTCCGGCGGAATGTCTTCGGGGGGCAAACCGCGTGCATCTGCGCGCACAGGTTCGAGGTGGCAGCGCGACAGTGTCAGAATATCGCGCAGCGCTGGGTAGCCAGGTTCTTCGATGGCAGCTGTTCGCCGCTGTGAAAGCAGGACCTGCGCGGCCAACCACAAGGCATTCTGAGCGCCAAGAGTGACCAAAACCTCCTCGGGAGCCGCATGAATTCCGCGACGTGGGAGAGTTTGGCGGATGAGAAAGTCGACCAACTGAGGGTCATCCGCATCGTGATAGTCGGAGGTCAACGCTGTGAAATCGCGTGCGCCAAGCGCTTGCAAGGCACAGAGTCGCCAATTCCCGTGGTCAAACAGAGATGGGTCTGTTTGCCCGTAGACAAACGGGTAACGGTAGCTTTGCCAATCCGCAGGTTTAAGTGCGGTCGCCTGTGACGCGATCCGAACAGGCAACGCGCGCGCCCAATCCACAGCATCCTTGCGCTGCATCGTGCGTTGAAATTCGGGTGGGTCGGGGGCGTTTTCCGATACAAAGTATCCCGATCGCCCCTTGGACATGAGATAGTCGTTTGCCAATAATTCCGTGTAAGCCAAGGTGACGGTGATACGGCTTACACCGAGATGCTCGGCCAATTTGCGTGACGACGGCAGTTTATCACCGCGCCGCAAGCGGCCCGACAGCACAAATTCCGCGATCATCTGTTGGATGCGAGCTTGTAAGGTTCCAGAGGTGTGCGGTGCCAGAAAATACGCTTCGATAGGCAGGGTCATGACCCATACTGCGCTGGACTGAATTGGAGGTCAATCTGGACTTATTTTTTGCCTTGGTTGGCTACTGACTTAGTCCATAGAACTGTATTACTGGAAGTGCCGGGTTGCCTGTGATCTAGGCAGAGATTTTTCAAACCTCTTTGTCTCGGCATGCGCAAGTTCGTACGATACGACCATGCGCGCTTCCATCACAGTTTCGTCGTCCTTTAAACAGTAGCCTAAATCGACTTTTCGCGAGCTATACCCGACAGTTGGTGACGTTGTGATCAGGCGGCGGGTTGCCGTTGCTTGATGCCGTCGACGAGTGCAACGCCTTGAATGATCTCGGGCATCCGGTTTGACCCTTCGAGCTTTCGCCATTTGCCCTGCGCCGACATCATCAGCTTGAAGGCCATGGCCAGCCCGGTTTTGCGGCTCAGGCAACCCTTGGCTTTGCCGGTGCGGTGACGGAAGGTAGCGAAGGTACTTTCGCTGGGATTGGTTGTCCTGATGTGTTTCCAGTATTCCGCCGGGACGTCATAGAAGGCGAGTAGCGCCTCGCGGTCCTTGACCAACTTGGCCACTGCCTTGGCGTATTTCACGCTGTAGGTCTCAACGAAGAAGTCGAAGGCGGCATTGGCCTCAGACTTCGTCTCGGCCTGCCAGATGTCGTGTAGATGGCCTTTGGCTTTGGCCTGCACGGACTTCGGCATGGCGTTGAGCACGTTACCCGTCTTGTGGAACCAGCAGCGCTGTTCGATCGTGTCGCCGAACACCTCGCGCAGCGCGGCCCAAAAGCCAAGCGCCCCGTCGCCGACCGCGAGATCAGGCGCATGGCTGAGACCGCGCCGCTTGAGATCGAGAAGCAACTCACGCCAGCTTTGCGTGCTTTCGCGGTAGCCGTCGGTCAGGCCCAAGATTTCCTTGCGGCCCCATTCATCCGCGCCAATGAGCACCAGAACGCATTGTTTTTCCCCCATTCTGGGCTGGAAATACACGCCGTCGGCCCAGACGCAGACGATGCGCCGCGCGCTCAGATCGCGCTTCTGCCACCGCTCATAGTCGTCCCACCAGTCCGATTTGAGCCGGGAAATCGTTGTAGACGACAGGCCTGCCGCGTTGGGGCCGAGCAGCGCGGCCAGGGCTTCCTGGAAATCGCCGGTGGAAATCCCTTTGAGGTAGAGTCAGGGCAGAAGTTCCTCGACGGATTTGGCCTTGCGCAAATACGGCGGCAGGATCGAGGAGGTGAACCGTACCTTATCAGCCTGCGGGCCGCGATCCCGAACCCGCGGCACCCTCACAGCGACCGGGCCAACGCCGGTCATGATCTCGCGCTCAGGCAAATGGCCATGCCGGACGATCCGAGCGTGCCCTTCACCAGTTGTCTCGTTGGAAAACTGCGCGAGCAGTGCGCCCAGTTCCGCCTCAAGCGCCTGCTCGATCAACTGGCGCGCGCCAGAGCGCATCAAATCCGTCAGCGGATCAGGTGAGAACCCCTTTGGATCAGGCAAGGCAGTGATGGTATCTCTCGTCATGTGCCATATCCATTTCTCTGCGAGAATTGCGGCGCGTCAACAACGCCATGATATGCCGCCCCTCAGGGCCATCGCCAAATTTCAGATATTTCTCACTTTTCGCAACCCCAATCCATAACAGTCAACTTGGGCTTCCACACTGTTGGACCATCACAAAAGAAGTGGCCCAAGCAAAAGCGCACAAGACCGCACCTTCAGTGTTCTTTGTAGCTGACTTCGCGGACATCAGCGCCTGGTCCGACCTTTTCTCGGCGTACAATGAGCCTGTTGAGCGCCTGGATATAAGCCTTGGCAGACGCCACGACCGTGTCCGTGTCGGCGGATTGCCCTGTCGCGATCATGCCGTCTTCTTCGAGACGCACGCTCACCGTGGCCTGGGCATCTGTCCCGGCCGTGACAGCGTGCACTTGGTAGATTTCCAGTCGCGCCTTGTTTGGGTGCAGGACCCGAATTGCTTTGAAAGACGCATCCACAGGCCCGTCGCCTTGTGCTTCGGCGGTTTTGTCTTCTCCGCCAACGGCCATTTCAAGGGTTGCCTGAGCAGGGCCGCCAGTGCCGCACAGGATTTTGAGGTTCACCAACTCCAGGTGCTCTTCGCCATCGCCTGTGGTCGAGACCAAAGCCAGAATGTCATCGTCGTAGACCTCTTTTTTTCGGTCAGCGAGATCCTTGAAACGCACGAAGATGTCTTTGAGTTGGTTGTCGCCCACCTCTACGCCCAACTCTTTGAGTTTGGCCCGCAATGCAGCACGGCCGGAGTGCTTGCCCAAAGGAAGGGATGTGCCCGACAGCCCCACATCTTCGGGGCGCATGATTTCAAAGGTTTCGGCGTTCTTGAGCATGCCGTCTTGGTGAATGCCGCTCTCGTGGGCAAAAGCATTTTTGCCAACGATGGCTTTGTTGAATTGAACGTTGAAGCCGGACACAGTCGCGACGCGGCGCGAGATATGCATGATTTTGCGCGTGTCAATTCCCGTTTCAAACGGCATGATATCGTTGCGGACTTTCATAGCCATCACAACTTCTTCGAGCGCTGTGTTGCCCGCGCGTTCACCTAAGCCATTGATTGTGCATTCAATTTGGCGGGCACCAGCCTCAACCGCTGCCAGAGAATTTGCGGTCGCCATGCCCAAATCGTTGTGGCAATGCGTGGCCCAGATTACGTCTTCGCCACCGGGCACTTCCGATACCAGCCGCCGGATGAGCTCGGCGCTTTCGCGGGGTGCTGTATAGCCAACGGTATCGGGTATGTTGATCGTGCTGGCGCCCGCTTTGATGGCAATTTCGCAAACGAGTTTGAGGTAGTCCCACTCTGTGCGCGTGGCATCCATGGGCGACCACTGAACATTGTCACACAGATTGCGGGCGTGGCTTACCGTTTGTTCGATCCGCTCTGCCATTTCATCCATGGTGAGGTTTGGGATCGCGCGGTGCAGCGGTGAGGTGCCAATGAAGGTGTGAATACGTGGCTGCTTTGCGTGCTTAACCGCTTCCCAGCACCGGTCGATATCGGGCAATTGCGCCCGCGCCAGGCCGCAGATCATCGACGATTTGCTGCGTTCCGCGATTTCGGACACCGCGCGAAAGTCGCCTTCTGAAGCGATGGGGAAGCCGGCTTCGATAATGTCGACGCCCATATCGTCGAGCAATTCGGCGATCTCGAGTTTTTCTTCGTGAGTCATAGTCGCG
The DNA here is from genome assembly GCA_022447495.1 of Marinovum sp. Taxonomy (GTDB): domain Bacteria; phylum Pseudomonadota; class Alphaproteobacteria; order Rhodobacterales; family Rhodobacteraceae; genus JAKVBH01. Next base: position 66,603 of record JAKVBH010000012.1, on the reverse strand, counting down.
CCGGGGCTTTGTTCGCCATCGCGCAGGGTGGTGTCAAAAATGACAACTCTGTTATTGGTCATGTTGTAAATCCTTGTACCTTAGCCTGGGTCTTGGGTGCGTGCATGGCATCCTCTGAGCGGTCGCAGCCCGAAGGCCCGCTCAGAGGCGGCAAAGGAGAAGAAGACCTCGCGCACACGGCCCGTAAGGGGCCGGCAATGATGTGATATGTGGCATGTTGGTCATGCGCGCGAATATAGCCGCGCATTTCTGAATGAAAAGTGGCTTTTTACGGCGGCCCTTTTTTGGAAAAATCGCTATCCTTCAAGATGAGATAGACCGACCTCGGCCATGAGCGATTGGGCCTCTTCCGCCAAAAGCCGTTCATCCGCCAACCCATTGACCGGAATACGCCCGGGTTCAAGGAAGAGGGGCGCGGCCAGCGGCGTAACGCGATCCAACCTTAGAAGATCCACGCGCCCTGCGACACGTAAAGCCATTTCTCGGATACGATCAAAATCGACCAATCCACGCATAGCTTCCTCGCGTGTGATCCGCATCAAGATGTGGTCCGGGTCGTATTTGAGCAGCGTGTCGTAGAGGATATCGGAGTTGAACGTGGTCTGCCGACCCGTTTTTCGGTTTTGGGTTGTATTGCGGTGAATGAGGCCCGCTATCGTCGCCGAGGCGCGAAACGTTCGTTTCATAACGGCATTTCCTGCCAACCACGTGTCGAGTCCGTCTTCCAACGCCTCAAGGTCAAAAAGCGGTGCGGGATCGGTGAGAGGTTCTAATCCCCAGATGAGCGTGGCGTAGTCGGTGGCCACAAATCCCATCGGCGCCAACCCCATCTCTTCCATCCGTTTTGAAAGAATGAGGCCGAGGGTTTGTTGCGCATTGCGTCCGGCAAAACCATAGATGCAGGCATGCTCGCGCCCGTCGTGCGGAAAACTTTCAATCAAGAGCCGTCCCGCTTCCGGTAGCCGGGAGACCTGTTTCTGGAGTTTAAGCCATCCGCGCGTGTGATCTGGAAGCTCTGGCCAGTCGTCTTGGCGGAACATCTCGAGAATGCGTTGGTTCAGCTGTGTGGACGTCGCAAATTTTGTGCCCATGAAGGTCGCAATCTTGGGCTTTTTGTCGGCGCGCCGGGTCACTTCGACCGTCAATTCTCGCAGGCCTTCGTAGCGCACTATCTGACCGCCGATCAGAAACGTATCCCCAGGTGTCAGTGACGCCGCGAAGCCTTCTTCTACCTCGCCGAGTGGCTTCCCACCGCGCCCTTTCATCTTCACTTTCAGCGTATCAGTGTCTTGGATGGTGCCAACGTTCATTCGGATCAACTTGGTCGCGCGAGGATCACGCAATTCCCAAAGTCCATCGCTGCGCTGTCGCAATCTTTGCCATTGATCATAGGCGCGCAGCGCATAGCCGCCCGTGGCGCAGTATTCCAAACACGTGCCGAACGTAGCTCGGTCCAAATTGCTGTAAGCACCGACGCTGCGGAATTCCCGATACAGCGCATCCGCATCAAAAGGAGCTGCGCAGGCTGCAATCAAGATGTGTTGACACAAAACATCCAGTGGCCCGCTCCCGCGCGGATCGCCGTCCAAAGTATGTGCGCGCACCGCGGCAAGCGCGGCTTGGCACTCGACGATTTCGAACCTGTTGGCGGGCACAAGGCGCGCTTTGGAGGGCGCATTGTAACGATGGTTGGCCCGCCCGATCCGTTGCACTAGACGTTTGACGTTCTTGGGCGCGCCGACTTGGATCACCAGATCCACGTCGCCCCAATCGATCCCAAGATCGAGGCTGCCGGTACAGACAATCGCCCGTAAATCCCCGGCCACCATTGCGCCCTCGACTTTCTCACGTTGTGCGCGGTCGAGGCTGCCGTGGTGGATACCGATCGGAAGCGCGTCTTCGTTTGCCAACCAAAGGTTGTGAAAGAAAAGCTCAGCTTGAGCGCGGGTGTTGTGGAAGATCAGTGTTGTCCTATGCGTTTTGACGGCATCTAAGACAGCCGGAATGGAATAGGCCGCGCCACCTCCAGCCCAGGGTGGGGCCTCATTAATGTGAAGCATGTCAATATCCGGCGCGGGCCCTGGGTCAGCGGTCAAGATCGGGCAGGGGTCGGGATGGCGCGCCATCAGGTGAGCGATCGCCGCTGGATCATCGACAGTTGCGGAAAGACCCACGCGCTTGAGGTCGGGACAAAAACTCTGCAAGCGCGCAAGCGACAAAAAGAGTTGGTCGCCACGTTTGCTTTCAGCCAGCGCATGAATTTCGTCTATGACAACGCGTTTAAGCCCCGTAAACATACGGGATGCGTCTTCGTATGAGGTCAAAAGCGCGAGGCTCTCCGGTGTCGTCAATAGTATCTGTGGTGGGTCTATGCGTTGCTTACGCTTCTGGGTATAGGAAGTGTCCCCTGTGCGGTCCTCGATGCGGATATCCAATCCCATCTCTTCAACGGGGCGCCGCAAATTGCGTTTTATATCTGCGGCAAGTGCCTTGAGAGGCGAGACGTATAGTGTGTGAAGGCCCGCATGATTGGCTTCGGCGAGATCGCAGAGCGTGGGCAAGAAACCAGCCAAGGTCTTACCGCCGCCCGTGGGTGCAATGAGCAAGAGCGCTGACAGATCGCTGCGCTCTAGCATGTCCATTTGATGAGGATGCGGGGCCCAGCCTTGGTCGTTGAACCAAGTTGAAATGACGGATGGAAGACTGCTCATATGACATGAGCATAGGCGGTGGATCAGGACATTCCAGTCCTAGCGACGAGCAATTGCGAACCGTTGAAGTACTAGTTTGCGAGCCCTAAAGCGCCGCTATTTTACGATGACTTCTTCTTTGACGAACATGTTTGCCCACGCCCGGTCAATCAGGTCAGGACGCATCTGAGGGGCAATCCCTTCGAAAGCGCAGATCGACAGAATTTGGTCGATCAAGAAGACCGGTTGGTAGTTGGCGTAGACGTTGTCAATTGTCGGGTATTTGGTTTGAAGCAAGTGAACTAAGCTCGCCTCGTCCAGAGGGAGACCTTTCTTTTTCGCGACCAGCGCGAAAATTTTGAGGAACCCTGCTTGGTCGGGGCCGTCGATTTTGATCTTGAAGAAGATACGACGCAAAGCCGCTTGGTCGAAGATCTCGTTGGGGTGAAAGTTGGTCGAAAACACCACCAACGTGTCGAAGGGCACTTCAAACTTTTCACCAGATTGCAGCGCGAGAATGTCGCGGCCTTCTTCGAGAGGCACAATCCAGCGATTGACAAGCGCTTGCGGGGGCTCTTCCTGACGGCCCAAGTCGTCCACGATGAAGATACCACCGGAAGATTTAAGCTGAAGCGGCGCTTGATAGGTGCGGGCGGTGGGGTTGTAGACAAGGTCGAGCATCTTGAGGCTCAGTTCACCCCCGGTCACAACCGTTGGGCGTTCGCATTTGACGTAACGGCTGTCGAAGCGGTTGGCGGTGCGGCGCAGGCTATTGGGATCGTCGAGCTCTTCCTCGGCGGCGGAATGGACGATTGGATCGTAGACTGTGATCACCTGACCGGCATATTCAATCGCGCGCGGGACGTAGATCTTGTCACCCATAGCTTTACGGATGCCGTTGGAAATCGACGATTTTCCATTTCCGGGCGGGCCATACATGAGGATGGAGCGTCCCGCGGACACGGCTGGTCCAAGCTGATCCATCAATGTAGGCGGCAAGATCAGATCTCCCATCGCATTGGTGAGTTGATTGCGGGTGATTTGGATATTCCGGATCGACTGTCGCTTCATTTGCTGGTGGTAGACATCGAGCGGCACAGGCATTGCGCCAAAGTACTCCGATTGCTCCAAAGCATCCGACGCGCGCGCTTTGCCCTCATCAGTAAGTTGATAGCCCATCTCATTTCCGGAGTTTGCATTCAGCGTACCGGTCGCCTCCAACAACCGTTGTGACCTCGCGAGGTCGACCAGTTCTTGCGTCACAGGGACAGGGAGACAGATCGCGTGGCTGATCTCTGTCACGATGTCGATGTTTTTGCGGAACATCGTTTTGAGAAGGATATCCCGCATCATCACGATGGAGAGGTTCATTTCTTCCAAGCGTTTTGGCGCGGTGGGCGCCATGACGTTGCCGGTTTCCATGTTCATGTTATGAGACCTCCGGAAGGTCCTGCGAACAAAGCGCAGAGATGTTCAGATTCGGTGAAAATGCTCATGGGGTGCTTCCATAAAGTAGCCCGCATAGCAGATAGAGCGCCAGACATGGACCGAGCGCGAGACCCATGGGGAAGTCAGACCCGGTTTGCCAGCTCTCCCAATCAGGGGCGAGGCGGCGCAACGGTGTGAATTTGGTAAGCCTATGTGTGGCAAAGGCCGCCAAGATCGTAGCAGAGAGCAAGATCATCAAAAAGATCAGGTCGGAGACGACGAAAAACGGAGCAGCGGCAGCTGCGAATTTCGCATCTCCCGCACCCAACGCCCCGCCGGCATTGAGCAAAATACCAAAGAAGAGAACTGCCACCATGTGCAGCAGGCGCCAAGCCCAATCAACCGTTGGCAAAATGAAAAATCCGACGACGACAAAAATCCCAAAAAGTAGGACCACCGCTTGGTTGGTGATCCGCATGGATTTGCAGTCCGTGTACGCCACGTAGAAACAGATGGGAGCCAAGAGGGGCAAGAACCAAGCCGCTTCGCGGGTGGTGATGGCGAGGTCCATGGCCGTTAGTTGGAGACGTTTTCTTCGAGCGCTTGCAGCGAACGCTGGGCGGCTTCGAAAAACTGTGGGTGTGTCTCGATTGCGTCGCGGAAGAGGCCTTTGCCGGTTTCGACATCGCCCCGCTTAACGGCCGCCAGACCAAGAGTGTGCAAAAGGTTCGCGCGCTCTTCTTGGCTCATAGGGACCACGGGCAATTGATAATTTCCCTGTGCGCCGCGGGCGAGGACCAGATTGTTTTTCGCGGTGAAGAGCTCGGGGTCTTGGCGGATCGCATCCACAAAGAGCCGTTCTGCGCCATCAAAATCGCCACGTGTAAGCTTGGAGAACCCCCAATTGTTTATCACGGAAGCGGGCCTGGTGGTCAGACCGATGGAGGTTTCATAAAAGCTGTCTGCTTTTTTCCACTCTTCGTTGGCGTCCGCCACCATAGCTTCGAGGCGATAGCGTTTGAAGGTCTCATGGGTTGGTGGGATCTCGTTAAGAAGCGCTTCAGCGCGATCCCAATCGCCGGATCGGATCAGCGCATCGGCCAGATTGACACGGTCGTCATTGCTGGCGTCTTCATGGCGCGTGACGTTGTTCCAAGCAGGGACAGCCTCAGTGTAGCGCTTTGCGCGTACCAGCGAGATCGCTAATCCGCGTTGCAGGTCGATGCGATCTGGTTTCGCGCTCAGTGCACGTTGGAAATAGGCGACCCCCTCATCGGCATTGGCCGTTGTGAGCATCACCTCGCTGAGGTTCGTCTCATCAATAACGTTGAGATCGGACAATTTGCGGTCAACTGCGTTTTGATTGTCGCCACAACCAGCAAGGCCCAGCCCAACGGCCAGACCCATGGTCACAAATAGGAGATGGCGCATGTGCCTGCGTCCTCTTTACTGCTCTGCCTCGTCTGATGTCGCTCAAATCGCAGATCGGATTAGGAAGTCCGATGTGCCCCGACGCACCAGTTTGTAGTCTTGTTCTGTGGCGGAAACATAGCCGACATTGTCCAATTTTGCGAGCGCCAATCTCAAATTGTCGCGAATTGAGTCATTTTGGCCATTTGATTGTGCATAGGCACGGCGCAGGATTTGCACAGCTTCGGATGTTTCGCCTCGTTCCATCAATACAACGCCGAGGTTGTTCCAAATCTCAGGCCAAGCGCCTTCCTGTTTCACCGCGCGGCGCAAGAGTATTTCGGCTTGGTTCAATCGGCCCAACGCGAGATTGGCAGATCCCAAAGACGACAACACTTCCGGATCATTGATGCCCCGGTCGGCAGCAGCGCGCAGAAACGCATCCATTGCCAATTCCGCTTCACCTGCGGCGAGTAATCGGTGACCGACCAGAAGTTGGTCCACCTCTTGGCCCTTGCGGTCAATGTCCGGGGCAAAGGGGCCGCGTTGCGACACGGGAAACCCGCCCGTAGACCCAAGAGGGTCACAGGCGGCCAGAAGGCATATCGCAGCCAGTATTGCGCCGATTTTGTATGGCATTTGCTTGGGCCTTGTGCTCGTTTGCTCAGGCCTCTTGGGTAAGGCCTTTATTCGTCTTCGACGCCCACCGTTTCGCCAACACCTCCAAGCGCTGTGATCCCGTGTAAAGAGGGACCCACAAGGATGATCAACAACGGCGGAACCGTCAGCATCATAGTGGCAAGGGTCATCTTTGTTGGCAACTTATTTGCCTTTTCCTCTGCACGCATCACGCGTTTGTCCCGCATTTCGGCAGAATAGAGACGCAACGCTTCGGCAATCGATGTCCCAAAGGTCTGTGACTGGATAAGAACGGTCACGAAACTTTGGACGTCTTGCACTCCACAGCGATCACCCATGTCATTGAGCACGGCTGTCTTGTCTTTACCCGCTTTCATTTCATGGGAGACGACGGTGAATTCGTAGGCCAACGCGGGGTAGGACGCTTGCAATTCGCCGGAGACGCGAAGGATCGCTTGGTCCAAAGACTGGCCCGCTTCCACACAGACTAAAAGCATGTCGAGCGCGTCGGGAAAGCCTTGTTCGATCTCTTCGTGGCGGGCTTGGATGCGACGCGTGATCCAGTATTTGGGGCCGAAGTAGCCTGCGGCACCCGGGCCAAGGACATAGATCGCCGTTTGTTGCATCGTGGCGTTGTCTGGCCCAAGTGCAAGATAGTAATAGGCCAGGCCAATACAGAGACCGATAATGCCCAAGATCACCTGAGCTGCAAAGAAGAAGCGCACGGCATCGGGGCCGCGGTAGCCCGCCTGCATGAGCTTTTTGGCGATCTCAGAATATTCCTTGGCGTCCTGTGGTTCCAGGAAGGACGCGTATTTTTCGAGCTTGTCATTGCGAGAGCCGAAGCGAAGGCTGGCCTCAGTCGTGCCACCGCGTTTGGACTGTGCCTGTTTGGCAAGCTTATTGAGGGGGTCGTCGCGCTCACGAATGAGCAATGGAATAGCCACCAAGATCAAAAGGATGCCTAAACCACCAGCCAAGAATACCGGGGCGAGGGGGGCCATGTCGCCCAGAAGAGGCTCAAGAAGTGCTGTCATCTTGGCGTTCCTTTAGACTTTGATGTTTGTCAGCACGCGCATGACAAAGAGGTTGCCGGCCAAAAACCCGCCGACGACGAAACACGCAGGGATGAACCAAGGATGATCGAGCACGTCGTCGTAGTAGTTGGGATCTGTGACCTGAATGAAGATAAGAGCGGCCACAGGGAATCCCGATAGGAATTTACCCGACCACTTGGCCTCCGCCGTGATGGCAGCCACGCGGCGGAAGAGGCGGAAGCGCGCGCGGATCACTTTAGAAAGACCTGCGAGGATTTCCGCCAGGTTACCACCCGATTGTTGTTGAATCGAGACGGCAACCGCCAAGAAGCGCAAATCTTGCATATCCAACCTGTCGGCCATGTGTTTGAGCGCTTCACCCACGTCACGACCATAAGCTGCTTCGTCGGCGATCATACCAAACTCGGTGGCCAGAGGGTCTTTGACTTCCTTGGAGACGATGGAGATTGCGGACGAAAAGGGGTGGCCCACTTTGAGTGAGCGCACGATCAATTCGATTGCGTCGGGCAATTGCTCTTCAAGCATTGACATGCGCTTGTTCGCTTTGGAGTTAACCCAGAAGAAGATCCCACCCACGCCCATGACAATGCCGCCCACGACGCGCATGGGAAAGGTCGCATCGGTGCCGATGGTGAGGCCAACAAAGGCCAAAACGGACACGGCTCCCATCATCATCATGAGCTGAATAGGGGTGAACGCAATCGCAGCCACCTGCGCCTTTTTCGCCAGAAGCGAATAGAGTGGAATGGTCTGCGACCGCATATGCTGGTGCATTTCCTTGCGGAGTTTTTCCAGCACTTCATCGCGGCGTACGCCTTTGTGCAGCATCTCCAAGCGGCGATTCACGCGGTTGTTGAGGCTGATCGATTTGCCAAAAACTGTCAGGTAGACCCCTTCAACAAGGACCAATACACCAACAAAAATCAGGCCATAAATGATCGGTTCGGCTGACAACATACGACTTACTCCGCCGCGAAAGGTTCAAAGAGGGATGGGGGCAGGTCGTAACCCCAAAGACGGAACCGCTCCGCATAGTGGGACCTTACGCCGGTAGCGGTAAAATGTCCGATAATGCGGTTGTCCGGCGTTAGGCCCACGCGTTGAAAGCGGAAGACCTCCTGCATGGAAATCACGTCGCCTTCCATGCCTGTGATCTCTGTGATCGAGGTCATGCGGCGCGAACCGTCTTGCAACCGCGAGGCTTGCACGATGAGGTTCACAGCCGACGAGATCTGTGAGCGCACAGCTTTCATTGGCATCTCGATCCCAGCCATGGCGATCATGTTTTCCAAACGGCTAACTCCGTCACGGGCTGAGTTGGCGTGGATTGTGGTCATCGATCCGTCGTGGCCTGTGTTCATGGCTTGGAGCATGTCGATGACTTCCTCGCCACGGGTCTCACCCACGATGATCCGGTCTGGACGCATCCGCAGGGCGTTTTTGAGACAGTCGCGCGGGGAAACCTCGCCTTTACCCTCCACGTTGGGTGGGCGGCTTTCCATCCGGCCCACGTGGGTTTGTTGAAGTTGAAGTTCCGCAGTGTCCTCGATGGTCAGGATGCGCTCGTTGTTAGAGATAAAGGACGATAGCGCATTGAGTGTTGTCGTTTTACCTGACCCCGTACCGCCCGAAACGATCACGTTGAGGCGGCAAGCGACGGCAGCTTGAAGATAGGCCGCCATCTCTTCGGTAAAGGCGCCAAACTTCACAAGGTCATCAATGCCCAGCTTGTCCTTTTTGAACTTACGAATGGAGACGAGCGAGCCATCCACAGCAATTGGGGGCACCATCGCGTTGAAACGCGAGCCATCAGCCAAACGGGCGTCCACATATGGGTTCGATTCATCAACGCGTCGACCCACAGCTGAAACGATCTTGTCGATGATCCGCATCAGGTGCTTTTCGTCTTTGAACGTGATGTCCGAAAGCTCAAGCTTACCGGCGCGTTCTACGAATACCTGTTGCGGGCCATTCACGAGAATATCATTGACAGACTCGTCTTGCAAAAGGGGTTCAAGGGGTCCGAGCCCCTTCACTTCATGATACAATTCGCGGATCAGCGTCGTCCGATCTTCGCGATTGAGTACGACCCCGCGGTCCCCCAAAAACTCTGATGAGATGTCCGCAATCTCTGCTTTCAGATCAGATTCAGACGCGTTTTCAAGTGCCGCAAGGTTGAGATTGTCGAGCAGCTGACGGTGCAATTCGAGCTTAAGCTCGCCCATCCGCTCTTTCCGCTTGCGGTCTTTGTCGGCGGGACCCGCGAGCGCGGGTTTTGCAGGCATAGGCTTGCGCATAGATGCCTTCGGCGCGTCGGCCTGAGGCTTTGGCGCTTCTGACTTGGTTGGCATTGAGGTGACATTGTCACCCTTGGGCTTGGCCGATGCGTCGGAAGGTTTGCGGTACTTTGAAAACATCACTTTTTCCTTACGCAGCTTCTGCGTCGTCGTTTTGACCGAGGTCATGAAGTTGTGCCGCGAGTTTTGCGATTTCCTTACGAAGCGGGTTCTTCCCGTTCGCAGTCGCCAAAGGCAGGCCGTGGTCGCAGGCCTGCATCACCGGTTTGCCGCCATCGGGCAATTGCACATCGACGGCGATTCCGAGGCTTTCTGCCATCCGCTTTACGCGTGATTTACCGGTCAAATCTGTGAACTTCGGCGCGCGGTTCATGATAAAGCGTAGCTTCTCAAAGGGGAGGTCCTCGGCCTGCAACGCGCGCTTCAGGCGCAGCGCATTTTGGGCTGATCGCATATCCAATTCGATCATCGCAAAGTACACATGGGCCGCATTGAGCACGGTTTCGGACCACTGAACCAGCGTCGACGGCATATCGACAAGCACATAGTCGAACTGGTTCGTGGCCGTGTCTATGAGGCGCTCGATGTCCACCGGTGTGATCAAATCTAATGGCAGGATGTCTGACGGTGCGGTGAGTACTTGGATCTTGTCTTCAAAGCCAACCATAGCTTGCTCCAGGCTGTCTTCATCCATGCTTTCAGTGTCAGACAACAGCTCGTAAACCGCCTCACGGCGGGGCAGATCAAGGTAGGTCGCGATCGATCCAAACTGAAGGTCAAGATCGAGGATACAGACTTTAGGTTCGTTTTCTTTGTCGACGTTCGCGAGTTCCCAAGCGAGGTTGGACACATAAGTTGAGGCGCCTGTGCCACCCGCCAGACCTTGGACGGCGATCACGACGCCATTGCGGCTCGCACCGCGACGTTTCTTGGATTTCTTGGCAACGACTTCGTCGTCGTCCTCTGCGACGTCCACAACCTGTGTTTCTGGTTCGGGCGCTTGGAGGCGCTCAATAGCAAATGCTAATTCGCCTTCGGGGAGCGGGTAAGGAACAAATTCGTCGGCTCCTTTCCGCAGCAATTGGTGCAAAGCAGCGGGGGTGACGTCTTCGGCAATCAAGATGACCTTGATGCCACGCCCCTTCGCTTCGGAGATGATCTCACCCAGTTGAGGTAGGATCTCTTCATCCATGTCGTCCATGGCCATGGCGACAAATTCGAGCGCTTCTGCATCGGGCTGAGAAAAGAAGGGCACGGCTTCGTCAAAGGATAGGTCGCCCCATTGTTCACCCATGGATGTTTCCATATCTTCGATCAAAAGATCGAAGTTTTGGACATCCCGGCTGATCGTGCAGGCCACAATCGGGGCCACATCCATGGGAAGCTCGTTTTGGTCGCTCATTGCCTCAATCCCTTGCACAAATCCCCGTTGACCCTGTGTGTGATTGGTCTGCTCAAACCAATCAGGGCGTTTCGAGGCCCGCGTGCTAAATCCAAGGTCGGCAGACGCGGGAAGTTACATACTCACGAGTGGAGGGAAATCTGGGCAACAATACGGCCAAAAAATCGTCATTCTGCGAATTTCAGCCACCAGTTTACTTTGGGTAAGACGCCAAACAAGCTTCAACAAAAGTGAGAATTTGAGTTTTAATAAAAGTGGGCGTCGACTTATCCCTGCCGACACCCGCCGAAAATACTGTCTGCATAGGCTTTTAGCTGTCGCCGACTGAATCGCCGACTGAACTGGCTGCGTCGGATGATAGGCCCGATGCAGGCTCGGCTGACCGTACATATTCGCGATAGACCACTTGTGCGTAGTTGCCGTCTAGCACATTTGTATGTCCTGGAACAAAGCCCGACACTTCAGTAACTGTACGGCGATTGCGGCGTTCGCGGCCTTCGGTGACAATCAGAGGCTGGCGCTCACCAAAGGAGACAACGGCTTCCAAGCGACTGCGCGAAATACCTTGCGAGTTCAAATAATTGACAACTGCATGGGCGCGCTGAAGGCCAAGGCTCTTATTGTACCGGTCAGATCCAACTTTGTCCGTGTGACCATAGACCCGGAACCGAACCTCTGGAAACTGGCGAATCCAACGGGCTTGTTCGCGAAGCGTGTCTCGTGCTCCGCCGTCAAGGATGGCAGAGTTGAAGGCAAAGTTGACCGTTGTCATCACCTCGCTCGAGAAGCGCTGCGATAGGTCATATGTCCACTGCTGCTCGCCAGTCATGTAAGCCATGTTGGAGCGGTTGGCCGCGCCAAACGAACTGGTGTCAATCAAGGCGCCGGCTTCGCGTTTAAACGCGAAGTGGGTCTCGGAACTTTGACCGCACGCCGACATTGCGGCGACAATCGCGAGGTTAGATATGATGTGGAGACGCTGCGCCATGACCCTCAATCCATTACGTAGCCATAGGACCCGGAGAATTCTTGTTTTGCAACCTCTCCCGCAGCACCCGTGGTCGGCGTGTTGGTTCCAGTGACCTTGCCGGCCAGGAACAATTCACGTTCGGATGGGGGACGGATACGGTCCGTTGGCAAAACAAGTGCATCACCGCGGGTGGGTGTTACAAGATGCGGGGTGACAATGATCACCAACTCAGATTGGTCACGTTGGTAGCTTGCTGAGCGGAACAGCGCTCCAAGCACAGGCACATCACCAAGCCAGGGAATCTGTTGATTGATGTCGGTAAAGTCATCCAATAAGAGCCCGGCAATCGCAAAACTCTCTCCGTCGCGCAGTTCCACCGTGGTCGTGGCTTCACGACGGCGGAATGCATCGATTGTCAAGTTGGCGAGTGTGTACCCATTGGTGGGGTCTATAGACGACACTGCGGACTTCATTTGCAGGTTGATCAAATCGCCATCGATCACTGTCGGGATGAAGGAGAGTTCCACGCCGAAGGGTTTGAATTCAATGGTAATTTGGTTGTTTGTCTGTGCAACAGGCACTGGGTATTCACCGCCCGCCAAGAAGGAGGCTTCCTGACCAGAGAGCGCAGTGAGGTTTGGCTCAGCAAGTGTGCGGACCACGCCTTTGCGCTCCAGCGCTTCGAGAAGCACGGCGATTTCGATCACGCCAGTGTCGATTTGGAAGTTGAAAGAGCCAGCCGTGTCGCCTGTTGTTGTTGACGGAATGCCGTTGGCACCACTTCCCAGAATGCTTGTATAGGTACCGCGCAGCGCAGCGCGGCCCGTGCCGAACGCGGCGGTACCAGCACGATTAGCAACGTCACCGATGGCGAGCGATGCATCGAGTTCTTTGGCAACCGACCGTTGCATTTCCGCAAACCGGACTTTCAACATCACCTGTTGCACGCCACCCACGGTCATGAGGTTCGACACGCGCTCAGGTGCATAGCGTTCCGCCAGGCTCAGCGCGCGGTTCAGCTTGGCAGTGGACGAGATCGTGCCGGAGAGCACGATCCCGTCATTGGCCGTGCGTACGTCGATGCGCTCACCAGGAAGAATCTGTGCCAAACGTTGTTTGAATTCGCTAATGTCTGGTGCAACGCGAACATCCACATTTGTGATCAGGCGCCCGGTTGCGTCCAAGAGTGTGAGCGTGGTGAGGCCAGGTGCCTTACCCAACACATAGATCGTACGGTCTGACAAAGATGAGATGTCGGCGATTGATGGGTTGGCGATCGAGAGTTCCGCAAACGGCGTATCACTTTCGACAACCACCGCGCGGTTCATAGACACCGCAAGCGTTGAAGACGTGCCAGTACGCACCACTCGTAAATTATCCGCTTGTGTGAATTCGGCGATGGGCGAACATGCCAACGCCACGCCCACAAGGGCGGCCTTTGTAAAAGTCGCGATTTTCATGTGACCTGCCTTTCCGATCACGCCTCAAGGAACAGGTCTATCGCCTGCTTTCCTAACAGGCTGCCTCAAAATTCGATTTTTTGCAAGAATCAAAGGGTTCAGTGCATGACTTTATGTGGAAATGCGGCAACATAACACAAAACGCCGCCCGACCAAAGCCGCACGGCGTCGTTGAAAGTCAATAATGTCAATTGGTGCAAGGGATCGGAATGTCGATCACCTCAGCACCTTTTCGTGTGCGTATGGTGCACACTTTGGGCGCCTCGGCACGCTCGACAGTTGGTTCGGACCGAGGGGTGAGGCCCAAGAGAGCGGTTTGATCCATGGCAACCTGACCGACATCTGTGTCGTCATTGGTTCCCACAAGAGCAAGGCTCAACTCGCCGGTGGACTGCGCTTGCGCCAGTGCCGCAACCTGCTGCGGCGTGACGCGGACAGTGATGGTGCGCGCTACATTGGCGCCACGGGTTTCCTCATCGGCTTGTTGGTCGATGGCCATGATGGTCACGGATTGCTGGATGAGTTTGGTTACGCCTTGGCGACCTTGGTCGTCATAGATTTCTCCGGTCCAATAAACGTCCACGCGGTCACCAGGGCGCAGGAAACCAGACACACCGGAAGCCACATCCACCTCAATCGTAAAGGCGCGATACCCGCTTCCGAGACGCGACACGATGCCTGCGTCTTGACCAGGCTCTGTGATTTTCACGGCAAGCACAGGTTCAAAGGTTTCCATGGCGCGCAGCACAAACCGTTCTTCATCGTGGAAGAGGTCGTTTTCACCGTCGATATGGGTAAAGACACCTTCAGGAAGGGCATTCTTTGGCCAATGGACCAATTGTACCTGTTCTTTGGTGAGCACCTGACCGTAGGCGAGTTGTTCTTTGGCGACAAAGACACGAACGGTTTCAACGGAGTTAGGACCATCGGCGCGCTCATTCTCAAGAGCGGTGCGATAGCCTTCGATGTAGCCGTTGACCATATATACGGCGAAACCGGCCAATCCGAGGCCAACAACGAGGACGAGTCCGAACACGATGCGCATGTGTCTTTCCTTTGCCTGTAAACTACGCGGCCAAATCCCGGACGCGTTCAATCATGGAGTGGTGCACAAATGTGGTTAAACTGTGCCACTGGGATGATTATTCAGAGACTCGCGCATGCAGTTTGGCGACAACACAAAAAAGGGCTCCTTTTCAGGAGCCCTTCTGTACACATGCCCGGCAGGCATACGTCCTAGAAGTCGTTCTCACCAGTCACCGCGACTGCGGCAGCGTCGCCGAGTGCGATGGTATTGGCCTCCAAGGTGCCATAGATGCCGACCGCGAGGCCCACAACACCGGCAGTGATGACAACCCAGTCAACCGTGACTGCACCGTCTTCTTCTTGGAGGAAACGTTTGAAGCGTTGACGCATTTTAGCCTCCTAAGCAAAGTTAAGCCCGCATATTTGGCACGGGCCCAAAACTGAACCACTTAGAAGTCGTTTTCACCGGTCACTGCGCCGCCAGCAGCGGTCACAAGAGTGTTGGCGGATGTCTCGATCGCGGAATATGCTGCGATGGCCATGCCGACGACAGCGGCGGTCAGAACCACCCAGTCAACAGTTACGGCGCCGTTTTCGTCTTTGCGGAAGTTTTTGATGAACTTGATCATGTTGTAGGTCCTTGTATCCAGAAGATGTCAGATGCGCGGCGGCGAATGACTATGGGCCACAGCCGCCAGCGCACAGAATTAGAAGTCGTTTTCGCCAGTAACCGCGCCGCCAGCAGCGGTCACAAGAGTGTTAGCGGATGTCTCGATCGCGGAATATGCTGCGATGGCCATGCCGACGACAGCGGCGGTCAGAACCACCCAGTCAACAGTCACGGCGCCGTTTTCGTCTTTGCGGAAGTTTTTGATGAACTTGATCATTGGATTAGTCTCCGTAGGTCGATTTGCAGTTTACCGTGCCGAGGAGTTGTTTGACTGGCCTCTCACCTCCAGTGCTTCCCGACTTGGTATGGCCAGATATGGCCCCCGGATTGGGGCGCGAGTTGGGCAGCAATCGAACGATTTTAGTGAACTCCAACTTTCGCGCGAAAAGTGGGTCTATATGTATGAAAAATATGGAAAAAAAATTTGTTTTGTCTTTTATTAAATCATGATCTCGCGCCAAATGTGACACAGAGTGCCAAATTGTGATCCGCTAATGCTTCCCTGGTGCGCTGACCTTTGCGAGATTGGAAACAATCCCACGCAACGAGGCGGAGTAGGGCCCATGGGAAAGAGACAGGTTTTTAAGAACATTGCTCTCACTATGATGATGTCGATGCCTTTGCCCGGTTTTGCGGAAGGGCCAAAGCCGTTTCCCGACTTTAAAGCCAAACGTGTAAAGCCGCCGTCGTCGTCGGCGACAAATCGGATTACTGTGCAAATTGAGCCTGAGACAGCCGCGCCTTCGAAAACTGAACAAGCAAGTGCTGTTTCCCAATTGAGCCCGACGGGCCAGTACACGTGGTTTTGGGACAGCATATCGCCGTCTTTGGATGACAGTACGCCCGGCCGTCTAGAACTCGCATTACAGGCAATACAAGGGTCGCGCGCACCGGTCTCGTCCCCAAGGTTGCAGACGTTGCAAAAGATCGTCGCGGAGCATCACATTGATCTACTAACTGCGACGGTTGGCACTGAAGTCTCCCCAGCGTTAGCCTTGGCCGTGATCGCAGTTGAAAGTGGCGGTCGTGCAGATGCGGTCAGTTCGGCGGGCGCGCAAGGCCTGATGCAGCTTATGCCTGCAACAGCGGAGCGATTTGGTGTGTCTGACGCGTTCTCTGCTCAACAGAACATCAAGGGTGGCGTTGCCTATCTTGATTGGTTGATGCGGGAGTTTGATCGCGATCCAATGATGGTGCTGGCTGCCTATAATGCGGGAGCGGGGAACGTCCTCCAATACAAAGGAGTGCCACCATTTGCGGAGACCCGTGACTATGTTCCCAAAGTCTTGTCCACTTTTGTATCGGCGCGCGGACTGTGCCGCACGCCACCGCAATTGATGTCCGATGGCTGCGTCTTTGCAGTGGTCAATTAGAGGCCAATCCTGTCACTCGTGCGCTAGACAAATTCATCAGCCTAGTCAGAATGCCGCGCCGCTGGTGATTTCACAAAAGGGCAGAGCGGTATGATTTTGACGCCCTCAGCACGCGCATCGGCCACCAAACGCTCCATCAGGATTCCTGTTCCTGTACCATGCCGCACGTCCGGTACACGGGTGCGATCTGCGATGATCATGGTTGCAGTTAAAGTGAAATGGGCCGGTTCCGCTTGATGCCCGTCAATCACCAAGACATAACGGTCTTTGGTGTCGTCCTGCTCACCGGTGATTTGGGAACCCGCTATGTGTTTTAAACGATTGTTGCTTGCGTCGCTGCCCGGAGATCATCTTCGCTGACCCCTGGGGCTGTCTCAACAACGCGCAGACCACCTTCGACCACATCAAGTACGCCGAGGTTCGTGATGATGCGATCCACCACTCCTTGGCCTGTCAAAGGCAAGGTACATTCCTTCAATACCTTACTGTCACCATGTTTGTTTGTGTGATCCATCACAACGACAACACGACCCACGCCAGCAACAAGGTCCATCGCACCGCCCATTCCTTTGACAAGTTTGCCCGGGATCATCCAGTTTGCCAGATCGCCGTTTTGCGCCACTTCCATCGCGCCAAGGATCGCCATCGCGATTTTACCGCCGCGGATCATTCCAAAAGATGTCGCGCTGTCAAAGTATGCAGTGTGAGGCAGCTCTGTGATCGTCTGTTTGCCGGCATTGATCAGGTCTGGGTCTTCGTCGCCCTCGACGGGGAAGGGACCCATACCGAGCATGCCATTCTCTGACTGCAAGGTCACGGAAATACCCTCGGGTATGTAGTTGGAGACCAATGTCGGAATCCCAATGCCCAGGTTCACATACCAGCCGTCTTGAAGTTCTTGTGCGGCGCGTGCCGCCATATCGTTACGATCCCAGGGCATGGGCAATCCTTTTGATAGTTCCGGCCTAGGGAACATGCCCCGTAGCCATGGTGGTTGCGGAATTAAATATCAGGTCCAGCGGGAACGTCCACATTCACTACTGTGCCACCAGCGCCACGCACCACATTGATTGAGCCTTCTAGCCCATTCAATAGGTCCGTGAGGATCAAACCGCCCAGCGAAACTGTACTCGGAAGCTCAACGGACTTGGCAATCCCCACACCGTCATCAGAGACAGTGATTCGAAACCCTCCCGCCGCCAGCCGCGCCATGCGCAATTCGATTGAGCCTTCTGAAAGGCCGTCGAACGCATGTTGGAACGCATTGGTCAACAGCTCCGAAACCATGAGCGCGGCTCGAATGGCCGTGTCGACGGATACGTCGAGCGTTTCGAGCTCTTGGGTGTAGCGAATGCCGGAATATCCCCCGTGATGCGCCACGGCTGCTCCAACTCGACTTAGAATTGCACCTAGGTTGATGCCTTGCTTCTGGTTGGAATTGTCGAGCAGCTCCATCTCTTCGTAACAAAGCTGAAGCGTCTCCAAGCGGCGTTCCAACGCTTCAAAGTCGGACGGCGCCGAGAGGTCCTTTCGGCTCTCCGAAATCTTTTCTAGGACGAGGCCAAGGTCCTGGCGCACCCGTGCCATGATCTCGGACAGCTCGCGATCGATGTCGTGATACGCGCCATCTGTTTCGCGCTGACCCAGCTCACGCTGAATGCCCAAGAAATAAAGGGGTTTGCCTTTGCTATCAGGTATCGCGGAGATGATCAGGCGATTTAGAAACTTTTCACCACTTGCACGATAGTTCGTGATGTCAATGGTGATATCGCGACCATCTGTAATTGCACTACGCAACGAATCGACGGATCGTTTGTCTGTATCTTCGCCTTGCAAAAAGCGACAGTTGCGACCGATCGCGGCGGAGCGCGCAAACCCGGTTGTGTGCTCAAACGCGTCGTTCACGTAAACAATCGGGTTATCTTCAATCGCAGGATTCGTGATTACCATCGACAGCCGCATGCGCGAGAAGCCCTCAAGAGCTTCCTTATCGCGCAGCACGTCAGCCATGCTGGTCTTGCTATTGCGAGTTTTGTTTTCTGTCATGGTCTCTAGGGTCTTCCCACCCTGGTAAGACGCTGGCTAGGCGGCGCGCGTCGTTCGTTGTTCAATCCGTTTTTCGTGTTCCCCTTGGATCAGACGGTGCACGTAGATGCCCGGCAAATGGATGGTGTCAGGGTCAAGCTGGCCAGGCTCAACGATTTCCTCCACCTCCGCAATACAGATCTTACCACACATTCCGGCGGGTACGTTAAAGTTTCGTGCGGTCTTGCGGAAAATCAGATTGCCCGTGGTATCGGCTTTCCAAGCTTTGATGATGGCAAGGTCCGCAAACAAGCCGGTTTCCATGATGTACGTTTCACCATTGAAGTCTTTGTGCTCTTTGCCTTCGGCGATCACCGTGCCCACGCCTGTTTTGGTATAAAATCCGGGGATACCGCAGCCAGCCGCGCGCATGCGCTCCGCCAATGTCCCTTGTGGGTTGAACTCAAGCTCAAGCTCGCCAGACAAATACTGGCGCATGAATTCAGCGTTTTCGCCCACATAGGACGAAATCATTTTACTTACCTGGCGGGTTTGAAGGAGAATCCCGATTCCGAAATCATCCACGCCAGCATTGTTGGATGCAAATGTTAGGTCTTTGGTGCCCGCGTCCTTTATCGCGTCGAGTAGCAGCTCTGGAATGCCGCAGAGGCCAAAGCCGCCCGCCGCAATGAACATCCCATCAAACAACAAGCCATCAAGCGCATCTGCCGCTGAGGCATTAATCTTTTGCATCGTAATAACCCTTGTGCGTCCCGCTTAAAGTCTGACGTTTGATCGAGATACTGTCAATTGCAACCGATGCCATAATACTCATGTCTCAGAAATAGGCGACAGGCGAACGGCATGGAAAAAGCAGCGATTAGCGGCTTTTTTCGTTGGCTAACCTTTGTTGTGCGATGGCCTCATGTGCATCCGCGCGCAAGTTATCGCGCAACGCGGCTTCGACGTAGAAAAGGTGATCCTCAACGGCGCGCCGTGCCGCCTGCGTATTGCGCTCCTGAAGCGCCGCGTTGATGGCGGCGTGCTGCTCGAGGATTGTTTCGCGGGTTGTAGATTGGCGGAACATGATCTGGCGGTTGTAAAATACACCATCTCGAAGAAGCTGATACATTGACCGCATCATATGCAGCATGACCACGTTGTGGCTGGCTTCAATGATGGCCAGATGGAACTCTGCATCAAGTGTAGCTTCGTCGCCCTTGCTACGGGATCGATGGGCCATGACCATCTTGTCGTAAATCGTTTGGATGACTGTTAGGTCGGTATCTGAGGCCAAACGCGCAGCACGCTCAGCAGCGAGCCCCTCCATGTCGCGGCGGAATGCGAGATAGTCGAATTTTGCGTCGTCATAAGCCTCAAGAAGACCGACCAAAGCTGGAGAAAAGGCCGAGCCCAAAACATCCGCTACAAAAATTCCGGCATTTGCCTTTGCAATCAGAAGCCCACGCGATTGCAGGTCGGCCAATGCGTCACGCAAGGAAGGTCGTGACACGCCCATCCGTTCCGCCAAGTCGCGTTCCGCGGGTAGCCGATCCCCCGGTTGCAAAACACCCCGTAAGATCAGCAGTTCGATCTGTCGCACGACGGCGCTGGAGAGCTTTTCGGATTGTATGCGTTCAAACGGCAAAGCTGATCTCTAGCTGGATTGGTCAACCTATATGACCAATGAGGTCCTGCGTCCAGCGATCTGTGGTCTTGACCATTAAGATAGCATTAACGTCGCTTTACTAAGCATGAAACATGACACGCCGCGCCCTGACAGTTTTTCTATCTCTCACATGCATTGCGCTTGCCGCATGTAACACGGGCACGCCAAGCTATTGGGGACGTGATGCAGTGACAGTTTCTAGCCAAGGCATGACGTTTTTGGTGCGCCAAAACGGTCTGATGGCCGAAGCGGTGAGGACGAACACGATGTTTCCCCCTCCAACATTGGCGACTGTCAGTGCAGCCGCCATGGTCGCCATAGAAAACGCGACGGGTTGTATGAGCATCGAAACGCGGGGCGACCCTTCGGTCGTGGAGGCACGTTTGAAATGTGGAAGTGTGACAGCCCCGAAGTTCCCGCGAGGGCCTACAACGATATTTTGTGACGCCGGTGAAGTCACGGTGGATCCAGTTGGTGCGGTGGATTTCCACCTGCGTTGTGGGTGAGCTTCCCTGGTGTGAACTTGCTAGGCGCCATGGATATGCGCGTGCAAGAAGCAGTGATCGCTTAAAAAAGTGCGTGGCATCGGTGCGGCTATACACGATATATTGGGGATAACTTGCCCAATACCCCTATATAATGAGGTCGTTTCGTTGACAGGTGCCGTGGGCTTCTGACAGGCTTGTGGCCTAAAGCGATTCCAAGCATGAGGTCATCTTGCGGTTTTCCAAGCTCCGGCTGACAGGGTTCAAATCCTTTGTCGACCCAACTGATCTTGTGATCGGTGAGGGACTGACAGGGGTTGTCGGGCCCAATGGCTGCGGAAAATCGAACCTCCTTGAAGCGCTTCGCTGGGTCATGGGAGAAAATCGCCCGACAGCCATGCGCGGCGGCGGAATGGAAGATGTCATCTTTGCTGGTGCCGCCACGCGTCCCGCGCGAAACTTTGCAGAAGTCTCATTGCTCATCGACAACTCCGAACGTCTAGCGCCAGCGGGTTTCAATGACTCCGACTCCTTAGAAATCACGCGACGGATCACACATGATATTGGCTCAGCCTACAAGATGGCTGGCAAAGACGTCCGCGCGCGCGACGTGGCATTATTGTTCGCAGACGCCTCCACCGGTGCGCATTCGCCGGCCCTTGTGCGCCAAGGGCAGATCAGCGAATTGATCAACGCCAAGCCCAAAGGCCGTCGCCGTATGCTGGAAGAAGCGGCTGGCATATCGGGTCTGTATCAACGTCGCCACGAAGCAGAGTTGAAGCTGCGCAGCACTGAAACCAATCTGAGCCGATTGGATGACCTGATCGAGCAACTGGCGGCTCAACTGTCGCAATTGGCCCGCCAAGCGCGTCAGGCCGCGCGTTACAGGGCTATTGGGACGGAACTTCGTCAGGCCGAGGGGTTGTTACTGTATCGTCGATGGCAAGACGCCGACAAAGTGCGCCTAGATGCGGATGGTGCGCTCCGGGAGAAAACCACGCTTGCGGCCCGCGCCGAGAAGGATGTGCGAGTCGCTGCAAAGGCGCGAGAAAGTGCTGAAAGTGCTGTTCCGCCTAAGCGTGAGGAAGAGGCCATCGCGGCAGCACTATGCCAGCGTCTGGCCGTGGAACGTGACCAACTCGATGCGGCGGAAGCGCGTGCTGCAGAGGCGATTGAAACCCTTCAAAGACGTTTGCGGCAACTCACCCAAGACATTGATCGCGAAGCGGGTTTAAACCGCGATGCGGGAGAGACCATCGAACGTCTAGAATGGGAGGCGCAAGAGCTCGATAAAGCCAGCGCTGGCCAAGATGATGTCCTGTTAGCGGCCAGAGAGACTCTGAACGAAGCAAACCGGGTGATGCAGGCGCGCGAAGCCGACCTCGCTGAAAAAACCGAAGAGGTGGCCCGGCTTGCCGCCCGCCACCAAGCCGGCCAGCGTTTCTTGGAAGACAGTGAGAAGCTTCACACGCGCGCAAAAAACGATGCAGAGAAAGCGCAAGCCAACAAAGTCGCGTCACGTGATACGCGAGCCAAAGCGTTGAATGACGCCGAAGGTGCCAAGCAAGCTGCGGCCAAAGCTCAGGACCTTGCCAATCGCGCAGAAGACGCATTGGTGACCGCTGAAAACAATCGATCCGAGACCCAGTCGCGAGAAGCCACTGCGCGCGCCGAACGGTCCGAAGCCGAAGGCGAAGCCAATGCTTTGCGCGCCGAGGCGGGTGCTTTGGCGAAGTTGTTGGAGCGCGATACGGCAGAAGGCGGCCAGATCATGGACCGTCTGCAGGTGGAACACGGATTCGAGAAAGCGCTGGGCGCGGCATTGGCCGACGATCTACGCGCACCGCAAGTGGACAGCGATGGCCCGTCTGGTTGGACGTTGCTAGACGCTTATATCAACCCCAAACCGTTGCCCGCCGGAGTGACACCTTTGTCGCATCACGTCTCCGTCCCGGATGTCTTACAGCGGCGGCTTGACCAGATTGGCTTGGTTGCGGCAGACGATGGACCCCAGTTGCATGGTGCTTTGGCGCCCGGTCAACGACTGGTGTCCCTCGAAGGAGACCTTTGGCGTTGGGATGGCTTCCGGGCATGGGCGGAGGATGCGCCGTCAACAGCGGCGCTTCGGCTGGAGCAGCTCAATCGTCTTGAGACGTTGAAACAAGCTTTGGAAGCCGCAACCAACCGCATGGACGCCGCTCGTGCGGCCCATGAGGCGCTGGCGACAAGATTGAAGGACCTGACCGAGGCAGATCGTGCGGCGCGGGATGCGCGGCGACTGGCCGACAAGGAACTTAACGACGCTGTGCGTACCATGAATCGCGCGGAAGCCGACGCTGACCTCGCTGCAGGTCGGTTGGAAAGCGCCGAACTGGCTGCGACCCGCCATGAAGACGAAGCAACAGCAGCCTCAGCGCAGGTCGCCGAAGCCCGTCGCGCAGTTAACGCTTTACCGGATCTCGCGGCAGCTCGAGGTGTTGTCGACGATTTGAAAACCACTCTTGATGCGGCGCGGATTACAATGATGGCACGTCGCGCCGAGGCCGATGATCTGAAACGCGCAGCCGATGCGCGCGTTCGCCGCCGTCAGGAGGTCACCAAGGAGCTCTCCGGATGGCGGCACCGTTTGGAAACGGCAAATGCGCGCGCCGAAGAGCTCACAGTGCGCCGAGCGCAAACCCAAGAGGAACTCGTCGCCGCTGAAGCCGCTCCCGAGACATTGGTGGCGGAGCGCGCGCGTTTGAACGACGCAGACAAGGTCGCGCAAGCGAGACTGAGCGCGGGGCGTGATGCTCTCGCCGGTGCTGAAGCCGCGCTGCGAGAAGCGAGCATCGCAGAGCGCGACGCGGAACGGACGGCCTCTGAAGCGCGGGAAGTACGCGCAGCCGCGCAGGCCCGCCTTGAGGCTGCGAATGAAGCCTTGTCCTTGGCGGCAGCCCGCATCGCCGAAGAGCATGAAGCGACGCCGCGTTCCCTTGCCGACACACTTGGCGAAGCAGCGCATGGCGATCAACGCGCCGAGGCGATCGAAGCAGATGTCAATCGTTTGAAGCGTCAGCGGGACGCTCTAGGTGCGGTCAACCTACGTGCCGAAGAAGACGCCAAAGAGGTCCAAACCGAGCATGATACCCTGCATACGGAAAAGGCCGACCTTGAAGAAGCCATCAAAACGCTGCGCTCTGGAATTGCGAGTTTGAACCGCGAGGGTCGTGAGCGTTTGCTCACGGCGTTTGAAGAGGTGAACCGCAACTTTGGCACGCTTTTCGCGCACCTGTTTGGTGGTGGCGAGGCCAAATTGGTTTTGGTCGAAAGCGAAGACCCGCTTGATGCTGGTCTCGAGATCATGTGCCAACCGCCTGGCAAAAAGCTCTCGACGCTCTCGCTTTTGTCGGGGGGTGAGCAAACCCTGACGGCGTTGGCGCTCATTTTTGCTGTGTTCTTGGCAAACCCTGCTCCGATCTGTGTGTTGGACGAGGTGGATGCTCCGCTTGATGATGCCAACGTCACTCGGTTCTGCGATCTATTGGATGAGATGTGCCGTCGGACAGACACGCGCTTCCTCATCATCACGCACCACGCTGTAACCATGAGCCGGATGGACCGTTTGTTTGGGGTGACAATGGCCGAACAGGGCGTGAGCCAACTGGTGTCTGTTGATCTCAAGAAAGCCGAAACGCTGGTAGCGTAATCGTCTTGTCGCATGAATGTGTTCGGCGGGCAGGGTTGAGTGTACTATTTGTTCGGCATGAAACAGAAATTCAAAGCACTTTCCGTGGGCGTGGCCTGCATGGGCACATGTGTCGTGGCCGAAGATATTCCCTTGCGCTCTAGTGATGTGCTCTTTGGACAGTCGGATTTAGAAGCTCTAGCGCGAGGACAGGTTCTGACCTTTTTTGACAATGGCCAATCCCAGTTCTACGACGACGGTAGATATACGTATACCTATGCCAATGATGGTGGTGTGGTGTACGGGTATTTCGAGGTGACGGATGAAAGTACCATTTGCATTGAGTTCGTGAATGGCTTTTCGCGCTGCGGCGCGTATGTGACCGATGTGCAGGGTCGTCTTGTTGTAATCACGGAACGCGGTGATCGATTCCCGGTGCGCCCGTAGTCAAGGACGGTTCATCAAAGTTAACTTTTCGAGCCAAGCGGTATGGGCCGATTTTCGCGCACGTTAACCATATTTGGCCACCTGTTTACCTTGTGTTAGGGTTTGTGCTGCACCCTTTATACAGCTTCAGCCGCAAGCTGCGCAGGGAAGACATGAACATTCTCATTTTGGTATCTCAGCAGCCCTTGGGTGCGCTCTGGTCCCGGCATCTTAGGCGCCATGGGGCCGAAGTGAAGTTGGCGAAAACCCACGAAGATGCAATTGCCTATCTGCACAAAGAGTGCGTCGATTTGGTGATCTTGGAGCTTGACCATCATCAAGCCGCACCTCTTGCAGTGTCAGATTTCGCGTCCTACCGACAGCCGGAGGCCAAGGTTATTTTTGTCACCTCGCAGAACTTCTTTAGCGATGGTTCGATCTTTCAGTTTTGTGCAAATGCTTGCGCATTTCTCCCCAGTTCTATACCGCCCGACGATCTGGTCGCATTGGCCGAGCACCACGCCGCACGTTGACCTTTTTGATCATAGAGCGTCGCGACCATGCGGCTCGGCGTAATCCAAAACTGGATTGATCGGTACAATACGGTGGGGGTTAATGCTCTCGTGACTGTAGTGATAGTGGCGCACGATGTGACCCATGTTCACCGTCTCAGCGACGCCAGGCCATTTGTAGAGCTCTCGAGTGTAAGCCCACAAGTTGGGGTAATCGATCAGCCGCTTGCGATTGCACTTGAAGTGCAGGTGATACACGGGATCAAATCGGATTAGGGTTGTCCAAAGCCGCCAGTCGGCCTCAGTGACGTGATCGCCCATAAGGTACCGATGGGTTGAGAGCCTGTCTTCTAGCCAATCCAGCGTATCAAAGAGCGGATGCACGGCGGCCTCGTAGGCCGCTTGGGTGGTCGCAAAGCCAGATTTGTAGACGCCGTTATTCAGCGTGTCATAGATCCTCGCATTCACCTCTTCGATCGCATCTCGTTCCACTTTGGGCCAAAGATCGAGCGTGTTCCCGGTGAGGTCGTTAAAGGCGGAGTTGAACATGCGGATGATCTCGGAGCTTTCGTTGCTCACGATTGTTTTTTGCGTTTTGTCCCACAGGATCGGAACAGTCACGCGGCCCGTCATGTTCGGTTCTGCCATGATATAGATGTCGCGGACAAACGCACTCCCGTAGAGCGTGTCGCCCGTCGCACCATTTTCATCGGTTTCGAACGTCCATCCATCGGCCAGCATGTCTGGGTGCACTATGGATGTCGTGATGTGATCACTGAGGTCTTTGAGGGCGCGGGCGATCATCGTGCGATGGGCCCAAGGACAGGCATTCGAGACGTAGAGGTGGTAGCGACCACTTTCGGCTTTGAACCCGCCAACGCCAGAAAGACCGGGACTGCCATCGGCCGTGACCCAATTGCGAAACTTGGCCTCTTGGCGCTTAAAGGCACCGCCTGTGGATTTGGTGTCGTACCAGTGTTCTTTCCATTCACCGTCAACAAGCAGGCCCATGAACAATCTCCTTTGCGCTCATTGGGCTGAGCTAGTTTGTGAACGTGTGCAGACCAAGGCCCAGATCCGCGCATGTAATGTGCACCTGCGCAGAAGGGGCAGGCGCTTGGCGGTTACTCGAATTATTGTAGATCCTGGAATGCTTTCTGCATACGCTCAACCGCTTCTTGGATGCGCGTCCGTGGCATTGCGATGTTGAAGCGGAGGAAATCGCCGCCGCCAGTGCCGAAAGTTGGACCGTGATTGGCCGCGATGCCGGCTTCAGATTGTACGCGATCCGTGAATTCATGGCGCGCCATGCCCGTGCCCGAGAAATCCACCCAGGAGAGGTATGTCGCTTCCAAGTTCATCGAAGATAGGCCCGGAATTGCATTGACGCCTTCGTCAAAGAGTCGACGGTTGCCATCGAGATAGGCCATCAACGCGTCGACCCAGGCCGCCCCTTCGGGAGAATATGCGGCCGTCGCCATGAAAAGTCCAAAGCTGTTGGGGCTCAGACCCAGGCCAGCCATGCGCTTGGCAAATCGGGCACGCAGGTCAGGATCAGGGATAATGACGTTTCCGGAGTGAGCGCCAGCAATGTTGAACGTCTTGGTTGTTGCCGTCATCATAATGAGGCGGTCCATGATGCCTTCATCCACCAAGGTCATGGGGATGTGGCTTTGACCAGGATAGACCAAGTCGTGGTGAATTTCGTCAGACACCAAGATCAGATCGTGACGTTTACAGAAATCAGCGACGCTCTGAAGCTCTTCACGCGTCCAAACCCGCCCCCCTGGATTATGAGGCGAGCAAAGGATAACCATTTTTTCGCGCCCTGTGAGTTGGGCGTCATAAGCTTCGAAGTCCATTTCGTACCGCCCGTTATTGAGTGCGAGTTCGCATTCAACCACGTCGCGATCCGCAGCGGCGATCACACGAGCAAAGGCGTGGTATACTGGCGTGAACAAGATCACCCCATCGCCCGGCGCCGTAAAGGTCTCGACGCACATCGCTGTGCCATTCACCAGGCCGTGGGTCGTGAAGATGGACGCAGGATCAACGGACCAGCCGTGGCGCTCTTTCATCCACCATGTGATTGAGGCGCAGTACTTGCTGTCGTCCCCGAAGTAGCCGTACACGCCGTGGTCGAGCATATCTTGAAGTGCAGATTGAATGATTGCGGGCGGACGAAAATCCATGTCAGCGACCCACATCGCAAGCCCAGTTTCACCATCAACACCGTAGAGTTTTTCCATCATGTCCCATTTGACGGAATGGCTACCGCGGCGGTCGATGATTTCGTCGAAGGACATGGTGAACCTCACATTGTATTTTGGAAAAAGCTTGCAACGGCAGGGCGCACGGACTGCTCTCCCCGGTGTCGTGCGGCATGGATCACTTGGCGCAGTTCGTCAAGATTGGTGCGCATCAAGATAGATTTTACCGGGCCGATTGACGCCGGACGCATAGACAAAGTGCGGAGGCCCATAGCTGCAAAACACGCCGCTTCCATGGGGCGGCCTGCGTCTTCACCACAGAAACTGACCGGCGTACCAGTGCGATCACAGCGTTCGACAATCTGTTCAATGAGACTCAGAAAACTGACGTTCAACGTGTCGTACCGGCGGCGCACGCGTTCATTTTCACGATCTGCGGCAAAGAAAAACTGCTTAAGATCATTCCCGCCGATCGAGATGAAGCCCACGTCCCTAAAGAACTTCTCTGGAGCGAACGCCAAAGACGGTGTTTCAAGCATTGCGCCAACTTCCAACCGGTCTGGCGTTGGATTGCCCAACTTTTGTTCGCGCGCCAGCGCCTTATCGACCTCGGCACGGGCCCACTTGTATTCTTCGTACTGCGCGATGAAGGGGAACATGAGCGTCAACGGACGCCCATTTGCAGCGCGCATTAACGCCTGAAGCTGCATCCGCATAATACCAGGTTTATCAAGGCCCACACGGATTGCGCGCCATCCCAGCGCGGGGTTTGGTTCGTCCTGCGGCTTCATGTAGGGAAGGACTTTGTCCGAGCCGATATCGAGGGTTCGAAAGACTACCTTCTTTCCACCAGCTGCATCGAGCACGCGTTTATAGAGCGCGGCCAATTCGGTGCGCTTGGGCATCTGGTTGCGGATCAAAAACTGTAACTCTGTGCGGAAAAGCCCAACGCCTTCGGCACCTGAATTCTCCAATGATGGCAAATCGGCCATGAGGCCTGCGTTCATATGAAGGCCAATCACTTTGCCACAAACGGTTTTTGCGGGTTTGTCACGAATGGACGAATACCGTTCGTTGGCCTGGCGCTGCATCGCGATCTTGTCGCGAAAGGCACTGACAACGCTGTCGTCGGGGCGTAGATGTACGATGCCGGCGTCACCGTCGAGGATAATGTGGTTGCCGTTGAGCGCTTCGGTGGTGGCACGTTCAGCGCGGATGATGAGCGGGATCGCCAAAGCGCGCGCAACGATCGCGGCGTGACTACCAACGGAGCCTTCTTCAAGCACGATACCCTTGAGGGCCCGCCCATATTCCAAGAGTTCCGCAGGCCCGATGTTCCGTGCGACCAGGATGGGATTGGAGGGCATCTCAGCACCGGTTTCCGTGCCTTGTCCTGTAAGGATGCGCAAAAGCCGATTGGAGAGGTCATCGAGGTCACTCAATCGCTCGCGCAAATAGGAATCGTTGGCTTGGCCCATTCTTGCGCGCGCCAGAGATTGCTCTTTCTCGACCGCAGCCTCGGCGGACAGGCCAAGTGCGATGTCCTCCTGCATGCGCCGCATCCAACCTTTGGAATTGGCAAACATGCGGTATGTTTCTAGGACTTGCGCCTCATCAGAGCCGGTCGTTTCAGCCAACATCTCGTCGACGCTCACGCGCAAGTCTTCAACTGCCTCGGTGAGGCGCTCCATCTCACGATGCGGGTCGTCAGCGACTGGATTTGTGACCACCACGCGCGGTTCATGGAGCCAGACGTGCCCTTCGACAGTGCCTTCTTGGCCTGCGATGCCGCGCATTATTATGGGTTGGCTGTGGCGTGCGACCAGGGCGGCACCTTCACCGACAAAGGCGCCAAGCTCCGCCATCTCGGCGATGACCATCGCAACCACTTCGAGTGCGTAGACCTCATCTTCTGTGTATTGGCGCGCCTCTTTGGATTGAACGACCAGAACTCCCAGGGTTTCGCCCAGTCGCTGGATTGGGACGCCGCAGAAACTTGAGTAAATTTCTTCCCCGGTTTCCGGCATATATCGAAAGCCGTGGGTGCTCGGGGCATCGGCGGTGTTCACAATACGCCGCGTGCGCCCCACGCGACCAACGAGGCCTTCGCCTAGCTTCATGCGCGTTTTGTGGACGGCTTCGGCCTTGAGGCCTTCGGTGGCGCACAGCTCAAGCGTTTCGTCATCGCGGAAAAGATAGATGGAGCACACTCCGGTGCTCATCGAATCGGCGGTCAGATGCGTGATTTGATCCAGCCGTTCTTGGCCCGCAGACTCCTCAGCAAGCAGGTCGCGCAGACGACGCAGCAACTGACGGCTTTCGGTTTCAAATTTCACTTCCATAGGCCTGTTGCTCCTTCCCAGCGCTCACTCTACGCGGGTTTAGTCGAGAAGGGGAGGTCCGTTTTTGCAACTTTGACGTGAAAAGTGCTCGATGCATCAGTTGGTCGCTACGTCACTAACTTGCCCATCTGAAGGGGAAGAACCGACTTGCTTTCGCGCGTTGTGCTCTTGCAAGCCTGCTTCCAAATTCGTGAGCGTATCGCATTCTTCTTGATCAAGGATCGCGATAAACAACCTGTGTATATTTCAATCATCGACGCTACGCTGTCTGA
The DNA here is from genome assembly GCA_022447495.1 of Marinovum sp. Lineage (GTDB taxonomy): Bacteria > Pseudomonadota > Alphaproteobacteria > Rhodobacterales > Rhodobacteraceae > JAKVBH01. Next base: position 36,572 of record JAKVBH010000012.1, on the reverse strand, counting down.
GTTTTATAAGTTTTCTGCATTTGTCATTTGAGTTTTGGGCCAGTGGTCGCAACTCGGCTTTGTCACACCACGGCGCATTTTCATCACCCCGCCTAGACTGGCTTGAGTGGCGCCATACGACTGAGTTGGGATGAGGGCATGGGCGGAGGTGAGCATTCACAAAGCCGTCCGAGTAAGAAATTGCGTCCTGGTGATGCCATGTTCGGCGGCGACACGATGGTCATTGCCCAAGACATTGCTACGGCTGCGGAACAATGACCCTACGTTCTGCGCCGCAAGCAGTGAATTGGCCAACCATGTGCTTTGTTTGGACCCAACACTGCGTAAGTCTCCTCTGCGGATGTCACGGTCTCGAAACCGCTAGGGTGGTGTAACGGTCCAATTTATCTAGCCGACAAGACAAATTCGGGGGAATGATAGGGCTTCGGCAACAACTGCAACATGTCTGCGTATTGTTTTAGGTTACGGGACCCATCATTTTGCGCTTCAGACTGCTCACATAGTTAGACACCGTGAACAATCAGGCATTGGATGTCATGACCATCTAGTGGAGCAGCGCCTAACTGTGATCAATGTTGTACATCCCGAACCCAATGGCCAAGCTCCCAGAGCGCTTACGGCTAAAGTGAATAACCGAGGATTGAGACACGCCTTTTCTGATTGCAGATTCAGAAAGTGCGACCCAGCTCGAACACGCGGGGCGTTGGGATGGCGCGGAGCTGGATTGCATTTTGGTTTCGCGCCGTGCCGCGCAGCCAGCAGCGGCATATCGGATACGACAAGTGTGAGTTTGCCCGGTTTGATTGCAGTGTCAGATGCCATTCGGGCCTGCCGCCGGGTAAAGTCTCGCGCGGGGATTAAGATGCATCGACGGGTCTACGATGGGTCGGATGGAGGGATCTATAACCCAACTTAGGTGGCATGTTTTATCGCCGCACCCTGCTCAAAACGACGTCACGTCGGCTCTTCTTTCTGCACATGATCTTGATGGACAGAGACGCAGGTTTGGATGTGTGAAGGCGCAATCCGCCTTGCTCAACGACATTTTCATCAAGTGGGTTCGCGCAACCCGTAGGACTTGGCCTGTCTGTAGGTCGCTTAAACGGTTGCCTTTTCCAATTCGAACGCATCGTGCAAGGCCTGTACGGCCAACTCCATATATTTACGGTCGATGAGAACGGAGATTTTGATTTCCGACGTCGTGATGACTTTGATGTTGATGCCTTCATCTGAGAGCACTTGAAACATCTTGGCCGCGACACCTGCGTGGCTGCGCATGCCAATGCCGACAACCGAGACTTTGGCCACGTTTGTGTCCGCCACGATGTCATGAAAGTTGATATCACCAGAGGATTTGGCGTCGATCATAGCCTTCTCGGCGCGGGCCACCTGATCGGTGGGGCAGGAGAAGGTCATGTCGGTGCGACCTTCTTCGGAGATGTTTTGTACGATCATGTCGACGTTCACACCGGCCTCGGAGAGTGGGCCAAATATCGCGGCAGCAATGCCGGGGCGGTCGGCGACTGAGATGAGGGTCATTTTGGCTTCATCACGGCTGTAAGCCACACCGGAGACAACGTTGAGTTCCATGATTTCCTCCTCATCGCAGACAAGCGTGCCCGCCTCATCGGATTGTTCTTCAAATGAGCTCACCACCCGGAGCTTCACATTGTAGCGCAGGGCCAACTCGACTGAGCGCGTCTGCAGCACCTTAGCGCCAAGGCTGGCAAGCTCCAGCATTTCTTCAAACGCAATTTTGTCGAGCTTGCGGGCTTTCTCGCAGATGCGCGGATCGGTGGTGTAGACGCCATCAACGTCTGTGTAGATGTCACAGCGTTCCGCATCAAAAGCGGCGGCGAATGCGACGGCTGTGGTGTCAGAGCCCCCGCGGCCCAACGTTGTTATCCGACCTTCGTCAGAAATCCCCTGGAACCCGGCCACAACGGCCACGCGCATGCCTTCGGCAAACTTGGCGTTGATATTGTCGGGTGGAATTTCCGTGATCCGAGCGGACGCGTGTTGGGACGTGGTCTTAAGTGGCACTTGCCAACCCTGCCATGACCGTGCGGGCACATCCATCTCTTGTAAGGTCAGGGCCATCAACCCAGCGGTGACATTTTCACCTGAGGAGACAACGGCATCGTATTCACGTGCGTCATAAAGCGGTGAGGTTTCGTTCACCCATCCCACCAACTCATTGGTTTTGCCTGCCATTGCCGACACAATCACAATAACATCATAGCCTTTTGCCACTTCGACGCCGACACGCTTCGCCGCGCGCCGGATGCGATCCAGGGTGGCGACGGATGTGCCGCCAAATTTCATAACCAGTACGGGCATGTGTCTCGGCCTCAAGCAAAGTCGCGCGCGGTGTAGTGCGCTTAAGCCGCAGGCGCAAGGCGCGGCCTGTCGCAGGGCAATCCAACGGCAGGCGCAGTTTCCCTTGCCCTGTTGTCATACTTGTCTGACAGTGAGGCATAAGAGTCGCTCACTGGCTCACATCTGATTCCACAGGAGAACACTATGATCCGTCTATTGACCACAGCTGCTGCGGGAGCACTGTTGGCGGGCGCAGCCCAGGCTGACTTCACCCTACACATCTTGCACACTAACGATATTCACAGCCGTGTTGAATCGATAAACAAGTACGATTCCACCTGTAACGCGGACAGCGAAGCCGAAGGCAAGTGCTTTGGCGGCGTGGCGCGGATCAAAACAGCCGTTGACATGAAACGTGCCGAGCTTGGCGATAACGTGGTCGTCTTGGACGCGGGTGACCCATTCCAAGGCTCTTTGTTTTACACCACCTACAAAGGCGCTGCCGAAGCTGAGTTTATGCAAGCCATCAGGTACGACGCCATGGCCGTCGGCAATCACGAATTTGACGATGGTCCTGAAGGTCTGGCCGGTTTCATCGACGCAGTGAGCTTTCCTGTTGTATCCGGCAACCTCGATGTTTCGCAATCCAACGTGCTGAAAGACAAAGTCCTCAACCACGTGGTGCTGGATGTCGCGGGCGAAAAGGTGGGGATCATTTCCGCATTGGCCGTAGACACAGTTGAAACCTCCTCCCCAGGCCCATCGGTCATCTTTCATGATGAAATTGAAAGCCTCAAAGCCGATGTGGCGGCACTCGAAGCAGAGGGTGTCAGCAAGATCATCGCATTGACCCACGTTGGCTTGCCAAAAGACCTCGACATCGCCGCCGCCGTACCCGGCATCGACGTCGTTGTTGGTGGGCACAGCCACTCCAAAATGGAAGGCGATGCGTATCCAACAATGGTCGGTGATACCGCCGTGGTCCAGGCTTATGCCTATTCCAAATATCTTGGGCATCTGGCGGTGACCTTTGATGATGCGGGTGTCGTCGCATCCGCTGAAGGCGCGCCCATGTTGCTTGATGCGTCTGTTGCACCTGACGCGGCAATGCTCGCCCGTGTCTCTGAAATGGGCGCACCAATCGAAGAGTTGAAGGCGCGCGTGGTGGCAGAAACAACCGGCGCTATTGACGGTGACCGGGCTGTGTGCCGGACCCAGGAATGCCCAATGGGCAACCTTGTCGCGGACGCAATGCTGGACCGCGTGAAAGACCAAGGCGTGCAAATCGCGATCCAAAACGGTGGCGGTCTGCGTGCATCGATTGATGCCGGCGAAGTCACCATGGGCGAAGTGCTCACCGTGCTTCCATTCCAAAACACCCTCGCGACCTTCCAACTCAAAGGCTCCGACGTGGTCGCGGCACTTGAGAACGGCGTGAGCCAGATCGAAGAAGTGAAGGGCCGTTTCCCGCAAGTCTCTGGCCTTAAATACAGCTTCGACGTGTCCAAGCCTGCGGGCGATCGTGTCTCTGACGTGATGGTCATGGACGGCGGAAGCTTCTCGGCGATCGATATGGAAAAAGTCTATGGGGTCGTGTCCAACAACTATATGCGTGGCGGAGGTGACGGCTACGATGTCTTTGAGACCAATGGCATGAACGCGTATGACTATGGTCCCGGGCTCGAAGTCGTTGTCGCTGATTTTCTCGCGGCGAAGGGGCCCTACGAGCCCTACATTGATGGCCGAATTTCTGTGAAATAGTCTGCTGTGGCAGTGCGAAAAAAGAAAGGGCCCGCTCTTTGGCGGGCCTTTTGCTGTTAAGTGGAACGCAGTTTTCGCGCCCATATTTTTCATGCGTTCTGCATGCGGTGTGGGGGTAGCCCCGATCCTTTGGATGTCCCCCAGGATATTTTCGAACCAAAGGCTTGGCATGCGTCCCTGGACATGATGCTCACGGCTCAGGGTCCTTGGTCATCGGCGTCCCCGCCTGTTTCGTAAGCGTTGGTTACCGGATTAACCCTAACCGATCACTAAAGCGTATCAGTTTTCGCCCAATACGGATGGTCGCGTGCGTCCCATGTTCGGAAACAGCCTGTGGTTTCCAATGTCAAAGCGTCGAACTCTCGCATCAGGCCATCAACCGCTTGGTCGACATTGATATCCGCCGCGGCCCCACCCATGTCGGTTATAACCCACCCTGGATGGTAAATTCCAACCGAGATTTCATCATCTTTGAGCGCGTGAGAAAGATTGATTCCGAGATTAAGCGCAGCGGCTTTGCTCGCGCGATAGATGAAATCGCGGCCTTTTGCCTTGCTGTGCGCGCCCATTTGGCTTGAGATGATTGCGACTTTGGCGTTTTGACCCGCTCGAAGCGAGGGCAACAGGTTCTGGACGGTCAAGAATACTCCCGTGACATTCACCGCAAAGCTGTCGGCCCAAAGGTCTGGTGCGAAACCGCCTGCCAAATCTTGCCCGCGATCAAGAAAAACACCTGCGTTGCAGATAAGTAAATCCACGGCCTGACCGTCCAGGCTTTGAGCAAAGGCCGTTTGGCTATTCGGGTCAGCGACATCGAGCGGTGCCAATCCGGGGGTGCCATCGCGTGCGGTTGCGGTGACCGTGTCGCCGCGCGCTGAATATGCCGTGGCCAATCCCGCGCCGATGCCGCGATTGCCGCCTGTGATGACCACATGCATGGGGTGCCTCTCTAGTTGTTTTTGGAGGTGGGACGGAACGGCAGTGGCGCCACGGGGATGCCATCTTCGATCAACGCTTTCGCCTCTTCTGGTTTGGCCTCGCCGTAGATTGCGCCCTCGGGCGCGTCACCGGAATGAATCTCGCGCGCTTTTTGAGCAAACGATCCGCCAACATAAGTGGCATTTTCTTCGACATGCGCTTTGAACGCCGCGAGCGCTTGCTCTTCTTTGCTTTTTGGCTTTGTGAGTGGCGCGGTTTCTTCAGCCTTGTTTGATTTGGCGGCAACCCGAGGCGTCATGATGTCCTTGGTGACTTCGGTTGAGCCGCAGATGGGGCAATTGATATGACCTGCGGTCGCAAGTGCATCATATGCTGTCGCCGACTTGAACCAACTCTCAAATCGGTGGTTTTCGGCGCATTTTAGTGCGTATCGGATCATATGTGGGCACCTGTGGATAGCTGCACAAAAGTAACCATCTTGCTGGCAAGTTCAAGCGCGCGGCACGGCAGTCAGCGCTGCAGCAGGCGTGGGTCAAATGCCCTTAGTATCTCTTGCAGTTCCGGTTCAGCGACCCGAGATGCAGCTTTTTTGGGGCGAAACCATTTGCGTGTACGCTCTCGGGATTCCGGGAAATCTTTGGCCAGCGATTTTACCTTTATGGGGTATACCAAAACAGCACACGGCAGCTCTCGGCCATCATCTGTGAGTTTGATGTAAGAATAGAGCCCAACGCATTGCTCAATTGCACGCCCTTTCACACCAGCCTCTTCCCATGCTTCTACTGCGGCGGCTTGGGCTGGGGTCACGTTTTCCATCGGCCAGCCTTTGGGCACAATCCAGCGCCGTGACGTGCGCGATGTGATTAAAAGGACCTCGGGTTTGTCGTTGTTCACACGATAGCACAACGCGGCGAATTGGGTGCGCAGATCGCGTTTGTCGGAGACGCGGACCGACAGAGGTGCTTGAGAAAAATTGTGAATAGACATGGCCACTTAGCTTTTACGCGATTCTATAGCTCCTAATGAGTGCTCGCTAGAAAAAACAAGCTAAAATTGCAAAATTAGTGAAAATTATGCGGCTTTTCGGCCCAGATGAGCTTGGATTTTGGTTGAAATGGCTTCGATAGAGCCTGCGCGAGCAGCCAAGGCAGTGCCTCTATTCGAAATTTTACGTCGATAAGGCTCGTCTTGTAAGGCGATGAGCGCTTTCGCCAGATCCTCTGCTTGTTCAACTTGGATCGCACCGTTTTCAGAATCGAGTGTTAGATAGATTTCGCTGAAGTTGCTCACATGTGGCCCATGCAGAATAACGCAACCGTGCCCAAGCGGTTCAAATGGTGTGTGTCCCCCCACCTCCACCATAGATCCCGCGACAAAACAGATGTTTGTCAAATCATAGAGCAGCGCCATGTCACCCAACGTATCTGCCAAGTATACGTCCGCGTCATGGTGCGGTCGGCCCGCAGAACGTTGATCGAGGCTAAAACCCTGAGTGCGGATCAATTCGGCAATGTCAGCCGCGCGACTGGGGTGTCTTGGTGCCAAAAGAAGCTTGAGACTAGGCAATTGTTCGCGGGCAATGCGGTGAGCCTCCAAGATGATTTCGTCTTCGCCTGGATGGGTTGAGGCTGCCAACCAGGTCCTGTCCTTTGGCCAATGAACGCTCAAAGAGAGTGTGCCTGGACAGGGCGCGGGACGCGTATAAAGTGATTTGAGATTTGCAACAGACGAGATCTGATGTGGGTGAACACCAAGTTTGCGAAATCTGTGAGCGGTGTCAGCGTCCTGTGGCAAAATCCAAGTCAGATCATTCAAAACATGCCGGGCCAAAAACCATGCTTTTCGCCACCCTTTGGCAGTTCTTTCTGAAAGGCGTGCGCCCAAAACCAGCACGGGGAGGCCAAGGTTGGTCGTGGCGCGCAGGCGATTGGGCCAAAGCTCTGACTCAATGACGATCAAGGCTTCGACCCGCCAGCGTCTCAAGATCCGCGCGGCGCACCATCTGAGGTCAAATGGCGCCACACGCGCGTGCAGTCTTGGAAGCTCCCAACCCTGAGCGAGGTCACGACCTGTTTGCGAATTTGTCGTAACCAGAATGACCAAATCAGGCATGCGCGCCAGGAGCATCCGAAGGATGGGTTCCACTGATGCCAGTTCGCCGTTGGATGCTGCGTGCACCCAAAGCCCTGTTTGACCCGCGGGCGCTCTGCCTCTGGACCACCCCAATCGTTCCAAGAACGTGATCCGAGTTTCAGGCCCGAAGACCCAACGCATCGCCATCCAGAGCGCAAAAAGCGGCGCCGCGAGGCTCATCAAACCACGGTAGAGCAACATATGTTTGCTTTAGCCTGCTTACGATAGTGTTGAAAGCCCTTGCCAACACGCCATCTGCCCAGCGTGCTCCTACATTGCTTTGGCTACCTTGCGCAGTTCGAACTTTTGGATCTTGCCGGTCGACGTTTTGGGAAGCTCTTGGAACACAACAGCTTTGGGCGTCTTGAAGCCCGCCAAACGGGTTCTTGCGAAGGCGATGAGGTCCTCTGCCGTTGTCTCATGTCCGTCTTTGAGTTCAACGAAGGCACAGGGCACTTCGCCCCATTTCTCGTCCGGTTTGGCAACAACGGCGGCAAGCAATACGGCATCGTGGGCCATCAATGTGCCCTCGACCTCTACCGACGAGATGTTCTCACCACCCGAGATAATAATATCTTTCGCGCGGTCGGCGATTTGAATGTAACCGTCATCGTGCTGCACAGCTATATCGCCTGAATGGAAGTAGCCACCCGTAAAGGCTTCTTCTGTCGCTTCGGGGTTTTTGAGGTAACCCTTCATGACGGAATTCCCGCGCATCATGATCTCGCCTTGAGCAACGCCGTCGCGGACGACTTGGCCCATATCTGCATCGAGAACGGTGACATCTTCCATCATTGGGAAGGCCACCCCTTGGCGCGCTTTGATTGCCGCGCGGTCGTCGGCGGTGAGCGTGTCCCAACGTGTATCATCCCACAGGCATTCGGTGACATGGCCATAAGTTTCGGTTAGGCCATAGACTTGGGTCACGTTGAACCCGAGCGCTTCGATCTTCGACAAGGTCGCCGGAGCGGGCGGAGCACCAGCGGTGAATACCTCGACGGTATGATCGAAAGAGCGGGTGGTCTCTTCGGGAGCGTTGACGATCATGTTGAGCACAATGGGCGCTCCGCCAAAATGGGTCACACCTTCGTCTGCAATCGCACCATAGATGGTCTCCGCGGTGATATCGCGACAGCAAACCACGGTGCCGCCCACCAAAGGCATCATCCATGTGTGGTTCCAACCGTTACAATGAAAGAGCGGTACAATCGCCATAAACACGGGATGCATCACCATGCGCCATGAAACGACGGTGCCCATGGTCATCAAATAGGCTCCCCGGTGATGATAGACGACACCTTTGGGACGACCGGTTGTGCCGGATGTATAGTTCAGCGCTAAGCTTTCCCATTCATCCTCGGGCATGACCCAGTCAAAGCCAGGATTACCTTGAGCCAGCAGCGTTTCGTACTCGAGGTAATGACCGCCGGCATGCGCGCCACCGTGGTCATCGGCGACCTCGATGATCTGGGGCGCAGGCCCGTCCATTAGATCGACCGCTTCTGCAACCAGCGGTAAGAACTGAGGATCGACTAGGACAACTTTCGCCCCGCCATGATCGAAAATGTAGGCAACGGTCGAGACGTCGAGGCGCGTGTTGATCGTGTTCAATACCGCGCCACACGCGGGAACGCCAAAATGAGCTTCGGCTTGGGCTGGGATATTGGGAAGTATCGTTGCGACCACATCGCCCGGTTGCACACCCAGAGCAATCAAGCCTGACGCCAAACGTGAGCAGCGCTCATAGTATTCAGCATAGGATTTGCGGTGTGAGCCATAGACCACCGCCAATCGGTTGGGGAACACCGCCGCTGCGCGGCGCAGATGCGACAATGGCGTCAATGGCACATAGTTCGCCGTGCGCTTTTCCAATCCGGACTCATCCGCCATCCAACCCATCGCATCCTCCCAAATGGCGATCAAACACCGGCAGTTTTTACCGGATCATGTCGTTATATCGCGCGCGCGTGGTCGCGCAATATGCTGTGTTGCGGGTATGACTGATATGACGGCTCAGAACTTGCGGCCGCGCGCCGCCGCGCTTTCGATGCTTGCGGGTATGGCCATCATTGGCGCGATCGATAATGCCGTGGCGCCGATGGCCAACGAGATCGGCCTTTGGCAGTTCTTTGTCCTCCGCACGTTCATGGCTTTGCCTCTTGTGGCGCTGACCGGTTTCCTGGGTTTTGGAGCACTGTTTCCTATCCGGCTTTGGGCGGTTGCCGCACGTGGTGCGTTGATTGCAACGGCTATGTTGTTTTACTTTGGCGCGCTTGCTTTCATTCCTTTACCCCAAGCTTTGGCAGGATTGTTCGTCTCTCCGATTTTCGTTCTTTTGATGACGGCTTATTGGTTGCGACAGCGCGTGGGCCCTTGGCGAGTTGGGGCGGTGTTTTTTGGCTTTCTGGGCATTTTGCTGGTAGTCAGCCCTTGGGGTGAGAATTGGCATATGGCGGCGGTCATGCCAGTGATGGGTGCCTTGCTCTATGCGCTCGGGGTGATCGCCACGCGGACGATTTGTGCGGGCGAGCCTGTTTTGGCGATGTTGGCTTCGCTCTTTATCTTTCAGGCCCTATTCGGCTTGATGGGGCTTGTTTTACTTGGGGATGCTGATGGTAGCTTCGTTTCCCGTGGTTGGGTATGGCCATTGTCACCAAACGTTTGGGCATTGATCGCGGCCCAGGCGGTGGGTTCTACCATTGGTGTGGGATTGCTCTTCCGCGGGTATGCCTTGGGCGAGGCCTCAAACATGGCTGTGTTTGAGTACTCGGTCTTCATCTTTGCGGCTTTCTTTGCCTGGCTTTTCTTCGGAGATGTGCTCTCGATGATGGCCAGTATCGGTATGGCTTTGGTCGCGGCCTCTGGGATTGTGATTGTTCTGCGCTCTCCCACGTCATAGCGTCAAAACATGATCATTTCTCCGAGCCGCAATTACATTTTTGTCCACATCCCAAAGACGGGAGGCACGGCGGTTAGCCTCGCATTAGAAGCGCGCGCCAAAGCGGACGACATCCTGATTGGAGACACACCCAAAGCAAAGAAGCGCAAGCGCCGTCTGCAAGGGGTTGAGACACGGGGTCGCCTTTGGAAGCACAGCACATTGGCCGACATCGAAGGTCTTTTGACAAGAAGTAAATTTGCGGACATGTTGATTTTCACGTTGGTCCGCAACCCTTGGGACCGCATGGTCAGTTATTATCATTGGCTCCAAGTCCAGGAGTTCGACCATCCCGCCGTAGTCAAAGCCAAGTCGTTACCCTTTGCCGAGTTTGTATTAGACTCGTTTATTGCCACGTCGATTAAGGCTAGCCCAGCCAGGAGCTATCTGACGGATAGCATCGGCATGACATACAACGCGGTGTACGTACGGTTGGAACGTTTCAAAGAAGATATTTTGCCGGTCGAGCAACACTTGGGGTTTGCGCTTAAGCTGCAAAAGACCAACAGCTCAAGGCGTGATCCAGACTACAGGCGCTATTATACTTACGAAACCGCCGCCCAAGTGGCTCAAATGGCGTCCGAAGATATCCACCGCTTCGGCTATGTCTTCTAAAGCCAGAGTGCCTCCACAATCCAAAGCACCACACCGACGGGGAGAGCACACACGAGCGCAACAAGAGCTGCCGCGGTTTTAGTGGGGCGAGGGGCAGGGGCGATCTGGCCAAACACAGTTGAGTTTTTCATGTCGGCATTAAGACGCGATTCACCTGAATCAGTTCTTAATTTTAGATATGTCGTTTCATTCTGCTTCGCTGCTGCGCAGTCAATTTGCGCCTCTCTCACAATCCTATGCCTTGGGGGCTGCGCTCACCCATATCGGGCAGCCTCCCCTGCGCTTCTCTATGTCCAAGGGGCGCGGTGAGGTTCAGATCATTCGCCGCCGCATGGGCCCATTTCGTGTAGGTCTTATCTCCCGAGCCGATGTGCCACGCGATGATATTCGCCGCTTGGCACATGAGGCACAGTGCGGTGCCTTCTTGCTCAATCCAGAAACACAGGCAGGTCAGGCGGGGATTCCCTTGCGCACGCCATCCTCTGTTGTGGAGTTGAATGTTGCAGACCCAGTGAAGGATCTTAAGGCCGGGTTGAAACAAAAGTGGCGCAATCGGCTTAACTACGCGCAATCTCAAGGGTTAAAGATCTCAGAGACCGGGTTGAATACTCATGATGGCCATTGGCTTTTGGATATGGAAGTGGCGCAGTCGCGGCTTAAGAAGTACGCTAACTGGCCAACGGCTTTGACCATGGCTTATGCCCGGGCCAACAAGGCGCAAGTGCGGATTTTTGAGGCGCGGCAAACTGGCGGAGTCATCGCAGCAATGCTCTTTTTGTGCCATGAATCCGTGGCCACATATCACATCGGCTGGTCTGGCGAAGAGGGCCGAGCGCTGTCGGCGCATCACGCGGTCTTTTGGCGCGCAGTGGAGCGGCTCAAAGAGCGTGGGACCAAACGCGTCGATTTGGGCCAAGTGGCCACGGATCGAGCGCCTGGGCTTGCACGGTTTAAACTTGGAACCGGCGGCACGCTTAAGCAGCTTGGTGGCTCATGGCTCGTTCTACCTCATTGACGTTGCCAAACTGATCCCACAAAAAAAGGCCGCATACTATCTGCGGCCTTCCTGAAAACAAAGATATGCTTCTGCTTACTCGCGGTTGCCAAACAGCTGAAGCAGCATCATGAACATGTTGATGAAGTTCAAGTAGAGCGACAGAGCGCCCATAATGCCCGACTTCTGTAGCCACTCGGTGTCGCCTGTGTGAGCGTGCGCGAGATACATATTTTTGATGTTCTGCGTGTCGTATGCTGTAAGCCCCGCGAAGATCAGAACACCCAGCGCAGATATCGCGAACATGATCGCGGGCGAGACCAAGAAAAAGTTAACAATGGATGCCACAACGAGGCCGATTACACCCATGATGAGAAATGAACCCCATCCAGATATGTCTTTCTTGGTAGTGTAGCCCCACAGTGATAGACCCGCGAACGCAATGGATGTCACCAGGAAGATTTGTGCGATCGAAAAGCCGGTGAAAGCCACGAAAATCCAAGCTATCGACAGGCCCATAACGGCGGCGAAGACATAGAAAAACAGCTGCGCTGCAGATGCGGACAGGCGGTTGATAGCTGCACCAAAGCCAAAAACCATAGCAAGTGGTGCGAACATCACGATCCAACCCAAGATATTGGGTTGCAACGTGACGGGATCACGAAACATGCCGAGTAGTGCAGGACTTGTTCCTACAGCCCAAGCCACCGCAAAGGTCATCAGCATGCCTACGGACATTGTACCGTAGACGCGGTTCATATGGGCGCGCAGGCCCTCATCAATCTGAGCGGCGCTAGCGCGCGCGCCCGATGCCGTCCGGATTGAATTTAAGTCAGCCATTTGGTCCTCCAAAATCTAGGCTAGCCCCGTCATAAGGGTTTACACTGAATATTGGGAAGACGCGCCCATTTTTCAAGAAAAACCGGTGCGGCGGATGCGCGTATTTGTTGTTGTCATGAATGGTTGGTGAATTTCCGCTCTTGGAGAGCCATGGGCAAGGGGCGCGGCGACTACGGTTGCACGCAACGGTCAAAGCGACCGCGACCTCTCAAAAACCAGATGTTCCTCAGCGGACCCAATGATTTGGGACATCCCAAGCAGGGCGCGATGCTTCGTCTTGCGCCTCTTGGCGGGTCAGACCCAAGTCACGCAATTGGGCGTCGTCGAGGCGGGCCAGATCTTGGCGTTGACGGATCAATCCCAAAATCGCGGAGATCGAAGGAAAGCTGCGGTTTTGAACGACGCGGGCGGAGTGAACGATGTGTGCCATGATTAACATATCCTTGATGAATCACGATGAAAGCATTTCGATGCTTGATATATGGGCCATCAGGGATCATAATGATAACGATTGTTTATGATCTGAAATATCAGGATTTGTGATGAGAAATCTCGACGTAACCGTTCTGCGCTCTTTCGTGGCCGTGGCCCAAACTGGTGGTGTTACCCGCGCTGCGGGTTTCCTCAATCTCACGCAATCAGCGGTGTCGATGCAGCTCAAACGGCTCGAAGACCTCATGGGCGTCGAATTGATTGATCGCGCAGGTCGAGGCGTATCATTGACGGCGGCAGGGGAGCAACTTTTGGGGTATGCCCGCCGTATGGTCGCACTGAATGACGAGGCTTTTGCTCGGCTTACCCACGCAGATTACGCCGGCGAGATTGCGCTCGGTGTGCCCCATGACATCGTTTACCCGGTGATCCCACGCGTATTGCAGCGTTTTTCTGCCGAGATGCCGCGCATGAAAGTGGTGCTCTCCACCACATACACTCGCAAATTGAAGCGCCAATTCGCAAACGGCGAGCTTGCCTTGATGTTGACGACTGAGACAGGAGCCGAGGCAGATCTGGATTCGCGGGTGCAAACCCTGACCGAAATACCTCTGCGTTGGTTGGGGGCTCCTGGGGGGCAAGCGCACCGTCAGAGACCGCTCAAACTTGCGATGGGGCGTGTGTGTGTGTTTCGAGCCGGCGTCATTGGGCGTCTCGAGGGGGCGGGCATCTCTTGGGAAAATGCTGTCGACACAGACAGCGATCGCACAATTGAAGCCACGACAAGTGCCGACCTTGGTGTGACGGCTATGCTAGAAGGTACGGCGCCTCAGCAATTGTCCGAAATCACTGGACATGACTTGCCGCCCTTGGAAGCTCACAAAGTAAATTTGTATGGGCTCGGACGATCGCCAGCTGAACCCGTCGTGCGCCTAGCCGAAATGATCGCTGAGGGCTACGCCACTCTCGGGCAGAGTCTCAGCAACCAAGTCGTCACTCATCAGGTCGTTTCAGCGTAAAGACGTTCTCAACCACGGCATAATCGCGATACCCCAAGCGAGACAGCGGTTGGAAATGGGTCACATCGAACTGGCCATCAATGACGCAGTCGTCGCGCAAATGCACACCGGTAACCTCGCCAAAGACGACATAGTTGGACTCACCGCGAATTTTCACGATTTCGTTGACAGTGCATTCCAGGGTTGCTGGAGCCCCCTGAATCCGCGGGCAATTAATCGTTTCGCATTCCGCTTTTGCAATGCCAGCATGCTTAAACTCATCAGTCTCTTTGGGCCATGGACCCGACGTCGCATTCATTGCGTCGCGCATGGCAAATTCAACGATGTTTACAGCAAAGACGCCTGTTTCGCGGATATTGGCCACGCTATCTTTTGTGCCATCACGGTCATCTTTGGCCGAGGTCGAGGCGAACATCACCTGCGGCGGGACATACGCGACGGCGTTGAAAAAGGAGTAGGGTGCCAGGTTGTCTGATCCGTCGCTGCCACGGGTGGCAATCCAGCCGATGGGGCGTGGAGCCACCACAGCGTTGAACGGATTATGGGGGAGGCCGTGGCCATCTTCTGGGCGATAGAACATTTGTCGTCTCCGTGACGTCTTCCCATGATGGGATCAGGTTTGCCCCTGACCTATCTCCATGCTAGGCGCGATTCCAGCCTTTGTGTGTGAAGACAGCTTTTGAGTGTGAAGACAGCGTTTGGGTGCTCCGAAGCTGGCTAGAACCTCAAAGCCAGAGGGAGCGTCGCGATGTATACCCTGCGTCCAGAGCGGGCAGAGGATTGGTGGGCTGTCGAAGCCCTCTATGATCTGTGTTTTGCCCCAGGGCGCGAAGCGCTGTCATCCTATCGTTTGCGGGATGGAGTCGCCCCAGTGCTTGGGCTTTCTACTATCGCAGTAGATGATTTGGGCATTCTGGCAGGCGCCATCCGATTTTGGCCAGTGCAGATCGGATCGGCCAAGGCGCTATTGCTTGGGCCAATCGCTGTGCACCCGACACGCCAGGGTGAGGGTTTAGGGGGCGCATTGATGCATGACACCTGCGACCGCGCCTTTGATTTGGGTTGGGAGCGTGTCTTATTGGTGGGCGATGCCCCGTATTACTCGCGTTTTGGGTTTGAAAAATTGTATGGCGTGGACATGCCACCGCCAACCAATCCTGAACGCATATTGGGCCGTGGCGATTGGCATCGGGTCTCGGGGGAGGTTAGGCGCGCAGGCCCTTGAATTCCGACAGTTGGACCCAATGTGAATATGTGTAACATTGGGGGCGGTATGAGCGGCAGCACAGAGATGATCATTCCAGAAACGCTTGGCACTGAGATGGAAGCGCTTGTTCAGCGCTACGCAAAGGCTGGTGGGTTGGGGGTTCAATTGCTCAACGCTATTGGCAGTCAAGCTGCGGACCTGCTCGATAAATTGCCTGATACGGTGCGTTCGCGCCTCAATGTGGCGACAGAGAAAGCGCTTGAGGCCAGTTTCGCTGCTGCTGAACGGAGCCGGGGCAGGTACTTTCCGGATGCGCCGGATTGGGTCACACAGGTCACCGCCACGGGTCTTGGCGCACTTGGGGGTACGGGCGGCTTGCCAACGGCTTTGGCCGAGCTTCCGGTCACGACCACACTGCTGCTGCGGGCAATCCAAAGCTCTGCGGTCTCGCATGGGTTCGACCCCAAAGACGATGAGATTCGCAAAGCATGTCTTCTGGTATTCACCGCTGCTGGACCTTTGGAACACGACGATGGAGCGAACTCGGCCTTCTTTGCCGCACGTACAGCACTGACCGGGGCGACGGTTCAAAGCGTGCTGAAAACTGTTGCCCCGCGCCTTGCGACAATCCTTGGGCAAAAACTTGCCGCACAAACAGTACCTGTGTTGGGTGCCGCCGCTGGTGCCGCGACAAACTATACCTATTCCAGCTATTACAAGGACATGGCGACCGTGCACTTCGGTTTGAAACGGTTGGCGCTACGCCACAGCCTGGAAGAATATCGTGTCACAGAGGCCTTCAAGCATCTGTCTTCGCAGGTTTAATTTGAAAAGCTGCTCCATATGCGTCATGGTCTAGATGAGGAAACCAACGCTGTAGACAGAGGCAAAGCTCGATACGGCAATTTTGGTGAGGCAGATATGACTAGACTTCTTGTGATTGCTTTGTGTGCAGGGCTCATAATGCCCGTGGCCGTGCCCATCGCAGAGGCCGGACCGATTTCGCGCGCCTGCAATGCTTCGGACCGCAAAGCGGCAAACCCGCGCCTGTGCCGTTGCATTCAACGTGCTGCGAATGCGACGCTGACCCGGTCGGATCAGCGCATTGCTTCGAAGTTCTTCCGCGACCCGCATCGCGCCCAAGAGATCCGACAATCAGATCGGCGCAGCCACGAAGTGTTTTGGAATCGCTACAAACGCTTTGGTGCGCGCGCGCAGTCTATGTGCTCTTGACCGCAGTGGGTATGGCGCGGAGGTCTGCGCTCAGCGCGTGGCCTTCCATGCCTTCTGCGCGGCTGATTGCGGCCGATGCACGGGCGAGCTTGGCGCGGTTGGCTCCATCAGCACTTTGCCACGTCACGCATTTGAGAAATTTGTGAACGCTGAGGCCGCCGGTATACCGAGCGGCCCCTGAGGTGGGCAGAACATGGTTCGGCCCGGCGGCCTTGTCACCAAAACTCACTGTTGTTCCCGCGCCCAAGAACAGTGAGCCATAGGACGTCAGACGGTCGCGCCACCAAGGTAGGTTTTTGGCCTGCACGTGCAGGTGTTCTGGCCCATACGCATCCGCGACCTGAGCAAGCTCTTCGTGTGAGTTGCACAAAATCACCTCGCCCAAAGCGTCCCAGGCCATGCGAGCGGCGGTCGCATTATCCTCTGGAAGCTCGGCGATTGCATTTGGAATTGAGGCGATGACGGCGTCGGCCAGCGACCGAGACGTGGTGGCCAGCCATACGGGCGAATTTGTTCCGTGCTCGGCTTGACCGATCAGGTCCACCGCAACGGTCCAGGCATCGGCAGTATTGTCGGCCAATATCATGCTGTCTGTTGGCCCTGCAAACATGTCGATGCCCACGGGACCGAACAATTGACGCTTGGCTTCCGCCACGTATGCATTCCCCGGCCCCGCGATGACATCTGATGGCGGCAAACCAAAAAGACCTTCGGACAGCGCCGCGATGCCTTGAACGCCGCCCAACATGAGCACGCGATCTGCGCCTGCGCGGTGCATGGCATACGCGACCGCAGGTGCGATGACCCCATCCCGGGGAGGCGTCACGGCAGCAACATGGGGCACACCCGCGACGTGGGCGGTCGTGATTGTCATGAGAGCTGAGGCGATGTGAGCGTATCTGCCACCTGGGACATAGCATCCTGCAGCGCGCACCGGGATCAGCCGTTGACCGGCATTGAGACCAGGATGTAATTTAACCGAAAACTCTTGGATTGATGCGCGCTGCGCTTCTGCAAATCGGCGGATGTTTTTGTGCGCATAGTCGATTGCATCTTTGAGCTCGGGCGCAATCTCTGAGCCTGCCCTTTCCAAGTCGCTAGGCGCCACATCGACTGAGCCCTCGTGGCCATCAAGCCGTGCCGCGTAGTCGAGCGCAGTTTCCTCGCGCCCCACTTTGAGACGAGCAAGCATGATTTGGACCGTGTCTGCGATTTCGGCGTGCTGCGCCGGAGGAAGGCCTGGGGCTGCTTTGAGTTTTTCTCCGGGGTACGGCAGGTGGGTCATGCTGGGATCCTTGCATTAAATTGTCGTTGCACCCACGCGTCCAGAGTTTCATGATATTCGAAACTATGAGGAGCGCTGAGATGCTGGCCAAAGGGGTAACGCTGCGGGGGTTGGAAGTCTTCGAAGCTCTGGCCCAAACCGGGACAGTGGCAGGAGCATCGGACATAACGGGGTTGAGCCAGCCAGCCGTCAGCCAGCAGATGAAAAACCTTGAAGCAGCGCTTGGTACGGGTTTGGTGGATCACACGCGCAGGCCGATGCAATTGACGCCTGGGGGACGTGCATATCTCACCCGTACACACGCGGTATTGCGCGAATTGCGCATCGCTCAAAGTGAGCTGACGGTCATGGATTTGGCGCACCTCAGCGTGCTCAGCCTTGGCATGATTGATGACTTTGACAACGACGTCACGCCACGTCTGGCGACCCTTCTGGCTGAGAGCCTGACCCGGTGCCGGTTCACTCTGATCACTGGGTCGAGCTACGGCATCTTGGAGCAACTGGCAGCGCGGACGTTGCACGTTGGTGTTGCGGCAAGCACGGGAGATGTTATTGATAATGTTGTTGAATACCCGTTGATCCGCGACCCATTTGTGCTTGTGGCACCCCGCGAAGCAGGTAGCGATCCGTCGCGTATTCTGCGCGAGCGCCCCTTTCTGAGATACGACCGCACGCAATTGATCGCTCGTCAGATCGACGCGCACTTGGCGCGATTGAAGATGGACGTGGACAGTCGGTTTGAGATCGGTGCGCATTTGGCCTTGATGGCCTTGGCGTCGCGTGGAGCGGGCTGGGCGTTGACGACAGCGACGGGCTATCTGCGGGCCGCGCGCATGCACGATCGCTTGGCTGCGCATCCCCTGCCTTTTGCTCCATTCTCGCGCACAATTTCGCTCTTTGCTGGTGCAGATTGGTCGGAGGATGTACCCCGCGATGTTGGGCGCACAGTGCGCAGTTTGGTACGCGATCAGGTCATTGCACCCGCAGAGCAGAGCATGCCCTGGTTGGAAGGCGAGTTGCGAATCTTGGAATGAGGTGCGTCCAGTGCCCATGGCCCATAGGACGCCCGCAGCCATGCCGACACAATGATGATTGTCTCATTTTCGCAAAAATGGGACTTCTATTCCGAAAAATGAAATCAGGTCGCTGCATCGAAGAATGCACGAACACTGGCTTCAAAGGCGCGTGGTTGTTCGGCGTGGAGCCAATGACCCGCATTGGCTATTTTCGCAAAGCGAGCCCTGGGAAACAACGAGCGAATGGCCGGACGATGCTCTGGCAGGACATATTCGGAATTGGCACCGGTGAGGAAGAGCGTTGGGGCTGAAAACCTCGCATTGATTTCGGGAAAGCCCAGGATGTCTGGCATGTCCTCAGCCAATTGATCCAAGTTCAGCTTCCAACGTTTGCTTGCGATGTCGAGCGACTGTGTGAAAAAGCTCTGTAAGATGGGATCGTCCACTTGCTTGGCCAATTGATCCGACGCGTCGGATCGTTTGCTCACTTGGCTCAAATCCACGGCCCGCATGGCGTGGATGTATTGGATTTGGCTATGGCTGTATGTGACCGGGGCGATGTCCGCCACGACCAGGCAGCGCACCATGCCTGGGTTATTTAATGCCAGCATCATCGCGGCTTTGCCGCCCATGGAATGTCCCAAGACATCGGCGGTGCCCCCGTAGTGGGCGACAACCTCCCCAAGGTCTGAGGCCATGGCAGCGTAGCTATGAGGTGCGGCCCACTGGCTCTCGCCGTGATTGCGTTGGTCCACAGCGATCACATGGCCCCGATCAGAGAGCCGCTTTGCGATCACACCCCAATTGCGACCGGATCCGTAGAGGCCGTGCACGATGATGAGTGGGACACCGCCTTTGATGCCATGTTCGATAACGTTGAGCATACCACCAAGTTAAAGAGCCTGAACGCGAGCTTCCAGTGATGTTTGCACTGTGCGTGATCCAAAATTTCAGTTTGGGATGGCGAGTTTTTTGAGTTGTGCGTTCGTGACGGGTTGAGCGCCTTTCAACACGTCCCTAAGGGTGGGGGATGGCTGGAGCATTTGATATAGAAACGCGCGCGGCAAGCCTTGCGGAATTGGTGCGAGAGAAGGTGGGCTCCCGTGGCTCCGATCTAGCTGTGTTAGCCAACAAAGCAGGGCGCCGTTTGCCAAAGCGTGTTCGGGCCGACATGGTGCGCTTGGCTGAAGCATTGCAGATGGCGCACCACCCCAAGTTATCGCGACAATTGGATTGGGCGGAACTGCGCCGAGCCTTTGATAGAGTAACAGAACATCTCGAAACACTGGATCCTGCAGACCGCCGCAAAGGGGCACGGTTGTCATGGCTGGGGAACAATGTCTTCAACCTGATTGTGGTTTTTGTCCTGTTGATCCTGGTATTATGGTGGCGCGGGTTGGTGTGACCGGCGCAGAGGAGAGGTGGTCGCGGACCACCAGTGTGACGGTTACAAAGCTCACATAAAGAAGCAGGTACCACGACCCCATTTTCGCCGGGCTCACCCAATCGAACCGCGTGTGCCCTGCATAGACCCAGGTATTGGTTGCTTGACCTATGTTTTCCGCCGCGTAGAGTGCACAAGCTGCTAGGAAGGCCGCCACAGGTAATGGCATCCAACGGGGCGTTTCGCCAATGAAATACCAGATGCGGGTGCGTGCAAAGAGGACAACGGTTGTAACCATCAAGACATATCGGCTGTCCAAGATAAAATGATGGGCAAAGAAATTGAGATAGATCGCGCTGGCCAAGACGACCGTCATCCAGAAGGGAGGATAGGGTGCGAACCGCATGTCGAAAATGCGGATTACGCGCGCGATGTAACTGCCAACTGCTGCGTACATAAATCCAGAGAACAGCGGCACGCCAAAGACTTTGAAGATGCCTAGTTCGGGATAGGCCCAGGAGCCTGCATTGACTTTGAAGATCTCCATCACTGTGCCGGTAAGGTGGAACAACAATATCACACGGACCTCGCGCCATGTTTCTAACCTTAGCACCAAGAACATGGTTTGAAGCGCGATGGCATAAAGCAAGAGGGCGTCATAGCGGGCGACGGCCCAGTCCTCTTGCCACATGCGATCCGTCACGATGAGGCCAGCCAGCACGCCAAAGCCAAAAATGCAGGCCCACCCCTGTTTGAGAAGGAACATCACGAATTCAGCGATGCCTGCGGGCAAAAGAGCCCGTGTTGCATCGCCCAATCGACGTTCAAGGGAACGAGTGCTCGTCATAAAAGGAGGGGAACCGAAAACGCCCCCTCTGTAAAGTGAATCCGCGATGGTATTTTCAGGATGGTCTTTACCGGATACGGGTGATGTCGGTTCCGTAGAGACACAGGGGGAAAAAGGGATAGGTGGCCTTTGCGAAATAGACATAGCGCCCGTCTGGAGTCGTGGCGCCATTGCATTGATCGAGGTTCCCGGAGCCTGAGATGAATTCGTAATCTGCAAAATAAGTTCTGTCATACGCCCTGCCGGATGCCAGTTTTGAGCATCCAAGACGACTTGGCGGACATGCCAACATGGTGGATCTCAAATCCATCTGCTGCCCAACTGACCAAGGTGCCGTTTGATGTCTTTTCCAGAGCCGGCGGCATGCCATTATAATGATAGAGGCCGAGTTCATCGACATGCGCGTTGTTATGATCAAGCCCAAGCATGTCGGCGGACCCCATACCTTCGAGGTTCCATCCTGAACTATCATCGCGGGAAAACCCTCTTTGGCTTGAGGGATCGTATTAGTCGGCTGTGCCGGGGCGGATCAGAACACCGTTTTTAGCGATGCCGCTCGTTTGCACATCGCGTGCGGTCAGACCTTTCTGCGGCTCCATTGGTATGCAGACGCGCGTGTTCTGTGACCGCATTGAATGTGGATTGCCTGTGTTGGGGAAAGTACCTGTGGGGTGATTGGGAAGACCGCCTGAGAGAATGCAACGATCTAAACCAACGGTCGACACCTCAACTGCGCCCGTCGCGGCGTTTACGGAAAACCCCAGTGTGATGACGCTCATGGTGATGGCAAGTGGTACATTCATTAGTCATCTCATGGACCCTCCAGACAAATTTATAATCCGCCGCCAAGACTTTTCTTTCTGGACCGTCTGTTGAAAGAAACGGACCGCTCGCCAAATTTCGGCGCAGCTTTTATGAAATTTCGGTCAGGCTCAAAATCCGTGGCTTTGACGCGCGGCTGAAAGACAGACTAAATGAAGGTTACGTGAGCACGCGTTGCTTTCGTTGAACGAACTTGTGCGGGACAAAGACATGGCCATGACGCTTTCCCCTCAGCGCGCAGCTTTGCGCGAGCGCCTGGTAGAAGTCGCTGAAGCTCAAATTGCCAAAGACGGGCTTAGGACCCTGCGCGCGCGTGATCTCGCCAAAGTGGCAGGTTGTTCGGTTGGTGCGATTTACAATGTCTTTGACGATCTCACAGCGCTTACGCTTGAGGTGAACGGCCGTACGTTTCGTAAATTGGGCGCGCGGGTGGCTGCGGCGACGCAGAACTTGGAAGGCCTCCCCAAGGATCATTTGATTGCACTGAGTTTGGCGTATTTGGATTTCGCCTCAGAACATCCAAAACTCTGGCGTGCTTTGTTCGATTTGGAAATGTCGCGCGATAGTGGTGCGCCGCAATGGTATCGCGATGAGCTTGAAATACTTTTTGCGCATATCGCGGACCCTTTGGCGCGCTTGTTTCCGAACGAGGGACCCGAGGGTATCGCATTGCTGACCCGGGGTCTCTTTTCCTCTGTACACGGGATTGTCCTTCTGGGACTTGAAGAACGTATATCAGCCGTGCCGCGGGATCAGATCGCCACAATGATCCACAGGTTGTTGACGAACTTCCACTGACATCCGTTAAATCCCAGCTGAGTATCTGACGCCGCGTCATTATGAACGCCGTTCAATGGTGACTTGAACGGCGTTCATTATATCTCTAGCTTCAGTGTATGAACGGGGTTCACGTTCCAAAAACAGTAAAGGAGGACAAATATGTTTGCGACCCTCAGGACTTTGGTCACTGGAGCTTCAGCTCGCGCAGACGAGCAAGTTCGCAGCATTTATGCGATTGAACTTATTGATCAAAAGTTACGTGAAGCAACGGACGCCCATAAAGCAGCGCGAGTGACTTTGGCGTGGCTCATTCAACAAAGGCGCGGGCAGGCCACACAACTGGAGACCTTGTCCAAGCGCATTCTAGACCTTATGGTACGGGCCAAAGAGGCCTTGTCTAAGGATCGCATGGACCTGGCAGAAGAGGCCGCTCGCGCCATCGCTCAAATGGAAAACGAAGCTCAGACACGGCAAACCACGCTAGACCGGTTGGAAACTCGTATCTTGCAATTGCACCAAACGACTGAAGCCAGTCACCGTCGCATGGTTGACCTCAAGCAAAACGCCGTCACGGCCCGTGCCATTCGCAAAGAACAAGGGATGCAAACGCGCTTGAACCAAATTGGATCAGGCGACAATGCCATGGCGGAAGCAGAGGAACTGATCGCCGAGGTGATGGGCCAGGATGATCCTTTTGAGAAAGCACAGATCCTGGCGGAGATCGATCAAGAGCTTTCGTATAGTGGCCTTGCTGACCGTATGGCTGAAGCCGGTGTTGGTGCTTCTAACAAATCCACAGCCGCCGACATCTTGGCCCGGCTGAAATCTTAATTTTACCTAATTCTAGACATCACTAGGAGACCAAATCCATGACTCAAAATGACAATACACTCATCATGGCCATCAATGTCGTGGGCGTTCTGATTGCATACGTTTTGCTTGGCCTGTCCCTGTATCTCTCCACTGAAGTGCCGCTCGCCACGAAAGGGTACTGGGGCATGGGCATTTTGATGCTCACCATATCGCTCATCAACGTGGTTAAGTATCGTTTTGAATGGAAATCCAGCGAAGATCGTTTGCGCAAGATCGAGGATGCGCGCAACGAGAAGCTGCTCGAGGACGCGCTCAAAGACCCTGCATAGCGGAGGATTAAAAACAGAGAAGGGCCCGCGTAAATGCGGGTCTTTTTCATGTGTTGTACCGCTTCACGGGGCCGAATAGCGAGAGATTGCGAAGGTAATGGATGTGTGGTGTGAAGTAATATAACTATCTGAAAGTATTTGAAATTATTTATTCTTTACGCAATTATCTGAACTTGTAATGTATCTCGGTCTACAGTCCCGCACCTGCCCCGATTCCTTTTTTGAGGCCTGAAACGGAGGCCAAAAATCGAAGATATTTTGTCGCGCGATCGTCTTGGAGTTCGTAACAATTCCGGGTGATTGCGATTTCGAGGGCATTCAAAGGAAACGAGTCACGCTTTTGGGGGAATTTCCCGAAACCTCCAATCATTGAGGAATGAAGCCCGAGGTCGCTTGGCGCTGCACTATGTGGGCTTTAGCAGTTTTGTTTTGTTCCTCTCATCAATGACTCTGTCGTTATGGCAAGCGGGTTGTTCGGGCATGGGTCGGTTGCGTCATCTGGTTGAGGTCGTTGCGCGCGGATAGTGCAGTGTCTCGAGCCCATTCATGAGAATCTTCCACTTTCGCGCCCTCATTATGCCTCCATCCTGCGAAGGCTGCGTCATATATGGTATCAAACTGTGGCCCCTTGTTTCCTTGATTGAAACACTCATTTTGCTGCGAGGACACTAGAGGCTCAGCCCGCAACAATGACAGAAATTGACCACATTTACGCCTAGGAGCCGCCCTTCGGAATGTGTCTTTGGATTTAGTAACGAGTTGACGGGCATTTGAGGAAAATTTGTCCCGAATATTAAACGGTAAGACCGGCGCCGGCGTTGGTTGAACAACAGGGTGCGCATGCATTTGGTGTGCGCGCCCACTGTTTTTCGAACGGGCTGCGAACCACGTGTCTTACATGTTTTTCCAAATCAATTTGTCAGATCTCCGAATGGTCCTCGCTTGACTTGAGGCCATCGCTGCGCGCCCGGAAAGCCCCCTTCGACATCCGGGCGCGCGGTCTTGATCTCGCGCGCTAGAGACGTCGCACAAATCAATTGAAGGGTGTGCGTCGGTACTGACCCACCAGCTAAGGGATGAATCGTCAAATATTCTGTATGCGTCCGGTGATAGCGCTGAACATGTGTTCATGCACAACTTCTTTTGACGCTTGATCCAGCGCTACCTACTTTTGGGCATTTCGAAACATCTTCATGTTTGAAGGATGCCAAAACGGGTCAGCGATACCAAGAGTTGCTGTGAACGTTGCAGCGGCCAAAACTGGAAGCGACAGCGTTGCTCCGAAGTATTGGATTGAATATGAACTGGGATCTTCTGCGTAAAAGTAGGCTCCACACGCTGCAGTTGGGATCCACTTGTGCAGCTTGAAAGAGGCAACCATAGCGTCTTCTTTAGTACGGTGTAAAGCGCCGTAGCCACACATCGGCCTCGTGGTCTCGACCGTAGGCCACCAATGCGATCGTTTGGATGGATTCCGGCTCCGGCACCTTGGTCAATCCAGAATTCGAAGGTTTGAAGGCGCTCCAGGGCAGGGTAATTTGTTGCCAATCCTGCGTAGTTTCAAATTTGGCTTGGTAATAGTGCCAAGGGCGCCGGAGTTCTTTTGTCCGAAGATGAATGAAGTAGGTTTGGCCATCACCCCGAATGTCGAGCCGAAGTCCCTTTGTGTCGGTGGAAAACGGTCCCACAGGCGCACGAACTTGGACAAATCCACCGTTGTTGGCGGTGCTGACTTTCCCTGTGAGGTGAAGTCCTTCGCTCGACAACGCCATTTGGCCAGTCGAAACGCCGCCCATGACTTGATCCGTCACAAAGCGCCAGTCATGTGTTTCTACTGAACCTGCCATCACCATTTGCGATGCCGTCGCGATTGCTAACAATCTCATGGCAAACAATATAGCTGAGCATCATTCTCGGGCTAGTGACAAAATCGCACGGCCCGGAAATTGGCTCACTGCTCGGCGTATCCGATGGTTTTCAGCGCGTCCTTGATCTCATCAAGAATGACCGGGTCATCGATGGTCGCAGGCATTTTATAGTCTTCGCTATCCGCGATTTTGACCATTGTCCCGCGCAGGATTTTGCCAGACCGAGTCTTGGGCAAACGATCAACAACAACGGCGAGTTTGAAGGCTGCTACAGGACCAATTTTTTCACGCACGAGCTTGACCACCTCGGTCACCACTTCTCCGTGGTCGCGGGGACTACCGGCATTGAGGCAGAGAAAGCCCACCGGCAACTGGCCTTTAAGCTGGTCCGTGACACCGATCACAGCACATTCGGCCACATCTGGATGAGCAGCGAGAACCTCTTCCATCGCGCCAGTGGACAAACGGTGACCTGCGACGTTGATCACGTCATCTGTGCGCGCCATGATATAGAGATACCCGTCCTCATCAATCATGCCCGCATCACCGGTTTCGTAGTAGCCTGGGAATGTGGTGAGATAGGATTTCTTGAACCGCGCCTCGGCATTCCAAAGGGTGGGCAAAGTGCCGGGCGGCAATGGCATTTTGACGGCGATGGCGCCCAGTGTTCCAGCGTCCACCGCATTGCCTCCTTCGTCCAAAACTTGAACGTCGAACCCCGGCATAGGCACAGCAGGGGATCCCAGTTTGATGGGCAATTGTTCTAGGCCAATTGGGTTTGCTGCGATGGCATATCCCGTTTCGGTTTGCCACCAATGGTCAATGACGGGCACATTGAGTTGTTCTTGAGCCCATTCGATGGTGTCAGGATCGGCTCGCTCACCTGCGAGGAAGACTGCCCGCAATCCCGAGACGTCGTATTTTTTGACCAGATCGCCTGTGGGATCTTCGCGTTTCACGGCACGGAACGCGGTGGGAGCGGTGAAGAAGCTTTTGACGCCATGCTCTTGAATCACTCGCCAGAAGGTGCTGGCGTCGGGCGTCCCCACGGGTTTGCCTTCAAATACGATGGTGGTATTTCCTGCAATCAATGGTGCGTAGCAAATATAGCTGTGTCCCACGACCCATCCTACGTCGGAGGCGGCCCAGAACACTTCGCCGGGGTCGACGTTATAGATGTTCTTCATGGTCCACTGCAGAGCCACCAAATGCCCGCCCGTAGGCCGCACGACGCCCTTCGGCGCGCCTGTGGTGCCGGACGTGTAGAGAATGTAGGCGGGGTGGTTTCCTTCGACCGATACGCAGTCGGCAGGCTCGGCACTGGCTTGGATCTCATCCCAATCCACATCGCGTGGACCCAGCACCGCGGTCTCGTCCTCACGCTGGAAGATTACACAGAAGTCAGGTTTGTGATCGGCCAATTCAATGGCACCATCAATCAGAGGTTTGTAGCTTACGACCCGGCCGGGCTCGAGACCGCAGGATGCGGCAATGATTGCTTTGGGTTTGGCGTCATCAAGACGCACGGCCAGTTCATTGGATGCAAAGCCGCCAAACACCACAGAGTGAATCGCACCCAACCGCGCACATGCCAACATGGCGTCGAGCGCTTCAGGCACCATCGGCATATAGATAATGACTCGATCTCCTTTTTTGACTCCCTTGGATTTTAAAGCCCCTGCGAGCCGTGATACGCGGTCGCGCAGCTCGGAATAGGTGATGTTCGCTTTGGTCCCTGTGATTGGGCTATCATGGATCACGGCCACTTGGTCACCGCGGCCCGCTTCTACGTGGCGATCAACGGCGTTCCAGCATGTGTTCACCATGCCATCCACGAACCACTCGTACATGTTCTCGCCATGGTCGGTGAGGGCTTGGGTTGGCGCCGTGTCCCAGTCGATGGCTGAAGCCGCATTCATCCAAAATGTTTCTGGATCGGCTTTCCACGCCTTGTAAACGTCTGAATATCCCATGGTGCCCTCCGATCATTCTTTGGTGGGATGTACGCTGCTCGCCGACCGATATGCAATGCGGCCGCGTGGACCTTTTGCGCAAACATTGCGCAAAGAAGGCCCTTACCGACACAAAAGGTCGCGCCTAGGTGGTTTTGAGTGGTTGACCTCACGCGCCCATCGCGGACATTACGCGCTTACACGCAAGGGGGCGTCATGTCGGATCTAGAAACCCGCATTGCACAGGCCAAAGGGGACGAGCCCGCAGACATCGTTTTGCGCGGTGGTGCGGTGTTTTGTGTGGTCACCGGCGGGATGATCCGAGGTGATGTGGCTTTGTGTGGTGATCGTATTGTGGGGATTGGCGCGACTTACGAGGGCCAGCGTGTCATTGACGTCACAGGCCTCACTTTGGTGCCGGGTTTCATCGACACACATCTGCATGTGGAAAGCTCTTGTATCACGCCTTTTGAGTTTGATCGCCTTGTGACGCCGCTTGGGGTGACGACGGCGATCTGTGATCCGCATGAGATTGCCAACGTCGTGGGCGCCGAGGGCATTCGCTATTTCCAACACGCCTCAGAAAATTTGCTCATGGATTTGCGAGTCCAGCTCAGCTCCTGTGTACCCTCCACTCATATGGAAACGGCTGGCGCACATCTTAGCGCTGAAGAAATAAATCTCTTGATGGACCACCCCTCTGGGATCGGGCTGGCCGAGATGATGAATTATCCTGGTGTGATACATCGCGATCCCGACATAATGGAAAAGCTGCGCCTGTTCGAAGAGGATCACATCGACGGGCATTGCCCGCTCCTTTTGGGCCGTGACCTCAACGCCTATGTCGCGGGCGGTATTCGGACCGAACACGAAGCAACCTCCGCCGAAGAGGCGCGAGAGAAATTGCAAAAAGGGCTGCGCGTTTTGATCCGCGAGGGATCTGTATCCAAAGATCTAGACGCGCTCGCTCCGCTTCTTACCGATGCAACCAGCGCGTATTTGTGCCTCTGTACCGATGACCGAAATCCACTGGACATCGCAGAAGAAGGGCATATCGATAGCATGATCCGACGGTTGATCGCCAAGGGGTGTTCACCACTGGCGGCTTACCGGGCGGCGTCACTGTCGGCGGCGGAAGCTTTTGGCCTCAAGGATCGAGGTCAAATTGCGCCGGGCAAGCGTGCGGACATCGTGGCACTGGGTTCGCTCGATGTCTGCGACGCTCAAATGGTCTTTGCAGGAGGCGTCTTGGCCGATGACAAGGCGTTTGCCGCGCGCCGCCATGTGGCGCCCGTCGGGCGCAAATCAGTAAAAGCACCAAAGATCAAACCCGCGAGCTTCCGCCACGCTGGCAATCGCGCAGAAACGGATGTCATCGGTATTATTCCTGGCAAAATCCTTACCGAACATCTGGTGGAAAACATCCCTTCGGCCGCAGGTGATAAGCGACCCGTCCCAGACCGCGACCTTGCCCGCGTGGCGGTGATTGAGCGCCACGGGATCAACGGAAATATCGCGACCGGTTTTGTGCATGGGTTTGGTCTCACCCGTGGCGCAATTGCTGCGACGGTCGCTCATGATCACCACAACATCGTCGCCGTTGGGGTAGACTATGATGATCTGAGCCTTGCGACGAACCGCTTAAGTGAGATTGATGGTGGATTTGTTGTAGTGCGTGGAGGACGGGTTAGGGCCGAATTGCCATTGCCCGTCGCCGGTCTGATGTCTGAGGCGCCGTTCGAGGAAGTACGCCATAATCTGGAAACTCTGCGCGAAGCCGCGCTTGAGCTTGGGGTCACTCTGCAAGAGCCGTTTCTGCAACTTGCATTTGTAGCGCTGCCCGTCATTCCCGCTTTGAAGATCACAGACCGGGGCATGGTGGACGTCACGCGGTTTGAAATCATCCCATAGATCCGCCTGATACATCTGCGTGACCAGACTATGCTAGGCAGTATGGGTGTTATGATGTAGCGCTTATGTATATATGGTCTTAGACCCAAAGGTGCGAACAGAAGAGGCAAGTTAGACATGGCGACAGTTGCTTTCGATACGCATGATCATGCGTCTTGCATCTCAACCGCTCTTTCCCGAGCTGAGGCGCACTGTGACCAGAATGGCTTGAAACTTACGCCCGCGCGGCGCCGTGTTCTGGAAATCCTGCTACATGAACATCGCGCCGTGGGGGCTTATGATATCCTAGAAGTCTTGCGCCAAGACGGCCTCGCGGCACAGCCACCCGTGGCGTATCGCGCGCTGGATTTTTTGGTGAAACACGGGTTTGCCCATAAGATCGAACGTTTGTCTGCCTTTGTGGCCTGTGCGCACCCAGGTGAAAAACACGTCCCGGCGTTTTTGATTTGCGAAACCTGTGACCACGTGGCCGAGGCAACTGTTGAGGTCGCACCCAAGAGCTTGTGTGACACGGCCAAGGCAATAGGCTTTGAAATTAACCGAACCGTGTTGGAAGCCACCGGTCTTTGCGCAAAATGCGCGCCCGCGAAGAGCTAAAGCACGCCTGATCGGCTGCGCCGCACCAGCAATGTACCTTGCGCTTGGGGTCTCTTTGGGCTCATTTGGCACAAAGGGAGGGGCCTATGTTTCTGGGCATTGATTTAGGCACGTCCGCCGTCAAGGTCGTGGCTTGGTCGGCTGATAAGGACGCTGTTGCCTCACAAGCAAGCGCATCTCAATCCGTGAGCTCGCCCGCACCTGGTTGGTCTGAGCAAGACCCAGCCGATTGGATCAAAGCATGTCGCGATGCTCTCAAATCAGTTGTCGGCCAAATCGATGCTTCAAACGTCAAAGGTATTGGCCTTTCAGGTCAAATGCACGGGGCGACGCTTCTGAACGCGGCACATGCGCCTTTGCGGCCATGCATCCTTTGGAATGATAGCCGCAGCACGCAACAGTGTCAGGTTTTGAGTGAACGTGCCCCGGATATTGCCCATCGTGCGGGGGTCCCTCCGTTGCCTGGTTTCACCGCCCCAAAACTTATGTGGCTCAAAGACGCAGAGCCAGGTGTCTATGCCGAAGTGGCCCATGTCCTCCTTCCGAAAGACTATCTTGGCCTATGGCTTCACGGCGAATGCGCCACGGATCGCTCGGATGCGGCCGGAACGCTCTGGTTGGATCAAGCGCGCGGCGATTGGTCAGATTCACTGTGCGCCGCTTCGGATACTGATCCGTCCTGGCTGCCGCCTGTTTTTGCTGGCACTGACATCGTTGGTGCTTTGCGGGCGGATGTCGCGGCGGACATTGGTCTCACTGCGGGTATTCCGATTTGTGCCGGTGGCGGCGATGCGGCCACTGGGGCTGTCTCAGTTGGCGCGGTCGCGCCGGGCCGCGGCTTTATTTCGCTTGGCACATCGGGACAGCTATTTTTGTGCACCCAAGACCATCAACCAAACCCGGAATGTTTCGTTCATGCTTTTGCACACACGTTGGCAGGCGCACATTTTCAGATGGCTGCGATGCTCAATGGCGCGCGACCTTTGGCGTGGCTTGCGGAGGTCTTTGGCGGGGATGTGGTGGATGTCGTGGCGTTGGCTGGCCAGGCGGACCCCGCACGCGCACCCACCTGTCTGCCCTATTTCACCGGCGAGCGCTCTCCTCATGGAGATCCAGACATTCGTGGCGCTTTCATCGGGTTAGAGGACAGCACGCGCAAACCCGACTTTGCCTATGCTGTTCTTGAAGCCATTGCCTTTAGCATGGCGGATGCCACAGATAGTTTCGGCGGGAGTCTCAATGCCGCGCCGCATTTGCTGGCCATAGGGGGCGGCACGCGCAGTGATGCGCTTTTGAAAATGATTGCCGACGCGACCGGGCAACGATTGGGCCGCGCCGCAGCTGCAGAAGCGGGCCCAGCCCTGGGCGCAGCGCTCCTTGCCGCACGCGGGCTGGACGCGATCTCAGATGCTCGGCTGGGTGAGGCTCCGGAGGTCAGCACGTGGTTCGAGCCGTCAGAGCGTTCGGAGCTTTTGCGCACTCGACAAGAACGGTTCCGAGCAGGATACCGCGCGCTTGCACCATTGCATCAAGCCCACGGTTTATAGGTCCCGGCGACTTATCGATCGGGCTCTTTATCGCGCCCTTCCTGTCATGGGCAGCATCACGTTCATTTATGGTGGCGTCAAGATCGACGGGACAGGGCGATGGGGAAGGCTAACATTGGTGTTGGTTTGGGGGAAAGCCTAGTGCGAGGCGTATCGCGACGCTTTACGGAGCGTTGCTTTGTGGTCAGGTGGATGCGCTGTTTGAACAACCAAGTGACGTTTGCAACTTCTTGGATGCTGGCCGGTTCAAGCTGATCCTTACGATCTTTGATGAGCGTTCTGGCGCATTCTCTGACACGCCAAAACACCGTGAAATGGGCATGGATTTCGATCCATTTCTGCGCCTGTGTGGGTTCTAAGCGAATTCCGATGCACCTGCGGACCGCGTCGAGTGGCTGCAATGGGCGTTCTAGCGTGCGTGCTGCGAAGACAGTTACCATGCGTTTAACGACTCCAAATTCATGACAGTCACCGACAGCTAGTTTGACACGGACGGCTCCAAAGAGCTGATCATGCGCTCCATTGACTAGTATCGTGTTGTGTACAAGGCAATGGGCCTAGACGTTAAGTCAGCCGCACGATCAACTATGCGTGGTGCCTGGGCTTTGACCTAGGGCGCTACATTTTCTCATTTGCACCTGGAGAATGGCCTTGGGACGTCTAATACGCGCCAACGCGATCCTGGGCCTCTTTGCGGTTTCAGAGATCTTCGTGCAAGCTGGGGAGCAAGCGAGTGGCAAATACAAAGCGCCCCGGATTAGCATGTCGTTCCTGTCATGGCTTGAGCTTTGGATGCACAAATTCGCAGTGCTACGCTCTATTTTCGTGGGGTTCTTCTGTGGCATCCTGCCGGGCATCGGCGCGACACTTACAGCCCCCATGAGCTACGGCGTAGTCGTACGCTGGTCCAAGACCAAAGACGATATTGGCAAAGGCAAATTGGAAGGCATGATCTCTGCCGATACCGCCAACAACGCGGCCATGGGGACTGCGATGATCCCCTTGCTGCCGCTGGGGCTGGCTGGCGGGGCTCTGACGGCTGACCCTCCCCCGCTGAAGTGTTCCGGCTCTATAGTTAGGAAACGGAGGATCAAAGATCGGAATCAAACTATCGATCCATCATACTTTAGCGGTCCATGCCGCATAAGTGTTTTCCGCCACGGCCAAAGGCATAACGGGTCTTGGGTTTTGAAAACATCTCTTCCAATACTGGCGCTCTTTCTCGGATTGAAAGACGCGCCAGCCTTGGTCATCGTCCCATCGGTGTGGTCTAACCTAATCGTGATGCGCCATGTTGGGCAATTCCGTCAAGCTGTTGAACGGTTCTGGCCAATGCTTCTGGCTTTGCTGCCGGGACTTGGGTCGGGCCTTTGGGCGCTTTCGCGGATTGATGGCGTCCAAGCAGGTGCAGTGTTGGGCGCGATCTTGTTTCTATGGTTCGCCTTTTCCTATCTGACTCCCAACCAGCGTTTGCCGCCGCTTCTTGAACGGCCAATATGGTCGGTGTCGGGGTTCAAGGCTGGGATCGTAAATGGCGTCACCAGATCGCAAGTCATGCACTATGTGCTGTTTCTGATGTCCCTGCGCATGGAGCGAAACTTGTCATTCCATCGGTCAATTGCTCTTTCACGTTATCGAGCATTGTGATGGCCATTGGCTTGGCGCAACTGGGTCTGTTCGCCTAGGCAGACGTTATTCTGTCTGCATTCGAGGCGTTTTTCGTTTTCTTTGACGTCCGCCTCCGCACTGCCATTCGTGAACGTTTGTCGGAAACCCTGTTCCGAAACGCCGTGTTGATCATGCTGAATGTGATGGGCCTCAGTTTGCTTGTGCCTGTCTGGATCTAACAGTTCATTTGCGATGTACGACAACAATTCCTGTTGCTTGCGCCGTGGTCGGACTTGATGCGGCTGGTCTCCGATCATCACTTGGCCAAAAGGAACCCTTAGCAACAGAATGTCGAAGGATGGCGCTGGCGATACAACACCCGGCCGGATTGTGGGACACTAGGAAAAACACAAGAGGCGCCGCGCCAAAGGGGCGGCGGTTTGACTTTAACTCGCGCCAATGATCAGGGCACCTTGGTCGTTGAAATGTACTACGTCGCGGACGTGTTGAGCGTACAGAACGCGTCTGGGAACTTTGTATAAGAAGTTGAAA
Organism: Marinovum sp.; assembly: GCA_022447495.1. Classification (GTDB taxonomy): domain Bacteria; phylum Pseudomonadota; class Alphaproteobacteria; order Rhodobacterales; family Rhodobacteraceae; genus JAKVBH01. The sequence continues at coordinate 2,831 of JAKVBH010000012.1, read as the reverse complement.
TGTAGTCTTTTTTAGGTTGAGATGTGGCCATTGATTTCGTCAAACAGGACGATGCGTTGCCGATAGGATGCGATCTGTTTGCCGAAATGTGCCTCCAATGGTTCGAGGGAGAATCCCATGTCCTCATTGAGAGGTCGGACCAGAGGTGGCGATACATGGAGCCGCGCATCCGCACGCCTGTTGACGCTTCAAAGAGCGCCTGGTCGGCAATTTTTCAAAGCATAAGATTTTGGGGGTATGCGAACTAAGCACCCATTTGATGCGGCTACTCCAATATCCTTGTTTAAACCGTTGCGGACACTTTAAAGGTTCTTTGGTCACCTCAGGGTAATTGCATTGTTGTCTGGGCCGAAAGACTTGAAATGATCCTTACTGTCGCTGTCTCCGGCTATCGTTCTCTTCGAAACCTGGTTTTGCCACTCGCTCCTTTAACGGTGATTACCGGCGGCAACGGTGTCGGAAAGTCATCGCTATATCGCGCTCTCCGTATGCTGGGAGAAGTTTCACAGGGCAGGGCCATCTCCACACTCGCGTCCGAAGGAGGGTTAAGTTCAACCATGTGGGCGGGCCCTGAAGTGCTTTCACGCGGTATGAAATCGGGCGAAGTTCCAATCACTGGAACGGTGCGCGGCAAGCCAATCGGCCTCAAACTTGGTTTTGCGTCCGAAGACTACGGGTATGCCGTCGAACTCGGATTACCTGCGGAAGTCTCAGCGTTTTCCAACGATCCTGAGATAAAGACCGAAGCAATGTGGATCGGTGAGAAGTTGAGCCGCCACAACGCGCTGGCCGAGCGTCATGGCCCCAGTGTCCGGGTCAGGTCAGAGATGGGTTCGTGGAACCAAGCGGTCTCTTCTCTTCCACCGTTTGATAGTATGATGACACACGCTGCTGATCCGAAAGACGCGTTGGAATTGCTCCGTTTGCGGGATCGTATGAGAAATTGGCGCTTCTATGACCAACTTCGAACTGATCGCGGGGCTCCCGCCCGAAAACAACAAATCGGCACAAGAACGCCAATTCTTGCGAGCGACGGTTCAGACCTTGCGGCTGCCATCCAAACAATTCGGGAAATTGGCGATGCAGTTACCCTTGATGAAACGATTTTTGACGCGTTTCCGAGGAGTTCAGTCGAAGTTCAGGTCAGTGATGGGCTATTCGTTCTTAGCATGCGGCAGCATGGGCTTTTACGCCCGCTGAGCACCGCAGAGCTTTCAGATGGGACATTGCGTTACCTGCTCCTTGTGGCGGCCTTGTTAACGCCTCGACCGCCAAGCCTGATGGTCCTGAATGAACCCGAGAACAGCTTGCACCCAGATTTGATTCCGCCATTGGCGCGACTGATCAAGGCAGCTTCCAAGCGAAGTCAGATCATTGTCGTTTCACACAGTCGGATGTTGGCGGACGCTTTGGGAGGTGATGATGTGTTGGAGCATATGCTTGAAAAAGACTTCGGCGAAACGGTCGTTCCGACGGCAGAGCCGGTATCTTGGTCGTGGCCTAAACGGTAACCTCGGACAGAGGAATCTAAGAGTTCAGCCAAGGTTTGCTTTCAACGGTTTGATCTTGGTTCAGTCTGCATCAGCGGTCACTCTGGGCTAATAACCTACCTTCTGTATGTGGTTCGACGCGCTCGATGGCCCCCGAAGGTCGGCGGGACAATTACTTGCCACAAACAAGAGAGCTTACCCGTGGGCATTGTGGATACTTCACAGGTTACGTTGTAGCGCTAGGAGGATCTTTGAACGTAGCTACGATGACAGAGCCAACGTATCCGAGTCCAAATCCATCGCACCGTCGTGCCGATATGGCCGTCCATGCGGGCGGGTTGGTCGCGATTTTGGTGGCTGGCGGATGGCTTGTGTCCAATTCGATCTCGGTTCTTGAACCTAAACTGTTGTATGCCGTCGTGGTGTATGTGCTGAGCGCGCTGTTATCGAATTTGGCATCTGCCGCCTATCACTTTTCCCCGTGGCATTCCCGACGCATGGTTCTGCGACGCATAGATCACGCTGCGATCTATCCGAGTATTTCAGGGACATTCACGCCGTTTTTTGTTTTGGCGAGTACCCCATGGACGATGGCTCTGCTGTGGATTTGCTGGGCGCTGACCATCGTTGCCATCTTGAACAAGATCACGAACGCGACGATCAAATCCCGCTGGTCCACGGCATCCTATCTGGCTCTCGGGGCGATTGGGTTGAGTGCTCTGCCGGATCTAACAGGTGTTCCGGTTGAGACGTTGTGGTGTATCTTGGCTGGGGCGGCCGGGTATGTCATCGGAACGGTGTTTTACGCCCGGAAATCCATGCCGTATCGGTACGCTGTATGGCACACTTGGGTGAATATCGGCGCCGCGTTGATGTTTGCCGGCATTTGGATTGCGCTGTCCCCTCATTGGTAGGCGGCAAAGTTCGCACTGTCTGTCATCTATAACGCGCACCCATGAGCGCTTCCTCAAAAAGAAAAGGCCACCCTCAGAGGGCGGCCAATTCTCGTAGTGCAGACCAAGTTAGATATCGAGAGTGTTTGTTTTTTCCCATTCTGAGAAGTGTGAGACGTATGAGTTCCACTCTTGGATTTTCATTTTGATGTAGGCTTGTGAGAACTCGTTGCCCATTGCGGTTTTGAGGCCCTTGTCTTTGTCGTATTCGCGCAGTGCGTCGAGGAGGTTGAGTGGGAGTTTGGGTGCTCCACGGACTTTGTGTCCTTCGGCGTACATGTCGATGTCGTGGCGTTTTCCGGGGTCAGCTTTTGTGCGGATGCCATCGAGGCCTGCTGCGATGATCACGGCTTGCAACAGGTATGGGTTGGCGGCGCCATCGGGTAGA
>JAKVBH010000011.1 GCA_022447495.1 Marinovum sp. | reverse complement strand
TTGCGAATGCGGCCGAAGCGCTCATGGGCAAGTCGGTCTTCTTTTTTCCTGACAGTCAGTTGGAGATCCCGCTGGCCCGGTTCCTGACCCGCGAATGCGGAATGGAGGCCATCGAGGTGGGTGCGCCTTTCATTCACAAAGGTTTGGTTGGACCTGACCTCGATCTTCTCGCCGAGGGCCCCACGATTTCTGAAGGCCAGGACGTCGACCTTCAACTCGACCGTGCCATAGAAGCGCGGCCAGACCTCACTGTGTGTGGCCTTGGTCTTGCAAACCCGCTTGAAGCGAAGGGTCTCACCACTAAGTGGGCCATCGAATTGGTCTTCACGCCGGTGCACTTCTATGAGCAAGCTGGCGATCTGGCTGGGCTTTTCTCACGGCCTGTGAGGCGCAAATCCGTCTTGAAGATGGAGGCCGCCGAATGAAATTGACCGTGTGGACATATGAGGGGCCGCCCCATGTGGGCGCCATGCGCGTTGCCACGGGGATGCGGGAACTGCACTACGTGTTGCACGCCCCGCAGGGCGATACCTATGCTGATCTGCTGTTCACCATGATTGAGCGGCGCAATCATCGGCCCCCGGTGACCTACACCACATTTCAGGCGCGCGATTTGGGCGAAGACACGGCACATCTTTTCAAAAAGGCATGCCAAGACGCAATTGATCGGTTTGACCCTCAAGCCGTGATCGTGGGCGCATCCTGCACTGCGGAACTGATACAAGATGATCCGGGCGGGATGGCTGAAACGATGGACCTCGATCGTCCTGTCATCCCACTGGAATTGCCGTCGTATCAGCGCAAAGAGAACTTTGGCGCCGATGAGACATTTTTTCAGATCGTACGCGCGTTGGCCGGTCCGATGGAAAAGACGGAGAGGGTTACCGCCAATCTGATTGGCCCGACCGCGCTGGGCTTCCGGCACCGTGACGACACCGAAGAGCTTGTTGGGCTTCTGTCCGACATGGGCATCGAGGTGAACGTTGTCGCACCGATGCCGGCCACGCCGATCGAGATAACTCTGCTGGGCCAGGCGCATATCAATATTCTGATGTACCCCGAAACAGGCGAAAGCGCTTGTCGGTATATGGAACGAGAACTCGGTATTCCATACACCAAGACCATTCCAATCGGCGTCAGCGCGACGCGCGAGTTTGTGGCTGAAGTGGCCAAGTTGACCGGTGTGAGCCCGCACCTTGATGAGACGCGGTTGCGCCTGCCGTGGTGGTCGAAATCAGTCGATAGCACCTATCTCACCGGAAAACGCGTCTTTCTCTTTGGGGATGGCACCCATGTTGCCGCCTGCGCTCGGATTGCCCGCGATGAAATGGGCTTCGAGGTGGTTGGCCTTGGGTGCTACAACCGTGAGCAAGCGCGACTGATCCGCGCTACGGCGAAAGAGTTCGGCGTCGATGCTCTGGTCACCGATGATTACCTCGAAGTTGAGCAACGCATCGAAGAGCTTGCGCCTGAGATGATTCTTGGCACGCAGATGGAGCGACATATCGGCAAGCGTCTGGGCATTCCCTGTGCCGTGATTTCGGCCCCGGTTCACGTCCAGGACTTCCCAGCGCGCTACTCGCCTCAGATGGGCATTGAGGGTGCCAATGTCATCTTCGATACTTGGGTGCATCCACTGGTGATGGGTCTAGAAGAGCACCTGCTCACGATGTTCCGTGAGGACTTTGAATTCAACGATGACAATGGTGCCAGCCACCACGGCGGCAAAATCAAATTGCGCGATTTGGAAGCCGACGCGGGGGGCTCGGCGTCCCATCTGACGGAGCCGGTGGCCTCTTCAAGCACGTCGGCCAAGGCAGAGACGGTGTCGTCTTTTGAAATCGTCTGGCTCCCTGCGGCAGAGAAAGAGCTCAAGAAGATACCGTTCTTCGTGCGCGGCAAAGCCAAGCGCAACACAGAGAAATTCGCGTCCGAGAAGGGCGTCCAAGAGATCAGCGTCGACACGCTCTATGAGGCCAAGGCCCATTATGCGCGATAGCTTCGACACCACCCGGGCGTATAACATCGCCGTGATCACCCTCGATCACCACGCCGCAGGCCCCGTGGCCCGCGCCGGTGAGCGATTGGTCGAGGATTACCCCGGGTTGTCGATTTCCGTGCATGCCGCTGCGACTTGGGCTGAAACGCCTGAAGCTCTGGCAGAGACCAAAGCCGCGATTGCCGAGGCCAACATGGTCTTGGCAAACCTGTTGTTCTTGGAAGAGCATATCGCGCCCATCATTGATGATCTGCGGGCCGTGCGAGAAAAAGTCGACGGCATGATTGGCGTAATTGCTGATGGGGACATCATTAAGCTGACCAAGCTGGGCAAGCTCGACATGTCCGCGCCGAGCTCGGGTCTGATGAAGATCCTCAAAAAGCTCAAACCCAAGAGCGACGACACAAAGGTTGAATCAGGCGAAAAGCGGATGGCGCAGCTACGCCGCTTGCCCAAGATTTTGAAGTTGATCCCGGGCAAGGCCCAGGATTTGCGATCTTGGTTCCTTGTCATGCAATATTGGCTTGGCGGTTCAGACGACAACATCGAGGCGTTGGTTCGTTATCTTCTTGGCCGGTATGCGCATACGCGTCCGGAATGGCTCGGGGGCGATGCGCCTGCGCCCATAGATTATCCTGATTTGGGTCTTTACCACCCAGATCTTCCGGGTCGGATTACGACGGACGCTGCGGAAATCCCAGGGCCCAAAGAACCCGTCGCGACTATCGGCCTTTTGATGATGCGCTCGTACGTCCTTTCCGACGATGTGGCGCATTATGACGCGGTCATTCGAGCGTTTGAAGCTAGAGGCATGCGAGTTTTGCCCGCGTTCGCCGGTGGGCTCGACGGTCGACCTGCGATCTCGGCTTACTTTGACGCAGAGGCCGGCGTTCAGATTGATGCCTTGGTCTCCCTCACTGGATTTAGCCTCGTCGGTGGGCCGGCTTACAACGACAATGCGGCGGCCATTGAGGTGCTGAAAAACCTCGATGTGCCCTATATTGCGGCCCACGCTTTGGAGTTCCAAACGCTAGAACAATGGGATGCGTCCGCTCAGGGGCTTGGGCCAATTGAGACCACGATGCTTATAGCCCTTCCAGAGCTAGACGGCGCGACGAACCCTACTGTGTTTGGTGGACGTCACGAGCCCAGCGGCGATGCTTGTGACACACGTGCTATGGCGCCGTGCCAAGAACGCATTGATAGCCTCGCGGAAAAGACGCTTCGCCTGGCGCATCTGCGTCGGATGCAGAATGCGGAGAAAAAGGTGGCCGTGGTCCTGTTTGGTTTCCCGCCCAATGCCGGTGCCGTTGGTACGGCGGCATATCTCAGCGTGTTCGAAAGCCTTTACAATACGTTGCATGCCATGGCCGAGCGCGGCTATCGGGTAGAAGTGCCTGAGAGCGTCGAAGCTCTGCGCAACGCGGTGTTGAAGGGTAATGCCGCACAGTTTGGCCAAGAGGCAAATGTTGCTGCGCATGTGGATGCCGATACTATCGTGCGCCGTACGCCGCCTTTGGCCGCAATTGAAGCCACGTGGGGTCCCGCACCTGGCAAGGTTCAATCTGATGGGCGCGGTGTTTTTGTTCTCGGGCGTGAGTTCGGCAACGTCTTTGTCGGAGTGCAACCTGCCTTTGGCTATGAGGGTGATCCGATGCGATTGCTCTTTGAAAAAGGTTTCGCGCCGACCCACGCCTTTGTGCAGTTTTACCTCTGGCTAAAGTATGATCTCGAAGCTGACGTGGTGCTCCATTTTGGTATGCACGGCGCGCTTGAGTTCATGCCTGGCAAGCAGGCTGGTTTGGGCCGCTGGGATTGGCCTGACCGCATAATGGGCGAGATGCCGAATGTGTATCTTTATGCTTCAAACAATCCGTCCGAGGCTTCTTTGGCCAAGCGTCGGTCAGGTGCCGTGACCATCACTCATCTTACGCCTCCGCTCTCGCATTCTGGGCTCTACAAAGGCTTGGCTGAACTGAAAGACTCTTTGTCTCGCTGGCGTGGATTAGACGCAACTGATCCGCAGCGTGGCGAGTTAGAGGACCTTATCGCGGAACAAGCAGACGCCGTTGATATGCGCGGCATAGCGCCAGACGCACTCTGGCTCAAACTTTTGGAAACAGAAGATGCGCTCATTCCGGATGGGTTGCACGTGGTCGGCAAACCCTTCAGCGACGCCCAGCGCGCGGACTATCTGTCCCTCGTTGAGGGAGTAAACGACAAAACGCGGGACAGGGTCGAAGCTCATCTGCAAGAAGATTCCGAGCTCCCAGCGCTGATGCGTGCGCTGGATGGTCGGTTCATTGAGCCAGTCCCCGGCGGTGACCTGATCCGCTCTACGGATATATTGCCGACGGGCCGCAATATTCATGCCTTTGATCCGTTCCGTATGCCGACTGAGTTCGCATGCCGTGACGGGGCTAAGCAGGCACAGCTTTTGCTCGAGACGCACGAGTCACTGCCGCGCACCATCGCTTTGGTGCTTTGGGGATCGGACAACATCAAATCCGACGGTGCGCCTTTAGCGCAAGCGCTCGCCTTGATCGGAGCGAAGCCCCGGTTTGACAGTTTTGGACGCCTTTCTGGCGCGGACCTGATTTCGCTCGAAGAGTTGGGCCGCCCGCGCATTGACGTGGTGATGACGCTCTCAGGGATCTTCCGTGATCTTTTGCCGTTACAGTCACGATTGTTGGCAGAGGCTGCTCTCAAAGCGGCTGAGGCGGACGAACCCCTGGAGATGAATTACATCCGCGCGCATGCGCTCGCCTATGCTGAAGAATATGGATGCGATCTTGAAACAGCGGCGCTGCGGGTGTTTTCCAATGCAGAGGGCGCCTACGGCTCCAATGTTAATGCTTTGGTCGACAGCTCAGCCTTTGGCGAAGAGGACGAGTTGGCCGATGCCTATGAAGCGCGAAAGAGCTTTGCCTATGGCGTAAACGGTAAGTCGATGGCCAATGCCAAGCTTCTGGAATCGCAGTTGAAGACGGTCGAAGTGGCCTATCAAAACCTTGAGTCCGTGGAGCTTGGTGTGACCACGGTGGACCACTATTTTGATACGCTTGGCGGGATTTCTCGCGCTGTGAAACGTGCGCGGGGCGGCCAAGAAGCAGCCGTATATATCTCTGATCAAACACGTGGTGCAGGCAAAGTACGAACGCTCAAAGACCAAGTCGCGCTTGAGACACGTTCCCGGTCGCTGAACCCCAAGTGGTTTGAAGGTCTGTTAAAACACGGTGCAGAAGGCGTCCGACAAATTGAAGCACAGGTCACCAATACCCTTGGGTGGTCTGCGACCACGGGCCAAGTGGAACCTTGGGTCTATCAGCGTATCTCCGAGACCTTTGTGCTCGATCCCGAGATGCGGGAACGCCTCGCAGAATTGAATCCGACGGCCTCGAGCCGCATGGCAAACCGCCTGCTTGAAGCGTCCGACCGTGCCTATTGGGAACCTGATGCTGAAACGCTGGCCGCGCTCCAAGACGCTGCTGATGCGCTTGAGGATCGCCTTGAAGGGATCGCCGCCGAATGAACGAACGTCAGACATATCACCCGGGTCGCACATGTGGGCCAGCCCGCCGTCCATTGGGCTTGAACCAATGGCGCCCAAAAGACGCCCCCCCGGGGTATTTTTCGCCAGAAGAAAGGGACGCGTCATGAGCCCACTAGATCTTAAGAACCCTCCTGCCGCCCGCGCCGCTGAGCGTGAAGCCAAGGGCCTGCGTGCCAAAGGTCTTGCTGTTCCGCACTTAAGGCGTGGTCAGGACGGCGAAGGATCAGTGCAGGTGCACCAAGACTCGTCAATGAAGATTGAAGGGGCCAAGGTTTTCTCCGTGTATGGCAAAGGCGGGATCGGCAAGTCGACGACGTCTTCAAACCTGTCTGCGGCGTTTTCGATGTTGGGCAAGCGGGTTTTGCAGATCGGATGTGATCCCAAGCATGACAGCACCTTTACCCTCACCGGTCAGTTACAACCCACGGTGATCGACATCCTCAAAGAAGTCGATTTTCATGCCGAAGAATTGCGCCCCGAGGACTTTGTGACTGAAGGTTTCAACGGTGTTCAGTGCATCGAAGCCGGTGGACCACCCGCTGGGACGGGTTGCGGTGGCTATGTTGTGGGCCAGACGGTGAAGCTTTTGAAGCAACACCACCTGCTCGACGATACAGATGTTGTGATTTTTGACGTGCTTGGCGACGTGGTGTGTGGCGGCTTTGCGGCCCCGCTTCAGCATGCCGATGCGGCTGTGATCGTCACCGCCAACGACTTTGACAGCATCTACGCCATGAACCGCATCATTGCTGCAGTGAAAGCCAAGTCGACAAATTACAAAGTGCGTCTTGCAGGCTGCATCGCAAACCGTTCGCGCGCGACTGATGAGGTAGATCGATTCTGTGACAAGGTGGGCTTTAAGCGCATTGGTCATATGCCCGATGTTGACGCCATTCGTCGCTCACGTCTGAAGAAAAAGACGCTCTTTGAGATGCCCGATGAAGAGGATATCGTGAGCTGTCGCGCGGAGTACATCCGCTTGGCAGAGAGCCTTTTTTCCGGACTGGACCCACTCTCGCCCTCGCCGCTTGAGGACCGCGATATCTTTGAGCTTCTGGGGTTCGATTGATGAATTACGAAGCCACCAGATCTCGCGTCGAGCATTACTTCGACCGGACCGCAACCAAAACCTGGGAACGGTTGACCTCTGATGCACCGGTGTCTCGGATCCGCGAGACCGTGCGCCAGGGTCGCGATCAAATGCGTGACAAAATGCTGGAGCGCTTGCCAGAGGATTTAACCGGTCGTCGTGTACTGGACGCGGGTTGCGGTACCGGGATGGTCACAGAAATCTTGGCAGCTCGTGGCGCAAATGTTGTGGCAGTCGATATTTCGCCCCAGCTTATTGATATTGCGCGCAAGCGTTTGCCAGCCGCTCTTGCTCCCAAGGTGAGCTTTCACGCTGGGGATATGATGAACATGGAGCTTGGTGCATTCGACCATGCTGTTGCGATGGATAGCCTCATCTACTACGGCGCGTCCGATATCAAAAAAGCGCTGACCGAGATTGGATCGCGTACGCGGGAAAACTTTGTGTTCACCATCGCACCGCGGACACCGCTTTTGATGGTTATGTGGAATGCGGGCAAGCTGTTTCCGCGGTCTGATCGCTCACCCATCATGGTGCCTCACGCGCCACGCGCTTTGCAACGCTCCTTGAAAGGGACCGGAACTTTGACCGATCTGGGTCGTGTGGCGCGCGGATTTTACATCAGCCAAGCTTTGGAGTTTCGTGCATGAGCGCTAAGCGCCCCTCCGCTAGCGCCGCGGTTTTGCGGCAGCTGACCATCAAGGCACTCCCTTTTGCGGATGCGGCTTCCGAAGGTCTGCCTTTGGGGCAATTGCTGAGGTTGTCACTGTTCCAAGTCTCGGTGGGTATGGCGGCGGTGATGCTGTTGGGCACACTTAACCGTGTGATGATCGTCGAGCTTTCGGTGCCGGCCGTGGTTGTGGCCGTGATGATCGCTTTGCCCGTACTCATCGCACCGTTCCGGGCATTTCTTGGTTTTCGGTCAGACACTTATCGCTCCGCCATCGGGTGGAAGCGTATCCCTTATCTTTGGTTCGGGTCATTGTGGCAGTTCGGCGGACTGGCGGTCATGCCATTTGCGCTTCTGGTGCTCGGCGGTGACGTGGTAAAGGACGTGCCTTTTTCCGGAGAAGTCCTCGCGGCGCTCGCGTTTTTGATGACCGGCGCAGGCATGCACATGACTCAAACGGCGGGTCTGGCTCTGGCCGCGGATCGCGCGACTGAAGAGACGCGACCACGTGTTGTGGCGCTCCTATACGTGATGTTCTTGCTTGGCATGGGCATTGCCTCGGTCGTGATTGGCTGGCTTCTGCGCGATTTTGGCAACTTGACCTTGATCCGTGTCGTCCAGGGAAGCGCGGTTGTTGGGATTGCCCTCAATCTGGTTGCGCTCTGGAAACAAGAAAGTGTGCACCCGATGAGCAGCGAAGAGCGCGCCGTCCCGCGTCCACATTTCGCAGATGCCTGGAACGATTTTCTCTCTGGAGGTCAAGCGGGCCGCCTTCTGCTTGTCGTGTTCTTGGGCACCATGGCCTTCAACATGCAAGACGTGCTGCTCGAGCCGTACGGCGGTGAAGTCCTTGGACTATCTGTATCATCCACAACGTTGCTTACGGCCATGTGGGCCGCAGGTGCACTTGCTGGATTTGCTCTGGCTGCGCGGCAATTGACCAAAGGCTTGAATCCCTATCGCATGGCGGGAACGGCACTGTGCGCAGGGTTAGTAGCGTTTTCCACTGTGATTTTTGCCGGACCTCTGCAATCTTCGGTGATGTTCTTTGTGGGCTCTGGGCTCATTGGGTTTGGCGGCGGGCTCTTTGCTGTCTCCACCTTGACGGCTGCCATGGCTCTGCCAACGGAGGGCCTTGTTGGCCGCGGTCTCGCGCTTGGCGCATGGGGTGCGGCGCAAGCCACGGCCGCTGGGCTCTCGATCATGCTGGGCGGCACGCTGCGCGATGTCGTTGGCCAAGCGGCAATCTCTGGGCGTCTCGGCGAGGCGCTCTTGTCACCGGCGACTGGGTATTCCGTCGTCTATCATCTTGAAATCCTACTCATCTTTTTCACGCTTGTGACCCTTGGTCCGCTAGTGCGGCGCGGGCGCAAGATGAAACCCACCGAAGGCGGTCTTCGTTTGGCCGACTTCCCCACCTGACAAACGGCTCCCACAGGAGGAAAACACATGGTTGGTGTCACCTTTTTCGGAAACTTCGATCTCGCCAGTTTGGCGATCTGGTCGTTCTGGTTCTTTTTCGCTGGATTGATCTTTTACATCCAGCGCGAGAACATGCGCGAAGGATACCCGTTGGAAAATGACGACGGCAATGCTGCGGCAAACCAAGGCCCGTACCCGGTGCCTGAAGACAAGACGTTCATCTTGCCCCATGGCCGCGGTGAATTGACCGTCCCATCGGGTCAACGCGCAGACCGCCAAGGATTGCCGCTTGAGCAGACTGCAACGGCCAATGGCTTCCCGTTTGAACCGACGGGCGATCCGATGGCGGATGGTGTTGGCCCTGCTTCTTGGGCCAATCGCAAAGATGAGCCGGAGCTTGATGCCCACGGTCATCCCAAAATTGTGCCGATGGCCGCGGTGGAAGGCTTCTCAGTAAGCGCTGGGCGTGATCCACGTGGTTTGTGGGTGCAGGCCGCTGATGGCGAGGTTGTTGGCAAGGTCTCGGATCTTTGGATCGACGCTCCAGAAGCGCTCATCCGGTATCTCGAAATCACTCTGGACGAAGATCATGGCGGCGGCACACGCCTTGTGCCCATGACACTTGTCAAAGTGAAAACCAAGAGTGTGGCCATTCACTCTCTCTTTGGTCCGCATTTTGCTGGTGTCCCGACAACTTCGTCGGACCGGCAGGTCACCAAGCTCGAGGAAGACAAAATCTGTGCTTACTATGCTGGCGGCAAAATCTATGGCGCCAAGGATCGGTTTGAGCCGCTGATCTAAGTCCACAACCGGCCACTTGGGTCGGGCGGGGAGCCAAAGCACCCGACCCAAGCGTCCCACTCAGCCAACGGGAATTAGACGGGAAGACAATACTATGAGCGACGAAGATTTTGCTATCGAACCGATCCAAGGCTTGCCTGAAGAGCTGCCTGAAGGAGAAGAAATACTCTGGCAGGGACGCCCGCATGCTTGGGCGCTCGCCAGAGACAGCTTGAATATGTACTGGGTCATGGGATGGTTCGTGGTCCTGGGCATTTGGCGCGTGATCGCCTTGTCCGACCTGGTGCCATTGAGCCAAGCGCTTTTTGCGGGTTCTATGTTTCTGGTCATTGGCCTGGTGGCATGTTCGATTCTGTGGCTGATCGCGTTCATTCAAGCCCGTTTGAGCGTTTACACTATAACCACGTCTCGCGTTGCGATGCGCATTGGTGCGGCGCTGACGCTTAACCTCAATATCCCGTTTAGCAAGGTTGCAAATGCGTCGCTGCACCTGCGTCGCGACGGCAGTGGAACGATTGCATTGGAACCCATGCCAGGTCAGCTGCGGCTGTCCTTTTTGATGCTGTGGCCGCATGCGCGACCTTGGAGTTCAATGACACAGCCCGCGATGCGATCGATCCCCAATGCGCAAGCGGTGGCCCGCATTCTTGCGGATGCCGCGGACACCCGTGTCTCTGAACCTGTGATCAGCCGTGGGGTTGATCCGGTGCCAGCGGAATAGGAGGCGGCCATGGCAGATGCATCAGCCCGTTTCCGAAAACCCCCACCCGAGATCATGCCGCCCGTCGTCGGTCGGGCGCTGCTGGGCCTTTTGATCGTCGTCTTGGCGATTGTGACCTGGGCACGGCTGACCGATCGCCCACTCTTGGCCACGCCGCCGCAAAGCCCGGTTTCTGAGTCGCGCCTGCTCTTGATCGAAACAACGCTTGCGGGGGCCGTCAAAGCCTATGACGAGGATATGGTTCTGGTCACGGATCTGCCCGACGGTGAGGGCGGTTTCATTTCGACCGTGGATCGTGTGATCCAACGGGTGCGTCTGCAACACGGTGTGGCTCAAGGCACGCCTGTCCAGGTGAATCGCCACGAGAACGGACGCATTTCACTCTACGACCCATCCACCGATTGGAGAGTAGATCTCATGGCCTTTGGCCACGACAACGTCGGCGCCTTCGCCAAGCTGCTGACGGCAACATCACAAGGGAACCAATGATATGGGACTACTGACACGTGAGTATGAGCGGGTGCCGTGCACCATCGAGATCAGCCACAAGTTCGAAAGCCTGCACGCCCATGTGCGCTTTAACGATGGATCGGTTGTCTATCCCGGTGACGAAGTGAAAGTCCATGGTCCAGAGCTTATGGCGCCTTTTGGCGAGATTGTTTCTGAGGACCGTGAAGCAACCATTATCCGCGCCTCGAAGCTTGAGCAGCTTTGGACACGCATGACCGGTGATTTCGAAGTCATGGAGCTTTGCGAATTTTCCTTCTCCGAGGAGGTCATCCTATGAACATCCAGAACCCAGAAGGCTATAAAGGCAAACATACCGCTGATGCGACCACCGTCGAAGAAGGCTTGGCCATTCAAGAAGAGCAGGCCAAGTACGACGATGATTTTGCAACTGAGACGGCAATGGCCAATACGTTGCTCACGCCGCGGTTCTACACCACGGATTTTGATGAGCTCGATGCTATTGACGTTTCTGGAATCCGTGAAGAATGGGATGCCCTCATCGCACAAATGGCGAGCGACCCGAACAAGGGTCACTTTAAGAAAAACGACGATTGGGACCACGTTGATTGGGACGGGATGGAGCCCAAACTTAAGAAAGAGTTCATCGATTTTCTGATCTCAAGCTGCACGGCGGAATTCTCGGGCTGTGTGCTTTACAAAGAAATGAAGCGGCGCGGGAACAACAAAGACATCACGCAGCTTTTCCAGCTCATGGCCCGCGATGAAGCACGGCACGCAGGTTTTATAAACGACGCGTTGCGTGAGGCAGGGTTGCGGGTGAATCTTGGGTTTTTGACCCAAGCGAAGAAATACACATACTTCCGTCCTAAGTTCATCTACTACGCGACATACTTGTCCGAGAAGATTGGTTATGCGCGTTACATCACGATCTTCCGCCATCTAGAGGCGAACCCAGAACTGCGGTTCCACCCGATCTTCAAATGGTTTGAGGAGTGGTGCAACGACGAGTTCAGCCATGGCGAAGCCTTCGCGCTTTTGATGAAGACCGATCCCAAACTGACCTCGGGTGGTAATGTTTGGTGGATCAAGTTCTTTCTCACAGCCGTCTATGCCACAATGTATGTCCGCGATCACCAGCGGCCTGCTTTCCATGAGGCATTAGGCGTTGATCCGGATTGGTACGCCCATGAGGTTTACACCAAGACTTCGGAACTTTCGAAACAGATCTTCCCCATCACACTCGATATTGAGCACCCAGCTTGGCAACGCAATTTGGTGCGTTTGCAGAAGGCGAACGTGCAGATTGCCGAGGGCAAGCAGCAGGGCGGTGTTGGTGGCAAATTGCGCGAGTTGGCGGGTTCGGCGAAAGCTGCGCGTGCCTTTGTTGCGCTCTTTATGATCCCATCCAAAAAGCACAAGGTGCCGGAAGTGACGCGTCTGGAGCCGGTCTATTGATTGGGATGCGCTCCCTTCGGGATCGCCCGGGTGCGGTGCGCTACGCGCCCCGCCAAAAGGGGGCTTTGCCCCCCGCCGCCTGCGGCGTCTCCCCCCAGGATACTTGTAGCCAGAAGAAGCGAGGCGTTTTGAGATGACCTTAGCGGCGCCCTGGACAGGAGCGTTGATTGCTCTGTTTGCTTGGTGGTTTTCCACCGGGGCAATCTTGGCACTTGTGCGTTGGGCGGATGGTCAAAGCGCGGCGACCCGTTTGGCTCTCGTGGTTTTGACGATGCCGGTTTTTGGCTTTGGTATTCTTGGATTTTTGGGTGCTTTGGATACTTTGAGCGTCGAGGGCGCATATATTGGGTTTGCTTCGGCTCTGGCATTGTGGGCGTGGGTCGAACTGGCATTCCTCACGGGTGTTATTGCCGGACCCGTCGTCACGGCATTGCCTGAAGGCACACCGGAATGGGAGCGCTTCCTAAGGGCTTGGGGCACGGTGGCCTATCACGAGATGCTGCTGGCAGCGACAATGCTGACGCTGATCTTGATTTCATGGGATGCCGCGAATTCGGTTGGTCTATGGACGTTTGCAATCCTCTTCTTTGCGCGCATATCAGCAAAGCTGAACCTCTATCTTGGTGTGCCGCGCATCAACGTGGAGTTCATACCCCGCGCCTTGGCGCATGTGCCAAGCCACTTCCGCGTGGCCCCACTCAATTGGCTTTTCCCGCTTTCGATCACGGCTTTGAGCTTGGCGACTATGTGTTGGATCGATCGGGCAATGACATCGGGGGATCTTTTGTCACCGGGGGGGGTCGTCGGCTTTAGCCTTTTGACCGCAATCACGGCTCTGGCCGCTTTAGAACACTGGTTCATGGTTCTACCGTTGCCGGATGCAAAACTCTGGCGTTGGATGCTGCCCAAAGCCCCTACGCCCAAAACACAAAAAATTAGACTAGGAAGCGAGGACGCACATGGACTTTGATGTTCTGTTCACCAGCCAACTTGATGCGTTGAAAGAAGAGGGCAACTATCGAATTTTCGCCGAACTAGAGCGGCAATCTGGGGCGTTTCCCAAGGCTAAGTGCCATGACAACGAGGCTCCGGATCATGTGACAGTTTGGTGTTCCAACGACTACCTTGGCATGGGGCAAAACCCAATTGTCACCCAACGCATGAAAGAGGCCATTGATTGCTATGGTGCTGGAGCAGGTGGCACCCGCAACATTTCGGGTACAAACCATGCGCATCTGTGTTTGGAACGCGAACTGGCCGATCTTCACAACAAAGAGGCGGCGCTTTTGTTCACCTCTGGTTACGTGTCGAATTGGGCCGCATTGTCGACGCTTGGGGCGCGTCTTCCAGATGCTGTGATCCTCTCTGATGCGCTGAACCACGCATCCATGATCGAGGGCATGCGTCATGCGCGCTGCAAAAAGGTTATTTGGAAGCACAACGATGTCGCAGATCTTGAACGCAAACTCGCGGCGCTTCCGGCGAATGCGCCCAAAATCGTGGCTTTCGAAAGCGTCTATTCCATGGACGGTGACATTGCGCCGATCAAAGAGGTCGTCGAGGTTGCAGAAAAATACGGCGCGATGACATATCTTGATGAAGTGCATGCTGTGGGCATGTACGGACCGCGCGGCGGTGGCGTTGCCGAAGAGCTCGGTCTCATGGACCGCATCACCTTGATCGAAGGCACGTTGGGCAAAGCTTATGGCGTGATGGGAGGTTACATCACAGGGTCTGCGGCGCTGTGTGATTTTATTCGCTCTTTTGCCAGCGGTTTTATCTTTACCACAGCGCTTCCACCCGCTGTTGCTGCTGCTGCGCAAGCATCGATTGCTCACCTTAAGACGTCGACAATTGAACGTGAGGGTCAACGCCGCCAAGTCGCACGGCTGCGCGCTGCGCTTGATCGGGCTGGTATTCCGCACATCGATAATCCAAGCCACATCATCCCGGTTATGATCAAAGACCCGGTAAAATGTCGAATGCTGTCGGACTACCTCATGAAAGAATGGGGTGTTTACGTTCAGCCGATCAACTACCCCACAGTGCCGAAAGGCACTGAGCGCTTGCGCTTTACGCCGTCACCATTGCACAGCGATGCCGATATCGATCATTTGGTCGCGGCATTGTCCCACCTTTGGAAACAATGCGCTATTGCCCACGCGGTGGCATAAATCACATACTCAGGTTGGCGCGGCTTATGCGTCAGCCCATCCCTTGATCGCCCGGGCCATTGGTTCGGGCTTTTCTTCATGCATCAAGTGACCGAGTTTGGGCCAGTTTTCCCAAGTGGCATTGCGCAGGCGTGCGGCGGCTTTGGCGGACGTGTCAGGCGGCACGGTCTTGTCGTTCTCGCCGGTGATCAAAAGAACTTTTGCCTCAATGATATCAAGCCTGTCCAAAAGTCCATTGAGCGACCATTGCGCCATCATCATCAACACGCCGTCGACGTGGTCTCGATCGCCCACAAGCTTGCGATAGAGCGCAACGCCGTCTGGGTCGATTTGTGATCCGGTACTGTCCAAGAGCGCTTCGATGCGGCCAGATTGGGCTGCTGCGCCTGAAAAGAAGTCGGGCACAAGGGGCGTAAGGGCAAGTATCTTGGCCATGATCGGAAAGACGACTCCAGCAAGGCCTTTGAAGTTTCCCAGGGCAGCATTGATACCGACGACGCGACTGACCAGCGTTGGGGCCAATTGCGCCATGCGCAAAGCCAGCGCAGCGCCCGCAGAATGACCCACGACAATCGTCGGTGACCACCCTTCTTGATCGCACAGCCGCAGAAGATCTTCGCTCATGGCGGTAAGGCCTGAGCGCATGGCTCGTCCACGTTTTGTAAAGCCATGTCCGGGAAGATCAATGGCTACGACGCGGTGGTCTTTGGCCAGCAGTGGCGTAATATCCCGCCAAGAATGCGTGGCGCCGCCAGCGCCATGGATGAGGAGGATCAGTGGCCCTTTGCCTAGGTCTTGGACGTGCCACCGATGTGGCGTGCAAAAGACGCGGCGCGAATGGTCAGACAGCGGCCAACCATGTAGATCCTCAGTCCATCGCATCGGACACAGCCGAAGAAATACGTTGGGCGTCAGCTCGCGGTAGCGCCACATAAGGCGCGTCCATAACGCCTGCCAGATTACGCAATGCCGGGGTTGGTCGGTTCCCGGTATCGACTAAAATCGCTGGAAGCGCTTCAGCCCGGATACATCGGCCCATCATTTCGGCGTCTTCGCCTGCTTGTGCGCGGTTTGCTTCGCCGTCGAGCGCGATGTTTGCACGTCCGTCCGTAAGGAGCGCGACGGTGGGTGAGAGGCCCTTGCCTCTGGCCAGCCTGCCGATGTCCATCGCGGTACGAAGGCCCGCGGCAAGCGGTGTTCCTCCGCCTCCGGGCAATGCTGCCAAACGCCTTTTAGTTTGCACCAAAGATCGCGTCGGCGGGAGCAGAAGTTCTGCATCGGTGCCTCTAAAGGCGACAAGAGCCACGTGGTCACGCCGCGCGTATGCTTCGGCCAGGAGGAGTTCGACGGCACCTTTTGCTTCGCCAAGCCGTGCCATGGCCGACGAGCCCGAGGCATCCACTGTGAAGATCAACAGCCGGTCAGATCGCTCCTCGAACCGTTTTACGCGAATGTCGCTGGGGCGAATGTGCAGGCCGGCCCAATCCGGGCGAGACCGCGCGCGAATGGTTTGCCATGGAGCTGCCGCGCGAAGTGTCGCCACAAGATCAATCCGGTTGCGCCCATCCAGCCGGCCAGGTCTCGACGGCAAAGGCCGTCCGCGCCGGTTTCCCTTTTTACGGGTTCCGGCGCCTCCCGAACCAGTGGTTGCCTTGCCTTTGTTCTGAACGGCATCAAGCAATCCATCTGGTAAAAGTGCTTGCACGGCGGCGATGAGCATTTCCTCAGGAAGAGTCATATCCTGCGCAGAGGTGTCTTCGTCTCCCTCGTTGTCTTGGTTATTGGGCGGTGTCTCACCCGGTGGGAGGAGGTGTTCGGATGCATCATCTGTTGGGATTTGCGTTGCGCGATGCGCGAATACCAATTGCCCAGCCAGTTCCAGATCACGGCTTGAGAGCGTATCTTCACCGTTGGCTTCGGCGGTCTTGAGGGCGAGCCAAGGTGCACGCAAGCTATCGATGCCAAAACGCGCTGCCAAACATGTAAGTGCAGCAAGCGCATCGGCGTAAGAGATGTCGTCATCGTTGGAGTGATCGTCATCAGGTGTAATCGTTTCGGTGCGTTCTATGCCATCGAGATCGACGGAAAACGCGAGCCGCTCCACCAATGGCGCAGGGCAAGCTTCATCCTCACACGCGCCTTCGTCTAGCACAATGAGGCAATGCCCTTTGTCCGCATCTAGGATTTGCCCTAGCTTCGCGGTTAGATCATGGGGACAGCGTTCGCCCATGGTCAATAGGATCACGCAGGGCTCATTAATAATGCCCTTTGCATGGATGACTTGTCCCGCTGACAGTGTTGCAGCGAGATCGACGCCGCCAAAGAGCATCTCATCCGGGATATTTGGATGGATTTTGCGTACGGGTAGGGTCAGAGTATCCAACCTGTCCAACAATGCGTCGCGCACCTGACCAACCCTCGCGCGTATGATCATCCCTTTGAGATCCGCTGGGTTTTGCGAAAGGCGCTCCACGGCATGGCACGCCAAAACCCAGCGCGCCGCACCCTCGCTCATGTCAGTACCTTTTCCACCGTCCGGTTCACCCGCGTCGCGGAGCCTGCTTCGTCCAGAGGATCACGCCGCAAGCGATGGGCCAGCGCGGATGGCGCTATGGCGCGGAGGTGGTCTCGGGACACATGTTCAGAGCCCTCAAATGCCGCTAGAGCCCGCGCGGCACGCAGAAGTGTCAACTCTCCTCGAAGACCATCGGAACCCAGAGCAATGCAAAGCGTTGCAGCGGCGCGCAGAACGTCGTCGGTCTCTTGGAGACCGGACAAGCGTTTTCGTGCGGCCAAGATTTGGCTGCGGAGTTTGGCGTCTTCGCGCGCCCATGTATCAAAGAAATTCGCGGCGCTGCGTTCATAGGCGTCGCGTCGTCGGATCACCTCGATGCGTTCCTCCACGTCCTGGGGCGAGCGCACCTCAACTGACAAACCAAAACGGTCCAACAACTGCGGGCGAAGTTCTCCTTCTTCTGGGTTGCCAGAGCCCACGAGGACAAAGCGCGCAGGGTGCCGAATGGACAGACCTTCCCGCTCGATCACGTTTTCGCCGGATTGCGCCACGTCGAGGAGGAGATCAACGATGTGATCCTCCAGTAAGTTCACCTCATCGATGTAAAGGTACCCCCGGTTCGCCCGCGCCAGCAGACCAGCTTCGAAGGCCTTTTCACCGCGCGTTAGCGCGCGTTCAATATCGAGTGCGCCAACAACGCGATCCTCAGTTGCGCCCAATGGCAAGTCGATGACTGGCGTTGATTTACGCTCGAAACGGTCTTCTGCCGTAGTCACCCAATCGGGTACATCGGCCCGTGTTGCAGAGTTGCAAGGACATCCAACCACCGCTTCAATAGGGGGCAATAGGCCCGCAAGAGCGCGCACTGCCGTGGATTTTCCGGTGCCGCGGTCGCCAAACACCAACACGCCACCGATGCCAGGATCAATCGCCGTAAGCACCATGGCGCGTTTCATATCCGTTTGGCCGACAATGGCCGAGAAGGGGAAGGGCGGTTTCATGGGCGCTCCAATCCTGTCAGAGGGGAGCAACCTCCCCAGGAGCCCGCATCGCCAACTACGGCAAAGCGCGCATAGAGTTCTTCGGAAAACCAATTGCCCTCGCGCACCGCACGGATCGCGCGCGCATGTGGGCCATCGGCCCGGGCAAAGGCTGTCATCGACTTGGTATCGGGCCAGATCGAAAAGGTAACCTGGTGAAACCATGGCACCTCGCCGATCCCGATCTTGAAGGCCACGTTTGGATCGTTGCCGATGACATCCGAGATATCAGGGACACGGCGCCAAAACTGCATCGCCACGGATGGTTTTATCGTGGCGCGGGTCAACGCGGCCAGCGGCCCCGGCGTCGCATTTGTCTGCGGTGCAAAGGGCTCAACACCGGTCCAATGACCGCGCGCTGATGTCGTTTGCAAAAAGACGGTCCAATGCTCCGTCGCCCGCGCTTGGTAGCGCTTGAACATCTTGGCATTGGCGGTCTGTTCTTTTGCCGTTTCTTCATCTGGCCATGTGGCCAAAATGGCATAAACGGCCGTGTTTGGGAGCGGCGTGAACCCCTCGCCAACGCCCGAGCCACAGAGTTTCCAGAAACCGATTCCCGGAACGCGCGCCATCCCTGGCCGCGCCAGACCCATCATCACAAAGGCCCAAATACGGTCCAACCAGCTTTCAAAGCGGAAGAATGAGAGGGTTACGGTCTGCAAAAGCACTTCCCCAAAATACTGTGGCCCGCCTGGCACGCGGGCTTATGTGAAAGTAAATGATGGACTGGGGGCAATTGTCAACTAAACTAGACATAAGCTAGGTTGACATCATGACACGACTCGATCCCCACCTTCCACAGCAAGTGCAGAAAGCCACTGCACCCCATGCCGTCGTCGTTGGCGCCGGTCTTGGCGGTCTTGCGGCATCAATGCGCCTTGGGGCCATGGGCTACCGCGTTACCATCATCGACCGTCTGGATGTGCCAGGCGGGCGCGGGTCGTGCATTCATAAGGGCGGCCACCGGTTTGATCTCGGGCCGACAATTGTGACGGTTCCGCAACTCTACGAAGACCTTTGGGCCACCTGCGGGCGGAACTTTCACGACGATATTGACCTGCGCCGCATGGATCCGATGTACGAGATTCGCTGGCCCGATGGCACGCGCCTGTCAGCACAGCAATCTACGGATGCCATGATCAAAGAGATCGAGCGCATCGCGCCCGATGATGTGCCGGGCTACAAACGTTATCTTCAAGATGCAGAGAACCGGTACTGGTTCGGGTTTGAAGACCTCGGCCGCAGGCCCATGCACAAGCTATGGGAACTCATCAAGGTGCTTCCCAAGTTTGTTTGGTACCGCGCTGACCGCTCTATTGCGCGCCACGCGCAGCGTCGGGTCAAAGACCCTCGCGTTCAATTCGCCCTGTCGTTCCATCCACTTTTTATTGGCGGCGATCCGTTCAAGGTAACCTCGATGTACGCCTTGGTCAGTCACTTGGAAAAAGAATTTGGGGTTTGGTACGCCATTGGCGGCGTCGCCGCGATGGCGCGGGCCATGGCAAAGATTATCCAAGAACAAGGCGGCACGCTGCGGATGGAAACCGAAGTCGACGAGATCCTCCTTGAAGGCAACTGTGCCTGCGGCGTGCGTTTGGTCAGTGGCGAAGAAATTGATGCAGACATTGTCGTGGCGAACTCTGATGTTGGTCACACCTACGAACGACTCCTGCGCAACTACCCGAAAAAGCGGTGGACCGACCGCAAGCTCGAGAGCAGGCGGTGGTCGATGAGCCTTTTCGTTTGGTATTTTGGCACCAAAGGCACTGCCGGCCGCTGGGCCGATGTGGGTCACCACACGATTGCCAGTGGGCCCCGCTACGAAGGTCTCGTCAAAGACATTTTCCGTGACGGCAAGGTCACTGACGATATGAGCCTCTACATCCACCGTCCTTCGGTTACCGACCCGACGGTCGCGCCAAAGGGCGGGGACACGTTTTATGTGCTAAGCTGCGTGCCCCATTTGGGTCACAACACCGGCGTGCATTGGGGCCATGAGCGGGACCGCTACAAAGCAAAAATGCTCGAAATCTTGGAGCGCGATCTGATGCCCGGTCTGGGTGAGACGATCTCGGAAGAAGAGGTCTTTACGCCCGAGAGTTTCAAATCGCGCTACCTCTCGCCCTTTGGGGCTGGATTCTCTCTTGAGCCGCGCATTTTCCAAAGTGCATGGTTCCGTCCACACAACGTGAGCGAAGAGGCCGAAAATCTTTTTCTCGTGGGGGCAGGGACGCATCCAGGTGCTGGGGTTCCTGGAGTCGTCGCCACAGCGGAAGTCCTGTGCAAAGTTGTCCCACAACCAAGTGAGATTCGCGCGTGACCGAAGAGCAAGACTTTGCCCATTGCGAAGAAGCGATCCGCCACGGGTCGCTTTCGTTTCATGCGGCTTCAAAACTCATGCCCCGTGAAGTGCGCCGCGCTGCGCTTGCACTCTATGCATTTTGCAGGCTCGCCGATGATGCAGTCGATTTGCACGCGGCAAAGGCTGAAGCTGTTCTGCGTCTCGAAGAGCGGCTCGACCGGGTCTACGCCGGACGTCCATTGAACCAACCCACAGATCGCGCCTTTGCTCGCGTAGTTTTTGCCTATGAGATGCCTCGTGCTTTGCCAGATGCGCTCCTCGAAGGGCTCGCTTGGGATGCGATGGAACGTCAATACGCCTCGTTGAGCGATGTCTATTCCTACTCAGCTCGCGTTGCGGCAGCGGTGGGTGTTATGATGTGTGTGCTCATGCGCGTGCGTGATCACAATGCATTGGCACGTGCCTGTGATTTGGGCGTGGCCATGCAATTGACAAACATCGCCCGTGACGTGGGCGAAGACGCGCTTGAACGGCGTTTGTATCTGCCGACCGATTGGCTAAGCGAAGCGCACCTCAGCCCCGAGGCGTTCTTTGATAACCCAGAGCCGACCAAAGCCATCCGCCAAATGGTGCGCCGCTTGGTGTCGGACGCCAACAGGCTCTATGTGCGCTCTGAAGCAGGCATTGGTGCATTGCCGCCGGGGTCACGTGCCGGGATTTGGGCGGCGCGTTTGATCTATGCAGGTATCGGCGGGCAAGTGCAGCGGCAAGGTTACGACACTTTTTCATCGCGTGCGCGTACATCGACGCGGCAAAAACTGGGTTGGTTGGCGCAAGCGGGTGTGCGCTCTGCATTGTCAAATATCATGCCGCGCTCGGCGGTAATTTATGCATCGGTTTTGCCAGAATGCGTGTTTTTGGTGGATGCCGCAGCACGCGGCTCGTCCGGCACGCATCGCGCGGACACTCTTATTGATGTGCTGGCGACTCTTAAACGTCACCAACAGCAGACCTTGATCCAACGCGGAGCGGGCTCTAATTCCGCCATATGATATGGCTCTTCTTTACGATCTTTCTCATTGCGTGTTTGGGTGCGGGCGCAACCGGTGGTCTGTTTCCACCGGGCCCCTGGTATCGCGCGCTTAACAAACCGTCCTGGACGCCACCTGATTGGGTCTTCCCTGTGGTTTGGACCACGCTCTATTTATGTATGTCCTATGCGGCGGCGCGTGTTGCGATGAAACCATCTTTAGACGCCACGTTTGCGCTCACCCTCTGGGCGGCGCAGGTCGCCTATAACGGGCTTTGGACGCCGGTCTTCTTTGGCCTCCAACGCATCAAAACTGGGATGGTTATTTTGGTTGGATTATGGATCCTGGTCCTAGCAACAATGGTCGCACTTTGGCGCGTGGATGCCCTCGCCGGCGTGCTTATGGCGCCCTATGTGCTTTGGGTGACGGTTGCTGGTGCGCTAAATTGGAGCGTTTGGCGGCTCAATCCCGATAAAGCAAACCAATCGCCAGCGCCCGCGGCTTAGTCTTTAAAATCCCACCCTGCGCGCCGCGGGACGCGAACAGCCAGCATCGGCTTGAGCAACGGTGACCGAAAGCGCACCAGATCAAGGGCTTCGTGAACGCCTACGCAAGTCTCGCCATCGAGCTCCGTTTTCATCATTGAACGCGAGTAAAACGGGGCATCTAGCATATTCATCACTTGACGAGGCTGACAATGCGCATCGCCGCGCGTCTCTCGGCGGACGGTCCAGAGCGACCGCCGTATAGGCCGTTTTGGAGGTAGCGCTATCTCGCTGGCGTCGCCGTCCTTTGTGAAGTGGAAAGCCGAGGCCAATTCCGACCCGTCGAGCCGCGTGGCGTCATAAAAACATGTGGAACCGCCACGATGCGGATACCGACCCCATGTCCAGAAGCCAAAGTCTTCCTCAAGAGCGCGTGTGCCAAAATTGGCATCAAAATAACCGTGCCCCGACCATGTCCAACCCTTGGCGTCTAACTCAACTTCTACGCCTGAGACTGGCGCAAAGGGGCGCCAAACGTGGGCGCCGTCCGGTGTCAGGGGCAGCTCAACATTGGTGATTGCGCGCGGCTTCACGCGGATTTGCCCGCGTACGCGGGTCACCATGGGAAGCGCGCCAATTTCGTTGATGTCGATACACAGTTCGGACCCTGACCAAGACAGGGCCGAGGGTCCAACAGTAAAACTGTCTTCGGTTTGACGCAGCGCCGCGCGGCCACGGTCGGTCATGGTAAACCGTCCACCAGGCCCATAGGTCGCTACATTGATACACACATGGTTCTCAGGATCGCGCCGACCGGACCAACGATACCAGGGCGAAAAAACCGATCCTATGAAGGCGATGACCGAGATCGCGCGGGTGCCACAGTCGGAGATCGCGTCGATGTACCACCAGGCGTAGCCGTTTGGTGGGAGGGCGAGCGCGAAGTTTGGTCCATCATGATCGCCTCGGCCGCGTGCGTGCCTGAGAGTGCCGACATCGGGACGCCGGCACCCGGATGGGTGCCCCCGCCGCAAAGATATAGTCCTGGCACTTTGGTTCGCGCCTGGGGTCTCTGAAACGCTGCCATCATCCCATGCGGGCTCTGCCCGTAAAGGGAACCTTGTGTCGCCGGAAAGAGCTTCTCGAACCCCAGCGGATCGGTTAGCGCGTGGCGCGGGTGAGGCACTGGATCGAAGCCCAGACCGTGTGCTTTCAATATCGGGAAAGTGCGTGTCAGACATGTCTGTGCCTCCTGGCCTTTTGGGGGGACGCCAGTCCGCAAAGGCGGCGCGTTCATGATGATCTCAAACCGCTCCAACGTGGGATTGGGTTTGTCGGTGCCACGATCTTCTGCACAGATATAAAGGGTCGGATCCCGGGGCATGCGACCGTCTTTGATGTCCTGGAACTCCCGTGAGGGGTCGGCGCAGAAAAACACATTGTGATGAACCAATTCATCCGCGCGAGGGCCAACTGGGGTCGCCGAGAAAGACCAAACATTGGCGGACAAAGATCGGGGTGTGTTTCGGGTTTGTTTGGCCACATGGGACACGTGAGGGCCAAGTGCTCCGGTGGCCAACGCGCGAGGGTCACCGTTGAAGACAACACAGCCAGCATGATGCGTGGCATTGGAACAGCTCATTGAAAGCGTGCCATCTGAGCACGGCACGATTTCGTCGACATGGGCATCGAATTCAAAGGTGACGCCTAAGTCCTGAGCCAGACACATCATCGAGTTGGCCAAGGTATGCATCCCGCCTTCAACGACATGCACGCCAGCGGCCTCCGCCCGCCAGATAAGAGCGAGCACTGCGGGGCTTTGATAAGGTGAGCCGCCAACGTAGGTCGCATAGCGGCCGAACAATTGTTGGAGCCTTGGATCGTCAAAGTCTTTGGCAAGCGCGCGAGCAAGTGTCGAAAGCGGCGCCATGTGCTTGATCAATGTGGGTCGTTTGAGAACCCGCCCCGTCAAACCAAGGATTGAAGGTGAAGGAGCGCGCATCAGGGGCGCATCGAAGGCATTAAACAATTCGGCGGCTTTTCTTGAGAAGGCTTCGAACTGTCGCGCGGCCTTTGCTCCGGCAAAGGCAAGAACTGCATCGCGGTTTTGCTCTGCATTGGCGAATAGATCTAGTTGGGATCCGTCCGGCCACCAATGACGCGCCAAAATGTTCTGATGATGCAGCGTGACATAGTCTTCAAGCCGACGCCCGGCCGCCTCGAAAAGTGCATCAAAAACCCAGCGCATGGTGAGAACCGTGGGTCCAGCGTCGATTGGGCCAGCTTGGGATGGTACATGCCGCGCGCGGCCTCCTGGTGTTGCATGGCGTTCCAGAACGTGGACCTGCCCACCGGCTGTTGCGATGGCCAAACTGGCCGCCAATCCGCCGAAGCCGCTGCCTATGACAATGTGATCGTGCATGCGCTCTCCCTGTCTGGATTGTTGACTCGTCTCGCCTAACTGTCCAGTATGATTTACACATGTGTGTAACTATTGATTTACGCACGCCAATACGGGGATAGACATTATGGGCCTTCAAGGACGCATCGACACGGCATTGTCTACGACCATCACGCGGGCCCAAGGCCGGGCACAAAAAACACCATCTAAGCTGGCATCAGCGTTAAACTACGCCGTCACACCGGGTGGTGCCCGCATTCGCCCGACCATTTTGATGTCCGTGGCGATGGCTTGTGGTGATGACAAACCTCGGCTCACAGATGCGGCTGCAACAGCGCTCGAACTCATCCACTGCGCGAGTTTGGTTCACGACGATTTGCCTTGTTTTGATGACGCTGACATGCGCCGTGGCAAGCCGTCTGTGCACCGCGCCTTTTCGCAACCGCTGGCGGTGCTGACAGGTGACAGCCTGATTATCTTGGCGTTTGAAACTTTGGCGCGGACGGTTTCGTCATCGCCTGAACGGATGGCGGAGTTGATCTCAATTCTAGCCCGCAGGTCTGGCATGCCGGATGGCATTTGCGCAGGACAGGGCTGGGAGAGCGAAAGCGAGGTCGACTTGGCCGCGTATCACCAATCCAAAACAGGTTCATTGTTCATAGCGGCAACCCAGATGGGCGCCGTCGCCGCAGGCCAAGAGGCCGAGCCTTGGGAAGAGCTCGGTGCGCGGATTGGCGAAGCTTTCCAAGTCGCAGATGATCTCCGCGATGCGCTTTATTCAGAGGCTCAGCTGGGCAAGCCCGCTGGACAAGACGACCTCAATGGCCGTCCAAATGCAGTGTCTCTTCTCGGTGTGGATGGGGCGATGACGCGGCTCAAAGACATCCTTGCAGGTGCAATCGCGTCGATTCCGTCCTGCGCTGGAGAAGCCCAATTGGCCGAGATGGTTCGCATGTATGCGGAAAAAGTGACCCCCGCGATCCCAGCGCATCACCGCGTGTCCTAAGCACAAGATACCTCAATGTCAGACACCTTTGATCAACTTACTAGCCCAGCGCATCGGAGAGCTTGGGGCCTTCGTAACTGGCTCAACCGACAGGTGGCGCGGCCTGGTTTTCAGTCCGTAATTTCGAAAACCCCAGGCCTATCGCGTATTGCGCGTAAGGAAGGAGAGGCGCTTTTTGATCTTGTTGCGGGGTTTGTGAACAGCCAAGTGCTCAGTGCGCTTGTGGAACTGGAGATTTGCGAAACGCTTCTCGAAGTTGGACACGCATCGCCGGAGGCACTGGCCCATGGCACTGGCGTTCCGACAAATAAGATGGACAGCCTTTTGCGTGCAGGCGTGGCATTGGGTCTTCTTCACGTCGACAAATCGGGTGATTTCAGCGTCAGCCAACGCGGGGCGGCCTTGGTGGGCGTGCCCGGCTTGCGGGCCATGATCCGGCACCATGGCGCACTCTATCAAGACCTAGCAGACCCCGTCGCCCTTTTGCGCGGTGAACAAGAGACCCAGCTGGCCCAAGTGTGGCCGTATGTTTTTGGCGACGGTGGTCGGGCGCATCCCGACATCAAACGGTTCTATTCCGATCTTATGGCTGACAGCCAAGCGATGGTCGCGGCGGATACCCTCCGGATGGCGTCGTTAAAAGGGCATGAGCGTTTGATGGATGTGGGCGGTGGATCGGGTGCGTTCGCGCTTGCGGTTGCCAAGCGTCACCGCGATCTCAGGCTTCAGGTTTTTGACTTGCCTGGAGTGGCTGACCAGGCGTTTGAACGATTTGATGACGCGGGGTTTGCAGAGCGGCTCACGATTTCCAGTGGCTCGTTTCGCATAGACACGCTCCCGGTTGGGGCCGACGTCATTTCGTTGATTCGTGTTCTTTATGATCACCAAGATGAGACAGTCCGTGATCTCCTGGCGAAGTGCCATGACGCACTTCCACCCGGGGGAAAGCTGATCGTGTCGGAGCCAATGACGGGCGGCCAAGCGCCGTCGCGATCAGGCGACGTCTATTTCACCTTTTACTGTATGGCCATGCAAACCGGCCAAGCCAGATCTGCCGATCGCATTGGGGAACTGGTGTCAGAGGCAGGCTTCGATCAGGTCCAAATTCCACGCGCACCCCGGCCGTTTGTCACAAGTTGTGTTGTTGCGATCAAACACTGAATCAATTGTCAGCTTGAATTGACAGATAAAAATGTCCAAAATGTTTGACAGATAATTGTGTAAGTCTAAACTTACACCCACACAGACCTAGGGACAGTGAGTCTTCAAACCACTCACCCATAAAAAAAGGAGGGCCCCATGCACACGGACGCGGTTGTATTGTCAGGCCCAAAATCCATGGCGGTTGATTCGCTCCGGCTCAAAGAGCCTGGACCGCAGGATCTCGTCGTCGACATTTACTATTCCGGAATTTCCACCGGGACTGAAAAGCTCTTTTGGTCCGGTCAAATGCCGCCCTTCCCCGGCATGGGGTATCCGCTGGTCCCTGGATATGAAGCGGCAGGCGAAGTGGTGGAAGCTGGGCATGACACTGGTTGCAAACCCGGAGACCATGTGTTCGTGCCCGGCGCTAATTGTTTTGAAGGCGCCTTTGGATTGTTTGGCGGTGCGGCTAGGCGCGTTGTGACTGATGCGTCGCGGGTGACGCCAATTGATCGAGGATTGGGACCCGAGGGTGCTCTTTTGGCGCTTGCCGCCACCGCGCGCCATGCGTTGACAGCTCCGAATTGTGAGTTGCCCGAACTGATTATTGGTCACGGTGTTTTGGGCCGTCTTTTAGCGCGTCTGACTAGCGCGGCTGGTGGTCCCGAGCCAACGGTTTGGGAAATCAATCCCGACCGTCGTCGCGGTGCGCAAGGCTACCGAGTGATTGATCCCACCGAGGATCAGCGCTGCGACTACAAATCAATCTATGATGCGTCTGGTAACGGCACGCATCTCAATGATTGGATTGGCCGTCTTGTCAAAGGCGGGGAGATCGTCTTCGCAGGATTTTATTCAGAGCCGCTGAGTTTCGCATTCCCGCCCGCATTTATGAAAGAGGCTCGATTCCGCATTGCAGCCGAGTGGAGCGCCGATGATCTTACCGAGACACGGGCCCTTGTCGAGAGCGGCAGGCTCTCTCTGTCCGGCCTCATCACACATATAGCCGAACCCAACGCGGCATCGCGGGCCTACACAACGGCCTTCGAAGACCCCGCTTGTTTGAAGATGATCCTGGACTGGGGGCACGCAGCATGAACGAGATCCCAAATCTCAAAGATTTCTCCACACGGCTGCGCGAAGAAGCCAATGAAGACCTCGCTGATATAGTCACAAACGAGCCCACCAAAAAGACCCAGATCATCGCGATCTATGGCAAAGGTGGCATCGGCAAATCTTTTACGCTCGCCAACCTTAGTCACATGATGGCCGAACAGGGCAAACGCGTTTTGCTCATCGGCTGTGATCCGAAATCCGACACGACCTCGTTACTCTTTGGTGGCAAGGCATGCCCAACGATCATCGAAACATCGACGCGCAAGAAACTCGCTGGTGAAGAAGTCAAAGTCGGTGATGTTTGCTTTAAGCGCGGTGGCGTATTTGCCATGGAGCTTGGTGGCCCTGAAGTGGGGCGTGGCTGCGGTGGTCGTGGCATCATCCACGGGTTCGAAACCCTTGAAAAGCTGGGTTTCCATGATTGGGATTTTGACTACGTATTGCTCGATTTCTTGGGTGACGTGGTTTGTGGTGGCTTTGGACTGCCTATCGCGCGCGACATGGCGCAAAAAGTTATTTTGGTTGGGTCAAATGACCTTCAATCCCTCTACGTGGCCAACAATGTCTGCTCGGCGGTGGAGTATTTCCGGAAGCTAGGCGGCAACGTGGGAGTCGCGGGTCTTGTGATCAACAAAGACGACGGCTCTGGTGAGGCGCAAGCCTTTGCGAATGCGGTAAATATTCCTATTCTCGCCTCGATCCCCCAGGACGATGACCTGCGCAAAAAATCTGCGAACTATCAGATTGTTGGCACTCAAGAGAGCCAGTGGGGGGCGCTCTTTGCGGAGCTCGGTATCAATGTCGCCGATGCACCGCCCGTCCGTCCCGCGCCGCTGTCGCAAGATGGCTTGCTAGACCTCTTTGATGGTTCTGAAACCGGTGCCGGGTTTGAACTCGTACCTGCCACGGACGCAGACATGCGCGGCAAAGACGCCAAGCCAAAGGTCTCTTTGGAAGTGATCTATGATGAAGCGTAACCTGGCACTCTTCTTGGCTATCAGCCATGGCATTCCTGGCGGCGGTATCATTGGAGGCATCCAATGAGCGAGGAACATCGTTACGACAAGGCAGCCGACGTCGAGGTGGACCGCGGTCACCCAGCCGAAGCTGATATGCCTATGCCAACGGACGCGCCCGCAGATGCCATGGGGTGCCACTCCGGCAAAGATATGGCCGAGGCCGCCAAGCAAGCAGGTAACTCGGAATTATTGGATCAGTTTGCAAAAGATTACCCCCAAGGTCCTCATGACAAACCCCAATCCATGTGCCCCGCATTTGGGTCGCTTCGTGTGGGGCTGCGGATGCGGCGCACAGCGACCGTGCTGTCGGGCTCGGCCTGTTGTGTCTATGGGCTGACCTTCGTTTCGCACTTCTACGGTGCGCGTCGCTCGGTGGGTTATGTACCTTTCAACTCAGAAACTTTGGTCACCGGCAAGCTGTTCGAGGACATCCGCGATAGCGTGCATGAGTTGGCCGACCCCGAAAAATACGATGCCATTGTTGTGACCAATCTGTGTGTGCCCACCGCTTCTGGTGTGCCTCTTCGGTTGCTGCCGGATGAAATCAACGGGGTTCGGATCATCGGCATCGATGTGCCCGGATTTGGTGTTCCAACACACGCAGAAGCCAAGGACGTCCTCGCGGGCGCGATGCTTGCCTATGCGCGCAAAGAGGTCGAAGCTGGCCCCGTGCCTGCCCCTGTGGGCGGCAAGGACGACCGCCCAACTGTGACACTGGTTGGGGAAATGTTTCCAGCAGATCCAATGATGATCGGTGCGATGCTTGGCCCGCTTGGACTGACGATCGGTCCCACGGTGCCTTGTCGCGAATGGCGGGAACAATATGCGGCGCTAGACTGTGGTGCAGTTGCGGCGATCCATCCGTTCTACACGGCGTCGATGCGCGAGTTCAAAGCCGCTGGAAAACCCATAGTGGGCTCCGCTCCAGTAGGTGTCGAAGGCACTCATGCCTGGCTTAAAAACATCGGTGATGCTTTTGGCTTGCCAGAAGTCCAGGTTGGCGCAGCCCAAAATGCCTTTATCCCGGCGATCCAAGGTGCGCTGGCTGCTGCGCCGATTGACGGGACAATCACAGTTTCTGGCTACGAAGGCTCAGAGTTGTTGGTCGCGCGTTTGCTGATCGAAAGTGGCGCCAATGTGCCCTACGTTGGCACTGCTGCGCCGAATACCGATTGGAATAAAGATGACGCTGATTGGCTGATCTCCAAAGGGGCTAAGGTTAAGTTCCGCGCATCTCTTGAAGATGATTGCGCCGCAATGGAAGCCGTGAAGCCGCATCTCGCCATCGGAACGACGCCTGTCGTTCAGAAGGGCAAAGAACTTGGTATTCCATCTCTTTATTATACCAATCTTGTTTCCGCGCGGCCGCTTATGGGCCCCGCTGGTGCGGGCTCCATCGCCGAAGTTATGAACGCTGCAATCGCGGGCAAAGAGCGCCTCAATCATATGCGCGAGTTCTTCGACGGTGTGGGCGAAGGTGACGCGGCTGGCGTTTGGGAAGGCACGCCCAACGTGAACGAGCGATTCCGTGCCGCCAACGTGCGCCGGATGGAGAAAAAGGCCAAAGCCGCCAAAGCGGAGGAGATGATCTAGTGACCCCGGTCCTATTCATACCCGCGGGAGGCCGCCCATGCTGATCCAAGATCACGATCGCGCAGGTGGCTATTGGGGCGCTGTTTATGCGTTCTGCGCCGTCAAAGGCCTGCAAGTTGTTGTCGATGGCCCTGTGGGGTGCGAAAATCTGCCCGTCACGTCGGTATTGCATTACACTGACGCGCTTCCGCCGCATGAATTGCCCATCGTGGTCACTGGCCTGGCCGAAGAAGAGCTTGGCCGCGACGGGACCGAAGGCGCGATGAAGCGCGCATGGGGTACATTGGACCCTGCGCTGCCATCGGTTGTGGTCACCGGCTCCATTGCCGAGATGATTGGTGGCGGCGTCACACCGCAAGGCACAAATATCCAACGTTTCTTGCCGCGCACAATTGATGAAGACCAATGGGAATGTGCCGACCGTGCGATGACTTGGATCTTTACCGAGTTTGGGATGACCAAGGGTAAGATGCCCAAAGAGCGACGCCGCCGGGATGGTGATCGGCCTCGGGTCAACATCCTTGGCCCCATGTATGGCACCTTCAACATGCCGTCCGATTTGGCCGAAATCCGTCGCTTGGTCGAAGGTATCGGTGCCGAGATCAATATGGTCATGCCGCTTGGCGCTCACTTGGCGGATATGCGGAATCTGGTGAATGCCGATGTGAATGTCTGCATGTACCGGGAGTTTGGCCGTGGTCTGTGTGAGGTGTTGGGCAAACCCTACCTTCAAGCGCCGATTGGCATGGACAGCACAACGAAATTCTTGCGCATGCTGGGTGAGCTTCTCGAGCTTGATCCCGAACCCTTCATCGAAAAAGAAAAGCACTCCACGCTGAAACCGATGTGGGATTTGTGGCGCTCGGTGACACAAGACTTCTTTGCTACGGCCTCGTTCGCGGTTGTGGCCAACGAGACCTACGCACGCGGATTGCGTCTTTTCCTTGAGGAAGACCTTGGCATGCCATGTGCTCTCGCCGTTGCGCGGGTGACTGGCAAAAAGACCAACAACAACCATGTACGGGCCGAGATACATACCAAAAAACCGCTGATCGTCTTCGGCTCGATCAACGAGAAGATGTATCTGGCTGAGATGAAAGCAGGTCATGGTCCCGCGCCAACCTTTATCCCAGCCTCTTTCCCTGGTGCCGCCATCCGACGCGCCACGGGGACACCGTTTATGGGCTACGCCGGCGCGGTCTACGTGCTGCAAGAGCTATGTAATGGGCTCTTTGACGCCCTGTTTCACATTTTGCCGCTCGGCTCCGAAATGGATGCTGCAGAGGCCACACCAACGACCTTGCGCCGCGACTTCCCTTGGGATGCCGATGCGCAGGCCGCATTGGACCGGATTGTTGCCAGCCATCCTGTCCTGACCCGCATCTCCGCCGCCAAAACCTTACGAGATGCCGCTGAAAAAGCTGCACTCGATGCAGGCGACGAACGTGTTGTGGTCGAAACGGTCGAGGCTCTGCGCCCCGACCTTGCCCGTGCCCGGGAAGGGGCCGCGCCAAACGACGAGGGAGGTCAGACATGACTGACATGACATCGAATACACCGGAGAGTGTGCGCAGCCGTAAAACACCCAAGACCGAGTTTGCGGTCTATTTTGCGGTGATTTTCCTGGCCACGTTGCCACTCGCGTTTTTGACCTGGTTGCTCCAGGCCGCGCGAACGCTGGCGCTCCCCGAGAAGGGTCCATTGATGCGAGCTTGGTCTCAAGCGCGCATCATAACGCCCATGATTTTCTCGGCATGATCGCCGCGCTCTGCATTGGGTCGCACCAATTAGAGCAGACGATTTGCCGAGATCAGAGATCTGCCCATCCCGGCCGGGATGGCCAGAGCCCTAGGGGATGACCCCCAAAGGACCCGGCCGCAGGGGGACTGCGGCGTCAGCGATATTTTTCCTGGAGGAAACACATGGCTGATAATTCTGACCTGTCCTTCACAGGTCTCACCGACGAGCAGGCGCAAGAACTGCACTCTGTCTATATGAGCGGGCTTTGGCTTTTCGTGGCCGTGGCCATTGTTGCTCACTTGGCAGTGCTGATCTGGCGTCCCTGGTTCTAAGGAAGGATTGAGATATGGCACAGTTTTACAAAATCTGGCTCGTTTTCGATCCACGTCGCGTCTTCGTGGCACAGGGCGTGTTCCTGTTTCTTTTGGCTGCGATGATCCATCTCGTGCTGCTCAGCACGGAAAGCTACAACTGGTTTGCGATCGCAGACGCGAGGTACGACCGTTCGGCTGAATAATCAGAGCTCTCGTCACGGGCGGGGGTCTGATCCCGCCCGTGGCAAACCCGACAATCACGAAAGACGGCCCCACGCCTCCCTCAGGGCAACGGCCGCCGACATATGCGGAGACACCAAATGGCGTTGCTCAGCTTTGAGAGAAAATATCGCGTCCCAGGAGGGACGTTGATTGGCGGTGATTTGTTCGACTTCTGGCTGGGGCCTTTTTACGTTGGCTTCTTCGGCGTCACCACAATCTTCTTCGCCCTATTGGGCACAGCATTGATCTTCTACGGCGCGTCGCTCGGCGACACTTGGAACCCGTGGCTGATCTCTATCGAACCCCCGGAATTGGAAGTGGGCCTGGGTTGGGCACCGCTTGCACAAGGGGGACTCTGGCAATTGATCACGATATGCGCGTTGATCGCCTTTATCTCATGGGCGCTGCGCGAGGTTGAGATTTGTCGCAAACTGGGCATGGGTTACCATGTACCAGCAGCCTTTGGCATGGCGATCTTTGCCTATTTCACCCTCGTTGTGATCCGCCCTATCTTGATGGGTGCTTGGGGTCATGGCTTCCCTTACGGGATTTGGAGTCATCTAGATTGGGTGAATAACGTGGGCTATGCCTATGGCAACTTCCACTACAACCCTGCCCACATGCTTGCGGTGACGTTCTTCTTCACCACGACGCTTGCACTTGCGCTTCACGGGTCGCTGATCTTGTCAGCTGCGAACCCGGAGGAGGGCGAAATCATGCGGACGCCGGAGCACGAAGATACCTACTTCCGTGACTTCATCGGCTACTCGATTGGGCCTCTCGGTATTCACCGTCTCGGGCTGCTCCTCGCGCTGAACGCGGGTTTCTGGTCTGCGGTTTGTATTGTCATCTCTGGAACCGTTTGGTTCGAAGTCTGGGCCGATTGGTGGTTCTGGTACGTCGATCTTCCGTTCTGGGCCGATCTTGAGGGAGGTATCAATGGGTAAGTCATCCATCTGGACGTCTGAATATCAGAACATCTTCACCCAGGTCCAAGTCCAGGGGCCCCCAGAAATGGGTGTTGTCGAAGACGTTGATCTCAGCGAACGTGGCAATTCGGCGTCTTTCAGTAAGCTTGCTGGCTGGCTTGGCAATGCACAACTTGGACCGTTCTATCTGGGTGGTTTGGGAATGGCATCTCTGGCATCAGGCCTGATCTGGTTCCTAATGGTCGGATTCTGGTACTGGGGTCAGGCGGGCTACAACGCCGGTGTTTTTATGCGAGACCTCTTCTACTTCTCGCTTGAGCCGCCTGGACCCGAATACGGCCTTGGCTTTGCGCCGTTGGCCGAAGGTGGATACTGGCTCATTGCTTCGTTCTTCCTTCTCGTATCGGTCATGCTCTGGTGGGCGCGATCCTACATGCTTGCCAAGCAACTTAAGATGGGAAAACACGTTTTCTACGCCTTTGGCGCTGCAATTTGGCTCTTTCTGGTGCTGGGATTGATCCGCCCGATCCTGATGGGTTCCTGGTCTGAGGCCGTACCTTACGGCATCTTCTCGCACCTCGATTGGACGCAGACCTTCTCGTTGGTGTACGGCAACTTGTTCTACAACCCGTTCCACGCGCTTTCGATTGTCTTCCTCTATGGCTCGACGCTGCTGTTTGCGATGCACGGCGCGACGATCCTTGCTGTGTCCCGCTTTGGTGGTGACCGGGAATTGGAGCAGATCGTCGACCGCGGTACGGCGACCGAGCGTGCGGCTCTATTCTGGCGCTGGACCATGGGCTTCAACGCCACAATGGAAGGCATTCACCGCTGGGCGTGGTGGTTCGCAGTCCTGACCTGCATCACCGGTGGCATCGGTATCCTGCTGACCGGCACAGTTGTCGACAATTGGTATGTCTGGGCCCAGGACCACGGCTACGCGCCGCTCGACTAAGGGAGACTTTGATCATGTATGAGAACAAAGACGATACCATGGAGCCGGTCGAAGCCACCAAAGAAGTTCTGTGGCAGATGGTGAAAGGAATGCTCGCTACTGCCGCCCTCTTCGTAGGCATCGGACTGTTCCTCTACGGCATCTACCTCGTCAGCCTTCTGCTGCCACCGGAGTCGAAAGAGGCCGACGACCCAACGCCGGACAGCTTCTCGGTGTTGTTTGCGCCGGAGGACACGCGCCTAAGCTAGGCGCCCAAGATGGGTGGGTGTCCTCCGGGACGCGTACCTAGCCAGGTTCGACGTTGCTTCCCCAACGTCGAACACGGGGGGTAACCCCCGGTTCCCTTCCTGTTGGCTACAGGAGCTGGCGGTGCACCGGGGGTCTCGGTGCACCGCCTTTTGTCATAAACTGACGCAATTTGGCGAAAAATCTTCGATTGCTGGTCTTCGCTGCATTGATGCGCCGACAGCGACGTGGTTGCGGCGCTGACGTGACCAAACAGCCCGATAGGGCCTAATTCTATTCCAAGTAGAGCATCACCCCATCAAACTGCGGGATTGAGTATCTTGCATACCAGCTCTCTAGGTCATGAGCCATGAACCCCAGCCTTGAGAGCCTCAATTCTCTGCAATCATGCTCAGCGCCAAGATTCTCTCAAGATCCGAAGCCTCGTTTTTGGACCGATTGCGAAGCCGTTCCTCCGCCAGCAAAGTCCACAGTGCTTCACGTTTCCCAAGGGCAACGCGCAACTTGGCCTCTTGTTCTGTTTTCTCAACCAATACCTGCGCGAGATCTCGATTGAGACGGGTCTTTTTCTGGCGCATCCAATCGGCCCAAAGGACCTGAGCACCCAACTGCTGCATCTTGTGGAGGTCTGTGGCAGGTTGATGCGTTGCGTCGTAGAATTGTCGGTCAATCTCCGTTATCCGGTCCCGGATGATCTTCTCGCGGTTTTTGATCTGCCCCATGATCGACTGTGCGTGGTTGAATGCAACTGACGAAATTTCGTGAAGTTGGCTTAGCTCGTTTTCGGTCATGTCACACGGCCCTTCGCTTTGGCTCGCATCGCATCAGAGAACCGGATCGCGGCCGCCACGGCTTGGTAATGATCAGGTTCAACTTCCTGACCAATTTCAATTGCCGCGAAGAGCGCCCGAGCGGTGGGTGGATCGGAGTGGATTGGAACGTTGTGCTCGCTTGCGATTTCACGAATTCGCATTGCAATTTCGTCCACGCCTTTGGCCAAACATTCTGGTGCGGACCCCGGCATACGCGACCATTTAAGGGCCACTGCATAGTGCGTCGGGTTAACGATAATTACGTCCGCGTCCGGCACATCGGCCAACATCGCGTTCATTGCGATCTGTTCAGCTTTGCTCCGGCGCGCTTGTTTCAGGTACGGATCGCCCTCAGCCTCCTTCATTTCGTCCCTCAATTCCTTTTGGGACATGCGTTGTTTCCGGAGGTGATCAAATTGCTGCCAACCGTAGTCTATGGCTGAAATCACAATGGAAAGTGCAAAGACGATTGCCAAAAATTCGATGCAGTAGTTCAAAAGCTGTACAATCGACCCTTGTACAGATCCATGGATGGCCAATATCAAGGCATCGAACCTGAACGTGAGATACGTAAACAATAGCCAAGAAAAGAGGCCAAGCTTTAGCGTGCTCTTGGCGAACTCAAAAAGGCCCCGTGCCCCAAACTTGTTCTTTGCATTTTCAACGACAGAAATCCGCGAAAGCTTCGGTTCCAATTTGTTGAGCGCAAAGACCCATCCGCGCTGTCCCGTAACGCTGAGAGCTACAAGGGCGAAAGGTACAATCACAAACGGCAAAAGCCCCTTGACGATTTCTTCGATGACCAGGCCAATCACGGGCCTAGCAGCACCAGCAAAAACGCGTGTCGCCATTGGGTCAGCCATAGATAAAAAGGCGGACAGCGCTTCTCCGACGCGCAGAAGACTATCGCCGCCAACCGCGAGACCCGTGATTATGAATCCCAAGTACATTGCCGTTGCATTGAGATCGCTGGAGCGTGGGAAATCCCCCTTGCGTCGAGCGTCATCCAGCTTTTTTTGTGAGGCTTCAAATGACTTATCTGATGCGTCGCTATCGTCCGCCATCATTGCACTCCGAGTGGGTTGACGAAGTAGCTATCAATTGCGGCTTTCCACACTTCGAGCATGAGCGGAGCGGACGCGAACAGAACAAAAAGGCCGCCCAGCGTAATCGCAGGGGCGCCAACAAATGCCACCATCAGTTGCGGCATTGCCTTGTTTATGACGCCCAAGGCCAGATTGTAGAGCATCGAAAGCGCGACGAATGGCACAGACAGTAAGAAGGCGAGCTGGAATACGTGCGCGACTTGCGCAACGCCCCAGTCTGCTACATCTCCCCCGCCAATGCCGCGGCCAAGAGGAAAAATCTCGTAGCTTAAAACAAAAAGTTGAGCTGCTTTGATATGAAGACCCGTCATCATCAGAAGGGCAAGCCCGCTCACTAGCAACACGTGGCCAATGGCAGGCATTGGTTCAACTCCAGCATTGCCAAAGGCTTGCGACAGTGACGTCGATTGCGCCGCGATCGTACCTGCCGTCTGTAAGCCCAACATGAGTAGGCGCAGACCGATCCCAAGTAAGATACCCGCCAATGTTTCCGTCGCGATCAATACGGCCAATTGCTGAATAGAGCCAATCACAAGACCTTGGAACAGAACCATTGGAAAAAGTGCCATTGTAAACGCAGCCGCGAGGCCCAGTTTGACCCGAACTGACACCGTCGCCTCGCCAAATCCCGGTAAAAGACCGACGAATGCACCAACACGAAAGAAAACCGCAAAGAACGCAACTATGTGGTGTTCCATGAGATCAAACAATGCCGTCATGCGTCAACAATACCTACCAAAGCTGGCTGAGCATCGAAGCCGATCTCTTCAAAGGACAAAACCGGGTTGGCCAAACCTTTCGCTGACAGAACCGTCCTGAGGAACCGCCTTCTGCGAGCAGATGTCACGAAAGCAGCGTGCACGCCGCGATCGCTCACCTCGGTAGCCTTTTCCGAAGCAACGTCCGAGAGCCGGTTAAATACGTCGGGGGGCAATGCTACGTCCAAACCACCTCGGTCGGGCTCGACTTGGTAAGTATTAAATGTTTCTTCCCATTCAGGGGCAAATTGTATCAACGGAATTGTGCCGTCTTCGCGTTGCAATTCTGAGACAATCTGGAAGCCCATCTTCTGGCGGACATGTTCGCATACGGCGTCGGGTTGCGCCGCGAGATGTCTAACTTCAGCAATTGATTCTAAAATCAACGGTACATTGCGAATTGAAACTTGTTCGTCCAGAAGTAGACGCATAACGGAGTGCAGCAAATCAATCGGGACTCGATCTGGGATCATCTCATCCAGGAATTTGCGATTTGCTTCTGCGCGAGCTGGATCGGACAATTTGATCATTTCATCCAACAATCGGCGCAATGACTTCATGGTTAACAAACGTCCGAAGTTGCGCTTAATGACCTCTAAAAGATGGGTCGCCAGGACTTCGGTTGGGGTGACGATTGTGACACCTTCCAGCGACAATGCATCCTGATGCTCTGGTTTGATCCAGCGGGCTGGCGCACCGTATACAGGTTCGTTCACGTCGTCTCCCAGCGGCAACTGATGAGAGCCATCTCCCACAAGCGCCAACACCATATCAGCATTGAGTTGGGCACGGATCTTTTCCACCCCAAAGACCCGAATGATATAAGTCCCTGGCGTCAGCGACATGTCGTCTGTGAGCCTGATCTCAGGCATGATCAAGCCGAAGCGTGAAGCAATATGATTGCGCATATTGTTTATTCGGCCATCAAGTCCTGTGCCTGGATCCAAAACCAATGAAACTAGGTCACTAGAAAACACAACGTGGATATCATCTAGGTCCAGAATATCGCCAATTGGTTTCTCAAAAGGGGCAATTGCATCTTCCGGGGTCTCTGAGGTGGTCGTATCTGTCGCTTTTTGCTTGTACAAGGTGTACGATAGGGCGCCCAACCCAATGGCGCCCAACATGAAAGGGACGAATGGCAATCCTGGGACAAGCGCAAATATTGCCATCAAAACGGACACGGTCGCAATAGCGCCTGGGTATCTTGAAAGTTGCCCAGCAACAGCAATATCTGCACCACCTCTAGCCAATAAAAGGGCAGATGCAATTGAAATGATTACTGCGGGAATCTGGGTAACCAAACCGTCACCGACAGTCAAAATAGCGTATGTTTCAAATGCTAAACCCAAGGGCATTCCATGCACAATCGTTCCCATGATCAAGCCAACAACCAGGTTCAAGAGGGTAATCAATAAACCCGCAATTGCATCGCCTTTTACAAATTTTGAAGCGCCATCCAACGAACCAAAAAATGTTGTTTCCTGTTGCTCGAGATCCCGGCGAACTTTCGCTTCTTCATGTGTTATCGCGCCAGCTGATACGTCAGCATCAATTGCCAATTGTTTTCCTGGCATACCATCAAGTGCAAACCTAGCGCCGACTTCTGCCATGCGAGTTGCGCCCTTGGTAATCACTACAAAGTTCACAATAAGCAGTACACAGAAGATAACGACACCAAGAAAGACATTTCCCCCCATTACGAAGTTTGCGAAACCTTCAATGACGCCCCCCGCAGCATCTGTTCCGGTGTGACCATCACCTATTATGAGTTTAGTGGATGACACGTTAAGTGAAAGACGAAGAACCAAAGCTGCGACAAGGATCGTGGGGAACGCGCTGAATTCTAATGGCTTTTCGATAAATAGTGTTGTTGTAAATATAAGAACTGCAAGAGCAAAGGAGATTGCCAATCCCACATCAAGCATCCATGCAGGCACTGGGAGGACCATCATGATTATTATTACCAGAAGGGCAACCGCCAAAAAAACAGTGGGTTGGAAAATACTCTTTATATCGAGACTTTTTGCCATTCTGGCTCGCCCTCCCATTATATCAGTGCGCACATTGCAGATAAAATATTAGGTTATTGATCGGCGGCATCCAATGCAGATTCGAACTCGAACTCTCTCAGCAAATTGGAAATTACTATCTCTGTTGCGACACTTCTTTCTAGAGCCATTTCACTTGCCGATAGGCTTGGCTCTTCGAAATCTATTGTATCTTCCGCCAAATTACTGACTGCCGTTTGTGCTAAAGCAGAGCGTTCAGATTGGGCAACGGTTGTCCAGTCGCCAGCAAGGAACGCCATATCAACGGAAGAATCGCTTTCCCCCAATTGGTGATATAGCTCTTGCGCCCTTGCCAGTTCGCCGGATGCCTCAAAAGCCCGAGCGCGCATTCTATCTACGTCGTCGCCTGATAGTCCGATCATCTGACTAAGCGCTTCGCGTGGTTCATCATTTGCGATTGCCAGTTCGGCTCTTAGGATCCGTCTCGTGCGTCCTGCTTCTCCTGTACTACTGTCGCTAAGCATTTGCGCGGCAAGTTTGAGCAAACCAAGGCCGATCAAACGTTGGGCAACAGCATTCTCAGTGCGGTGATCTATCGAAAAACCTTGCTCAGAAAGGACTGAGTATAGTTCTGTCAAGAAAACTGAGTCCCCGGCCTTTTTTGCGATTCTAGAAACGACAATACTGTTTGTGATGCGCCGTTCTTCACTGTTGAATTCGCTGGACAGTGCACGCAGCGCGTCAATGGCCTCCGGGAATTGCCGGGAGTCCGAAAGCGCAAGCACATACGCCCGTTTGAGTTGCAAACCGAGATCAGTTCCTTGTAACTCAAAAGCGTAGGAAGCGGCTAGGCTTGCAAGACTTTCTTCGATCTCTACGCCATCCTGAATTCGCCGGTCAATTAGTTTAACTAATGCTTCCGGGCTTTCTGGAGAGTTATAATTCACAACGGCTTCCAGAGACTTTTCTGCTTTCTCAACCTGCCCAGAGTCTTCCTGAAGTTCCGACATTTCAAATTCAGCCTGTGGGTTTGGCACAAGAGCGCCTCTATCGACCGTTCGCATAATGCCCTGTGCCGCACTTTGCCTGCCAGCCAAACGTAGCCGGGAGCTGAGCTTTGGTCCTACGTACTCGCGAACGTGTTTTGGAAGTTCAACAAATGCTCTCTGAATCGCATCTGTATCTAAATCTATAAATGGGTCAAGATCTTCTATTGACAGTACCGACCACATAGCAGCTGCATTTTTACATTCATATTGGTTTGCAAATGGATTAATTGAAACTGTTTTCCCAAATTCGAATATTTCGCCGATTGCTTTGATTATTGATAACTCCTCGTCTTCCTCTCTGATTAATTCTACGTGTGAAATAGCTTCAGCCCCGAAACCAAAAAAAAGGTATGTCTGCGCTAGGTGTTTGGCTACACTTTCGTTTACTCTGTCTAACTCCCCAAACAGCTGTCTGCGTAATACGCCAAGAGTTTGCTGGAACGGCTCGGAAATTCCCCACGCATTGAAGTCGTAATATCTTTGCGGACTGCATCTTTTTTGACTGGTACCAATGTTAGTGTACTGAAAAACGTCGCGAATAGCGTCGTCAAAGCTAGATTTGGCTCGCAAATTGATATTGGTAGGTGCGT
Organism: Marinovum sp.; assembly: GCA_022447495.1. GTDB lineage: Bacteria > Pseudomonadota > Alphaproteobacteria > Rhodobacterales > Rhodobacteraceae > JAKVBH01. Next base: position 172,568 of record JAKVBH010000011.1, on the reverse strand, counting down.
TGACCAATTGCTCGTCTTCCTCACCGCGATATTCAGCTTGGTACGACGGGTCTACGGCTGGCGGTTCTAGGCCAAAGCTCGTCGACGGCGGGTTTAACAATCCTTGAACCGTCGCTCGACTGACTTGTGCTAGCAACGTGCCACGGGCATCGGCCAAAATTCTGTTAGTTGGCCCCATTTCCTGCAAGGTGGAGCTACTGGTGCCCTCAAATCCAAAGGTTGGCAACTGGAGGGTAGCTGTTACGGTATGTGGACTTGCAGTTGGATTGACTGCTTGCAGATTGCCCCTGGTCGCAGCGGCGCGTTCGTCTTCTAGACTAGCCAAACCTTTTTTCGTCGCCTTCTCTTCGCCTGAGGGTACTTCTTCAGGAGGTGAAAAGGGTGTGTCACTAATATCTATAACGATGGATGAGGATTCAAAATTGAACGCACGTACGGTACATTTACATGCGAGTTCGAACGATAGTATTCCAGGTTTGTTTTCAGAAAATTCTAACAATCGCGTACGCGGAACTCGGTCAAAGACTGAGCGCGTATCGAAAGTCATATTAGAATTGGCGACTTCTAATGACGCATTTTTAGCTGTTTGCGAAATGGACCATTCGACTGGCTCGGGGAAAGTCAAAACCAACCGTGTGAAGGACTTATGTTCACCTGATCTGACAGGTATCTCAGCGACAGCAGCTGTTGCCATAAGCAAAATCGGCAGCGTTGCAAAAATTTTCATGCGGCATCCTGTTTCAAAGACTTGATAGACTCTTCGAGCTGATCGAAATCGGGTCTGAAATGAGATGGCGTATTCTGCCTACCGACTTCGATGCAAATGTTGGTTGGATGATTGTGCAGGTTAGCAATTAGAACTTCCCTAATGAGCTGAGGAAAGTGCGCATCTTCCTCAGCCACGTTTTTAACGCGAGCTGCGAAAGGACCAAAGAAACCGTACGCAAGGAAAACGCCAAGGAATGTGCCGACCAAAGCACCACCAATCATTTTTCCCAAGATTTCTGGAGGTTGATCAATTGATCCCATGGTTTTGATAACGCCTAGAACAGCTGCGACGATGCCAAGAGCAGGCAAACCATCAGCTATGGATTGAAGCGCGTGACTCGAGTGCAGGGCGTGGTGGTTTGATGCTTCGATCCTTTTCTCTAGTACTTCTTCGACCTGGTGCGGGTCGTCATAGTTCATCGAAGCGGAGCGCATGGTATCGCAGATCAGCGAAACTATTTCCTTATCGCGTTGGATCTTTGGGTACCGTCCAAAAATGCTGCTTTCTGTTGGCCCTTCGATGTGTTCTTCAACTGCAACAGGATTTGCCTTGGCCATTCGAATGAGTTCGAAGAGTAGGCAAAGTAAATCTCGGTAGTCGTTGGCAGTCCACTTCGGGCCTTTAAACACACGCCCGATGTCTTTAATTGTGTGTTTAATACCAGATATATCGTTGGAAATTAGAAATGCACCCAGCGCGGCGCCGCCAATCATGATCATCTCAAAAGGCAGAGACTTGACGATGATACCAAATTTTCCTCCGGCAAGCATGTACCCACCAAATACCATAACGAATACAACACCGATCCCAACAAAGCCAATCATGCTACGCTCCCACTTACTCCAAGTACTTTGTCTCAGATGATTCTTAAGAAAGGGTGCGTATTGCCTCAGCAGGCAGACTTAGGATGTGCTCTATTCTGTTGGCACTGATGCGTTTCTACCTACCAGGACAACCGAGATCGAATAAGCGACCTCTGGAGACAATCCGGCCATGATCCCAGCAGCTGCAGCAGGTTTCATGCGCCCCAAGAACCCGGCAGCGAACGACGGATCCATTGTCTCAAAGAGCTGGGAGGCTTCCTTTGGCTTCATGTTTTCATAAACGTTTGTGAGTTTGGCTATGTCAGCCTCAGCCGCATTGTCCGCCAATGCCAAGGTTTCTCGAAGTGTCAGTTCCGCTGCACGTAATTCTTCGAGCCGTTTTGCGATTTTCAGGTCAGCTTCTCGCAAAGCGGCCATTCTCAGACGGAGCTTGCGCTCTTTTTCTATTACACGATTTTCGCGTGCTTGCAGAGCATTGAGAACGGCCTGAACGTCAGAAGGTTGTTTAGGATCGCTCATCTCAGAGTGCTGAGGTGTTTCAGCTTCGAGCGCGACAGCGTGCCCAACATAGTCCCCGACTCGAAGCAACGCAGACAAAACAAGAAGGCCAGCGATAGTCGCTAGAGTTCCGCGGCCTCTCTTGCGCAGTTTGTGTTTGGATTTAACCATCAAGTTGTCCTCCGCGCACTGCGAGAGAAAATGGGTCCGGTAGGCGTTTCAACGTCTTTGGTTGGTTTTTGCGTCGCCGGCCCTGGTAGGTCATGCATCGATGCCATCATGAGTTCGAGTTGTTTGCTCGCGCCCTCAGCACGTTGTGTCAAAACCTCAAGCTTTTCGGTGTCAGCGTTGGCGCTCGTTTGTGCTTTGGCCAGCGCTTTCTTCAAATCGTCTACTTGAGCAGAGAGAACAGCCACGGCGCCCCCCATCCCTGTTTCTAGGTCATTAAATCGGGACAACCGTCGCGACAGGATAACGCAATAGAATGCGGCTCCGATAGCACCTGACACAAGTAATAGGTCAGCAATAAGGTCCATAAGGCTCCCACTCCCTAATTGAGAACAAATTCCATGATCAATAGATCGTTAACTCGGCCCTCACCGGTTACCAATTGAACTCGGCGCAGCATTTGGGCTCGAAGCCGTACGAGAGCCAAAGGGTCTTCTAAGTCAGTCAACTCCAGAGCGCGTAAGTAGCTGTTCAGAACATCGACTACTCTCGGTAGTAACATTTCAACATCGCCTTGATACTGCGACGCGACTTCGAGTTGTGAACGGAAACGGAGGTGTTGGCGATCGGTCGCGTTGCCAACTGAGATGACTAGGGGTTCCACTTCGACAAACGCAATGTCTGTAATAGGGTCGGCTTTTGTTGCAACAGGCGAGTCAATTGGAGCTTTCGATGGCCCGAGAATCAGTCCCGAATAGACGGCAAAGAACCCGCTACCGCCGCCAGCTAAGGCTATGACGAGGCCGATAATCAAAGGCAAAATCGAACTTTTCTTCTTTGGTTTGGTCTCTTCCGACAATGTTTCGTCCATGGTGCACCCATTCTTGAGATGCCCAAGTATTAGCCTGTTAGGACTAACTGATTATTAAGCCTGATCGGCCATCTACGGTTTAATCGCACAGAATGTCGAGTGAATCGGAGGTCGTCAGTGGAGCAACTCGCTCAGAATTGGACAGCGCTGAATGCGCGAAAGCAGATTACGGTTATCGTTGCCAGTGTGGCGGTCTTTGCAGCCGTCTATTTCCTCGCAAGAGCTGCCTCTCAGCCTTCACTGACCCTGTTGTATGCTGGCCTTGAAAGTGGCCAAGCTGGCGACGTTGTCACGGCTCTAGAACAACGGGCTGTCGCGTATGATGTGCGCGGCGGGTCAATTTTTGTCCCGAGCAATCAGCGTGATGAGTTGCGCATGACACTAGCTAGCGAGGGTTTACCAGCGAATTCTTCCCGCGGGTATGAGCTATTGGACAACCTGTCTGGCTTTGGAACCACTTCTCAAATGTTTGACGCCGCCTATTGGCGTGCCAAGGAAGGCGAGCTGGCCAGAACAATTTTGTCCAATCCGATGATCCGGACGGCCCGAGTTCACATTGCAAATGCCACGTCCAACCCGTTTCAACGCGACCTGCGCCCAACCGCGTCGATTGCGGTCACGACGAGTGGAGGCCTTTCGCCCGCGCAGGCACGCGCACTGAAGTTTCTGGTGGCATCGGCTATCGCCGGATTGGACCCCAACGATGTGGCAGTCATTGACGGCAATGGCGGTCTCATTGCTTCAGGTGATGACACCGCCCCTTCGGTTTTGGGCGAAGATCGTGCTCAAACCATGCGAGAGCAGATACTACGACTTTTGGAAGCACGTCTTGGCGTGGGGAACGCTGTTGTCGAAGTCGCTGTGGAAACTGTCACAGAAAGTGAGGCCATAAGAGAACGTGTTGTAGATCCTGAGAGTCGTGTTGCGATCAGCACAGACACCGAAGAACGTAGCAATAGCTCTCAGGATTCAGGCAGTGGAAACGTGACAGTGGCGTCGAATCTGCCGGACGGAGATGCGGCAGGCGGCAACTCCAACTCTCAAAACAGTGAAACGCGCGAGCGGGTGAATTATGAAGTCTCTGAGACAGAGCGCGAGATTGTTCGTGCGCCTGGCGCTATCAAGCGCCTTAGTGTTGCCGTCCTTGTGAATGGCGCCCCCGTTTCCGCCGAGGATGGCACAAGAAGTGTCGAGCCGCTTCCGCAAGAAGAAATAGATGCCCTTCAGGAACTTGTTGCGTCAGCCGTTGGCTTCAGCGAAGCACGAGGCGACATGTTGACCATTAAGTCGATGGCGTTCACGCCAATTGGCACTGACGGTACGGCGGCTGTAACAAGCATTTGGAGCGGAACAAGCCTCGATATTATGTCTATGATCCAAATGGCCGTCGCAGCTGTGGTCGCCTTGGTGCTGGGTTTGATGGTCATCCGTCCCATTCTGAGTAACTCGGCTAGTGCTTCTGTGCCAGCATTGGTCGGGGAGCCAAAACTTGCCTCGGACGATCTTGAGCCGATACTTGAGGCAGATTTCGCGCCGCCTTTGATGGGTGAGATCGATAACGGGATGGGTGAATTTTCTCCCATTCTTCCGCAATCCGTAGACCCCTCGGAGATGGACTTTGAACCAGAAGATCCGGTGGAGCGTCTCAGAAACCTGATTAGCGAACGTAAAGATGAGACTGTCGAGGTTCTTCGCGGTTGGTTGGATGAGTCGGGGGAAAAAGTCTGATGAGTATTGCTCATTTATTAGAGGACTTTGGACCAGGGGCGCAAACAAACATCGCCTCGCCTGCTTCCTCGTTCAGGAGCGTCGCCGCCGACCCAGACACCGCAGAGAGCATTCGTCTTGAAGCTTATGAGGACGGTTACAAGGCAGGTTGGGACGACGCCGTTGGTGCCAATACCGCAGAGCAAATGCAGGTTGCGGCCGACTTGGCACAGAACCTTAGAGACATGAGTTTTACCTACCAAGAAGCAAGCGCTCACATCTCGCAATCTTTGCACGGTGTCTTTGATACTATGATGGATCTCTTTTTGCCCCAGATCGCGAAATTGGCACTGGCTCCAAAGGTCTCAGAGATGCTTGAAGGGCTCCCTGTGGGTGCCGAAGATATGCAAGTTGTTTTGTCCGTCGCGCCTGAAAGCCAACCGGTTCTGAAACGTCTTGTTGAAAAATCAAACCACCTGGATCTTCAAATCGAAATCGATGCGTCTTTGACCGGAGGGCAAGTCGTCATTGGATTCGCTGACACTGAGATGTCGCTCGATTTCGATGCGTTGCTCCAAGATATGCGCAATGCGCTGGAAACTTACACCCGAGATACTGGAAAGGAGACAGCCCATGGCTGAAGCAGAAGTGGTGAGCCCAGAAAATAGCCCCTTCACAGGCGTACCGATCGAAATCACGGTTGCTATTGGCAAAGCCAAGCCCACGATCGCCGAACTCTTATCGCTCGGGCCTCAATCTGTTCTGTCCTTGGATGCTCAAGTGGACGATCCAGTATCGCTATTTGTTGGAGACAAACTCATTGCGAGAGGGATTCTTGAAGAGCAAGGCGAGGCGGCGGGTCAGCTAGTTGTTCGCCTGACAGAAGTCGTGGACCTGCGCGGGGGTCTTGCGTGATCCGCGTCCTATGCATCTGCAGCGTTTTGCTGTTTTGGGCATCTGGCGCGCAAGCCCAGGAGCTATCTTTGTCTCTGGGAGAAGGTGGGTCGCTTACATCAACTTCGATTCAATTGATTGCATTAATCACGATTCTGAGCTTAGCGCCCGGTATCGCGATTATGATCACGTGTTTCCCATTCTTGATCACTGTCTTTGCCATTTTGAGACAGGCAATCGGCTTGCAACAATCTCCCCCCAACATGCTGTTGGTGTCGTTGGCACTGTTTCTGACCTACTTTATTATGGAGCCTATATTCTTGGCCTCATGGGAAATGGGCGTCCAACCGGTTTTGAACGATGGTCTTCCAATCGAAGAGGGCTTTGAGCTCGCAATGGAGCCGTTTCGCGGTTTTATGGCCGGGCGTCTGGATCAAAATACGTTCCAAGCGATGTCGTCACTTCGCTTCCCGGAAGATCCCCCCACGCTGTCGCCAGAAGCTCCGCTGAGTATACTCGTTCCCAGTTTTATGCTGTCCGAAATTGCACGCGCCTTTCAGATCGGATTTCTGATCTTTTTGCCATTTCTTATCATCGACTTGGTGGTGGCCGCAGTGTTGATGTCCATGGGCATGATGATGGTGCCACCAGTGATCGTATCTCTGCCATTTAAGCTCGCGTTTTTTGTAGTGGCTGACGGTTGGAGCCTGTTGTCAGAAAGTCTGGTGCGCGGCTATTTTACTTAGTCCAACTGCTCGGACCGGAATTAAATGCTGACGGCATGCTATCAGACGGCTTAAAGCCTTAAACGCCGCGGTGCCCTCCCATGTGCTTGAGATCTCGAGCGCGAGCCAAGTCAATTTGTTTTTGACGTTCTCGGAACCTGTCTTTGTCGTTGTCTGAAGTTTGGTCTATGCACTGATGGCATGAGACACCCTTTTCATATTCCTTTCGCTCGGTGTCTTGCGGCCTTAATGGGCGCCGGCAGGCATGGCACAGGATATGGGCGCCCTCGCGTAGTCCATGTTCAACGGATACACGCCCATCAAAAACAAAACACGAACCATTCCAACGACTTTGATCTTCTGGAACCTCTTCAAGATACTTCAGTATACCGCCCTGTAAGTGGTAAACATCCTCAACCCCTTTGGACTTCAAAAAACTGGTCGATTTTTCGCATCGAATTCCACCCGTGCAAAACATGGCCACGCGTTTGTTGTGGAACTTATCTTTGTTTTGCTCCCACCATTCTGGGAAGTTACTGAACGACTTTGTCTTCGGATCCAAGGCCCCTTCGAAAGTACCAATGGCCACCTCGTAGTCGTTTCGAGTGTCTATCACCACGACATCGGGCTTTTCGATAAGCGCGTTCCAATCTTGCGGGGTAACATAAGTTCCAACAGAATTCTTGGGATCGATGCCTGGCTGCCCCATCGTGACGATCTCGCGCTTCACGCGCACCTTGAGGTGTGCAAAAGGTTGCGTCTCAGCCGTGGACAGCTTGTGATCCATAGGATCGCATCCTGGGAGTGAGCGAATTTCATTTAAAATGCGATCTATTCCCTGAGATGTTCCTGCTACGGTCCCATTGATTCCCTCGTGAGCGACCAAGAGAGTCCCAGTGATACCGCAAGCCTGTCCAACCTCGTGTAGCCGATCTCGGATTACGGCTGGATCGGGGAAGCTTGTGAACTTATAAAGTGCGGCGACAACAAACATGCCTTGGCTTATGCTCCTATAGTCAAAGGTGACAAGGGGCGAGAATGATCAACTCGCCTTAATCTCGGTTTTGATACCGAAGGAAACTGATATGACCCATGCCTTAATCGTCGTAGATGTCCAAAATGATTTTTGTTCTGGTGGCGCTCTGGCGGTCTCTGGTGGCGACGAAATTGTAGCACCGATTAACGAAGTTTTGGACGACTTCGACGCCGTCATCCTAACACAAGACTGGCATCCCAAAGACCACCGGTCTTTTGCCAGCCAAAATGCTGGTAACGCCCCGTTCGATGTTGTTAATTTCTTCTATGGACCTCAGGTCTTGTGGCCAGACCACTGCATCCAAGGATCTAGTGGTGCAGAGTTCCACGGTGATCTGAAGGTTGACCGCGCAGACTTGATCATCAGAAAGGGCTTTCGTGCGTCGATCGACAGCTACTCTGCCTTCTTCGAGAACGATCATAAGACCTCAACCGGACTTGCGGGCTACCTGGAAGCACGCGATGTCCAAGAGGTAACAATGGTTGGGTTGGCAACCGATTTTTGCGTCGCGTACTCCGCGATTGATGCCGCAAAGCTTGGACTAAAAGTGAATATGAACCTGGCCTTATGTCGAGCTATTGATCTTGATGGATCGCTGTCGAACGCGCTCGCCAAACTTCGCGCTGCGGGTGTCAAACTATTGGATTGAATTTCGTATTTATTAACTGAGAGCGCGTATCCAGCAAATAATTGGCTTGGATAATCTATGTCGCAGCGCGCGTTGAATTCGGACCGTGTCATTGTACAGATCGAAGAAGAGTATAGCTCTACCGGTCTGTTCCGAAGATATGCGCATGGGCGCATCAAGGGCTTTGGGGAGCGGCAGGCTATGACGCTCACCGGTAGTTTGGCGCTGGCGTATATCACCAATCCTTGGTGGGGCCTTATTGCTTATTCGAGTGCACTCATTGGCGACCGTGTCGAGATTGCGTGTCTGCGTCGCTGGCTGCGCCAACTCGAAAAAGGCGCAGATATTAGACGTTTGCTGCATCGGTCTACTGCTGTCGCAGCTCTCCAGGCTTTGAGTATTTCAATCTGTTTCTTGATCGCTTGGTTTGTGCCAAGAGGATTGGACACCACGTTTTTTTGTTGCGCCTACCTCATGATTGCAGCGATGAACGCAGGTGCTTTGAAATCGTTTCATTCCTATGCTGCCACAGTACGCATCACGATTTATGTGCTGGTCGGCGGCATCTGTTTTGCGCTGAAGTTATTGTTCTATTCGGGTGTCACATTCAAAACGGGCTTCGACTTGTTGGCCGCTGTCATGCTGGCTTACATGGCCAAGGTTTTCATCGACCATGTGTCCAAGAACTTCAAACGCCACCGCCAATCAGAGCGCGATCTGATCCGTTGGCAAAAAAGCGTCGAGCAGAGCTCTCTTGAACTGGAAGAGCAGCAAAAGGAACTGCGCATCCTGTCCATGGTCGCTTGGCATGCCAACGACAGTATCATTCTTTCCAACACGCAGGGCGAAATCACGTGGGTCAACGCCGCATTCTCGAAAATGTTGGGGTACACTTCTGAGGAAGCGGTTGGTCGCCTGACCGGGGAACTCCTAAATTCCAAGAACACAAGCCCTGCCGTTATTGAGGACCTTAAATCTGCGGTTGGTCAGGGCAAACCTTGGCGCGGCGAAATCCTGAATCAACGCAAAGACGGCGAAGAAATTTTGGTCGAAACCAACGTGGTGCCCGTTGTTAACTCACGTGGTGAAATTGATGTTATCGTGGGTGTCGAGCGAGACATCACACAAGCTAAAGTTCATGCTCAAGAGTTGGCGGAGGCCCGGCAAGACGCTGAACGAAGAGATCGCGCAAAATCTGAGTTCCTCACTACCATGAGCGATGAAATTCGTGTGCCACTGAAGCGCGTTATGGGGGCGTTGAATCTGCTTGTGCAAAGTGATCTAAGTGATGATCAAAAGCGTTTTGCTAATTCCATTCGAACCTCGGCGCAGGCCTTGCTAAAAAGTATGAGTGATATCTATGATTTATCCAAAATGGACGTGGGCAAGCTGACCATCGATCCGGTCGATTTTGCGCCTGGTCCGTGCGTGCGGGATACAATCGATCTGCAGCAGGCCAGTGCTCAAGAAAAAGGCCTCTATCTGGATGTCAACTTCGAGACTCGATTGCCTGCTTTGCTCCACGGAGACGATGGTCGTCTTCGACAGATTTTGCAAAACCTAATTGGAAACGCGATCAAGTTTACAGACAATGGCGGAGTAACTGTGTCCGTGAGCCACTCGTTCGAGGGCGCAAACATCAGGTTCAAAGCCTCGGTGAAAGACACTGGGATCGGTATACCAGAAGACAAAATCAACGCGATCTTTGATGACTTTTCTCAAGCTGAAACCGCGACTACGCGTAGATTTGGTGACGTTGGCTTGGGTTTGGCGATTTCGCGGCGCCTCGCGCAAATTATGGGCGGAAACATTTCCGCGCGATCAGAGGAAGGCAATGGCTCCGAGTTTTTGGTCAACCTACTTTTTGAGCCACCCCAAAATGATGCCATTGAAGCTGAACGGAGCAAGACCATATGGCAGTAACGTGGTTTGAATGGTCTGGAGATCATTTTGGCAGCGAACGAGCCCACAAATCGAGGTCTCGTTGTAGGGCATCCGCCAAAGGACGACCTCAAACTCTCCAGTGTTGAGAACGCTGAACATGCGGCGAAATTGGCCATCAAAGCGATCCATCTCGTAAAAGCAGTGACAACTCAGCTGACAGATTTGTCCTTTACCAGATAGCCAGCGAGGTTTTGTTCTGGCTCAAGCTGTCGTATCTCATCGCGTGACACTTTTCTTTGAAAGGGCGCGTCATGGAAATCGCTACCCGGGTGTGGAATCACAAGTGGAAGATAGATCCGATTGTTCGGTCCTTGATCGATACGGACTTCTACAAGCTATTGATGTGTCAGTCGGTTTTTCGCAATAAGCCGTCTACGCAAGTAACCTTTTCCCTGATCAATCGCTCCAAGAGCACACGCCTCGCTGAGTTGATCGACGAGGGAGAGTTGCGTGAGCAACTTGATCACATTCGGTCTCTGTCGCTTTCACGAGGGGAAAGTACCTGGCTGCGTGGCAACACCTTTTATGGCAAGCGCCAAATGTTTCGCTCTGACTTTATGGAGTGGTTTGAAAACCTTAGGCTTCCGGCCTACCATCTCGAAAAGCGCGATGGTCAATACGAACTGACGTTCGAAGGTGCTTGGCCGGAAGTCATGTTGTGGGAAATACCTGCCCTGGCTGTGTTGATGGAGCTGCGGGGGCGGGCAGTTCTCAAAAACCTTGGAAAGTTCGAACTCCAAGTCCTTTACGCGCGGGCTATGACCAAACTTTGGCAGAAAATTGAAAAGTTGCGTGACATCGAAGACCTGCGCATAGCGGATTTTGGCACCCGGCGACGTCACAGTTTCCTGTGGCAAGACTGGTGTGTCCAGGCCATGACCGAGGGTCTCGGCACCAAGTTTACAGGCACATCGAATTGTTTGATTGCCAAAAATCGCGACCTCGAAGCAATTGGCACAAACGCGCACGAATTGCCGATGGTCTATGCCGCGTTGGCCCAGAGCGACCAAGATTTGGCCCAAGCCCCTTACACCGTGTTGGCCGATTGGCAAGAAGAGCACGACGGCAATCTTCGGATCATTCTGCCTGATACATATGGCACCATCGGCTTTTTGGATCGCGCACCCGATTGGCTTGCCGGCTGGACAGGTATTCGCATCGACAGCGGTGACCCCGCCGAAGGCGCCGAACATGCCATTGCCTGGTGGAAAAAGCGCGGTGAGGATCCCAAGGATAAGCTCATCATTTTTTCAGATGGCCTGGATGTCGAAACGATCTCTCAATTGCACCAGAAATTCGCCGAACGGGTACGCGTTTCGTTTGGGTGGGGCACCAACCTTACGAATGATTTCCGGGGGCTCACGCCAAACGGCGCTCTGAATTCGTTTTCATTGGTGTGCAAAGCGGTGTCTGCGAATGGGCGTCCAACCGTGAAACTATCGGATAACCCTAATAAGGCGATGGGACCAAGTTCCGAAATTGAGCGTTACAAACGGGTCTTTGACGTCGGTGATCAAATCGCACGTCGGGTTGACGTCTAAGGATCGTCGGTCACACGTCCACGCGCTGCTTTGATCGCGCCACGCGCCTTTTTGGTGTCCAATCGCCGCCGTTGTGATGCTTTTGTTGGCTTGGTTGCGATGCGTCGTTTCGGTTTGACAAGCGCCGCTTTAATCAGGTCTGATAGTCTTTCTCGGGCGATATCTCGGTTGCGGGCTTGGCTGCGCGTAGTGTCGACCTGCAAAATAATCGCGCCGTCCAGTGTCCAACGCCGCCCAGCCAGTTTTTTCAGCCGTGTCTTCACGGGAGGCGCCAAAGAGTGAGACCGAGCCGCTTCAAAGCGTAGCTCAACCGCCGTCGCCACTTTGTTGACGTTCTGGCCTCCCGGTCCCGATGAGCGGACGAAGCTCTCTGTGAGCTCCCAATCTTGTATCGTGACCTCATCATTGATTTTTAGTCCCATCGGATCACGGACTTTCCTAGGTAAGATATAAAAAGGGCCGCCGTTCGGCGACCCTTCGAGAATTTCGGAGGCGGGGCCGGTTGAGGCCGCTGCCAAATCTAATGAGTCATTCGCCTAAAGGGCTGCCTAAAGGCGGGTCTCCCGATCTGTCCCGACACCTCTCTCCAATACCTCTCTGGACACTGGATCACCTCCTTTCGTTTGTTTAAGACACAACCGAATCATGCCACGACTGTGGCAAAACGCAAAGCTTTTTTAGGCGGATGCCTGTCTTTGCAGCGCCCGGTTGACCAAAATCCGAAACGGGATCAAAGCGAATAGAGCAATCGCCACTTTAACGCACCAATCGACGGATGCCGTCCCGACCCAACGCGTCAACTCGGGGCCAAAAGGCGTGGTGACAACTTCGTTAAAGTAATCGATGTTGTGGTCCACGCCCAAAACGCCAGACGCACCGGCTGAAAAGGCAATAAAGAAGAACAAGGCTGTGTCGAGTGTCGAGCCGATCAGAGTGGATGCCAAAGGCGCACGCCACCAGGACCCTTCACGGAGCCTATCAAAGACTGAAACATCAACGAGTTGAGCCACCAAGAACGCGGTAGCGGATCCAATTGCGATGCGTAGTGTCACCGCCGGCGCTGCAAAATCTGGGGCAATTTGAACGGTGACTTGGGTCCCGATCAAAGAACAGATGATGCCGACGACAAAGCCAGCAAAAACAACGCGTCGTGCAGCGGACGCGCCATAGGCTCGGTTCATCAGGTCAGTGACCAGGAAGGCGAAAGGATATGTGAACGCCCCCCAGGTAAGCCAATCTCCGACAAAGAATTGAACAAGAATGTTTGAGGCCACAACAATGGTAGCCATGGCAATAATGCCGGGGATGTGTTCGCGGTTCATAATTTTGCCCGTTTTCTCAAGGTTGCGGCGACTTGGTCTGAGTACAGCATTTCAGAGCTCAGACGTTGCGTCTTTAATCAGAGCTTTATCCCAAAACAAGCCTGCGGCCAGGCAAATCTTCACTTTGCAAGAAAATACTCGACGATTTCCGATCGCTGAAATGGCATGAAGTTGTCGTCTGCCAAGAGCGTCGCTCTCAAGCCGTCGTCGGTTTCAGAAATCGCAATGGCTTCCAGGTTGCCGTGCCGCCCGAAGGGTGTCGTAAGTAATGTCTCGCCCACCCCCGGACCGTCGTCGGTAAATGCAAAGCGTCGTACATGGCTTCGAAAACCGAAGCCATTGAACGCGCGTTCCAGAAGATAAAACCGACCGTCTGGGCCAAAGTCGGCGCCCACCGGAAGAAAACCCGCCTTTCTTGGAACGTGCCCAAACACATCCCAGGTTCCATTCGTGAACCGATATATTGGGAAATCAAAGCCGAGTCCCCCGGACCGCTCAGGAAGCGTGTAAATCACGCCGTCATTGTCGACAGCCAACGCTTCGAATGCGGCGTTCCCATCATAGGTTCGAAATCGCGGATCTTGCGGTAGGTTAGTCCCTCGGGACATATCGAGATACCGACGGATGCGCCGTAAGCCTTCCATCGAAATGTATGCTGCGCCTGATAAATGTATGCTGCGCCTGATACATGTAGCGCGACGCCTTCGCTGTCGCTGTCGCGGGACAGATTTCCCTGCCCATCTCGAAGAGGCTTTAGTTCACTGGTCTCGATTCGCACGATTCGACCAGCGTAGCGGATCACGCTGCCGGGCAACCAATACCCGCGATCCGTCACTGCAAGAAAGCGCGATCCATCGTCGAAGTAGTCAAACCCAGAGATACCGCCAAAGTTTGGCTCGTTCTCCATGCGCCATTGTAGCGTTTGAAGATGTCGAGCAGTCTCCGCTGGTGCCATCGCGGCCCAAAGCGTTAGCGCGATTGCAAGACGGCGGCGCATTGAGAAGGAAGATCAGCCATTTGCAATTCGCGACGCGGTGTCTGGGGCTTTGGGTTTGGATCTGGGGGTGGCGGATTAAGAATGTTGCGCACCCATTCCTCGGCGTCCGCGCATCCATCCCCTTTGGGGGGTGCTGGCTGATTCACGCAACCTGCCATGCCATCTGGGCATGTGAGACGCACATGGAAATGATAGTGATGTCCCCACCAGGGTCGGATTTTATTGAGCCAACGCCGGTCATCTGTTTCCATCCCACACATTTTGACCTTTGCGCCCGGGAAAATGAAAATGCGTGCAACGCGAGGATCTTTTGCAGCCTTACGTAGGATTTCGAAATGCTGTTGGGTCCAGTTGTCGTTGGTGTAGGCTCCTTTGGCGCGGCGCAATGAGATCGACGAGATGTTCTCGCGTTGCGTACGCGACAAATTGAGGTCGTTGGCTGGGCGCAGCCATATGTCGGCGTCCAAACCAATCTGGTGACTGCGATGGCCAGTTAGCATTGGACCGCCACGAGGTTGCGACAGATCGCCAACATATAGCCCATCCCACCCCGGCTGCGTTGCCGCAAAGCGGGACAGCTTTTTCACATAGTCAATGAGCTCAGGATGTCCCCAATTGCGGTTTCGGCTTAGGCGCATCGCTTGCCATGTGGGACCCGTTTCCGGCAATTGAACGCCGCCCGCGAGGCACCCTTTGGCATATCCGCCAAAGGGCGCTGAATTTTGCTCCGACGGTTGTGCTTTGGCTCCGAAAAGTTGCTTAGCGGCCTTGGTCGATAAAACGCCAAGAGAACTGCCGATTGTCTTTTGCGAACTCAACCTTGGGCGTTCTACGCTGTCATCACCACAGCTGCCCAGGGCGATAGAAGCAATCAACAGCAGTCCGATGCGAGAGATCACTAGGCCTGTCCTCCCTGAGGGTTCACGTAGCGTAGCAAGAATAGCCCGATCACGAAAAGTATGACGAGAGGTGAGATGCCAAGGCGGGCCGACTCTGTGATTGCGGTCACGACCCCGATCAACCAAGGCGCCATAAACGCAGTTGCCCGACCGGCGAGGCCATAAAGGCCAAAGAGCTCGGTCACGTCTTTCTCAGAAGTATGGCGCGCCATCAGTGTGCGTGATGCGGCTTGCAAAACACCGCCCATCCCGCCGATCAATGCGCCGCAGACAAAGAACACTTGGTCTGGCAACGATGAGCCTTCGGCCAATTGCATGCCCATGAAGCTTTCGCGAGACATCGACAAAACCACGATACAAACCGCAATTAGAACCAAAATTGCCGCCGTGATCACCGGCTTTGGCCCGAACCGGCTGTCAAGTCTTCCTCCAATCCAGCTAAAGACCACGGCCGTTGCGGCGCCCACGATGCCAAAAATACCGATCTGCGTTATTTCCCAGTCTAGGACGAGCACGGCGTAGGTGCCGCCAAAACCGTAAAGCCCATTGAGCGCATCGCGATAGAACATCGATGATACAAGATAGTTGGTGAGGCTTTTGCGAAGGCGGAGGCTCTTGATCAATGCCCAAAGCGCGGCGAGCGCCTGACGAACATTTCCGGCAAGTTCAGGGCCCGTGTCTTTAACCCACAGGAAATAGGGGATCGTAAAAATCGCAAACCAGATGGCGGTGAAAGGACCGACAAAACGTGTGCCTTCGAGTTTATCCGCGTCCAAACCAAAGGCAGGATCAAGCCCAATAAGGGTTTTACCCGATCCTTGCTCCACAAAGAGCAAAAGCATAATGAAAAGGCCGATCAAGCCGCCCGCGTAACCAAAGGCAAACCCCATGCCGGACACTTTGCCCATGTCTTCTTCGGTGCAAACCGACGGCAGTTGGGAATTCACGAAAATAAATGCAAACTCAGCGCCGGCAAACGCCACTGCGAAACACATAAGCCCCCAAACGAGGTTGGATCCATCTGGCATCGTGTACCAAATACCAAGCGCGCCCAGAAAACACAGAACCGAGAACATCGCGACCCATGGAATTTTGCGACCTGACGTATCGGCGATGGCGCCAAAAATCGGAGCGCACAGCCCTACCATCAAGCCGACAGCGGCGAGAGTCCACGACCACATCGTCTGGGCCCGTGCGTCCGCTGCGGTTTCTTTTAATCCAGTCGATAGGAAGTAATCAGACGCGATAGAGGCAAAATATGGACCGAAAATAAAGGTCATCAACAAGGTGTTGTATGGTTGGCTCGCCCAATCGAAAAAGTACCAACCCCAGATGCGTTTTTTAGAAATGCTCATGCTGACCCCTGTTTTAAGCGCAGCTAAGCGAATGGGAGCCGACAGAGCAAGGAATTTAACGGTGTCAGACCCCGTCTTGCATGGGTGGCCAGGGGCGCAAAGCATCTGCATTCGCCCACGCGCGCACCCAATCCGGCATCGGCGGGGCCATCACATTTTCGCCAAATGCGGCGAGCAACCTGTCTACGGTAACGATGCCATTTTTGTCGGTGACCGCCGTGCGTAGCATGCCGTGGTTCGCGCATTCACCGTTTTTCTTCCACATAGATTGTTCGAGATAGGCGAATTTGTCGTCAAACGTGATGGCGCGCGTGCGCATTTCGATTTTTTCAAATGGACGCACCCGGCGCCGCCAGCGAACCGAAGCCCCTGCCACGGTAAGGGTCCATTTTTCACGTTTCAAAACGTCGATCAAACCGATGCGCAGGGCCAGCGGAACGCGACCAAGGTCATACATCGTCAATGTCCGCCCGTTATTGAGTTCGACAAACATGTCGATGTCTTGGGGCCAAACGATGTGATGCGACACATGGGTATCAAACAAATCAATCCGTGGCATCGACCGCACACGCATCATTTCTTTGGTCAGGCGAACATATGGGTACATGGCAAGGCTCCTTGTGGCGGAAGTGACGCGCGAGGTCTTGAGGGTCAAGTGTCACCTTGCGGCACTTGCCCCTCGCCGCGGCGCACCATATGTGTCGGTCAACCTGGAGGTGCTTAGCATGCAATCACTTTTTCAGATTTTGATGCTCCTGCTCGATGTGGCGTGGTTCCTGATCATCGTGCACGTGATCATGTCCTGGCTGATCAATTTCCAGGTGCTCAATCTGCATCAGCAATTCGTGGCCCAGATGTGGTATGGACTTAACCGGCTGGTGGAGCCGATGTATGCACCCATCCGACGGTTCCTGCCCAACATGGGTGGCCTCGACCTCGCGCCACTTGTGGCATTGATTGCTGTCTACTCACTGCGGATTATTTTGCAGAACAATGCCGGGTTCTTTTTCGGTTAGGGTATGCGCCCCTAGGCTTGTCAACGTGATGGTGGTGTGAGACTGTTTTGTTCAGGAGCAGACCTCACAAAACCAACAAGACATGACAGGCACCCAAGCAATTTTGCGGGACGTTTTTGGATTCGACGGGTACCGTCCGGGTCAAGAAGAGATCGTGGACGCTGTGGTCGCGGGCCAGCCGGTTTTGGCGATTATGCCAACGGGCGGTGGTAAATCGCTGTGTTATCAGCTTCCTGCTTTGATTCGAGAGGGCGTGACCCTCGTGGTGTCGCCTTTGATCGCGCTTATGCGAGACCAAGTCCGGGGGCTTCGCGAGGTAGGCGTCGCGGCGGGAGCGCTGACATCAGGCAATACGCCGGAAGAAAACGACGCGGTGTGGTCTGCGCTGGAAGACGGTTCGCTCAAATTGTTGTACGTGGCCCCCGAACGGCTGGCGTCGGGTGGCGTGGTATCCATGCTCCGCCGGTCAGGTGTGTCGATGATTGCCGTGGACGAGGCCCATTGTGTTAGCCAATGGGGACACGATTTTCGCCCGGATTACTTGCGAATTGGGGAACTGCGCCGTGCACTAGATGTGCCGCTTGCGGCCTTCACCGCTACCGCAGATTCCGAGACCCGCGCCGAAATTGTTGCGCGCCTGTTCGATGGGAGTGCGCCCACGTCTTTTTTGCGTGGGTTTGATCGCCCAAACATTCATCTCGCGTTTGCACCTAAAGACAAACCCCGAACTCAAATTCTAGGATTTGCCGACGCCCGTCGAGGACAATCCGGCATCGTCTACTGCGGCACGCGGGCCAAGACCGAGACATTGGCCCAAGGTCTGCGAGATGATGGCCATAACGCGTGTCATTATCATGGTGGAATGGAAGCCGATGACCGTCGGGCCGTTGAAACGCGGTTTGCTCGCGAAGATGGATTGATCGTTGTGGCCACTGTCGCCTTTGGCATGGGTGTCGATAAACCGGATATCCGTTGGGTCGCCCACGCGGATTTGCCCAAGTCTATTGAAAGTTATTACCAGGAAATTGGTCGCGCGGGTCGCGACGGCGCACCAGCAGAAACGCTCACTCTATTTGGGTCCGATGACATTCGTCTAAGACGCGCGCAAATTGATGAAGGTTTAGCACCGCCAGAACGTCGTCATGCGGATCATGGGCGTTTAAACGCATTACTTGGCCTGGCCGAAACCCATGGATGTCGCCGACAACGTCTGCTGACCTATTTTGGCGAAACGTCGGAGCCATGCAGCAACTGTGATCTCTGTGACACGCCGCCAGAGGTATTTGACGGGACACAAGCCGTGCGCAAAGCGCTTTCGGCGGCGTTGCGCACCGGAGAAATGTTCGGCGCTGGCCACTTGATCGACATCCTTTTGGGGACGTTGACGGACAAGGTGCGTATGCGTGGACACGACGCACTCCCGACCTTCGGCGTGGGGCGCGAATATGATCGCAAAGTGTGGCAGGCAATCTTTCGGCAAATGATGGGCCACGACTTGATGCGCCCCGATCCCGAACGCCATGGTGCCTTGAGGATGACTGATGCCGCGCGACCGATTTTGCGTGGTGAAGCTAAAGTTGAATTGCGCAAAGATGCGTTGCGCCGCGCCCAAACCAAAGATCGCCCCATTGCCAAAATGATGGTCTCTGAAGAGGATGCGCCGCTCTTGTCTGCGCTCAAAGCCAAACGTCGCGTTCTGGCAGAAGCCGCCGCGCTCCCGGCCTATATCATCTTCAACGACCGCACATTGATTGAAATGGCCGAAACACGGCCTACAACGCTCGACGCCATGGCACGGATCAGCGGTGTCGGGGCCAAAAAGCTCGAGCGCTATGGCTCTGATTTCCTGGCTGTTGTCGCTGGGGATGCTCCGCCATCCCAACACCCAGCGCGTCGCAAATTGGCCGGGAAGGATGCTGGCCCCGTTTACGATGATTTGCTCGAGGCACAAACCCGCATGTCGCGAGGATCATGTGGCACATTGAAGCCCATGACGTGCTCGGCGTCTCAATTGGCGAAGGTGGCAGAAGCTCAACCCCAAGAGCTCGCCGAGATGGCCCGCATTTTGGGTGACAAACGAGCCGAGCGATTTGCGGCAGCATTTCTGGACGTTTTGCAAAAAGCGTCCTAGCTGTAGTCTATGTAAAATGAGGAGGCGACCCCGTGTTAGTCGTGGTTTCTCCAGCCAAGCGGCTGGATTGGACTGAACAAAATATTGAGCAAACTACACCAGCCATGCAGGCGGATGCCGTGCGTTTGGCGAAATCGGCGCGGAACCTGACCCTGAGAGATCTCAAAAGCTTGATGGATTTGTCCGACGACTTGGCGCGCCTCAATCGCGATCGGTTCCGCGCGTTTCAAGATGAGCCCAACACAGACGACACACGCTCCGCAATGTTCGCTTTTGCTGGAGATACGTACCAGGGCTTGGACGCACGCAGTTTTTCTGAGGCTGATGTGGCGCGGGCGCAGTCGCATCTTAGGATTTTGTCTGGGCTCTACGGCGTTTTGCGACCACTAGACGCGATCCAACCGTATCGATTGGAGATGGGTAGCCGTCTTAAAACACGTCGCGGCGCCTCGCTCTATGCTTACTGGCGCGACCAAATCGCTGTGTCTTTAAACGCAGACGCTGTGGATTTGGGGACCGACACCTTGGTCAATTGTGCGAGCCAAGAGTATTTTGGTGCAGTTGACCGCAAAGCGCTCAGACTGAACGTCGTCACGCCTCAGTTTCTTGAAGTGAAAGGGGGGGTAGCGAAAACCATCAGCTTCTTTGCAAAGCGCGCACGCGGTGCGATGGCTCGATATATCGTGCAAAACGCACTGACCGCACCTTCTGACCTTCATGCGTTTGATATCGATGGCTATGCCTTCGACGCCGAACGCTCGACCCCGGAAGCGCCAGTTTTTCTGCGTGACGCAGCGATGGCGGCATAAGCACCGAAGGCCCGTCAACACCCGTTGAGTGCCGGCCCCGAAATCAACTTGTGATAGAGCTCAATTTTCTTGGGTTCTTATGCGGTCCTACTGCGCGGCACGATGACGGTTATCGTGACCAAAGGCTTGCAGAACTGGTTCCGCCTTTGGGTTTGAATTCTGGTTTGGTCATTATCGAGGGTTGCCGCGTCGTTTTTGTGTTACCGATGCGAGCTGAGCCTTGGTGGCGGTTGGAACATTCCTGACAACGGCCGCATGAACGTCCATATTGTTTCTTTGGAAGCCCGCGGTGCCATACCGTTCGCGGAAGCCCATGTGATGGGACGTGCATTTTTCATCTTTCAATGTAGGGGTCTTTGTCGTCTCAAATTACGACTGATTCAAAGTCAAAGGAGAGGATTTTATCTGGTAGTGCGCGTTCTACCCTCAAGCGTGTTTGGTTGGTGGACCAGCGCCTTTTCGGCATATTCGCTTTATTGAGACGTCAATGGACATGCACCTTTAACGCTTTTGCGCACCTTTGAAAGTTGACGATCGCCTACAGCGCCTACGGACCGTTTGGCGCTCGCTAAGCGACGTGATTTGCGGTAGAGCCCGGTTGAGTACGCTCTGGTGAATAGCGTTTCAGCATTTGTTCAATGCCTGCGCGCTTCAGGGGTTTTGTCAGGTAGTCATCAAGCCCTGCTTCAAGAACGGCGTCTCGATCCCCAGCCATGGCGTGAGCCGTGCACGCGATGACCGGTACGTGGCGGTTGGTTTGCGCCTCAATCGCGCGGATTTTTTGAGTGGCTTCTTTTCCGTCCATCTTCGGCATCGAAATATCCATGAATACGAGGTCAGGTTCGAAGCTCTCATATAACTCAACTGCTTCAATCCCGTTGTTGGCAAAGACCAGATCGATATTGAGGTCTTTGGTCATTTTACGAAAGACCAATTGGTTGGTGGTGTTGTCTTCGGCGGTCAACACGCGCACGCGCTGAGTGGGTTTGGCTGCAGATGTCTTGTCCGTGGGAGTCTCATGCGCGGCTCGCGTCTTTGGTTCTGTGGGTGTCACAACATCCGGTTCTTCAAGAGAGAGGAGCTTTTCGAATAGGTGGCGGCGCGGGATTGGTTTTTGAATGACAGCATGCAGAAGGTTCGCTGATGGGTCATGTTCAGCAAAGACCGTATCCGAACTAAGCATGATCACAGGATGCGTATGGCTTCGCTTGCGCATTTCTTCCACAAGTTGGATGCCATCCATTTGTGGCATGTTGTGGTCTGTTAGGACCAAGTCAAAGTGTGAGTCTGTGTCCAAAATCTTCAGCGCATCCGATCCATTGCGGCACGTCGAGGTCTTTGTGTTAAGAACTGCAAGTTGCTTTTCGAGGATGAGCGAATTCACGGGTTGATCATCCACAATCAACACGCGGCGTAAAAAGGTAGGCAACCGCGGCGGTTCAGTGAATTCGCCACTCGGGGAGGGCAAGGTGATTTGAAAACCAAAGGAGGATCCCCGGCCAATTTCGCTGTCCACCCAGATTTTGCCGCCCATCAATTCGATGAGCCGTTTGGAGATCGCAAGGCCGAGACCTGTACCCTCAAACTTGCGGTTGCGCTCGTCTTCAACCTGATTGAACTCACCGAAGACGTGTTTGATCTTGTCTTCTGGAATGCCAATGCCCGTGTCTTCCACGGTAATGTGGATGGTTGAAGTTTTGTCGTCGCGCGGCACGCCAACAACCCGGACGAGAACATGGCCTTCAAGGGTGAATTTCACGGCATTGCCGATGATGTTCGTCAAGACTTGGCGGACCCGTCCAGGATCGCCGACAAACTCGGTGGGCAAGAAAAGATCGTAGTCTACCAGCAGGTCGAGACCTTGGTCGCGGGCTGATGGCTGCAGGAGCATGACGATCTCATGCACCGCGCGTTCGAGGTCAAAGCGTTCAGGCTGTAGTTCGAGCTTATCAGCTTCGATCTTGGAATAGTCGAGCACGTCATTGATGATCACCAGGAGCGCTTCGCCAGAGTTTTTCATCGTACTGATGTAGAGCTGTTGTTCTTCTGTCAGTTCGGTATCGGTCAAAAGGTCGGCCATGCCGATGATACCGTTCATCGGCGTTCGGATTTCGTGGCTCATGTTGGCGAGGAAGGCGGATTTTGCCCTGTTGGCCGACTCCGCACGTTTCTTGGCCGCCTTCAGTTTGCGCTCGTAAGCTACGGCTTCTGTGATGTTCAAGGCGAGGCTCACAACATCCCCATCGGGGCCGCGCTGATCTAATATTTTGAACGACATGCCGTTCCAAAGGCGAATAACGGTGGGCTCCGCAGCGTCAGATTGCCAGCGCCGACGCATTTTTTCGCGCCAATCCTCTGGTGTGGCGCCTTCCAGATCAACGATACCCTCCTCAGTCAACAACTGAAGAATGCGCACATAGCTGATACCAGGTTGGACCTCGGTCAGGCCCTCAAAGACAGCCAGGTAGGCGTCGTTCGCGGCCATTAGGCAGTTGTCCGCATCAAAAATTGCAAACCCATCCGGCAGCGCCTGGACAGATCGCCACAATCGGCGCTCAGCTACTGCGGCTTGTTCGTTGGCAGCGGTCAGGTCTTCGCGGACCTGTTGATTTTCTTCACGAACAAAGGCGACTTCTTCGCGGGTTTCTTTGATTTCGCTCGAGAGCGCACGGGCGTGTTTGCCCAACTTGCGGTTGGCCGACACCAGTTCAGCTTGCTTGAGTTCGAGCAAACGCTCAGCTGCAAGCCGCGCGCGCCGTTCCTCCCGCAATTTGGTGGCCAGGCTCATTCATAGCTCCGCGTTTTTGCCGTGCGTTGCGACCATGCACAGAACGAAGTGAAAAAGTGCTTAAATTCAGGTGTGGATTTCCTGACATTGCCGAATCCGGACCCTGCATGGCAGTCTTTTGGTCAACCAAGGGAGACGTAAGATGAAAATCATTTGGCCCGCACTTGCCGCAACGCTCTTTGTCACGGCGGCATTCGCCGAAAACGTCCTTCCCGATAGGCGTCTCGTTTTCTCGCGGAACATGGATTTCTTTGGCGGCGATATGAGTCCTATTTTCGACACGACGCAATCGGTCTGTGAAGAGGTTTGCTTGGCTGATCCGGCGTGTAAAGCTCTGACATACAATGTGAATTCCCGCGCGTGCTTTCCCAAATTCGGCATCGAACGACGCGATGATTTTGCCGGAGCGGTCTCGGCGGAAATCATCGAGATGGATCAATCTGCAATTGCGCTTGGCAATTTGCGGGCATCAGACTTGGGATTTCTTAAGCAGGAAGATTTCGATGCGGCATTGATGTTGGCCCGCGATCTTGGGCAAAATTACGTGGGCGGAAGATGGTCTATCGAAGATCTATTGGCGACTGCCCGTGCTCGGCTTAGCGATGGCAATTTATCGGATGCGCGGTATTGGACGGCGGCCGCGCTTGCCCGCGTTGATGCGGCGGATCTTTGGGGCGAATTTGCGCGGATTAGCCTAGAGCTTGCGAGTGCTGAGAAGCAAAATCGCCGCAAACGCGCGCTCCAAGCAGACGCGTTGAGTGCGAGTGTAAACGCCTACCTGCGTTCAGGCACTGGCCCCTTGCGCATCGCGTCGTTGCTCGATTTGGGGCAATCGCTGGAGCAAGTTGGGCGCGGGCGAAGCGTGATCCCGGCTTTGAGATTGGCTCAGTCCATCCAAGCGCGCCCTGACGTGGAAATTGCTTTGAACCGGGTGATCGAGAAATACGGGTTCCGGGTTGTCGACACTTCCGTTGAAAGCGATCTCGCCGAACCTCGTGTCTGCGTGGTCTTTAGTGAAGCAGTCAAGTCTGGCGCGGATTTCGCGCCATTTGTGCGGGTCAACGGCGCCGAGGGTGTCCTCATCGCGCAAGATGAAAGACTGTGCATTGGTGGCCTGACCCATGGAACGCGCTATCAAATCGCTTTGCGAGATGGGCTTCCAGCGCAAAGCGGTGAAACGCTCGCTCGGTCTGTCGATCTCTCGCAATATGTCCGCGATCGGCGGGCGGATGTGCGCTTTCCTGGGCGGGCCTATGTCCTGCCACGCACCGACCGCAACGGTTTGCCGATCATCTCGGTCAATACCGATAGTCTCGACCTCACGGTGCGCCGAATCGAAGATCGCAACGTTCTGCGAAGTATTCAGGATGGGCTCTTCGGACAGTCATTGGCGCGTTGGCAAGAAGCTTCGTTGGATGCGGGCGTCGGCGAAACCGTTTGGTCCGGTCGCATGGAGGTCGAGCCTCGACTGAATGCAGACGTCACAACACGCGTGCCAGTGGATAAGATATTGTCTGACTATGCGCCCGGCCTTTACGCGGTCACCGCGGCGGTTCCAGAACAAGGCGGTGAACGCGCAACGCAGTGGTTTGTGCTGTCTGACCTCGGCCTCACGACGTTGTCGGGTGACACGGCTTTGTCGGTCCTGGTCAATCGATTGGGCGATGCTGCGCCTGCCGAAGGTGTCGAGGTCACATTGCTGTCTGTATCAAACAGAGAATTGGCCCAATCAGTGACAGACGCTCAGGGCTTTGCGCAGTTCGACGCGCCACTTTTGCGGGGTCAAGGTGGCGCAGCGCCGGCCTTGGTGGTCGCGCGGGCAGGAGATGATTTGTCGTTCCTATCGCTCCAAGATGCAGCCTTTGATCTCAGCGACCGCGGGGTCGAGGGGCGTGCGCCGAGCGGTCCATTGGATCTGCTTCTAACAACCGATCGTGGCGCCTATCGTCCGGGTGACAAAATCGATGTTGTTGCCCTTTTGCGAGATGACGGTGCATCTGCGGTAGATGGCCTGCCAATCACGTTTGTCTTGCGCAGGCCGGACGGCGTTGAAGCGGCGCGCCAAGTCTCGTCTAATCCGCGAGCAGGTGGCCATCACGTCTCATTTGACACACCGCCGAATGCGCCGCGCGGCACTTGGATATTGGCCGCCTATTCTGATCCCAAGAGACAGGCGCTGGCTCAGCAACGCATCTTGGTCGAAGATTTTGTGCCAGATCGCATTGAGGTCGAGATGGTCTTTGACGACCGACCGTTGATGGCGGGCGAGACGGCGGATCTGCGTGTCCTCGTAGATTATCTCTTTGGGGCTCCGGGCGTTGATCTCCCTGTTGAGACAGAGCTTGTCGTGCGTCAGGTGCGAAACCTTGCAAGCTATCCGGGGTTTGTCTTTGGGCGTCATGAAGCGGCTTTTGATCGGCGTCGTATCCGCGTGGATCCCGTGCGGACCGATGCCCGCGGTGAGGCGATCCAAACACTGACGATTCCTAATCTTCGGCAAGAAGGTCTGGCCTTCGAAGCTGAGATTATTGCATCGGTCCGTGACGGTTCCGAACGTCCAGTCTCCCGCCAGCTCACTCGCGACGTGCAGACCAAGGGAGTGGTCTTAGGCCTTCGTCCGCAGTTTGATGGTACGGCACCGGAAGAGAGCGACGTGGCGTTTTCGGTATTGGGCCTTCAAGGCTCCGCAACCGCCACATTGCCGATTCAGTGGGAACTCAACCGGCTTCGTACAAGATACGAATTGTACGAGCTTTATGGCCAATGGCGCTGGGAAGCGACGACAACCCGGGAGCGTGTGGCCTCGGGCGATATAATCACTGGCTCAACACCGACCGAGATTTCCGCACCTGTTGGCTGGGGCGAATATGAGATGGTTGTTCGGACGGCCGACGGTCCCTACGCTGAAACATCGACGACGTTCTGGGCCGGATGGCAAGAGCCCGCAGACGCCACCCAAACACCCGACATGCTCGAAGTTGCGCTCGACAAATCGCGGTACACGCCAGGGGATCGCGCAGAAGTGCTTATCAATGCCCGTTATGCTGGCGTCGCCCGCATCGCGGTATTGGCGAGTGATATTGTCGAGATGCGCACGGAACAGCTCAACGCTGGAGAGACCCGCATCGCACTTCCGGTCACCGATGACTGGGGGCAGGGTGCCTATGTCACCGTGCAATTGCTCACGGGCACACAAAGCGATCGGCTTGTTCCAGGCCGTGCATTGGGGCTGGCGCACGCAGCCGTCGACCCTGGTCCACGCGCGTTGGATGTCGTGCTCATCACGCCTGAAAAAATCAGCCCGCGCAGCACGTTGCGGCCCAGTGTCGAGGTCACCGGCCTCGCTCCAAATGAAGAGGCATATATCAGCCTTGCCGCGGTGGATGTGGGGATTATCAATATCACCGGTCACAGCGCCCCCAACCCTCAAAAATATTTCTTTGGCAAGCGCGCTTTGGGCGTGGAAATGCGCGACCTTTATGGGCGCCTGATTGATGGAACACAGGGTGTCATGGGCGCACTGCGTCAAGGTGGCGACGGAACGGGGGCATCGCTTCAAGCCTCTCCTCCTCCTACCGAAGACCTCGTTGCTTGGACGTCTGGCATCGTACGCACCGATGCACAGGGTAGTGCCTCGTTTGACATTGACGTGCCCGATTTCAATGGCACGTTGCGGCTGGCTGCGATGGTGTGGACAGACGAGGGGGTTGGCCAAGCAGAACAGAAAGTGTTGGTCCAAGATCCGGTTGTAATGACCGTAGCCATGCCAAGGTTCTTGGCACCAGGAGATACCTCGCGCATCGGGTTGGACCTGACTAATGTCGCGGCGCCCTCAGATGTGATGAGCCTGTCAATTTCAGCTCCCGGCCTCGCCGGTGACCTGAATCGGGACATCGCAATTGAGACAGGCGATAGCCAACGCGTGACACTGCCGATCACAGCAGGAGCAGAAAGGGATTACAGAATCGAGGCGCGCCTAGAGCTTGCAGACGGGCGGGTACTTGAGAAAACTCTGACGCTTGGCGTGCGTGACACAAGTCCAAGGGTTGCGCGCCAAACCCGGCTTTCGCTTGCACCAGGTCAGACATTGCGCCTCGACGATAATGTCTTTGGCGATCTTCAGCGCGCCACGGCTGAAGTCACTCTCAGCGCGGGGCCCAAGGCGAGCTTCAACGTACCGCGACTGTTGAGCGATTTGGAACGCTACCCCTACGGCTGTACCGAGCAGCTTACGTCACGTGCGCTCCCCTTGCTCTATATGTCGGCGGTCTCGGATCGGCTTGGGCTTGCGACCGAGATCCAAGTTGCCGAGCGCATCAACACGGTGATCTCCCAGATCGCCGCGCGCCAATCCTCGAACGGCGGCTTTGGGCTTTGGCGTGTCGGAGGCGGGGACATTTGGCTAAACGCTTATGTTACCGATTTCCTCAGCCGCGCACGTGCCTCCGGGTATGAAGTGCCAGGCCGCATGTTTGACCTGGCGTTGGACAATCTCGGGAACCGGGTGAGCGCGGCGCAGGATCTTGAACGCGATGGAGCAGGGTTGAGCTATGCCATGATGGTGCTGGCTCGAGAAGGCCGCGCGCAATTGAGCGACCTACGTTACTTTGCGGATGAAAAGGCGGCCCAATTGACAGCGCCGCTTGCCTCCGCGCACCTAGGTACGGCGCTCGCGCTCTACGGAGAGCCGCGACGGTCGGACAGACTCTTCGTTCAAGCCAATGCGTCTTTGTCCGACACAACGACCCAAGGCTGGCGCGACGATTACGGAACCGGATTGCGGGATACGGCGGGCGTTTATGCGCTTTCCACGCAAATCCAAAGCACAGCCTTGGATCGTACGGCCCTTGCGCGTCGTTTGGCCCGTGCGGATGGTCCCATGTCGAGCCAAGAAGCCGCTTGGATGCTTATGGCCGCGCATGAGGCACGTGGCGCCTTGGCAGACGCGTCCGTGACCATCGACGGTGTCGCTTTGGATCAGGCAAGTGCTGCGCGATTTGCCCCCGGCAATGTGCCACGCGATATCACCAACAATAGTGAAAACGAGCTTGCGATTGTGGTCACGTCGCAGGGACGCCGCGCTGGCCCCACCGAGGCCAGCGGCAACGGGTTTCGGATCACCCGGCGCTATTTCTCGCCCAACGGTGCACCAATCGGTGGGTCTTTCGAAGTGGGCGAACGCTACATCGTTGTTCTCGATGTCATGTCAACTGGGGCGTCCACGGGACGGATTATGATCAATGACCCATTCCCAGCCGGCCTTGAGGTCGACAACCCCAACTTGATCCGGTCCGGCGATATCAGTGGTTTGAAGTGGCTCAAGCCCACGCCGATTGTGCATTCTGAATTCCGTACAGAGCGGTTCTTGGCGGCAGTCGATTTGCGAAAGATGGAGCCTGTTCAAGTTGCTTATGCGGTCCGCGCGGTTTCCCCCGGCACGTTTAGCCATCCGGCGGCGTCAGCTGAGGACATGTACCGGCCGACTTTGCGCGGCACGACCGCATCGGCACAGGTTGACGTGCGGCCATGAGAGCATGGCCTGTCTTTGCCTTGGCGGTGCTCTTGGTGCTTGCAGGACATGGCCGCGACCGCTTTGATACTTGGGTCAATGAGACCCGGTTGCCGCCAATTTTGACTGAGACATCCGTGGAAGTCTTGGACAGAAACGGTGTCCTCTTGCGGCCCTACACTGTGGAGACCGGGAGATGGCGCCTGGCCGTGACACCGGATGGTGTCTCACAGAACTACGTGGACATGTTGGTGCGCTACGAGGATAAGCGTTTTTGGTCCCATCCCGGCGTTGATCTTCGGGCCATGGCACGGGCCGTGGCTCAGGCGGTCTGGCACGGACGCGTGGTCTCTGGTGGTTCGACGCTCACGATGCAGGTCGGGCGGCTGCTTGAAAACTCAGGCACGGGGCGTGTTCCAGGCAAGTTTCGACAAATCCGTCTCGCCTTGGCGTTGGAGCGGCGCTTGAACAAGCAAGACATCCTTGCGCTTTATCTCTTGCATGCGCCTTTTGGCGGCAACCTTGAGGGGGTACGCGCGGCGAGCTTGGCGTATTTTGGCAAAGAGCCTCTTCGTTTGAACACTGCTGAAGCTGCGCTCCTTGTGGCGCTGCCCCAAGCGCCAGAAAGTCGTCGCCCGGATCTTCGCCCCGAGGCGGCGCGACGGGGTCGTGACCGTGTCTTATTGCGATTGGAAACAGCCGGTGTTTTGGAGCCTCGTGATGTGGCACAGGCTCAGCGCCAAGGCGTGCCGCGCGTTCGTCGAAACTTTCCAAACTTTGCCGCGCATGTGTCGGACCGCGTCCGCCGGGAAGCGCCCATACAAAAAGTCCATCACACCACGCTGGATCAAGAGCTGCAGGCCGCTTTAGAAGCCAAACTCACCCGCTACCTGGCCCGCGATCACCGTAAACTTTCTGCGGCAATCTTGGTGTTGGATCATCTCACGGGTGAAGTGCTTGCCTCAATCGGATCGCCCGGTCTCGATACCTCCTCGGGGCATGTTGATCTGACCCAAGCCGTACGTTCGCCAGGATCGACATTGAAACCTCTGGTCTATGGCCTTGCCTACCAAACTGGGCGCGCGCATCCGCTCTCCGTGATCACCGATGGTCCCATTGAAATTGCGGGCTATGCGCCCCGGAATTTCGATGGCGCTTACCGGGGTGACGTGAGCCTGACGGAGGCATTGCAACTCTCACTGAACACGCCAGTTGTTCAGTTGACCGAGATGATTACGCCTGCGCGATTGGTGGCGTCACTGCGTCAGGCTGGGCTCTCACCTCAGCTTCGGGGACAAGCACCGGGTCTGGCTGTGGCGTTGGGTGGCGTTGGCACAACATTGCAAGATTTGGTCATTCTTTACGCAGGCATTGCCCAGGGCGGACGGACCGTGCCGATGCATTGGCGATCTGGTGAGACCCAGCCATCGACCCAGCGTTTTTTGGACCCTGCCTCGGCATGGCATGTCAGCGACGCGCTCTGGGGCCTTGCGCCACCGCCCGGTGCGCCAAGAAATAGGCTCGCCTATAAGACTGGGACATCCTACGGGCATCGTGATGCCTGGGCCATTGGCTTTGACGGTCGTTATACGATTGGTGTGTGGATCGGGCGCCCCGATGGGACTGCGGTGCCCGGCATCTTTGGGGCGGCGCTGGCCGCACCGTTGTTGTTCGATGTGGCACAGATCGTTTCTTCCGAAGGTCATCCGCGCCTTGCTCCACCGGAGCATTTGCGCAGTTGGACTGTGCAGGACCTGCCTCAGCATTTGGCTCGTGTCGGCGCAAGGAGCAGACGCGATAATACTGGTTTCAAGCTGACCTTCCCGCCGGATGGTGCGCGGTTGAGGGACCAGGACGTGACGCTCAAGCTGACTGCCGGGCAGCCGCCCTTTGCGGTTTTGCTCAACGACACGCCTGTGTTGAAGGGCCAGCGCAGCCGGGTGATCCCCATTGATCTTGGGGGTCCGGGCTACTTTGATGTGACGGTGCTTGATGCCACTGGTGCCTCGTCCCGAGTGCACCTGGAACTGCGAAACTAGAGGCGTTCAATCGCCAGGGCGATGCCTTGACCACCGCCAATGCACATCGTGATCAGCGCACGTTTGCCGCCGATACGGTCCAACTCATAGAGGGCTTTTACCGTTATGATCGCACCTGTCGCGCCGACGGGATGACCCAATGCAATGGCACCGCCGTTGGGATTGACGCGGGCCGGATCAAAGCCAAGCTCATTGCTCACGGCCAGGGCTTGAGCGGCAAAGGCTTCGTTGGATTCGATCACATCAAAATCGCCAGCCTTCAGACCGGTACGCTCCATCAGGTTGCGCACGGCGGGGATCGGACCGATGCCCATCACCTCGGGGCGAACACCGGCGTAGGCATAGCCAAGGATACGGGCCTTAGGTGTAAAACCCGCCGCTTCAGCCGCGGAGGCGCGTGCCAACACCAGCGCCGCGGCGCCATCGTTGATGCCTGAGGCATTGCCTGCGGTAACACTGCCGTCTTTTTGGAAGACCGCGCGAAGGCCAGAGAGGGCTTCGCGCGTAGTGGGTTTGGGATGTTCATCAATCTCAAAGGCCACCTCTTCGCGGCGCTTTTTGATCGTCACAGGCACGATTTGATCGGCGAAATGCCCCGCCTCAATGGCGCGGGCCGCGCGGTTTTGGCTTTCGAGCGCAAAGGCGTCTTGGTCGTCGCGGGAGATACCGTGCTCGGCGGCCACGTTCTCAGCCGTGACACCCATGTGGCCCGTACCAAAGGGACAGTTTAGCGCGCCCAGCATCATGTCGCGCGCCGTCACATCGCCCATTTTTGCGCCCCAGCGTTGATCGGGTATGATGAAGGGCGAGCGCGACATGCACTCTGCGCCTCCAGCGAGACCGAAATCAGCATCACCGAGCATCAAAGATTGTGCAACAGAGACGATGGCTTGAACGCCCGAGCCGCACAGTCGATTTACGTTCATCGCTGGCGTCCCGTTGGGCACACCAGCTTCCATGGACGCCACGCGCGATAGATACATGTCGCGAGGTTCTGTGTTGATGACCTGGCCAAAGGCCACGTGGCCGATCTGATCACCTGCGACACCTGCACGCGAGAGTGCTTCTTTAGACACAAGCGTGCCAAGGTCGATGGGCGTCTTGCTTGCGAGGCTTCCGCCAAAGGTGCCGATTGCGGTGCGCGCGCCGCTGAGGATGACGATGTCTTGGTTCATGGAGGCCTCCCGATGTAATCGCGACCTGAATTACCCGAGCTGGCACGCCGTGTCGCCCCTATCATAACGTCACTTCAGATCGTAGCGCTTGAACACTTTGTCGACGACAAGACCATTGTCGAGGACATGCCCCTCTTTGCCGCCATAGGTCCGAAATCCGCGGCTTTGGTAATATGTAAGACCACTTTCATTATCGGTGCGGATATTGGCGTTGATCCAATCATAACCCAAGGACGTTGCTGCGGCACGGGTGGCATCAAAGAGCTTGGATCCGATGCCAAGACCGGTTTGTCCTTCGCGTACGAAGGTGGCTATGTCACAGGCGTCTGGTGGCAAGGCGGAGTTTGGACCGACCCATTGAAAGCCCTGCGCGCGTCCATCAATTTCAGCTACGTTCCATGCACCTTGGTCGCCGTCTTCCACGATCCAATCCCAAAGGTCATCGCCGGTGACGGGCTTAGTCAATGCGGTCGTCCCTCCGGTTGCGATGATAGCATTGAGCAGTTCGGCCATATCGCCAGTGTCGAGCTTTTGTGCGCGTCGAATTTGAACTTGCATCAAAACATCTTCAACAAGTCCGCGTGGCGCGCTGTGAAATCATCCCGGACCGCTCGCGGCGGACGCAACATAACGGTCAAGTCTGTCACCAACGTCGGGTCGGGTTTGCCAAAGAACTTGGTCGCTTCCGATACTGTGAAGCCCGCTATTTGCGTGGCTTCCATCCACGCGCTGATCTTGTCGGCCTTTTTGATCACGGTCTTGATCTGTTTGGGCAAGGCCGCTGGTAGCCCGAACCGCAGGTGAATGGCAGCAGCGAGCCGATCATCGAGATCGCCGTACCCTGGTCCGACAGCCGCCTTCACCGGGCTGATCATATCGCCTATGACGTATTCCGGCGCATCATGCAAAAGTGCGGCCAGCCGCCAACGGGGCTCCGCATTGGGGACCAACCGGCTGTAGATCGTCTCAACCAGGAGCGAATGTTCGGCCACCGAATATGCGAAATCCCCAGAGGTTTGACCGTTCCACCGCGCCACAAAGGCCAGCCCATGTGCGATATCGTCGATTTCGATGTCCATGGGCGTGGGATCAAGCAGGTCGAGCCTGCGACCCGAGAGCATCCTTTGCCATGCGCGGGGAGGTTGGGCCATGGATGGTTTCAGCCCGCTTTGTTCATGGCACGGTAAATCCAGTTTTTCTCCATCTCACCAGCAATTTCATAGCCCGCGTCAGGCGCGAGCTCTTGGAGCAGGGTGAGGAAGCCTCGCGCGCGCCACCTCTTGTCAGCTTCCAGCAGAACCAGAGGCATACATCGTTGCAGAACGCTGGACGCGCCACGCAACGCTTCGTCTTCGTGGCCTTCCACATCGAGATGCAGGATCGACACCGCACAATCATTCGCCACCAGATCATCGATCTTACGCGTTGGGATCGAAATGAACCGTTCGCCATCGGGTTCCTGATCCGTGACAATCCGCTCTCCTGCGGCAATGGGTTTGCCTGAGGGACGGGTGACCATCATCGTCAACTCATCCTCTTCGGCGCTTACGGCGACATTGTGGATGTCAACGCGGCTCAAGCCATTGAGGCGAATTACCTCTTGGCAGGCTTCGAAATTGATGGGCACAGGTTCAAAGCAAATGATGCGCCCGTCTTGCGACAATGCGCTATGTAACGCGGGTAGGAAATCCCCGATGAACGCGCCACCTGTGACAATGGAGCCCTGGCCGATTTGGCGTTGCAAGAAGCGGAGCGTTACCGGCTCATAAACACCGCCAGAGGCGAGAGTATCGACGATGTCACGGCCCAAATACCACTTGGGTATGCAGTAGAACCCGTACTCATTCGCACGAATTATATGGTCAAATGACACGCTCATCTTTGAGTCCTTGGTGTCTGTCTGCTCGACCGCAATGTGGCACGGCTTGCTAAACAATACCACCAATCTGGCGGGGAATTCTCGGTATTCAGCCTCAGCCAGTCTCGTAGCTCATTGGTTGCAGGGGCGATGTTGCACGAATTTTCATTCGTTTCCGGAAAAGCACTGCATTTTGCCAGCGAAATCACGACCGATTGTGTCGGTAGATTGTGCGACCTAGACGATTTTGTAGACCTATCAAAACAGTATGTCATGGAGTATTGCTAGTGGCGAAAAATGGAGGACGCGCCAACCGTCAGAGGTCCTCAAGGGTATAAAGGGTCAGTGCTTTAAATGCGGCGTTGATCCACATTGCTCTACAAAGGCTTGAGTGCTAGATCGCCGTGGCCAAGAGCAGGATAAACCGGAGAGTACGCCATGGGCGCCGATTACATTGTTAAAGATATTTCACTGGCTGGGTTTGGGCGCAAAGAGCTCGACATCGCCGAGACTGAAATGCCGGGTCTGATGGCGCTGCGCGCGGAGTATGGTGAGAGTAAACCGCTTGCCGGATCGCGCATTGTGGGTTCGCTTCACATGACGATCCAAACCGCCGTGTTGATCGAGACATTGGTCGTGCTTGGCGCAGACGTTCGTTGGGCATCGTGCAACATCTTCTCAACCCAAGATCATGCTGCTGCGGCAATTGCCGAAGCAGGTGTACCTGTTTTTGCCGTTAAAGGCCAAACCCTTGAAGAGCATTGGGACTACCTAGACAAATCATTCCTCTTTGATGATGGCCCCAACATGATCCTTGATGATGGTGGCGATGCGACACTCTACGTCTTGCTCGGGGCACGTGCGGAAGCTGGCGAAGATATTATTCCCGTGCCGCAATCCGAGGAAGAAGAAGTCATCAAAGCGCAGATCAAAAAGCGCATGGAAGCCTCACCTGGCTGGTTCACCAAGACCCGGGATCAAATCAAAGGCGTCTCCGAAGAGACCACCACCGGTGTGAACCGTCTCTATCAACTCGTCCGCGACGGCTTGCTGCCCTTCCCAGCAATCAACGTGAACGACTCTGTGACCAAGTCGAAGTTTGACAACAAATACGGATGTAAAGAGAGCCTCGTGGACGGCATCCGCCGCGCAACAGACACCATGATGGCTGGTAAAGTGGCCGTGGTCTGTGGCTACGGCGACGTTGGAAAAGGCTCCGCAGCATCGCTCGCGGGTGCCGGTGCCCGCGTGATCGTTACGGAAGTTGATCCGATCTGTGCGCTGCAAGCGGCAATGGACGGTTTCCAAGTCACAACCTTGGAAGACATGATCAGTACTGCTGATATCTTTATCACCACCACCGGCAACAAAGACGTCATTCGCATCGAGCACATGCGCGAGATGAAGGACATGGCCATTGTGGGCAACATCGGTCACTTCGACAACGAAATCCAAGTGGCCAACCTCAAGAACCACAAATGGACCAATATCAAAGAGCAAGTGGATATGATCGAGATGCCAAATGGCAATCGTTTGATCCTGCTCTCTGAAGGTCGCCTCTTGAACCTTGGTAACGCCACGGGTCACCCTTCTTTCGTCATGTCTGCATCCTTCACCAACCAAGTGCTCGCGCAAATGGAGATTTGGAACAAAGGGGATGAGTACGAGAACAAGGTCTACATCCTGCCCAAGCACCTCGACGAGAAGGTGGCGCGCCTGCACTTGGAGCGCATTGGCGTGAAACTGACTCAACTCGACAGCGATCAGGCGTCCTATATTGGTGTGACCCCAGAAGGTCCCTACAAGCCGGAACACTACCGCTACTAAGGTCAGGGGCGGGATACATCCCGCCTTACCACCATGCGGTATATTATTGCGCTTCTGATCATCGCCTTGCTGGCGCTGACCGTTACGGCGGCGCTGCGCATGGAGCCGTCGCCGCTTCCACCACAGTGGAACGTGTTCGAGCCGTTGGATGTCGCGGCTCCGGTCACACCGCTGACCCAGTGGAAGCTCGATTGGGCCATCCAGGACCGCGCACAATGTCTTGCCGTCCTCAATGGTGCAGCGGCCTTTGCGCCGATGGACGATCTTGTTGAGGGCCCCAATTGTTTTATCTCGCCGCGACTTGAACTCAGCGGGGTCGGGCAATCGCGCCTTGATCCGCTTGAGATAAACTGCGCCACGGCGCTCCGTTTGGCCATGTGGGAGCGCCACGGCGTCCAACCCGCCTCCCGAGAGCTTCTCGGCGCTGAGGTTTCGATCATCCGCCACAT
Source organism: Marinovum sp. (assembly GCA_022447495.1). Classification (GTDB taxonomy): domain Bacteria; phylum Pseudomonadota; class Alphaproteobacteria; order Rhodobacterales; family Rhodobacteraceae; genus JAKVBH01. The sequence continues at coordinate 136,789 of JAKVBH010000011.1, read as the reverse complement.
TGGCAGCTACAACTGCCGGCCCATCCGCGGATCCACCAGGCGGTGGTCCACCCATGCGACGGCTGATGCCATTGATATTTCAGGGTTTGACCTTGCCGATGGACGACGCGTCCGCCTGATCCAAGATTGGGTCGGGGATGATGCCGAGGCCATGTTTTTGCGTCGGGTCCGCGATACGGCGTGCAGGTGGTTCAAGACGACGCTGGGCCCAGATTACAACACGCTACATGCGGATCACTTTCACTTGCAATCGCGCGGGTGGGGCACCTGTCGTTGATAAACGGAGCTATCTCCGTGACGCGATCCGATCGGCGTGCTAGCTCTGGCTTATGAGAAGACTTCCCTCCAAAGAGGAGATCCTCGATTGGATTTCCGCGCACCCTACACAAACCTCCAAACGCGATATCGCGAAAGCCTTCGGCATCAAAGGCGCGGCGCGGATCGATCTCAAACGCCTCCTGCGCGAACTTCAGGAGGAGGGGCATTTGGAAAAGCGCAAAAAGACCTATCGCGATCCAGATCGCTTGCCGCCGGTCTCTGTTTTGCAAGTCAAATCCCCCGATGAGAACGGTGACCTCTTTGCTAAGCCCATGGAATGGCAGGGAGAAGGAGCAGATCCCATCGTTTTGATCTTGCCACGGGCCTCCGATTCCGCGCTCGGTGAAGGCGACCGTATTCTGGCGCGCCTCACGCTCGTCCAAGAGGAAGACCACCACTATGAGGCGCGCCTGATCCGTAAGATCGGGACAAATCCGCGCCGGATCCTTGGCGTCTTCCGCAAAGGTGCTGAGGGCGGCCGTATCATGCCCATCGACAAGGGTTCTGACAAAGAATGGATGGTCGAAGTGGGCGCAGTGCACGGAGCGAAAGATGGCGAATTGGTCGAAGCAGAACAAGCTGGACCAAAATCCCGGCTGGGCCTGCAACGCGCGCGCATTGTGGAGCGGATTGGCGATCCTTCAGCCCCGCGCGCCGTCTCTCTCATTGCGATCCATCAACATGGAATCCCGGATGATTTTCCAGATTCGGTTCTCGCAGAGGCGGATGGGTTCAAACCGGCTGGTCTCAAAGGGCGCGAAGACCTGCGAGACTTGCCGCTGATCACCATTGATCCCGCCGATGCCCGTGACCACGATGACGCTGTTTACGCCGAACCGGACACCGACCCCAAGAACCCGGGCGGTCACATCATTTGGGTCGCAATTGCCGATGTGGCCCATTATGTCCGCCCCGGCTCCGCCTTGGATCGCGAAGCCCGCAAACGTGGCAACTCGACTTACTTCCCGGATCGCGTGGTTCCCATGCTCCCCGACAGGCTCTCGGGCGATCTGTGTTCGCTCCACGAAGGTGTGCCTCGTGCATGCATCACCGCGCGGATGACTGTGACCGAGCAGGGTGAGCTTAAATCTTATAAGTTTCTGCGCGGATTGATGAAATCCCCCGCAGCTTTGAACTATGAAGAGGTCCAAGCGGCCATAGATGGTGACGCCAATGAAGCGACCGAACACCTTTTAGAGCCCGTTCTCAAACCCCTTTACGCGGCCTATGCGGCGTTGGTGAAAGCCCGCGAGGCGCGCCAACCGCTGGATCTCGAATTGCCAGAACGCCGGGTGATCTTGGGCGAAGATGGCAAGGTCAGTTCGGTCGCATTCAAGGACCGGCTGGACGCGCACAAGCTCATCGAAGAATGCATGGTCCTGGCAAATGTCGCAGCTGCTCAGACACTTAACGCCAAAAAGATGCCGTTGCTCTTCCGCGTGCACGAGGAACCCGCGCAAGACAAATTGGAATCCCTGCGCGACACGGCGGATGCGGCGGGGCTGACACTGGCCAAAGGCCAAGTGCTCAAAACGGCGCATCTGAACAAACTGTTGCATGACGCGGCGGGGTCCGAAGAGGCGGAACTCATCAATCTCGCAACCCTGCGATCCATGACGCAGGCGTACTATAGCCCTAAGAACTTTGGACATTTTGGCCTCGCGCTCCAAAACTATGCCCATTTCACATCGCCCATTCGCCGATATGCTGACCTTATCGTGCACCGCGCGTTGATCGCGGCCCATGGCTGGGGCAACGACGGTTTGAATGGGCAAGACATTGAAAGGCTTGAGAAAATTGGCACACACATCTCCGACACGGAACGTCGCTCCATGGTGGCGGAGCGCGACACGACGGATCGATACCTCGCGGCATTCTTGGCGGAACGCGTTGGCGATGAGTTTACGGGTAAAATCAGCGGCATAGCCAAGTTTGGCGTCTTCGTGAAACTCGATGGCACTGGCGCCGAAGGCCTCATTCCCATGCGCAACTTGGGCAATGAGTATTTCCACTTTGACCGCGATGCAGGCACACTCATGGGCGCGGATACGGGTCAAATCATCGCTCTGGCGCAACAGGTCACTGTACGACTGTCTGAGGCCGCTCCTGTCACAGGTGGCATGGCATTCGAACTCCTAGAGATCGACGGCAAAGCCCCAAGACAGGGCCGCGGCAGCCGCGGCAAACCGTCAAAACGCAAACTGGCCCGCGCCAAGAAGAGCGAAAAAGCGCGCGCCACAAAGGTCAAACGAACCCGCCGCAACACGCGTTGAACCGGAGCTATCTGCACATTTCGACCCCTCAATCGTGCAGATAGCTCCGAAAACCTCCCAACCACCGCACGGTCACTGTGCAACACGCCGCATTGCCCCAACTCACGACCTTCAATAGAAGGGCGGTGTTCTCAGGGCGGGGTGGAATTCCCCACCGGCGGTAAGCCTTCATGGCAAGCCCGCGAGCGCCTCATCCCCGGATGAGGGTCAAGCAGATCAGGTGAAACTCCTGAGCCGACGGTCACAGTCCGGATGAGAGAGAACGTGCAAACACCCGGCCGCCGGTCGGATGTGTTGCATGTGATCGCCTTGGGTGACGTGTCAAATGCACTTGGGCGGGAACCTTAAAATGAAGCCTTACAAAAAGCATGAGAAACCCAAGGTTGGCAGTGTTTTTGTGAGTCAGGTTTCCCGGCAAGTGCTTCAAGAGTAGGAGATGACAATGACACACACCCGATACGCCTTCATCAAGGCAGGCTGGCACGCAGATATCGTTGATCGCGCATTGGACGGTTTTCTCGAAAAAGTTCCTCAAGATCAGGTGGACGTTTTTGATGTGCCTGGCGCGTTCGAGATGCCGCTTCTTGCCCGCGATCTTGCCAAGAGCGGCCAATACAATGCCGTGGTGGCTGCAGCCTTCGTGGTCGACGGCGGCATCTACCGGCACGATTTCGTAGCCCAAGCGGTGGTCAACGGCTTGATGCAAGCGGGGCTAGAGACGGGCGTTCCCGTCCTTTCGGTGTCGCTCACGCCGCACCAATACCAAGAGACCGACCACCACAACGCTATCTATCGCGCGCATTTTGTAGAGAAGGGGCGAGAGGCGGCTAATGCCGCGCTTCAACTCATGCAATCCCGCGCAGAGATCGCCGCTTAGCGTGTGAATTGGGTGGCGGCGCCCTAGAACAAAAGCACCTATATCGTCGCGTTTGTTCACGATGCTGCCACAATCCAACCGCATTGGCATGGCAGACGAATGCCATGCCGGTAACAACGATCTACACCCTTGAAGAATCTCAGGTTACCGTCTCAGGCGGTGAGCAGCTGTCCGGCATTTCCCAAGGGGATGGCAGCCACCTCGACGGGCTCTTCATCACGCTCAATTCCAACGCCTGGCGCGAAGTCCTGATCGAGGATGACGACGCAAATTTCTCTGATAATGACGGATCTCAACGTCTCGAAGGGGCCCAAGCCTATGACGGCGTGTCCTACGCTGACAACCTGCGTGTCGAAGCCGAATTCGACATTGAAGTCGAGGACAGCAATGGCGTGCGCTACACGTTGCTGGCCTTTAATATCAACGAACCGGGTGTCGCATCCTTTCGCACGGTTGAAGGTCTTGCTTTTGTTGGTCCGCAAGGTGGATTTCCACCCATCGGAGAAGCTTTGCGTGTGGTGCGCACGGGCGAAGGGCCAAGCTACACCAATGAAAGCCTCGCCACACCGCTGTGCTTCACTGCAGGCTCATTGGTTAAAACGGTTGACGGATCTGTTCCTGTTGAGGGGCTTCGTCCTGGCGATTTGGTTTGTACGGCAGATGGCACGGCCAAACCTGTGCGCTGGGTTGGCGCGACGGTCTTGTATGCGCCTGACATGGCTTGCCACCCAAACGTGCGTCCAGTCTTGATCAAAGCGAGCGCTTTGGGGCCGGGCAGGCCCGTCCGCGATACACGGGTCTCTCCCCAGCACCGTATTGCGATCTCGGGATGGCGTGCTGAATTGTTGTTTGGTGAAGATGAGGTGCTGGTGCCCGCGATTAAGCTTGTCAACGACCACTCAGTCCTCGTTGATTGCCACGCCACACAGGTGCACTACGTCCACGTTTTATTTGACGCACACGAAGTCATCGAGGCCGACGGCTTGCTGTCTGAGTCATTCTTTCTCGGCGGTTCCGCAGACCACGAGGCAAAGACACGAGCCGAAATCCTCGCGTTATTCCCTGAGATGAAACAATACCAAGCGGCAAAACAAGCCGCGCGCCCGATCATCGAGGATCGCCGGGCCAAGGCCATCTGGGCCACAATGACTGCCTGATTTCCGCTTGCTTGAAATACCCCGGGATGAGGGGCAGAGCCCCTCATCCCGCACGCGCTTGCGCGTGCGCATAGAGAGCAGGCCGCAGGCCCGTACTGCTGGATCACTGCCGTCTTTTTGGACGGTCGCTTTGCCATTCCCGTGTCTATTTTGCATTTTGACCTGAGCTTGTCGCCCGAGACGGCCAATTTTGTCGTGACGTAGCCCCGGCTAATCGCTTTGCCGAAGGCCACCGAATAACTACCCGAGGTCAATTGAGCGATGCGATTACCTTCGGGCTGGTTGATGAGCGGGGGAGGTCGGCCTCAAGTGGGCCGGCATCGCGGCCAGTCACGCTTCGATTTTAGTCTTGCGCGTTGAGAATACCCTTGAGCCATGGAATTGCGATGTCCTCCGGCAAGTCGCCTGCGGACGCATCCGCGATACCCCGTGCGCCCACTTGTGTGGCTTTGCATTCAACCAATGCCTCGGCAAGGCGTTCGGACCCTTGATTGAACGTGTCACCAAAGGTGCGGTCCCCCAAGCCAAATATTGCAAATTGCACCCCGGTTAAATCTTTGGCACCGCCTTTGATTTGATCAAAGAACACCTCGGCCGTTGTTGGAAGATCACCTGAACCAAAGGTCGAACAGACGACCACATGAAGGTGACTTTTATCCAAATTATCGGGTGTTACATCTTCAAGGCTTGCAATGGCGCTTGTGTGATCAGTGCCGAGCGCCGCTTGCAAATCTTCGCAGACGATTTCCGCTGTGCCGGTTTCCGTTCCAAAGAGAAATTGAATGTGCATGGAGCCTCGCGTCAAAAACCAAGAGTCTTGGCTGTGGGTTTCCGGTGGCTGGATCCAGAAAGCGCATGGCGAGGACACCTAAGAAATAAAGCCTCATGCGCTAAGTGCAACGCTCAATTGCACTTAAGACCTTTGATCGCATGCGCCTAGACATCATCGATCCGCCCAAGGTGTTCTCTTGCCCGCGATAGCCCAGTGTTCAGTCAGTTTTGCACCACTAAAATGAGGATAAAGGACAACGAGGGACAGAGCATTCCATCTTGTGCGTGCTCTGCGCGCGCTGATCGAGAGCGGGCCGTAGGCCCGCCCCGCTGGATCACATCACGCGGCTGATCAGCCGTCTTTGCGGATGGTCTCGTTTTTCGGATCATAGGGGCTGTCGACGGTGACTTCGGCATCCCAGAGCTTGTTTTGCATTTTGACCTGAAGCTTCGTGCCCGGCACGGCCAACTCAGGCGTGACATAGCCCATGCCGATGGATTTGCCGAAGGCCACCGAATAGCCGCCCGAGGTCAAGCGACCCACGCGGGTGCCCTCTGCGGAATAGAGCGCTTCGCGGCCCCAGGGATCGGCGTCCTCCGGGCCATCAATGAGCAGAGTACAGCACTTCACGCGTACACCGGTTTCTTCCATCTTCGCTTTGCCTGTGAACTCTTTGGAAAGGTCGACAAAGCGTGGAAGATCGGCCTCAAGCGGGGTCGCGTCGCGGCCCAATTCGGTGCCAAAGGCGCGGTAGCTTTTCTCTTGGCGGAGCCAGTTTTGCGCACGCGCACCCACAAGTTTCATGCCGTGTTTGGCACCTGCTTCCATGAGTTGATCCCAGAGGTAATTCTGCATTTCCATCGGGTGGTGCAATTCCCAGCCAAGCTCGCCGGTGTAGGCCACGCGGATCGCTTTCACGGGGCACATCTTAAGCTCGATGTCGCGCTTGGAGAGCCAAGGGAAACGCTTGTTTGACAGGGCTGTTTCTTGTTCCGCGTCACAGATCAGCTCTTTGAGCACATCGCGGGATTTGGGCCCGGCGATCGCAAAGACACCCCATTGGGTGGTCACGTCTTGGATGATGACCATCTGGCCCGTGGCGGCCATGAAATCCTCAGCTGCTTTGGTGAGGTAATCCGCATCATAGGCCGTCCAAGCCCCGGCGGAAACCAGATAGTAATCGCTCTCACCCTCGCGGACGATTGTGTATTCGGTGCGCGTCGTGCCGGCCTCGGTCAGCGCATAGGTGAGGTTGATACGCCCCACCTTGGGCATTTTGTTGCAGGTGAACCCATCGAGGAACGCCGTCGCGCCGGGACCGTAGACGCGGTGTTTGGTGAAAGCGGTGGCATCAATGAGCCCCACGCCTTCACGGACGGCTTTGGCCTCGTCATGGGCGTATTGCCACCATCCGCCGCGGCGGAAGGAGCGCGCGTCATGGTCAAAGGTCGCTGGCGCATCCTTGGGGCCATAGTAGTTTGGCCGTTCCCATCCGTTCACCCAACCAAACTGGGCGCCTTCGGCCTTTTGCCGGTCATAGGCGGGCGCTGTGCGCAGCGGGCGACAGGCTTCACGCTCTTCATCGGCGTGGTGGAGGATGTAGACGTGCTCGTAGCATTCTTCGTTCTTGCGCGCCGCGAACTCCGTCGTCATCCAATCGCCGTAGCGCTTGGGATCGAGCGAGGCCATGTCGATCTCCGCCTCACCTTCGACCATCATCTGTGCCAGGTAATAGCCCGCGCCCCCGGCAGCGGTGATGCCAAAGGAGAAGCCCTCCGCCAGCCACATATTGCGCAGCCCCGGTGCTGGACCGATGAGAGGGTTGCCGTCGGGCGTGTAACAGATTGGACCGTTGTAATCGTCCTTGAGACCGACCGTCTCCGACGATGGAATCCGGTGGATCATGGACATGTATTCCTCTTCGATCCGCTCCAGATCCAGAGGGAAGAGATCGGCGCGGAAGCTATCCGGCACGCCATATTCAAAGCGCGCGGGCGCGTTGCGTTCGTATGGTCCAAGGATCCAGCCGCCGCGTTCTTCGCGCACGTACCATTTGGCATCGGCGTCGCGCAGGACGGGGTGTTCGCCATTGGTCTTGCGGTACTCGACCAGCGCGGGATCGGGTTCTGTGACGATGAATTGATGTTCCACCGGGATCGCGGCGCTCTTGATGCCAAGAAGCTTGGCGGTGCGCTGGGCGTGGTTGCCTGTGGCGGTCACGACATGCTCGGCGGTGACCACAACCTGCTCATCGGTGGAGACCAAGTTGCCACCTTTGTCGAGCATCTTGGTCAGTGTCACGCGCCAGTCCGACCCGGTCCACTCATAGCCATCGACCTGCCATTTGCGCTCGATGATCACGCCGCGTTGCCGCGCACCCTTGGCCATCGCCATGGTCACATCGGCGGGGTTAATGTAGCCGTCGGTCGGGTGATAGATGGCGCCTTCGAGGTCTTCGGTGCGCACCAGTGGCCACCGTTCCTTGATTTGCGCGGGTGTCATCCACTCAAAGGGCACGCCACATGTCTCGGCGGTGGAGGCATAGAGCATGTACTCGTCCATGCGCGCTTTGGTCTGCGCCATGCGCAGGTTGCCCACGATCGAGAAACCCGCATTCAACCCGGTCTCTTCCTCAAGCGTCTTATAGAACTTGATGGAGTAGTCGTGGATGTGGGTCGTGGCGTAGGACATGTTGAAATACGGTAAGAGGCCGGCGGCATGCCAGGTCGAGCCCGAGGTGAGCTCATCGCGTTCCAGCAGCATCACATCCTGCCATCCGGCGCGGGCCAAATGATAGGCAATCGACGTGCCCACGGCACCGCCGCCCACCACAAGAGCTTTCAGATGGGATTTGATTTGGCCGTCCATTGCGCGACTCCCCTCGTCTTAGGATGTTCCGGTCTTACGCCCGGGCGGAGCGGATGCGCCAAATGTGCCCGACCAAATCCCGGGCGAAAGCGACACGGGGGGGATTGGCGTGACGATGCGGGGTCTAATGATGGTCGCCGGGGCGGCTACTTGTTAGCCAAGCCTCGGTTGATGATCACACCACTAGAGGAGGAGCGCGGCACGACTTTGACCATCTGGGGGCCTGAACTTTTGCTAGACCGCGACTTGCCGCCGGTCTGTGGCAGCTTGGGCAGGAACTTGTCCATCTTTTGGCCCGTGTCTTCTTCGATGTGACGGAACAAGCCTTTGAAATTCACACCGGACAAAAGTTGACGCGCGGCTTCGGCATCGCCACGCCCGGTTAGGGTGATGCGCACGTGGTCGCCCAATTCGGTTTCGACCACGTATTGATCCGCGTCCCGGGCGGTGACGTGAAAGGTCACGCCACGGATGCGGGCAAAGATCTCTTGCTTGTCAGGTGCGCTTGAGAACGCTTTGCGCAGCACAACCAAATGCGCGCTTGTGTTGTGGCTGGACATGCGCATCGGCGCGATTTCAATTTTTACCAGCGCGCCATCTTTGAGATACACGCCAGTGGTTTGATCACCACGGAGCTTTGCCGATGCGCGCGCATCCACAAGCACCTCGCGGGAGATCGCGCCGCCTCGCAAAATGGATGCCACGTCTCGCGTGTCGCTCAAGTTGACCCAGCCATCCTGAGGGTGTGGCAGATAGGCATGCCAAGGCGACAGCGGATTGTTAGATGCCGAACCTGATTGCAGATCTTGGAGGGTCGTGAAGTCGCTGTTGAGCCGATCGCGCAGCGAGGCGACCTCCTCTTTCACATATGCAGTTGTTTCATTGTCGCCGAGCCGTGGCTCGATGCCTTGGGTGAAATAGAGCATCCCACTTAGGCCAATGGCCAACAAAGAATAGGTGCGAAATGACATGCGCTTACCCTTAACAAACTTGGGCTTCCCAACCTCGAGTTGATACAAGATTACATAAAAACCGTGCCGAAATTGCGGCAAAGGCTCGGGGCAATTGAGGCAATGTCCAATTTGGTAAACAAAGGATAAAAATCGGCCGGGATTGGTGCCTGGTTGAGGCAAAAGAGGCGAATGGCACCGAAACGCTCAAGTCATTTCTTTAGACGACCTGTGCGAAAGGGCTGTGGGTTTGGATTGTGATTTTGGGTGGGTCTTGGTTTAGGTCGCCAGGTCGACATACGACCGTGGCAGATCGCGCGTTTTACGTGCCTCAAGGTACCCGCGCAAAGCTGCGATGCCTTCCGCCGACATGGTCGGACGTTTCATAACTGTTGTCTCAGGCTGGGTGGTGGCACGCGGGTTCGACTTGGGTTTGGCCTTGTGTGAGCCGTTCTCTTGGGTGGCATTGGTCCGCTCATGCGCTGATGCTTCGGCTTGGAACTCTGCTTCGGTGCGACGGGCTGCGTCCATCCGGCGTTTTTGTTCCGCCATGGCCCGACGCCGGGCCACATCCCGACGCGCCGCGTATTTGGCGCGCAGGGACATGTCCAGGTCATCCCGCTCGACGGATGTGCGTGTGAGGTGGGACCGCAGAATATCGTAAGCTTCGTTGATCTCGGAGAACCTCCGGGAGGCTGCGTCTGGGCATCCCCCCACGACATCGGGGTGATGCGCTCGGGCCAGCGCGCGCCAGACGTCTCGGATCGTTTCGAGATCCGCCATAGGGGTGACCCCTAAGATGTCATATGCGCGTGTTGGCTCCATGCCTGGTTTTGCTCTCTCTAAATTGCGCGGGTCATATGCGCGTCGTCTATTTATCCACCATAAGTTTGCCCCAGTTCGCGCGCCACTTTTTCCTTGCCAGAAGGTTAATGACAGTGCGGCCTCTTCTTGACCATCGGCGGCGCATGGGCGAGCCTTTGTTCCAATGCTGCATCGTCGCGCCACATATAATGAGACTTATCAGTCATTTAAATGGGATGTTCCGCCCCGGTTCAACATGGGTGTGGCCGTCTCAGATCGCCTATCTGCAACACGCGCTGATCAGGTTGCTATCGAAGAGATCGATGCCGATGGCCACGTTAAAGCAGTCACATTTACCTCTCTGAGTGCGCAATCGGATCGTTTGGCCGCTGTTTTGGCGGGGTTTGTGAAACCCGGCGCACGGATCGCGGTGCTTTTGCCGCAACGGATTGAAACAGCGCTGGGCCACATTGCGACTTATAAGATGGGTGGCATCGCTCTTCCGTTGTTTGTGCAATTCGGGCCAAAAGCGTTGATGCACCGTTTGCGCGATAGCGGGGCCGAGATTGTCCTCACCGACCCTGAGGGTGCGGCGCGTCTGGAAGCGTTGCATGGGGAGTTGCCAGACCTGAAACACATTCTGGTCTGGGGAGAGACGGAGCCAGAACGTGACTTGGCCCGCATGATCGATGCCGCGCCGCAGTTTACACCATTGGATACCGATGCCGAGGATCCGGCGCTTCTCATTTATACGTCTGGTACAACGGGTGCCCCCAAAGGCGCACTCCACGCGCATCGTGTATTGTTGGGGCATTTGCCGGGTGTAGAGATGAGCCACGATTTCCTTCCTCAACCCGGTGACAAGCTTTGGACGCCTGCGGATTGGGCTTGGATCGGGGGTCTTTTGGATGTGCTCCTGCCGGGACTTTATCATGGGGTGACCGTGGTCGCGCACCGCTTTGCCAAGTTTGACGGTGAGACTGCGTTCGACTTCATCGACCGCCACGGCATTCAAAACGCGTTTTTGCCACCCACTGCGCTCAAGATGATGCGCCAGGCAGAGGGGCGACACGTGGCCATGCGATCCGTCGCGTCTGGTGGCGAAACGCTCGGGGCAGAGTTGCTCGACTGGGGGCGTGCGGCTTTTGGTGTGACGATCAACGAGTTCTATGGCCAGACCGAATGCAACATGATCGTCTCGTCCTGTGGCGCGTTTGGCCCTGCTGAACCGGGTATCATGGGGTGGCCCGTGCCTGGTCACAGGCTCGCTATCTTGGACGAGATAGGCACTGAACTTGCCAAAGAAGAAGGTGATATCGCGGTCGCCGCGCCGGATCCGGTGATGTTCCTACGCTATTGGAACCGACCCGACGCCACAGGCGAAAAGTTTCGAACGGCACCAGATGGCACCCGTTGGCTCATCACCGGTGATCGGGGGTGGCGCACACAGACCGGGCGCATCGCCTTCAAGGGGCGCGACGACGATGTCATCTCTTCCGCAGGCTATCGGATTGGCCCGGCTGAGATCGAAGATTGCCTTTTGACGCATCCCGCGGTGGCCATGGCGGGCGTTGTTGGCGTGCCTGATGACGTGCGCGGAGAGGTCGTCGCCGCTTTTGTCACACTCCAGGGCGGGTTTGCGCCCTCTGATCCCCTTGCCAAAGAGCTTAGCGACCACGTCCGCGCGCGCCTAGCGGCCTATGAAGCCCCGCGCATCGTGCGCTTTCTCGACGCCATGCCGCTCACCACAACGGGCAAGATCATCCGCCGTGATCTGCGGGCGCTCCCGCTGTGATCCCGCATTCTGCACAGTAGACCTCCCTTGCGCCAAAAGGCTAACGTGCAGGAACCTATTTCTAGAAAGGGATTAAGATGGACCAGATTTCCGCGCTCGACGCCTGCGACATGATTGAGGCCGCTGTTGAAGATAAAGACAAATCCAGCGTATCGCACCAAATCGACATTCGCGGTGTTCAGGCCCGCTATCTCAAATCTGGCGTGCTGGTGATTCCAGGCACCAATGAGTTCAGCGACTGGTTCGACTTCAACCTCAATATGTCAGGCGAGCCGACTGAAGGTCATGGTTTTGAAGTGGTCGCCGGCGACAGCGGTACGAAATGGCATGCAGGTTTCCTAGAACATGCGCAGATCGTGTACGCGTTTGCCAAAGCGTTGAAGCCCAAGTTCGTTGTGGGTCACAGCCTCGGCGCAGCCTCCGCCCAGATCGTCGGAGTTTCCATGGCAACGCCCACGATCGCCTTCGCCTCACCCCAAACGCTCAAGGGCAAAACCACGAACCGCCTGCCGGACGAGGGATGGGTCGTGAACTTATGCCGTGTCGATGACACCGTGTGCCACGTGCCGCCTAAACTTTTGGGGTTCCGCACCGTTGGGAGCCGCTACTGGCTGGCCCCCGAAGAGGTCAACGTTGGCGAAGACCACCACATCAGCAACTACCGTGACATACTGAAAACCAAGAAAGTCGCCGACCGCGTGCCCATGCATTGGCCACCCAAACGCACCTGATCATTGGCGCAGTCTCGCCCGGACTTTCAACCGCGCGCGCATCGCGGCTTTGCCTTGGGCCGTCCCGTCGTGGAACGTGCCAAAAAACTTGTCCCAGGGCACCTCTAGTGTCCCGTAATTCACCTCGAAATAGCGGTGGTGCATCTGGTGATGAAAATTCCCCAAGTGCAGCCGCTTGCGCCCATTGGACCAAACCCCTTCGAACCCGGTATGGGTCGTGACCGCATACAGCGCATAGAACATCAGGTGACAGATCAGGTGCACGGGATGGGTCGGCACCACAAAGTGAATTAGCGCCGTGCCAAAGTACATCAGATGCTCAAACGGATGCATCGACAGCCCCGACCACGGCCCGACATCGGTGTTGCGGTGATGCAGCGCGTGGAACCGATAGAGCAGCCGCGAATGGAGCGCGCGGTGAATCCAATAGAAATAGAAACTCTCCCAAATTGGGATGAGAAAGAACACCGCGACAAACCACACCGCGCCATCTGACCACGTCCATACCGGTGCAATCCCGTTCGCCATGGACCACCAAATCAACATTTCAAACGCGGTCCAAATCGGCACGCCTGAGGCCAAGGTCCAAAATGCATTGTCGAGTACTTGATCTTCAAAGGTGAAACTTCGCCCACGTCTCGGAAAGGGCCGGGGATCATACTTGTGATCGCGTCCTTGCAAGGCCTCGCGATGAAAGACCCAATGCAACCCACCTGCCAAAAACGCGATGAGCAAAAAGTTCCGCAGTAAAATTAGTCCAACCCAAGGCCCAATGACCGCCGCCTGATTTAAACTCGGCGCTGCAAATGCAAGCGCACCAAAGGCCAACGCGACAATTCCAAGGTTGATTGAGATCGGGAACCAAGACGCCCAATACCACCCCACTATGGCTCTCGGCCGGGGTGGCCAGGAAAAGAGCGGATTCACCTCTAAAGGCAGCACATCCGGCGTATGGTTCCATTCGCCATGGGCCAAAGCATATCCTCCAAGCGGCTCCAACTATATGAGCGTGCCAAAGAACCCACGGCAAGAATTTTAACGGCCCATTGGTTTCTTCTGGTCGTAAAAATCCCTGGGAGTTGAGGGGCAGAGCGCCTTATCCAGTACGTAATGGCGCGTTCTCAAACCTGGACGCGGAAGCGCTCCATGGGATCACCCATCGGCAAGAAGTCGCGCGGTGGGCTGGGTTACAAAGCAACCATCCCCCTTTCCCCCGACCACACGCACACCTATAAGGCGCTGTGGCAGCGGGGCCGGGAGAATCGCGGCCTGATAAAGATATTGAGGCGTGGGGTTCCTAAGACCATGTTGGGACTGGATAAACTCGCAGGCATGTTGTCGGCCGATATGGCCATCGACCTCGGCACCGCGAACACATTGGTTTACGTCAAAGGCAAAGGCGTGATCCTCTCAGAGCCATCGGTGGTGGCCTATCACGTCAAAGATGGCGTGAAAAAAGTGCTCGCCGTGGGCGAGGACGCCAAATTGATGCTGGGCCGCACGCCAGGGTCGATCGAGGCGATCCGGCCCATGCGCGAGGGCGTGATTGCCGACTTCGACACTGCCGAAGAAATGATCAAACATTTCATCCGCAAGGTGCATCGTCGATCGACCTTCTCGAAACCCAAGGTCATCGTCTGTGTGCCCCACGGCGCCACGCCAGTGGAGAAACGTGCGATCCGTCAATCGGTGCTCTCCGCAGGAGCCCGCCGCGCGGGCCTGATCGCGGAACCCATTGCTGCGGCGATTGGCGCGGGCATGCCCATCACCGACCCAACCGGTAACATGGTTGTCGACATCGGCGGCGGAACCACCGAAGTTGCGGTGCTCTCGCTGTCTGACATCGTCTATGCCCGTTCGGTCCGCGTTGGTGGCGACCGCATGGACGAAGCCATCGTGAGCTACCTGCGCCGTCAACAGAACCTTTTTGTGGGCGAAGCCACCGCAGAACGCATCAAAACCTCCATCGGCACCGCGCGTATGCCCGACGATGGCCGGGGCACTTCGATGCAAATTCGCGGGCGCGACTTGCTCAATGGTGTGCCAAAAGAAACTGAAATCACCCAAGCTCAAGTCGCAGAAGCCCTGGCCGAACCTGTCCAGCAAATCTGCGAAGCGGTCATGGCCGCGCTTGAGACGACGCCACCCGATTTGGCCGCTGACATTGTTGACCGTGGTGTTATGCTCACGGGCGGCGGTGCGCTTCTGGGGGATCTCGACCTGGCCCTGCGTGAGCAGACAGGGCTGGCGGTCTCGATTGCGGACGAGTCGCTTAACTGTGTGGCGTTGGGCACGGGCAAGGCGCTCGAATATGAAAAGCAACTGCGCCACGCTATCGATTACGACAGCTAACGCGGTCACCTTTAACGCACTTGGCCGTTTGGGCATATCTGTCAGCTGTGCTAAGGAAAGTTTGGCCATTCAGCGGAGGCACGCGTGGCGCGCGATCGTGGCAATGCAGAGGATTACTCGGGTCCTATCAAGCGTCTGGTTCTGACGCTGCTGGTGCTTTCTCTGACTGCGCTGTTCCTGGTTTGGCGCATCGACAGCCCCCGCGTTGAACGCCTTCGCACCGCCGTCATTGACCAAGTGATGCCAAGCTTCTCCTGGGCAATGGTCCCGGTGACCGCAACGGCCAATCTCGTGCGCGATTTCCAAAGCTACGCTCAGCTCTATGAGCAAAACCAAGAGCTGCGCCGCGAGCTACAACAGATGAAATCCTGGAAAGAAGCCGCGCTTCAACTGGAACAGGAAAACGCGCGGCTTTTGGATCTCAATAACGTGCGTCTCGACCCTGCTTTGACATATGTCACCGGCGTTGTGCTCGCCGACAGCGGGTCGCCCTTTCGGCAATCGGTCTTGCTCAACATCGGCGGACGGGATGGAATCCGCGATGGCTGGGCGGCCATGGACGGGTTGGGCCTTGTGGGCCGCATCTCAGGTGTCGGCGAACGCACCAGCCGAGTGGTCATGCTCACCGATGCCTCAAGCCGCGTGCCTGCAGTCATTCCACGCTCCGGGCAAACCGCCCTTGTGATTGGCGACAACACTGCATTGCCTCCCATCGATTTCGTCGAAAACCCCCAATTGATCCGCCCTGGAGACCGGGTTGTGACAAGCGGTGATGGCGGGGTCCTTCCCGCGGGACTTGTGATTGGCGAAGTGGTCCAAGACGCCGGTGGTCGGCTCCGCGTGCGAATGGCTGCGGATGTGGAACGCTTGGAGTTCCTCCGCGTTCTGCGCGCGTCCGAGACGTTGAAGCCTGCCACGGCAGGTCAACTGGTGGCCCCGGTTCTGTCAGAGGATCAAGATACGGCGGAGGCCATCGATGGCTGACGGCATCGCATCACGACTTTGGGGCATGCGGCTGGCCTATCTGGGCCTGGCCGTCTTTATCGTCTTTTGCCAACTGGTCCCGATCGAGACAGTGCCGCGCAATTGGGCGGCGCCAGATTTTCTATTGGCATTGACCTTTGCCTGGTCGCTCAGACGCCCGGACTACGTGCCTCTCTTTTCGATCGCCTTGGCCATGCTCTTTGCGGATATGATGCTCGACCGACCGCCGGGCTTGATGGCCGCGCTCACCGTGCTTGTCTGCGCGTCACTACAGCGTCGGGTGTTCCGCGTCCGTGATGAGGGCTTCGCAACCGAGCTTCTCTTGGTGGCCGTATCCATTGCATTGGTCATCGTTGGATCGCGCGTCATCCTCACGGTTCTATTCGTGCCGACGCCGCCGCTTGGTCTGACCTTGTTCATGGGCGTCATGACTTTGGCGGCGTATCCGATTGTCGTCTTTCTTTCACACCTCGTCCTTGGGGTCCGCGCCCAAGCGCCGGGCCAAGATGTGGTCGGCAGGAGTTTGACATGAGACGTCCGCCCAAAGAGCTTGAAGAAAGTGCGCGCCGCATCACGCGCCGGGGGCTGGTCCTAGGTGGGCTCCAACTTGGATTTGCGGGTCTGCTTGTCTGGCGTATGCGCCAACTTCAGATCGAAGAAGCCGACCAATTCCGCCTCTTGGCCGAAGAGAACCGCATCAACATCCACGTCATCCCACCGTCCCGCGGTGAGATCTTTGATCGCGAAGGCCGTGTCATTGCCGAGAATGAGCCGTCTTACCGGATCACCATTGTGCGCGAGCAAGCCGGGGACGTTGACGCTGTCCTGACCCGACTTCAGGACCTCGTCTCGCTTGAAGAAGAGCATATCGAACGTATCAAGCGAGAACTGGACCGCTCCAAACCGTTCCTGCCTGTAACCGTTGCAGACCGCATCAACTGGGAAGAGTTGAGCCGCGTCGCCGTAAACGGTCCCGCGCTACCCGGCGTGACCCCCGAAGTGGGCCTGTCGCGTCGCTATCCATTGGGGCGCGATTTTGCCCATGTCGTGGGCTATGTTGGCCCCGTATCTGACCGCGATCTGCGACGCTACGAAGATCCGCCCGCGCTCCTGCGCATTCCGCGGTTCCAAGTGGGCAAAGTGGGCGTCGAAAGCCGCTTAGAGGACCGCCTGCGCGGTGACGCGGGTGCCAAACGGGTCGAAGTGAACGCCGCCGGACGTGTCATGCGCGAGCTTGACCGCCGAGAGGGGCGCGCAGGCAACACGCTCCAACTTACCGTCGACACCGAGCTGCAAAACTATGTTCAAGCCCGCCTCGGCGACGAAAGCGCAAGCTGCGTGATTATGGATGTGAACAACGGCGACCTTCTCGCGATTGCATCTTCACCCTCGTACGATCCCAATAAATTCGTGCGGGGCATATCGGCCCGGGACTATGGCCAATACCGCGACAATACGCGCCGCCCACTGGCCTCCAAGGCTGTGCAAGATGCCTATCCACCTGGCTCGACCTTCAAAATGGTCACCGCGCTGGCCGCGCTGGACGCTGGGATTATCGGACCGGAAGACACGATCTATTGCAGCGGCCACCTTGAGGTGTCAGACCGTAAATTCCACTGCTGGAAACGCTCAGGTCATGGGTACATGAACCTGGAAAAATCCCTGCGTGAAAGCTGCGACGTCTACTATTATGAACTGGCCCTGAAAGTCGGCATCGAGAAGATCGCCGAGATGGGCCGTCGCCTGGGCCTCGCGGAACGTCACGCCGTTCCCATGTCGGCGGTGTCTGACGGGCTCATGCCGGACAAGGATTGGAAGCTGCGCACGCGCGGCCAGGACTGGGTGATTGGTGATACAGTGAACGCCTCCATCGGCCAAGGTTTCGTCCTGTCGTCACCTTTGCAATTGGCCGTCATGACCGCGCGCTTGGCAACTGGTCGGGCTGTGTCGCCACGTCTTTTGAAAACCGTCGATGGCATCGAAACCCCATCTGGCGCCGGGGAAAGTCTTGGCATCAATGAAAACCATCTGCGCATGGTACGTCGCGCTATGTATTCGGTGTCCAACGATCGCCGTGGCACCGCCTATGGCAGCCGCATCATCGCCGATGAAATGCGTATGGCGGGCAAAACCGGCACATCTCAGGTGCGCAACATCACCGCCGCTGAGCGCGCGCGCGGCGTGATCCGCAACGAAGATCTCCCCTGGGAACGCCGGGACCACGCACTCTTTGTGAACTTCGCGCCAGTCGACCAACCGCAAATCGCGGTGTCGGTGGTGGTCGAACACGGTGGCGGGGGCTCCCAAGCCGCAGCACCCATCGCGCGTGATGTAACGTTGCAAGCGCTCTACGGTGAGGACCCGCCCCTAGACGCTTATCCCACCAAGGACCGCGACCGCATCAACGCGCTCCAAAAACGCCTCCGCGAAGAACGTCCCCTGCGCGGCGGCACCGCCCTCGATCAGGCTTAACAGGGGCCCTTTCCTCTTGCTCAAAATACCCCGGGGGGGGGGTCGCCCTTGGGCGACTGGGCGGAGCCCCTGATTCTGCATGCGCAAGCGCGTGCTTATATAGCGCGGGCCGCAGGCACGCTCCATCAGGTCACAACGCGCAAGGTGAGGTTAATCCGCCCGCTTTTGGGCAACAGCGACGAACTGCCAAATCGGATGCGATCCACACCGTGATGTACCAACCGCGCATCGCCACCCAATACCGCGACATCACCTGATTGCAACCAATGACTCTCCGTTTTGCCGCCACGCACCACATTGCCCACACGGAACATGCCCTCATCCCCAAGAGACAGGGACAAAACCGGCTGAATGAAATCGGCCTCGTCGCGGTCCTGGTGCAAACCCATCCGTGCGCCCTCGCCATAGTAATTGATCAAACAACATTCCGGGCTCCGCGCATTGGGGCAATACTTCTCCCACAACGCAAGGATCGGATCGGGGATCGCAGGCCATGCCATACCGTCAGGGTGACACGCTTGATAACGGTAACCCTTGGCATCAGTGACCCAACCAAACTGACCCGCCGCCGTCATCCGTACGGACATTTGCCGTCCGCCGGGCGTGACAGGCTGATAAAAGGGCGCAGCTTGCGCGATCGCGCGGATTGTGTCGACCATGTCCACCTGAGCAACAGGATCAAGCGCGCCTTTGACGATCCGAACGCCCCGCAAATCGATTTCCATGCGGCCCTCCCGTTTTGCCCCACCACGCGATATCGCGCAATTTTTGTCGCGGAATAACGTCAATACCGCACCGTTTGGCCACACTTAATCGCGTCAAGTGGTCTATGTGAACACGACTCAGACCCCAGATTGTTGCGCGGGCAACAAAACCGGGCAAATCTTCGAAATTTTCTCCCCAGTTGAGTGTCTCACGCGCTTGCAGCCCTGGATTGCCCCACCTATATCGTGCCCAGACAAGCGATGGCACTCCGCCAAAGCTTCATCACCCATGGGCCGGGCGCCTCAACACGTGGGCTCGCGCCACATCAATCGCCTAGAAGAAAAGGGATCGAAACATGGCAAAAGTTATTGGCATTGACCTTGGGACCACCAACTCCTGTGTGGCCATCATGGACGGCTCGCAACCTCGCGTAATCGAAAACGCCGAGGGTGCGCGCACAACGCCTTCTATTGTCGCCTTCACAGAAGACGAACGCCTCGTGGGCCAACCTGCGAAGCGCCAAGCCGTCACTAACCCCGACAACACGATTTTTGGCGTAAAACGCCTGATCGGCCGTCGCGCGGATGATGAGCATCTGTCCAAAGATAAAGCAAACCTGCCCTTCGCCGTGATCGACGGCGGAAATGGAGATGCATGGGTTGAGAGCCGCGGCGATAAGTTTTCGCCTTCTCAAATCTCCGCCTTCATCTTGGGCAAGATGAAAGAAACCGCCGAGAGCTACCTAGGCGAAGACGTGACCCAAGCGGTCATCACCGTCCCTGCGTATTTCAACGATGCCCAGCGTCAGGCGACCAAAGACGCGGGAAAGATCGCGGGCCTCGAAGTGCTCCGCATCATCAACGAGCCGACAGCTGCGGCTTTGGCCTATGGCCTCGACAAAGCTGAAAGCCAAACCATCGCGGTCTATGACCTTGGCGGCGGTACATTCGACGTGACCATCCTTGAGATCGACGACGGCCTCTTCGAAGTCAAATCCACTAACGGGGACACGTTCCTGGGCGGGGAAGACTTTGACATGCGCATCGTCACCTACCTTGCGGATCAATTCAAAAAGGAAAACGGCGTCGACCTGACCCAGGACAAGATGGCTCTGCAACGTCTCAAAGAGGCAGCAGAAAAAGCCAAAATCGAACTGTCCTCTGCGTCTCAGACTGAGATCAACCAGCCGTTCATCTCCATGGGGTCCAACGGTCAGCCGTTGCACATGGTCATGAAGCTCACACGTGCCAAGCTGGAAAGCCTGGTCGGCGATCTGATCAAACGCTCGATGGATCCGTGCAAAGCTGCTCTCAAAGACGCAGGCTTCACCACATCCGACATCGACGAAGTTGTGCTTGTGGGCGGTATGACCCGCATGCCGCGCGTCATCGAAGAAGTGACCAAGTTCTTTGGCAAAGAGCCCCACAAGGGTGTGAACCCCGATGAGGTTGTGGCCATGGGCGCTGCGATCCAAGCAGGCGTTCTGCAAGGCGACGTCAAGGATGTGGTTCTGCTCGATGTGACGCCTCTGTCGCTTGGGATCGAGACCTTGGGCGGTGTCTTTACCCGTCTCATCGACCGCAACACGACCATCCCAACGAAGAAGTCGCAGATCTTCTCCACTGCCGAAGACAATCAAAACGCAGTGACCCTGCGCGTCTTCCAAGGTGAACGTGAGATGGCTGCGGACAACAAGATGCTTGGTCAATTCAATCTTGAGGAAATCCCGCCTGCACCACGCGGCATGCCTCAGATCGAAGTGACCTTTGACATCGACGCTAACGGCATCGTGAAAGTGGGGGCCAAAGACAAAGGCACCGGCAAAGAGCAAGCGATTACGATTCAAGCCTCCGGCGGCTTGTCCGACGAGGACATCGAACAAATGGTCAAAGACGCTGAGGACAACGCAGAGTCCGATAAGGCGCGCAAAGAACTCGTCGAAGCCAAGAACCAAGCTGAGAGCCTGGTGCATTCGACTGAAAAATCTCTTGAAGATCATGGCGATAAGGTCGACCCAACCACGGTTGAAGCGATCGAATTGGCTGTGGCGGCCCTCAAGGACGAGATCGAAACCGACAACGCGGACAAGATCAAATCCGGCATTCAAAATGTGATGGAAGCGTCGATGAAACTCGGCGAAGCCATCTACAAAGCGAGCCAGGAAGACGCGGGCGAAGATGCACCCGCCGACGCCGATGGTCCTGCGGATGCCGATGACGACATCTTGGATGCCGACTTCGAGGATCTTGACGATAATAAGCGCTCTTAACCTTGAGCGCCGTGTTCGGGACAGAACGCGTTAAGCATTGGGGGGGCCGGTCCGGGCGACGGGCCGGCCCAACCCATTTCTTGTGCGCGTCCTCCCGGAAAGGAGCACGCTAATGTCAAAACGCGATTTCTACGATGTGCTGGGCGTGGCCAAAGGGACGCCTGCGGATGAGCTCAAAAAAGCCTATCGCCGCAAAGCCAAAGAGTTGCACCCTGACCGCAACGCCGACAACCCCAACGCCGAAGCACAATTCAAAGAAGTAAACGAAGCCTACGACGTCCTCAAAGACCCCGACAAAAAGGCGGCCTACGACCGCTACGGCCACGCAGCTTTCGAAGGCGGCATGGGCGGAGGCGGGCGACCCGGTGGCGGGGCCGGCCAAGGTGACTTTGCCAGCGCGTTTTCCGATGTGTTCGACGATTTGTTCGGAGACTTCATGGGAGGCCGCCAAGGCGGTGGCGGGCGCCAACGTGCCACCCGGGGCTCCGATCTACGCTACAATCTTTCGGTGACGCTCGAAGAAGCTTACAGCGGCCTGCAAAAGACAATCAATGTGCCCACATCGGTTTCTTGTGGATCGTGTAACGGTTCGGGCGCCGAAGGCGGCGTGGAACCAACCACGTGTCCGACTTGCTCGGGCATGGGAAAGGTCCGCGCGCAACAAGGCTTCTTTACGGTCGAACGCACCTGTCCCACCTGCGGAGGGCTTGGCCAGATCATCAAAAATCCCTGTAAGGCCTGCGGCGGCGCGGGTCGGGTTGAAAAAGACCGCGCTCTCAGCGTGAATATCCCGGCAGGTGTCGAAACCGGTACGCGCATCCGACTCTCTGGCGAAGGAGAAGCGGGCATGCGCGGCGGACCACCCGGCGATCTCTATATCTTCATCGAAGTTGATCAACACGACCTCTTTGAACGCGATGCCACTAACCTATTTTGTCGGGTACCGGTCTCAATGATGGCCGCGTCCCTTGGTGGTGACATCGAAGTGCCTACCATCGACGGGGGCAGGAGCCGGGTCAAGATCCCAGAAGGCAGCCAGTCGGGTCGACAGATGCGGTTGCGTGGCAAGGGTATGCCTGCTCTTCGCGGTGGTGGCCAAGGGGATATGTTCATCGAAATGGCGGTCGAGACGCCGGTCAACCTCACCAGTCGCCAAAAAGAACTTCTGCGTGAGTTTGCGGAACTCTCCGAGGACAACAACCCAGAGACCAAGAGCTTCTTTAGCTCAGTGAAAAGCTTCTGGGACTCGATGAAGTCTTAATTCAGCGGATCGGTTAACCCTTCGTTCACCAAGAATCGCGCATGGTTAAGTCATGCGCGAGGCCCGATCACTCTTTGATGCAGACGAAGCGCCCGCGTCGCCGCTTAAGGCGTTGCGCGGGCGTATGCCGTCTTACATCACCGATCACCGCAAACGGTTGAGAGAGCGATTCATGAAGGGCGGTGCTGATGCGCTTCCTGATTATGAAATGCTGGAGCTTGTTCTCTTTCGGGCAATCCCACGTCAGGACGTGAAACCCTTGGCGCGCCGCTTGCTCGACAAGTTTGGCGATTTCAACGGGGTCATCTCGGCACCTGCCATGCGCCTGAGAGAGCAGCATGGAGTGGGCGAAGCCGTCATCCAAGAGCTCAAAATCGTAGAAGCCGCGGCGCAACGGCTCGCACGCGCGCGGGTCATGCAGCGTCATGTGGTCTCGAGCTGGGCGCAGCTTATAGATTACTGCCACACGTCCATGGCACACCGCGAAACCGAACAATTCCGTGTGCTTTACCTTGACCGCAAGAACATTCTTATCGCCGATGAAGCGCAGGGTCAGGGCACGGTGGACCACGTGCCGGTCTATCCGCGCGAGGTGGTGAAACGCGCTTTGGAGTTGAATGCATCGGCGCTCATCTTGGTGCACAATCATCCCTCTGGTGATCCTACGCCAAGTCCGGAAGACATCACCATGACGCAACAGGTCGAAGCGGCGGCCCATGCATTGAGCCTGACCCTCCACGACCACATTATTGTCGGCAAATCGCGTGAATTGAGCTTTCGTTCGGAAGGACTGCTTTAACGCAGCCGTTTGAGCACCGCGAGCGAGGCGTAGCCATCGGGAATGACGCCGATGCTGCGCTGGAAATCGCGGACGGCTTGAATGGTGAGTGGGCCGATTTTGCCGTCGATGCCCTTGGTGTCAAAGCCACGCGCCGTCAAACGCTCCTGCAACTCCAACCGCTCGTCCAAAGTTAAAGCACGGTCCTCGCGTGGCCAACTTGCCCGAATCGGGCCAGCGCCCCGGATGCGATCGGCCAGGTGACCCACGCCAATGACATAGGCGTCGGCGGTGTTGTAACGCTCTATCACTTCGAAATTGTCGAATACGAGGAACGCCGCTCCTTGCGCGCCTGCGGGCAAGAGCACCGAGGCTTTACCATAGTCGCGCACTGCGCGACCATTGATGCTCACGACACCCAAGCGCGCCCAAGCCGACGGCATTTTGGTGTTCTCGCGTCGGGCAGAGGCATAATCAAACCCTTGGGGCAGTTTGACTTCGACACCCCAAGGGACGCCTTTTTTCCAACCGAAATGCTCGAGATAGGCCGCCGTGGAAGCCAGCGCGTCGGTTGGATCGTCGCTCCAAATGTCCCGTCGACCGTCACCGGTGAAGTCGACAGCGTGTTCTAGGTAAGACGACGGCATAAATTGGGTGTGGCCCATGGCCCCGGCCCAAGAGCCTTTCATATTGCGCGGGGTCGTGTCCCCGGCCTGCAAGACTTTCAGTGCGTCGATCAATTGAGCTTCAAAGAAATCTCCCCGCCGCCCGTCATGAGCCAGCGTCGCAAGAGAGCTGATGATGTCGTTAGACCCGCGGAAGGTGCCGTACGCACTTTCGAGACCCCAGATCGCGGTGACGACTTCTTTTTCCACGCCGTATGCGCGTTCGATACGTTCAAGTGTTTGGCGGTGTTTCGCGAGCGCGGCTTTGCCGTTGCTGACCCGTGCGGGAGATGCAGCGGTGTCTAGATAATCCCAGATTGTTTTGGTGAATTCCGATTGGTTGCGGTCACGGCGGATCACGTCAGCATCGTATTGGACGCCCGCCATGGCGCGATCAAAGGTGACACCGGATATGCCTTGGGCCAGGGCGCGGGGACGGAATGCTGTCACCCACTGGCGCAGCCCATCTTGGGAGACTTGGGTGACCTGCGGCTCGCCGCGCCGGTGCAGTGTCGCGGTGGCGGGCCTGATTTTGGGGCGCAGGGATGTACCGGGCAGGAACCTGACCAAATCGGGTGCAGTCGACGCCCGGCTGACGTCCAGAAGGGCGTGTGTGGGTCTGACACTGGGGCGCAAGGATGCGTCTGGCGCAGCAGCTTGAGCAGCAAAGGTGGATGCCGTCAAAAGGATGCACAACGAGGCAAGAACTGTTCGCATGATATGCTTCTCTAAAATGCGATGAAAACTATAGCTATTGGGACGCGGTTCAGTTGCAGCGAGCGGCGCATAGCCGCTTACTGTCGGGCGCTCCAGCTGGCGGATGCGTGTTTGCGGGTGAAGAACTCTCCCATCAACCCAACGCACAAAAGGACAATGGCGACAGTCAAAGGGTACTCAATCGAGGAGTTGCGCGGGAAGTAATTCACGAAAGCAAAGCCCCGCGATTGATCGATGGCGTGAAAGAGCGGGTTCCAATCGAACATCACAAGCATGTAGCCCGGCAGCGAGTTGGCCAGGAACATCTTGCCCGACGCGATCATATTTGCCCGTTGATAGATTTGAGAAATCACTGAAATCGGCGTTGGTGCCCAAGGTTTAAGTGCCAAAAACAACATGCCCACAGCCGCCCCCGTGAACCAGGCCAGAAGGAGCATCGCCATGCATCCGACCGGGTCGTAGAACTCGATCGGCGTGAAAGCGACGTGATAGATGTAGAGAATGACCGCCGCTGACAATATCTGGATGTAAAGCACGCTGAGAAGTGCGCCGCACAGCGCAATGATCGTGTTCATCGGCGCGTGTTGCATCATGGGTGAGGCTGGACCTTCGGAACCGACGACTGCGCCCATGGCCTTGATATGCGTCATGAAGAGGAAAATCCCCGTCATGATATAAAGCATGAAGTCCCCTCGGACGGCCATGCCGCGCATGCCCATGACCGAGAACATCACGTAAAAGACCGCCACAAACATGATCGATTGAAGCATGTTCATGAAGATCGACACCAAGGGGTTGCCGTGCATCTTGCGCACGTGCCGCACCGCTCCGTGGTATATTAATTCAGCTGTGACGAGCGCGGATCCAAGTTTGGTCCGCGTCTGGCGTTGTTGAAACATGGCCTACCTGCTCCGGCTCATGAAGGGATCGCACGGAATTCTTGCTGTTCCGTTACGGTGCGAGCATAACGGCGCCAACGCTCAAATTCAAAAGATTTCGATCTCTGACCTTATCTGAGGACCTCACAAATGAATTACCAAGACCTGACCCGTGTGATGCGCACCCTCGCGCTTGAGGCCGGTGATGTGATTATGGACATCTACAACGCCGACGATTTCGATGTGAAAGTGAAGTCAGACGATAGCCCGGTGACCGCCGCCGATGAGGCCGCGGATGCGTTGATTTCGGCTGGGCTGCGCGCCGCGTTCCCCGATGTGACGTTGATCACCGAGGAACAGGCAGCGACGCATTCCGACAAAGCCGAGACGTTCCTCATCGTCGATCCGTTGGATGGCACCAAAGAGTTCATCAACCGCCGTGGCGATTTCACGGTGAACATTGCATATGTCGAGGCGGGTGTTCCCGTGCGCGGTGTGGTCTATGCCCCGGCCAAGAACCGTCTGTTCTACACCGATGCGAATGGCCAATCCGTCGAAGAGACCGGCGATTTCGACAAAGAGACACCCGGCTCGACGGCCCCCATCGCAGTGAGCACGCCCAACACAGATGCGCTGTTGGTGGTGGCGTCCAAGTCGCACCGCGATCAAGCGACGGACGATTACATCAACAAATACAGCGTCGCGGACATGAAATCAGCGGGCTCGTCGCTTAAGTTTTGCTTGGTGGCGACGGGTGAGGCAGACCTCTACCCGCGTTTGGGCCGCACGATGGAATGGGACACGGCCGCCGGTCATGCGGTGCTGAGTGGTGCGGGCGGCCATGTCGTACGCTTCGATGATCATACGCCGTTGGCCTATGGCAAAGACGATTACGCCAATCCGTTTTTCATCGCCTATGCCCCTGGTATTACACTGGAAGCTGGCTAACCGCCCATGGTGACGGCCAGTGTCATCATCGTTTCGCACGGGCGCCCGGACGCGCTCTTGCGGGCGATTGATGGTGTTGCTCAGCTTGATGCGTATGGCTTCGAGCTCGTCGTGGTCGCCGATCATGGTGGCGCCAAGGCTGTCATGGCGAGGCCTGATGCGGACCGCATTAAGCTTCGCCAGTTTGACACGCCCAACATCTCGGCGGCGCGCAACATTGGTATTGCCACATCGGCGGGCGAGGTCGTGGCATTCGTGGACGATGATGCTGTGCCAGAGCCCACATGGCTTGATCGTCTGATTGCGCCATTTGATGATCCGGAGGTCAGCGCCTCGGGCGGTTTTGTCTTGGGACGGAATGGTATTTCGTACCAGTGGCGCGGGTCAAGCTGTGATGCGGCTGGGCGCTCTTATCCAAGGGAGGTTGACGCTCCTTTGCCTCCTGGGCACCGCTGGCGCACCGAAGGGACATGCATGGCCTTTCGCCGTCAAAGCCTTGTAGAAATCGGTGGTTTTGACGAAGCGCTGCACTTTTTCCTTGATGAAACTGACGTGAACCGCCGGCTGGCTGGTCGTACCGTGGTGGTGCCCGGTGCCGTTGTGCACCATGGGTTTGCAGCGAGCGTTCGGCGGCGGCAGGATCGTGTGCCCACGACACTCATTGAGATTGGAACCAGCGCGGCGCATTTTTTAACCAAACATGCCCCAGACGAACGCACCAAACGTTTGGATGAAATGCGCGCGGAACAACATGCGCGGTTGTTACGGCATATGGTGGCAGGCCGGATAGAGCCACGGGACGTACGGCGCATCAACGCCAGTTTCGACAAAGGTGTTTCAATGGCGCAGCATCGTGAGATCAACCACGGTCTAGGCACAGATACGCCGCCGACATTTGTGGCGTTTTTGACCAAGCCGCCCGGCGACAAGGTTTTGATCACTGGCCGAGTGCGAGACAAAGACAGCCTTGTAAGAGAAGCACATCAGTATCTCCAAGACGGTTTGCGCCCAAGCCTTTTTTGCCTCACGCGGGGGGCGCGATATTGGAACGTAAAATTTGAGCGGCCTGGAATCTGGACTCACCAAGGGGGTCAATTTGGTAGATCAAATCGGGGCGACTCACCTGTCCAGCTTGAGTCGTTCCAGGCGCGAATCAATCGAGAGTTGGCGCGACTCGCTGATGTTCGTGGCCAATTACTGCTGCATAGCACCTGTAAGAGTTAGAAAAGGTCAGGTTTTCCCCTTTTGACGGTCATTTTGTTTTACGAAAGAGGGTGTAGGGGATACCCACGGAACAAAACAAAGAACTGAGGACAACGTGTATGCGCAGCAAAGTAACCAAGGCCATTTTTCCAGTAGCAGGCATGGGAACGCGTTTTTTGCCGGCGACCAAATCTGTTCCGAAAGAGATTATGACCCTCGTGGATCGTCCCCTGATCCAATACGCCATCGACGAAGCACGTGCCGCAGGCATAAAAGAATTCATCTTTGTCACGTCTCGCGGCAAAGGTGCACTTGAAGATTACTTCGATCACTCACCCCAACTTGAGTCAGAGCTGCGCAAGAGGGGTAAAGACGACCTCTTGGAGGCGCTAAAATCCACAAACATGGACAGCGGCGCGATCGCGTACATCCGTCAGCACAAGGCCCTTGGCCTCGGACACGCCGTTTGGTGCGCACGCCGTCTGATTGCCAATGAACCCTTTGCCGTGATCCTGCCCGACGATGTGATTGCCGCCGAAAAACCCTGCTTGCAACAGATGGTCGAAGCCTACGAAGAAGTGGGCGGCTCCATGGTTGCTGCGATGGAAGTGCCGATGGAAAAAGCCAGCTCCTATGGCGTCTTGGACGTCGCAGAAGACCACGGTACGATTGTTGACGTCAAAGGCATGGTTGAGAAGCCGCCAATGGGCGAAGCGCCATCGAACTTGGCCGTAATTGGTCGTTATATCATCACACCTGATGTGCTGCGCAGTCTCAACAAGATGAAGCAAGGCGCGGGTGGTGAAATCCAACTCACCGATGCGATTGCCCAAGAAGTCGAAGAAGGTCGCGGCGTGCGCGGTCTGCGGTTCCAGGGCCAACGTTTCGATTGCGGCTCCAAGGCTGGGTTCTTGCAAGCGACGGTGGCTTTTGGCCTTGCGCGTGACGATCTGCGCGACGAACTGCAGGACTATCTGACCGAGTTGATGACGACAAACAAGGCGGCTCAGTAACCTCCCTCTAACCTTTGTCGCATCGAAAGCTTGTCTGACTTAGTGATCTCTTGGCAAAAGGCGCGACAGTGACGCGCCTTTTAGACATTTCCCGCCTGCTGCGCCGCGCAGGTACACCGTTGACCGGTATCGACCGTGTCGAGTTTGCCTATCTGCGCGCGTTGAGCGCACGACCTGAACCGTTCTTCGCTATCGCACGCACCCGTTTGGGCTACGCACTTCTCGACAAAGAGGGCGCCGCGAAATTCGCGCAACACATCTCAGACAATGCGTTGGGACCCTTGGACCTAATTGGCCATCTGTCGCCGCGCGCAGATATTGCTGTGCGTCAGGCGGAAGCCACATTGCGACGGCTAAGCATCGCGCGGGCCATCCCGCAAAGGCTTGGGCGGATGATGCGCAAGCACCTCCCTGAGCGTTTGCACTACATCAACGCCGGGCATGCCAACTTCACGCCAAGGATGATCACGGCTCTGCGGGAGCAGGGGGCGCATATCGCAGTTCTGATCCACGATGTCATCCCGCTTGAAGCGCCGCATTGGCAACGCCCGGAAAGCGCTTCGAAATTTGCGGGCTTTATTGACCGTGTAAGCGCAGCCGCGCATCTGATTATCTACAATTCCGAAGACACCCGTAGCCGGGCGCAGCATCACCTGCCACAGACGATCCCGGATGTGGTCGCTCATCTTGGCGTGGAACTGGCACCAGGAGCCCCCATAGCCGCGCATCTGCGGCCCAAAGCCCCTTACTTCGTCGTGCTCGGCACAATTGAGCCGCGCAAGAACCACGCTTTCCTCCTTGATCTTTGGCAGGCTTGGGGGCCACATGCTCCGCAATTGATTTTGGCGGGTACGCGGGGGTGGAAAAACGAAGAGGTGTTTGCCCG
This sequence comes from Marinovum sp., assembly GCA_022447495.1. Taxonomy (GTDB): domain Bacteria; phylum Pseudomonadota; class Alphaproteobacteria; order Rhodobacterales; family Rhodobacteraceae; genus JAKVBH01. Next base: position 107,113 of record JAKVBH010000011.1, on the reverse strand, counting down.
TTTGGACAATGGCATCGCCCAGGTCCGCGAAATGCCCGGCCTTTCAGATGGTGAGATCACAACGCTCCTGCGTGGATCACACGGCTTGCTTTTTCCAAGTCACCTGGAGGGCTTTGGTTTGCCCCCTTTGGAGGCCGCAACGCTGGGTTGTCCTGTGATTTGTCAGCCGCTTCCAGTGCTAAGGGAATTGCTTGGCGATATTCCCATTTACGCGTGCGGGTCCGATGAACTAGTCTGGCGACAACATATAGAACATCTTGCAGAGCAGCGGCAGACCCCGACCATCTTTGTGCCTCCGTCCTGGGCGGAGCATCTCAACACAGTATTAAGGTTGATTTGATAGCACATCATAGGTTCCAGGCGCCACGGGAGAGAAGAACACTTGGGCCTCTGGCAATCATATCGCCTCCGGCTTCAACGCAAGCGCTGGCGCATCCGCGCCCGGCGTAAGTCAACACAGCTGCGCCCGGTTGTGGATCGCACGGATCAAATCCGTCCCGGTGACCTATTTGTCATGACGACCCAGCGCAACGAAATGGTGCGTCTGCCGTATTTCTTGAAATACTATCGCGATCTTGGAGTGAACCACTTCTTCTTTGTCGACAACGACAGTGATGATGGTTCCCTCGACTACTTGGCCGAACAACCTGATGTCTCGGTTTGGCACACGAAGGGGAGCTACAAACGCTCTCGTTTTGGGGTAGATTGGCTGAATTTTCTTTGCCTCAAACATGCGCATGGACATTGGGTCCTAACCGTGGATCCTGACGAGTTTTTCCTCTACCCATTCTGTGACACGCGGCCGTTGCGCGCCTTGACCGATTGGCTTGATGCCTCATCGATCAAGAGCTTCTCGGCCATGCTCTTAGACATGTACCCTAAGGGTCCGATCAACGCCCAAGCTTACCTCCCGGGCCAGGACCCGCTTGAGATCGCCAATTGGTTTGATCCGGGGAACTACACAATCCAGCGCAACCGCCGCTATGGCAATCTGTGGATTCAAGGTGGGCCAAGGGCGCGCGTTTTCTTTGGCGATAGGCCCAAAAAGGCGCCCGCGCTGAACAAGATCCCACTGGTAAAATGGAACCGGCGCTACACCTATGTGAGTTCAACCCACATGCTTCTGCCGCGTGGTCTCAACCTCGTTTATGACGAGTGGGGTGGGGAGAAAGCCTCGGGTGTGCTCCTGCACACCAAGTTCCTCGACACATTTTCCTCCAAGGCGCAGGAAGAGCTTTTGCGCAATCAGCATTACGCAGCCAGCGTGGAATACAAAGCCTACGCCGAAGTGGGGCAAGAGAACCCAGATCTGTGGTGCAAGTGGTCGGAGAAATACATCAACTGGCGCCAGCTTGAGATTCTGGGTCTCATGTCAAAGGGGAATTGGGCATGACGCTTGGGGTGGTCATGTTGTGTCACACGGCACTTGGCCGCGCCGAACAGGTCGCCCGCCATTGGGCCCAAGCGGGATGCCCGGTTGTGATTCATGTGGATCGCACCGTCCCAAACGCCGCGTACCGCACCTTTGTGAAATCCCTTTCCGATGTGCCGAATGTCCAATTCTCGCGCCGCTATCGGTGCGAGTGGGGCACCTGGGGCATCGTCGCGGCCAGCCAAGCGGCCAGTACGCAATTGCTCAACGCCTTCGCTGATGTCCGCCATGTCTATCTCGCCTCCGGTGCGTGCTTGCCTCTGCGCCCGGTGCAAGAACTGATCGACTACCTTGCGGAACGGCCACGGGTCGATTTCATCGAAAGCGCGACCACGTCTGAGGTACCATGGACAGTGGGTGGTCTCGATGAAGAGCGCTTCACGATGCGCTTCCCGTTTTCCTGGCGCAAACAGAGGTACTTCTTTGACCGTTTCGTTGCGCTGCAACGGACCATTGGACTGAAACGCAAAATTCCAAACGGGCTTGTGCCGCATATGGGTAGCCAGTGGTGGTGCCTGACCCGGCAAACGCTAAGCGCGATCCTCCAAGACCCGGATCGCGCGACCTATGATGCCTATTTCAAACGCGTTTGGATCCCAGACGAGAGCTATTATCAAACTCTCGCGCGGCTCTATGGCACACAGATCGAGAGCCGGTCGCTGACCCTGTCAAAATTCGACTTCCAGGGCAAACCGCACATTTTCTACGATGACCATTTACAATTGCTGCGGCGGTCGGATTGCTTTGTGGCCCGGAAAATCTGGCCTCATGCCGATGGGCTCTACAGAGCGTTTTTGACCGACACGGCCGGCGCGCTCAGCCGGACCGAACCCAACCCGGGAAAAATTGACCGCATCTTTGCAAAAGCGGTGGAAAGGCGGACGCGCGGACGCCCAGGCCTCTATATGCATTCGCGCTTTCCCAACCGCGATTGGGAAAACGGTGTCACGGCTGGGCCGTACTCCGTCTTCCAGGGATTCACGCAACTCTTCGAAGACTTCGAACCTTGGCTTGCCCGTGCCACAGACGCGCGGGTCCATGGACACCTCTACGCACCAGACCGTGCGCATTTTGCGGATCAACAAACGATCATCAACGGTGCTTTGTCCGACAATGCACAGCTTCGCGATGCCAATCCGCGGGCCTTTCTCACCAATTTGGTGTGGAACACACGCGGAGAGCGGCAGTGCTTTCAATACGGGCCAAGTGACAACCAAAATATCGTGTGGGATCTGATCAAGGATCCCAACGCGACCATCAACGTGATCTCGGGCGCTTGGGCTGTGCCCCTCTTCCGATCGAACCGTGATTTTGCCGATCTGCGCCAAGACGCTGCAGACCTTCAAAAGATCGAAGCTAAAGCCCTTTATGCCTACCGCTCGGCCAAGGCCAAGGCACGCGTGCGCATCTGGACCATGGCAGAGTTCGTCGAAGCACCCATGGAACCCTTGCAGAGCGTGATTGATGAGATTTCCACGCGCCCCAATCGCGGCATCTCTGAGGTGCCGCGTCTTGTGGATATCAAAGGCTTTGGTCAGTTTTTGCAGAACCTCAAAAACCAAGGCATGCATCCCTACCTTATGGGCGATTTCCCAGTGGATGCAGAGACCAGTGCGGATTCCCGTAAACCGCCGCGCAAACCATACCTCGTCCAGTAAGGCGCTCCCATGACCCAGACTTTTGACTATTTCGTCGTCTTTGCAGAGATGCGGACGGGGTCGAATTTCCTGGAGGCGAACCTAAACCTCTTTGACGGCATCACCTGCCACGGAGAGGCCTTTAATCCGCATTTCATCGCCTATCCAAATCGCACCGAGCTTTTGGGTATGAGCCATGCGGAGCGTGATGCAGCTCCGGCAAAGCTGGTGACGCGGATCAAAAACGAGCCGGGTACTTTAGGTGGGTTTCGCTATTTCCACGATCACGATCCGCGCATTTTGGAGGATTTGCTGGACGATCCACGTTGCGCCAAAATCGTACTCACGCGCAATCCGGTGGACTCCTATGTCAGTTGGAAAATCGCCCAAGCCACGGATCAGTGGAAACTCACCAATGTTGAGAAACGCAAAGCCAGCCGCGCTCGCTTCCAAGAGGTCGAGTTTGATAGCCATGTGGCTGACTTGCAGGCGTTCCAGATAAAACTGCTCAACGCGCTCCAGCATCGCGGCCAAACGGCCTTCTATCTAGGCTATGATGACCTCGGCGATGTTACTGCGATGAACGGTCTCGCACGATGGCTCGGTGTGGCGCACCAGATCGAGGCGCTCGACGGCAAGATGAAGCGACAAAACCCGGAACCGCTCTCAGCCAAGGTTGAGAATTTTGAGGAGATGGAACGGGCGTTGAGCCAATTTGACCGCTTCAATCTCTCGCGTACACCGAATTTCGAACCGCGGCGTGGACCTGTGGTGCCGGGGTATGTGGCGGCGGCTCAAACGCCGTTGTTGTACCTCCCGATCCGGGGTGGACCGGAAAGCAGCGTCTTGACGTGGTTGGCGGCGCTGGACGGGGTGGAAGCGGATGCTCTGCAAAGTGGCTTTTCACAAAAGACATTGCGTCAATGGCTGCGCAGCAATCCCGGACATCGCCGCTTCACGGTGCTGCGCCATCCGGTGGCGCGCGCGCACCACGTCTTTTGTCAAAAGATACTGTCGAGCGAGCCCGGTGCCTTCAAACAAATCCGGCGCAAACTTGTGAACCGCCACGGGTTTGTCTTGCCCGACGATAGTTCCGATAGCGGTTATGATCTCGAGGCCCATCGCGGCGCTTTCAAAGACTTCTTGCGCTTTTTGAAGCAAAACCTTGATCTGCAAACCAACATCCGCGTGGATGCACATTGGTGTTCCCAGACGGTCGCACTTCAAGGGCTGGCCGAATTTGCGATGCCTGACGTTGTGGTGCGTGAAGAGGCGATGGCCGCATACTTACCAGCAATCGCGCAGGAGACCACGCAGAGCGCCGTTCCAGATGTGGCCGATGCACCGAAAGACGCGCCTTACACGCTTTGGGACATCTACGACGCCGAAATAGAGACGTTGACCCGCCAAGCGTATCAACGTGATTACATCCATCTAGGATTTTCCGACTGGAAACCGACCTAAGTCAGCTAAGCTGCCTGCTCTCCGGCGCTGGCTGTAAGGATTGTATGCAGGGTCGCCGCATCAGTGTTGGCGCGCAGCTTTTGGCAGAAGTTTTCTTCCCGCAACGTGCGCGACACCAAAGCAAGTGCTTTGAGGTGTTCCACCCCTGCATCCTCAGGAGCAAAGAGCCCAAAGAGGATATCCACCGGCTGTCGATCCACAGCGTCGAAATCAATGGGTTTTTCCAATAGCACAAATACGCCGACACAGGTCTCTAGGCCCGGCAAACGTGCGTGGGGGAGGGCAACACCGTTGCCCACTCCCGTTGGTCCCAGGTTCTCACGCTCTAAAAGTGCATCAAATACGCGGTTCGCATCCAGCTCATAGGCTGCACCGGCAAGGTCCGCGATGTCATGTATCAAACGCTTTTTGCTTGATGGTGTAGACAGTACTTTTACACCTCGCGCAGCCAGCAAGTTTGCAAGTTCCATTCTTTACAACCCCTAGGTGCGGTTCCCCAACCGCTGACTATTGCTGTGGTTCGATCCAACCCACATTCCCATCGTCGCGGCGATAGACGACGTTCACATGACTCTTCTCATTCCGAAAGACAAGTACCGGTGCACCCGCAAGTTCCATTTGCATCACCGCTTCTCCTACGGTGAGCGCTGGAATTTTCGTCTCCATCTCTGCGACGATCACAGGTGTGAGCGCTTCTGGCTCCGGCTCGGCTTCGTTCGATGTGCTGGCGAGGACATAGGAGGACGCCCCCGAAAGTTCAACGGGTTCCGTCCGTTCACGGTGATGGTTTTTGAGTCTTCGCTTATATCGCCTGAGTTGCTTCTCCATTTTCTCGCCGCACGAATCGAAGGCGGCATAAACTTCGGTGGCATGGGCTTTTGCAGATGCGGTCAAACCGGTCGACAAGTGAACGGTGGCTTCGCACACATATTCATGGGCGCTGCGCGAAAAAACGATGTTCGCGTCGGTGGGGCGTTCGGCGTATTTTTCCACAATCGCGCCGAGCTCCCCTTCGACGTGGGCCTGGAGGGCTTCGCCGATGTCGATCTGTTTTCCGGTAATCTGATAGCGCATAATGTCTCCTTCATCAGACCAAAGACACAACGATAACGGACCCGCGAGGGGCCTGGGCGCCATGTCATGCTTTGGTGAACATAAACTGGATTGCATAACCTCCGAGGACCGGCGCCGTCATCGACGCAAACCATTCTCGGATTGTGGCAAAGCAAACAGCCATATCACCATCACAGTTTAAAGCAGAGATTCTGTCAATCTTTGAGACGTCTCAAACGCTCAAGAGATGCGAAAACTATCCCCAAGGTAGACGCGACGGACATTTTCGTTTTGCACGACGTCCTGCGGTGATCCGGACATAAGAACCTTGCCATCGTGCAAAATATAAGCGCGATCCACGATCTCTAGTGTTTCACGCACGTTATGGTCGGTGATCAAAACCCCGATGCCACGCGTTTTGAGGTCGGACACCAAGTTGCGGATATCGCTTACCGAAATGGGGTCTACCCCGGCAAAGGGTTCGTCCAGAAGCAAATAGGACGGATTCGCTGCCAGCGAGCGCGCAATTTCCACGCGGCGCCGCTCTCCACCAGAGAGCGCGAGCGCGGGCGCTTGCCGCAAATGTTCGATGCTGAATTCCGCCAAGAGTTGTTCCAGCCGTTCGCGACGGCGGTGTCGGTTGCGTTCAGAGATATCGAGGATTGCCGAGATGTTTTCTTCAACGTTCAGCCCGCGAAAGATCGAGACTTCTTGCGGCAAATAGCCGATGCCAAGCTTCGCACGGCGATACATCGGCATTTTGGAAACGTTGACGCCGTCGATCGTGACCCGACCGCCTTCGGAAGAAACGAGACCCGCAATGGAGTAGAACGTTGTCGTTTTGCCCGAGCCGTTGGGCCCTAGAAGCGCCACTACTTCGCCGCGTTGCAGCGTCATTGACACATCTCGGATGACCAACCGCCTGCGATAGCTTTTGCGGAGGTTCTCTATCCGTAGGCCGGATTGGCCTTCGGTGACGGTGAAGGGTTTGGAGGACATCAGTTCGAGCTGCCCTCACCACCGGATTGATTACGATGAAGCACGGTTTTGACACTGCCACGCATCACGGCGGTGTTGTCATTGAGGTCAACGTCCATGCGGTCCGACGTCAGCGCGCTGCGCCCTTGGGTTAAAAGTACATTGCCCGTCATCACGATCATACCGTCGGCGACATCATAATCCGCGCGAGAGGCTTCCGCGGCCTCGTCGCCAGACACCAAAGTCACGCCACCGGTCGCCTCCATCGAAGAGACATCGCCCGTTGCATCGTCGTATTTGACCTTCACTCGCGGTGCGGTGAGGCGCATCTGACCCTGAACGATGATGACATCACCCGAGAAAATAGCGGCGCCGTCGGCTTCGGACACGTTCAAACGTTGGGCTGTGACTTCGACGGGGTCATCGGGGTTGGCGTTGACCGTGCCAAAGCCAACTTGGGTTTCTTGAGCAATCGATCCTGCTGCAAGGCCGCAGGTTAGCAAAAGGGACAAAAGAAGGGTTCGCATGATTTCACTCAGACTTCGGTTGACGCTGGTATATCAAGCTCACGCCGTCTGTAAAATCCAATAGCAACCCGCTCTGGGTGTCCGATGTGCGTGAAATCGTCATTTTTCCGGCTTTAAGCGTGCCGAATGGGCCTTCGGCGTGCACGGGTTTGAGCGATTCCGCCTCAGATGATGTCACATGCGCCAGCAACTCCTTGGTCTTTATCCTATAGCCGGTTGAACTGGTGAGCGTGACATCACCGGTCAGGCGCAGGGTGTCTTGGATCTCGCTGAATTGCGCATTTTGTGCGGACACATCAAGCTTGGAGCCATCAACGTAGCCAAAATGAGCCTGGAGGTCTTCGGCCAGCGTGCGGTCGGGATCGGTCGGGTCTGACTCTATCTTCGCGGCGAGAACGGTGACAGCGTCCCCCGCGTCCGTGCGCCCAGAATAAAACGAATTGCGCATGCCATTGCTGTCGCCAAGGCGCGCGCGGACTTCGTCGAGATAGGGGAGCTGCGTCTCCTCCGGCACGGTGCGGGCGAGGAGGAACACGGTCGACAACAACCCAAGTGCCACCAATGGCAGCAGAACTTTGAGCGATGTGATCAGTGCAGAATACGACAAAATGGGCGTCCCAGGCCGAAGTTCTCGTTAAGATAAGCGCGATTGCCACGACCTCAAAGCCGCAATCCGCCAGATCAATGCGAGAAGATATCGACCTCAGGCCATCCCGCCAAATCCAACTCGGCGCGCGTCGGCAGAAAATCGAAACAGGATTGCGCCAATTCCATCCGCCCTTCGCGTTCCAGTCGTGCCACCAGGACATCGCGCAATTGGTGAAGGTACAGGACATCCGACGCTGCATATTGGACCTGTGCATCAGTGAGCGTTTCGCTTCCCCAATCGCTGGATTGTTGTTGCTTTGAGATGTCGACCTCCAACATCTCTTGGAGGAGGTTCTTGAGCCCGTGGCGGTCGGTGTATGTCCGAACGAGCTTGCTTGCGATCTTGGTGCAAAAGACCGGCGCAGTGGTCACGCCAAACGCGTTACGCATCGCGGCAATGTCAAAGCGACCAAAATGAAACAGTTTGAGCACATTGGGATCGGTCAAAAGCCGCTCAAGGTTTGGCGCTGAGGTTTGGCCCTTTGCGATTTGCACCAGATGCGCGATGCCGTCCCCGGATGACAGCTGCACCACACACAAACGATCACGTTGGGGCAGAAGACCCATGGTTTCGCAATCAATCGCGACCAATGGACCAAGGTCGAGCCCATCGGGCAAATCGGTTTGATAGACGTGATGCATTATAATGCTCCGTGTTTTCGGCGACCTACCGCTCGTGCGCTCATGTGGCAAGGCGTTGCCTAGACTTTGTCGCACTTTGGTCGACCTTTGGCCGAATCAATACGCGGAATGTGGCGCAGATTGTGGCCCACTCGCATCGCCGATCTCGCGAATTTCGTCGCGGCGCTGCGACATTTGTGAGCAACACACTGTTCGCATTTCGGCATCTTTGCTTGCTGTATTTTCATGAAGCCCTACGTTTCACCAAGCCTTAGGAAGCTGTGTCAAGGAATTTCGGGGAAAACCGACCTGCGAAGCTCGGTATTTTTATTCCGAAAAGAAGCAAATAATTGAAACTAAATTTTGCGGAATGTGCGAAGTCAATCCGTTTGGATTTAGTTTGTCCCGTCATTTTCAACAATAACGTGCATCGGCACGGAAATTGATCCGCAGCTGAAACAGGTATGCTTTGCCCGTCTTTTTCACTGCTCACTTGGACTTCGGGGATCGATTCTTCGCACATGGCTTAATCGCCGCCGTGTGTAGGGGGAAAACGAAGTTTCTAATTTCTTGACGTGCCGCAGCTTAATGGGCAGTACCGGGATGTGGCCCAAGTGGGGATACTTGCGCCACACTGCCATCGGCACTTGGGGGCTGGTGCTTTCACTGTGAGGTGAAGAGTACTGGGAAGGTTTGCGGAGTTCTAAAAAACTCCATAGAATCAAACGGCACGGTCTTAGCCAGATCGTGACGTCTTTCCTGCGCTCGAACTTCATTGCCTATGCCTCTGGAGGGGCCAAGGAATGACACTGTATTTTCGCCAGCCTGCGATAGGTGGTGAGTTTGAGTTTGGAGTGTCTGCGGCGCCGGTCGTGTCACCCAAGGGCGTGTATCGCCGATTTGCCAAACGCGCGCTGGATTTGCTGTGCGTTTGCCTTCTTTTTGTCCCAGTCATGCTGGTTGTCGCGGTCCTTGCCATCCTTGTGATGATAGACGGAGGGCGCCCGTTCTACAGCCAAGATCGACTGGGTCAGAATGGACGCCGTTTCCGCATGTGGAAACTGCGTTCCATGGTTGTCGACGCCGATGCGCGTTTTGACGCTTATCTCGCGGCTAACCCCGCCGCACGGGAAGAATGGGAGCGGACACAAAAGCTACGCAATGATCCTCGTATCACTGCGATCGGTAAAATTATCCGAAAAACATCGTTGGATGAACTGCCACAGCTTTGGAATGTGTTGCGTGGGGAAATGTCGCTTGTCGGGCCTCGTCCGATGATGGTCAATCAACGTGCGCTCTATCCCGGTACCGCATATTACGCGATGCGCCCTGGAATTACGGGCTACTGGCAAACCTCTGCTCGCAACGATACGAGCTTCTCCGAACGCGCGCTTTTTGACACGGCATACTTCCGCGAAATGTCGTTTGGGACGGATCTGCGGATATTGTGGCGGACAGTGGACGTGGTGATGCGAGGCACGGGCTACTAAAGCCGGCCTCGAACACCACATTGCAAATGCGCTCCTTTGTGGGGCGCCCTTTGCTCTTGTACGCGTTGATTTTGGGTTATGCCTTGAGCAGCGCTACTTCTGCGCGAAGTTTGTCCATCAGCTCTTTGAGCACGCCTTGCGACCGCTCATCAATAAGATGTCCGTTTTCGTCAAACGCCTTGCTTGAGCTTGCGATCATCACTTCCGGCCCCTGAAGCAAGCGCGGCTGAAACGCCACCATACAATGGCGTAGCATAACCTGCGTCCTCTCTCCGCCCGCACGCCCCGCAGCGGCGGACAGAATTGCCACAGGTTTTCCCGACCATGGGCGTCCCGCAGTCCGTGACACCCAATCGAGCGCGTTCTTCAAAGACCCGGGAATGCCTTTGTTGTATTCAGGCGACGAGATCACGACGGCATCCGCAGCTGCGATTTGACCCGCCAGAGTCTGCGCTTCCTCAGGTATGCCCTCAGCCGCTTCCACATCGCCATCGTAAAGCGCCATGCGAATATCGGCGAGCGTGAATGAGTCCGGTTCAAAAACACGCGCAGCTTCACGCACCAAAGTCGTGTTGGTCGCGGCCTTACGCAACGATCCCGAAATTCCAAGAAGAGAATACTGACCCATCGATGTGCTCCTGCCGCTAGTGATCTGCGGCAGAAGCTATCGCCCGAAAAGACAAGTGCAAGCGATTAGGCGTCGGGAAGGATCACAATCTCAACGCGCCGGTTTTGTGCTTTGCCTTCGGGGGTCAAGTTCGAGGCAATGGGCTGATCTTCGCCGCGACCAATGGTTTGTACGCGGGCAGGGGCCACACCGGATTCGATCAAGACCGAAGCAACGGCAGAAGCGCGGCGCTCAGATAGATCGAGGTTATAACCCGCGTCGCCATCACTGTCGGTATGGCCAATCACCTGCACGGTCGAGTTCGGATAGGCCTGCAGATTGCCTGCCACGGCGCGAATGTCCCGCTGAAGGTCAGACCGCACGCTGGTGCTGTCAGTGGCAAAAAGAATATCTTGCGGTAGAGTGACGATCAAACGATCGCCTGTGTTGACGATTGTCGCATCGGTCCCCGCCAGATCCTGACGGAGGTCCTCTTCCTGGCGGTCGAGAATATTACCAACAATCGCGCCGCCCGCGGCTCCGATTGCGGCACCCGTCACTGTGGCACGCACTTTGTCACCGCGGTCATCACCGGATGTTATCAAACCGGCCAAAGCGCCAGCTGCGGCACCAATCAACGCGCCCGACTTGGCCTTACGATTCTCGTTGGGGCCTTGGCTTGTATCGATAGGGCCGGTGTGCGTGCAGGCTGAGATGGCCAAAACGGCCACGCCAAGGGTCAGTGTGGAAAAACGGGTGATCATGGTCTTCGCCTCTTACTGTGCTGTGTCGCGGCCTTCTTTTGGGCTCAAGTGCGACTGCTTCGATATATTGAGTGTATAGAATCGGCCTACCGCCGTTAAGGGGAATCGGCGAAACACCGCCACCACGTTTGTGTGAGGCCGCCGCACGGGCTTTCCTCTTGCTCTAAATACCCGCGGGGGTGAATTGGCGCAGCCAAAAGGGGTTGGTAGCCCCCTAAAGCCCGCCCGCCGCCGGCGCCGAGGCTGCAAAGCCTTGTCCCAGATGGTGACCATCAGATCACATTCCGGTTTGCGCCGCCTCGTAGGCGAGCATTGCGCGCTTCACCGGTAGCCCCCAATGGTATCCGCCCAAGCCGCCGGATTTGCGCAATGCACGGTGACACGGGATCAACCAAGAGATTGGATTGCGCCCCACCGCTGTGCCCACGGCACGCACCGCCTTGGGCTTGCCGATATGGTCCGCGATTTCGGAATAGGTTGTCACGTGACCCGAGGGGATGCGCAGCAACGCCTCCCAAACTTTGATCTGCATCGGCGCACCAATGAGATAAAGGGGGGCTGCCTCATCGTTGACTTTGCCAAAGGCTGCTTTAACCCAAGGGGCAAGCCGCGCGACTTCCTCGACATAGTCGGCCTTCGGCCAACGGCTGCGCAGGTCGGCCATCGTGGGCTCGGCGCCGGTCTCGGCTGCAAAGCCAATACCACATATGCCTTTGTCCGTGCCCATGACGAGCGAAAGACCAAAAGGGCTCTCAAACCAGCCCCAGTAAATGGTGAGGCCTGCGCCGCCTTGGGCAAACTCGCCCGGACTCATCGCCTCCCACCGCACAAAAAGATCATGGAGCCGCGATCCCCCAGACAAACCTGCGCCATGGGCGGCGGCCATGGTGGTGAACCGGTCTTGGAGCAAGGTTTTGGCGTGCCCAAGCGTCAAATACTGCTGATACCGCTTGGGTGACACGCCGACCCATTGCGAAAACAATCGTTGAAAGTGCGCGGAACTCATGCCCATCTCATCAGCTAAACCATCCAGCGACAATTGCGGGCCGCGTTCGTCAATCAACGCAATTGCGCGGCGCACCACGCCGTAGTGATAGCTCTGTTCCAAATCGCGCATCTCACGCCCTCGAATCTCGCGTTCTCTGGCCCCGGATGTAACAAGGGGCTTATATTAAAACGATCCGATTTTTGCGCATTGCAACCGCGCGAGGGTCAGTCATTACTACCATCATGGAGCACAAAGCCTTTCTCGCATCCTTGGATGGCGACACCGCCGCAGCTCTCACCGCGCGCCGGGACAGACCGGCGCTGGTGCGTCTTGCGTTGCAGCTGGGCGTGATCACGGCCTGCGCGCTTTGGGTTGCTTTGGGTGGGCCGTTTTGGGGTGTCGCGCTCGGTGTGCAGGCGCTCTTTATGATTTTTCTTTTCACGCTTGAACATGAATGCACCCACAAAACACCCTTCGAGAGCGAGCGTTTGAATGATCTGGTGGGGCGCAGCTGCGGGGTGATCTTGCTCATACCTTTCACCTGGTTTCGGTATTTTCACCTCGCTCACCATCGGCATACAAATATTCCGGGCAAAGATCCCGAGCTGCAGGGTGATTCCCAGAAATATACACACTGGGGCCCATTCCTGTTGCACGTGAGCGGCATTCCAGTGTGGAAATCGCTTCTCCAACATGTCTTCGCCGCCGCGTCGGGGCGGGCGGAGGCCGTGTATCTTCCTCAATCTGTGCGTCCGCGGGTGATACACGAGGCGCGCTGGCATCTGGCGCTCTACGCCTTGGCATTGCTTAGCTTGTTGTGGAGCCCACTGTTGTTTTGGCTCTGGATTGCGCCTCTCATCATCGGCCAACCGGTGCTGCGCCTCTACCTTATGGCCGAACACGGACGGTGTGCCTTTGCCGCCAATATGTTCGACAACACGCGCACGACCTACACCCACGCGCTTTTGCGCTATATCGCCTGGAACATGCCCTACCACACCGCACATCACGTCCACCCGAACGTGCCGTTTCACGCGTTGCCTGAGTTTCATGCGATGATCGAAAAGCACGTGACCCACAAAAGCGCCAGCTACACAGACTTCACTTCTGAGACGCTCCGTGACTTGTCTTCAAAGACCTAAGCTCGGATAAGCGCGTCATGGCAAAGCAGCTCGACTATCATACCCTTCGTGAGATTTTCTCCCGCTTTCATGGACACGAAGCAGAACCCAAAGGTGAATTGGACCATGTGAACGCCTATACGTTGGTCGTTGCAGTCGCGCTATCAGCCCAGGCGACCGATGTTGGCGTGAACAAAGCAACGCGAGAGCTCTTCAAGATCGCCGACACACCGCAAAAGATGCTCGATCTAGGCGAAGAAAAGCTGATCGAGCACATCAAAACCATCGGCCTCTACCGCAACAAGGCCAAGAATGTGATGAAGCTCAGCCGCATCTTGGTCGATGATTATGGCGGAGAGGTGCCAAATTCCCGGGCCGCGCTGCAAAGCCTGCCTGGCGTCGGGCGTAAGACCGCCAATGTGGTTCTCTCCATGTGGTGGGGTCACCCGGCGCAGGCCGTGGATACACATATCTTTCGGGTGGGCAACCGCACTGGGATTGCGCCGGGCAAAGACGTCGATGCTGTGGAACGCGCCATCGAAGACCATGTGCCGGTGGATTTCCAACTCCACGCCCATCATTGGCTCATTCTACATGGCCGCTATCACTGCAAAGCGCGCAAGCCGATGTGCCCAACCTGCATCATCGAAGACCTTTGCGTGTTTGAGGAGAAAACCGCATGAGCCGTACGTTGTTTTCGTCGGGTTCCTCGCGTGCGCCGCACATTGGCTTTAACCGTGCCGTGCGCCATTGCTGGCATGATTTTGGGCTTAACCGTAGGTGCCCTGAGATCGATCTTGCAACGCTTGTCGATTTGGGCTCCACCCGAAAAAACGTGATCCGCAGTCGGGTCATGCTCACCCATATCACCCGCTGGAAAGACGTAGCTTTTGCGCATGGCCAAGTTTTCGGCGCCATCAAAGCCGCGTGTACTTTTGTAAAGGTAACAGGCTTTTTCAATCCCGAATGGCTGGTCGAGACGGAACTCGGCGCCATTGTCTCGGAGGACACCAAATGAGCAAAACCTATGATGTGGTGGGCATCGGCAACGCGGTTGTCGATGTGATTTCCCATGCCGATGACAGTTTTTTGGACCATATGGGCATCACCAAAGGCATCATGCAGCTCATCGAAAAAGACCGTGCAGAACTGCTCTATGGTGCAATGAGCGATCGCACCCAGGCCGCGGGTGGATCTGTGGCCAACTCGATTGCGGGCATTGGTAACTTGGGTCTGTCAACGGCGTTTGTGGGGCGTGTCACTGATGATGCGCTGGGCCGGTTTTATGCCGATGCTTTGGCCGCAGACGGCACCGCGTTTCCAAATGGTCCTGTGCAAAGTGGTTTGCCCACGTCTCGCTCCATGATCTTTGTCTCGCCCGATGGCGAGCGTAGCATGAACACTTATCTTGGGGTCTCCGCCGAACTTGGCACCGATGACGTGGACGAAGGCGTTGCAGCCGCGGCGCGGGTGGTTTTCCTTGAGGGCTATCTCTTTGACAAACCCAAGGGCAAAGACGCGTTTAAACTGGTGGCGCGGGCTTGCCGCGCGGCTGGCGGCAAGGCGGGCATCGCCATCTCTGATCCGTTCTGTGTGGAACGCCATCGTGCAGATTTTCTTGCGCTCATTGAGAACGAACTCGACTTTGTCATTGGCAACGAAGACGAGATCAAGTCGCTCTTTGAAACCGATGACCTTGACGAGGGCCTGGCGAAAACTTCGGCAATTTGTCCTTTGGTGGCCTGCACACGCTCTGGCGATGGTGTCTCTATTGTAGCGGGTGGTGAGCGCACCGATGTGGGCGTGACCAAGATTGTTCCGGTGGATGCCACAGGCGCAGGCGACGGCTTTGCCGCGGGCTTTCTCTATGGTCTCGCCACGGGGCGCAGCATGAAAGATTGTGGCGAGATGGGTTGCGCTGTTGCAGGTGAAGTGATCCGCTACGTTGGACCACGCGCTGAAACAGACCTAAAAGACGTGTTCGCCGCGTCTGGGATTTCGCTCTAACGGTCAGGTCTGGGTGCGATCGACAGCTGTGAGGAATTCCACGGCGCCGGGTTCGATGATCGCACAGGTCAGGCGTCCGGTCGCATAAGCGCCGGTATCAACTGGGATGCGGCCCATCGTGGGTCGCGCCTTATCCACGATGATGTGGCCATGCGCCACCCAAATCCCGTCTTTGCGCGGACGCTCGTAATGCGTCGGGTGCCCCCATAGCAGGCCGGCGTCGCTCTGCTCCGAAATCGGTTTGTCGGGGTTTGTGCCAGCGTGACACACGAACAGGTTTCCACTTTGCCAGGTGAGGGGCAGGCTGCGTAGCCACGCTTCAATTTGGGGATCAAGTGCATCGCGGAAGGCGTCTCGCAACCCAATCCAATCGCGCTCTGCGTTTGGTGACGCAGTCACTGCGAGCTTGAAACTTGCCAAGGTCTGAAGGCCACCATGGCGGAGCCAACGCGGTCCATGTTCCGCGGGAGCGTCCAGAAAATCCAAGAGCATTTGCTCATGATTGCCCTTCAGACAGGTCATTAAACCTGGCTGGGCACCTGTGTGAAACTGATACAAAGTGGACAGCACACGGGCGCTGTCTTCACCACGATCCAGGTAGTCACCAACAAAGATCAGATGCGCATCATTGTGGTTGAGTGTGTCCAACTTGGTGAACATCTGAAGCATGAGATCGGCACGCCCGTGTATGTCCCCCACAACCATGGCGGTGGTCTCAGGGTGCAAAGGGGCGTCGAATTCAGGCTCGCGATCGCGTTGCCAAGGGAAGAGGCGCATGCCTGAGACATAGGCAGAATTCCAAGAGACGCCAAGTGACCAATCTGCTGCAAAATTGTCTAAAAAGAGAACAAACCTTGTTCTTAAGGTTTGGATGGGTCAAAACGCAAAGTAACGGGCAAAATTCGCGATGCGCAATTGAAAGGGCATAGCAGTGGGGCACCGCTATAGATTTGCAAGCCTTGCAGGGGCGATTGGATTAAGTGCATTTGCAACAGCAGCTACACCCCAAAGCGGTGTGCCGGCGCCAGATATCTGGGAGCGCCCTAGCAGCAACACGTTTGGATCGCCTGGCCTGATTGAGATGCCAACGGCGCACCAACGCAAAGATGCCGATTTGACCACGACGCTGTCAGCGTTCGATGGCGTCCAACGCCTTACCTTTGATTTTCAAATAACCGAACGGCTGAGCGGTGTGTTCCGCTACTCGCAGATCTTCGACTACTTCGGTAACGGCAGTTACTACGACCGCAGTTTTGATCTGCGGTATCAGCTTGTCGACGAGACGGATGTGCTTCCGGCAGTGACGGTTGGCCTGACCGACTTCGGCGGGACAGGCGTTTATGCCTCCGAGTACCTCGTCGCCACCAAGACGTTCGGTCGCGTCCGCGCCACCGGTGGGATCGGTTGGGGCCGCCTTGGCTCGCGGGGCGGATTTGAGAACCCGCTGGGTGCCCTCTCTGACCGATTTAAAACGCGGGGCCCATCGGCGACGGGCATCGAGACCACAGGTCAGCCAGACACCGACGATTGGTTCCGCGGAGATGCCGCGTTCTTTGGTGGCTTGGAATATGCTGTTAACGACCGCTTCCGCCTGGCTTTGGAATACTCGTCCGACAATTACACCGCCGAAAAAGATCGTGGGATCTTTGAACAGGTCTCTCCTATCAACATCGGCGCGTCCTACAAGCTCCGCAACGGCATCGTCGTCAGTGGTGCCTATCTTTACGGAACCACAGCCGCTGTGAGCCTGAGTTATCCGTTTAATTTCAAGCAACCTCGCGCCATCTCTGGTCCCGTTGATCCGGGGCCTATCCCGGTGTCAGTGCGTGCGTCCCGATCGGCCCACGATTTGGGTTGGACCGAAGACAACACGCGCCGCGCCTCGATCCACCAAACGTTACAAAAGGTGCTGCCACTTGAAGGGATGTCACTTGATGGTGTGAGCGTCGAAGCCACGCAGGTCTATGTGCGCGTGCGTCCTGAAGATAGCTTGCCGCCAGCACGCGCTGCGGGTCGTGTTGCGCGTATCCTGACTGCGGTGATGCCCGCGTCGGTGGAAACTTTTGTTATCACGATGGTGTCGCCCAACGGCGTGCCGAGTTCTGATATTACTATTGCGCGTAGCGACCTCGAAGAACTTGAGTTTGCGCCTGACGGCACATGGCAGGCTTTTGCCAGAAGCCGGTTCCGTGATCCTTACTCGGGTTCCCTTGGCGTGACGTATGACGCGCTCAGTGGCTTCTCACCGAACTTCGATTGGGGCGTCGGCCCTTACGTGTCGTCGTCCTACTTTGACCCCGCAAGCCCGGTGCGTCTCGACTTTGGTCTCGAAGGCCGCGCGCGCTGGGAGCCTGTGAACGGTATGGTCTTTACCGGCATCCTCACCCAGCGCTTCGCTGGCAACCGGGGTGATCTCAGAGAGTCTGACTCGACCATTCGCCGCGTCCGTTCGGATGCCAACATCTACATTGGCACCAGTGATACACAACTGAGCCGTTTGACAGCGGATTATTACTTCCGCCCCGGCAAAGACCTCTATGGTCGCGTATCGGCGGGGTATCTCGAACAAATGTACGGCGGTGTCTCCACAGAACTTTTGTGGAAACCTGTCGATAGTCGTTTGGCCGTTGGCGCAGAAGTCAATTACGTTAAACAGCGTGACTTCGGTGTGGATTTCAACTTCCAAGACTACGAAGTCGCCACGGGTCACCTATCGTTCTACTACAAAGCCAAAAACGACTTTCACTACCAACTCGATCTCGGTCGCTATCTGAACGAAGATTGGGGTGGCACGCTGACGGTGGATCGCGAGTTCGACAATGGTATCCGCATCGGCGCCTTTGCCACTTTGACCGACATCCCATTCGAAGACTTCGGCGAAGGCTCCTTTGACAAGGGCATCCGCATCCATATTCCTTTCTCGACTTTCACCAATACGCGGTCTGAGGGTGCAATTTCGCGGACGATCCGTCCTGTCTTGCGTGACGGTGGTGCGCGTTTGAACGTCGACGGTCGTCTCTATGAACAAGTCAGAGATCTCCATCGTCCCGCGATGCAAGAGCAATGGGGGCAGTTCCTGCGATGAGCCTTACACGTATCCTCGCCTGCGCCGTTCTGGTGCTGTCAGTTGCTGCGTGTGGAAACACAAGCGGACAGAACGCTGGCCTGAATCAGGCACGTGCTGCGATCAGTGGTTTATTCGCAAAAGCACCGCCTCGCCCGAATCTACGCGCTCAAGTCACGCCAGAAGCCCTGGCAGCTACTCAAACTGGTCTTATTTACCTTGATTTGCCCTCCTTCAACGCGGACTCGTTCCTGACCCCCATCGGGCGTAACAAGTCGGTGCACACTTGGGGAACAGCGGATGGCACCCAAGTGTCGCTCGATCGTGGCATCATCACAGCGACCAAAGGTTTGGCAACCGATTTGGTGAGCGCGGGCCTCGCAGAGGTACGCGCGGCGGTTCGGGGTCAAAGATCGCGCGCGACGCGTGTACACCGTTATTATAACGGGGAAAATCAGATCATCTTGCGTGCGTTTGTGTGTGATTATGGCCGCACCTCCGGCGTCGCCGGGGAGAATTTGGCGGGCCGTTTCACCGCAACTCGGGTCGTAGAAACCTGTAGCGCTGGAGGCGGTGGCACGTTCCAAAACACGTATTTCCTCGATTCGCGGGGCACGGTGCGCACGTCCACCCAATGGGTGAGCCCGCAGGCTGGTTACGCGGAAATTCAGCTCCTAAAGGAGCAATAATGCAGCATTCATCCGCTCGTCGTTCACCAAAACGCAATTCAGCGTTGCGGCAGAGGCGTCATCCGACTATATGAATGCCAGACTTTGTTAGGAGAACTCATTATGCTTCGTACAACATCACTTGCACTCGCCCTTGTAGGCGCAGCTGCCGCTCCCGCAATCGCTCAAGAAAAAATCGCGCCTGCAGAGGGCATCGTGTCCAGCCAACTCGGCATCGAGCTGACGCCACTTTTGGTTGTTGGCGGTGTAAGCGTCGCGACCATCATCGTCACGCAGGCCGCAAACGAAAGCAGCGGCACCGACTAAGGTTCGCTCAAGCTCTATTCAGAGTGATGGTCTTTCGGGCTCCCTATTGGGGGCCTGATTTTCATTTTTGGCGGATCGCAATGTGCATAAACAAGGGGCTGTGCTGCGCCCTGTTTGTCACGACACTTGAATTTTACGCAGCGGTACTTGCTTAACGATTGGACATAGCCGCCCCCCTTTGTAAGACCTTGGGGAAAGATGAGGCAGGAGAAACCGCAATGACGCGCTGGATTGCAGCATTGGTTTTGGTGTTCGGAGTCGGCGGGTGTGGCGCCATCTATCAATCGCCCAAAGTGAATTCTTTCCGCGATGGTGATACAAAAATACGGGTTCAGCCTATCACACCGGAAAGCGTGCTTGCTGCGAACCGTTCGTCTTACACGCCCAAAAGCCTACCCAGCGCGTTCTACGCGACAGCGGGTGCCAATACCTCTGGTGTTGGGGGCGGTGCGATCCCTCGTCCGATCGAAGATCCAAGCAATCAAACGCGTGCCCTGCAACTCTCCGTGCCACCGGCCGTGCAAAATGCCCCGTACCGTGTCGGGATTGGAGACGTCCTGCTTCTGGCGACACCACAAGTGGGCTCAACTGTTGAACAGCTGACGGGTCTTCTTGCCGCATCGAATGCACGACAGGGCTATACAGTCCAAGACGACGGCGCGATTGCGATCCCCAATGTGGGCCGCGTGCAAGTTGCAAACCTCACCCTCGAAGATGCCGAAAGCGTGCTCTTCCAGCGGTTGGTTGAAAACCAGATCGACCCGACTTTCAGCCTCGAAGTGGCCGAATTTAATTCTCAAAAAGTGTCCATAGGCGGTGCCGTTGCGCGTCCCACCGTTGTGCCAATTGGTTTGAGCGCTGTGACCCTTGATGAAGCGCTCGCTGCGGCTGGCGGTGTGACGGCGGAAAATGCTGAGTTCGCTTCTGTCCGCATCTATCGTGACGGCACGCTCTACCAAATTCCGCTGAGTGAATTGTACTCTACCAGCGGGCTGCAACGCACGCGGCTGGCAGATGGCGACTCCATCTTTGTGGACACGCAATTCCAACTTGACCAGGCACAAGCGTATTTCCAGCAAGAAATCCGCGCTGCCGAGTTCCGCCAACGCGCCCGTATCAATGCTCTCAATGAGCTGCAGGCGGCGGTGAACATCCGTCGTTCTGCGCAACAAGACGCGCGTCAGAACTTCCAGGCTCGTCTGGAACTGGGTGATGTGGACCGCGACTACGTTTACTTGACCGGAGAGGTGAAGAACCAAGCGCGTTTTGCTCTGCCTTTCGGTCAGACAGCCACGCTGGCAGATGCCCTCTTTGACAACGGCGGCCTTCCCATCCGCACTGCAGACGTAAGCCAAATCTACGTTTTGCGCGGGTCTGCTGATCCACGTGAGTTTGGTGCTGTCACTGCGTGGCAACTTGACGGACGCGACGCGACCAACTTCGTGCTCGCATCGCGGTTTGAGCTTCGCCCCAATGACATTGTTTTCATTGCAGAACAGCCAGTTACCCGTTGGAGCCGCGTTGTAACGCAAATCACACCGACTTTGATCAACACGGCAGCGAATGTGGCGACGGCGGCCAACTAAGGTGTCGTCGTCCTGTGCCGCAACATGTGCACGTCAATGAGTAAAGGTTGCCCATGAGCGTGAAGGCTCAGATGTCCGAGGTCCTACGCCTCGAAGCGGAAGCTCTGCATCAAATGGCCCAAGAGCTTGGGACAGATCACGAAGCGGCTATTGCCCTTTTGGCAGATGTGACCGGCCGTATCATCGTTACTGGTGTCGGAAAATCCGGGCATATCGGCCATAAGATCGCTGCGACTTTCGCGTCCACCGGTGCGCCCGCCCATTTCGTGCACCCCACCGAAGCTAGCCATGGTGACATGGGCATGATCACCAAACAGGACCTCTGTTTGGCGATTTCGAACTCGGGCGAAACGTCGGAGTTGGTGGATATCGTAACGTATACCCGCCGATTTAGCATTCCGCTCATCGCGATAACCCGCGATCCAAAGAGCACTCTGGCCCGCCAGGCCGATATCGTTCTGCGCTTGCCTAATGCGCGCGAAGCCTGTGCGATTGGCGTGGCGCCGACGACGTCGACCACGGCGACTTTGGCGCTTGGAGACGCGCTCGCCGTAGCGCTCATGCATCGTCGCGGGTTTAAGCGTGAGGATTTTCACGTTCTTCACCCCGGTGGCAAACTCGGCGCCCAGCTCAAACACGCTTCTGATTTGATGCATACGGGCGACGCCGTGCCCCTGGTCGACGAAGATGCTCCCATGAGCGACGCGCTTCTAGAGATGACGTCCAAGGGGTTTGGCTTGACCGGTGTGATCGCGGATGGTGTTTTGTCAGGCGTGGTCACCGATGGTGACTTGCGTCGCAACATGGCCGATTTGATGATCCAAACCGCCGGTACCGTCGCGACGCGCAGCCCCAAGATGATTCAACCTGAGGCTCTGGCTTCTGAGGCGCTTGCGGCGATGAACGAAACCAAGATCAGCGCTTTGTTCGTGGTTAACCCTGATGGCAAACCGCTCGGCGTCTTGCACATCCATGATTGCCTACGCGCAGGTGTCGCATGATCGCGATCATTATCCCTGCTCGCTACGCCTCGACCCGTTACCCCGGTAAACCCTTGGTGGCCTTAACGGGTCCCGACGGCAAGCCTAAAACCTTGATCCAGCGTAGCTGGGAAGCCGCCAAACAGGTTCCAGAAGCCGACGCGGTTTTTGTCGCCACAGACGACGACCGCATTGCCGAGGCGTCGAAAGCCTTCGGCGCGGAGGTCATTATGACCTCCGAAGAATGTAGCAATGGCACCGAACGTTGCGCCGATGCCATGATGCGCGCAGGACTTGAGGCCGATCTGATTGTGAACCTTCAGGGCGACGCGCCGCTGACCCCACCTTGGTTCCTCTCCGAATTGATCGCTGCAATGCAGGCCCAGCCAGATTGCGATGCCGCCACGCCCGTGCTCCGGTGTGATCCGCAGACGCTCGCTATGTTCCTTGAGGATCGCAAAGCCGGGCGAGTAGGGGGCACCACTGCGGTTTTTGATGCGGCGATGCGGGGGCTCTATTTCTCCAAAGAAGTCATCCCTTACGTCGGAGCTAGCGTTTTTGAAGCGGGTCATGTGCCGGTGTTCCACCACGTGGGCGTTTATGCCTATCGTCCGAAGGCCTTGCTGAAATACCGTGATTGGCCAGAAGGGACACTGGAACGTCTCGAAGGTCTTGAACAATTGCGTTTCCTTGAAAATGGCGCGCATATGCAGTGTGTCGAAGTCGACGCACGCGGGCGGGTCTTTTGGGAACTCAACAACCCTGAAGATGTGGCCCGTATCGAAGCCGTTTTGAACCGAGAAGGCGCCGCATGAAACATGTCTCCATTGGCCCAATTGCGACGGGCAATGACCTTCCATTCATGTTGATCGCTGGCCCATGCCAGATCGAGAACCGCGACCACGCTCGCATGATGGCGCAGGAGATTTTAGCGATCACCGAACCGCTGGGCATTCCGGTGATCTACAAGTCGAGCTACGACAAGGCCAACCGCTCGTCCGTCGACGCGGCACGTGGTATTGGTATGGACGAAGGCCTTCAGATTTTGGCGGACATTCGTGCGGAGTTCGGGTGCCCTGTGATCACTGACGTGCATAGCGTCGATCAAGTGAACACAGTGGCCGACGCCGTCGATGTGCTTCAAGTGCCTGCGTTCTTAAGCCGTCAAACCGACCTATTAATCGCGGTGGGCGAGACGGGAAAACCCATCAATGTGAAAAAGGGTCAGTTTCTCGCACCTTGGGACATGCAACATGTGGCGGCCAAAATCGCCAGCACCGGCAACGACAATATCTTGCTGTGCGAACGGGGCGCGTCCTTTGGCTACAACATGCTGGTGAGCGATATGCGCGCGTTGCCCATTATGGCAGAGACTGGGTATCCTGTGGTGTTTGACGCGACCCATTCGGTGCAATTACCCGGTGGCCAAGGTACCTCGTCTGGGGGGCAACGCGAATTTGTTCCCGTTTTGGCGAGAGCTGCATTGGCGACGGGTTGCGCCGCCGTGTTCATGGAAGTTCACCAGGACCCCGACCAAGCGCCCTGCGATGGTCCCAACATGGTCCATCTCGATGCGCTCGCCGGTGTTCTGACCCAGCTGAAAACCATCGACGGCGTAGTCAAAAACAAGGTCTGAGGGACTGTCTTTCCGCGAGTGTATTCTACTTTAGCGGGAAATTTGTACACCGAATCAAACACATTTCATGACAAACGAATTGCAAATCAGTGAACCATCGGCAGATCAGCTCTGAGATGTGCGCAGTTGGGCGAGACCAGTCTAAGCGGAAATTTTGTCGCAAAAACGCTAAAAACGGAGTGTGGGTCGCTCTCAGTGAATTTGGCTCATAGTGGTCAAATTGTGGCGCAAAACCGGCGATATAAGGGGAAATTAACCATTTTCACGCGAGAGACGCCGATTGCCATGCGTTGGAACACGTCGCTTGGCACACGACAATCACCTTGTTTAGCACGCATTTTACACGAAGCATGAAATGTAAAATGCCGACTGACGTCCCGAGCGCGATCCCGAGGCCAAATCGACAAATTTGGCAAAATTGCAAAAAAACCGACAAAATCAGTCCTCCTGCATCCACGGCAACTAGACCGACTTTTCGTAAAACCTTATACAGTTGATTTAGTATTAGTCGGGTTTAACAGACCTAAACATTTTTTTAGTTCTCTCTGTACGTGTGTACGGTGATGGGTCCTATTGATTCTAACTTGCTTGGGGGTAAGTTATGAGCATTATTGATTTTGTATCGACGGATCGGTCGGAAAAGTCGAGCATGAATTCGCAGCGCGACGCGTTCCGCGGGGCCGCAGGCGGACTTTATATCCGGTATTGTAAACGTAGTTTCGATATTCTCTTTGCACTCTTGATCATTCCTGTTGTCGCGCCGTGCATCGGCATTCTGTATGTGGTTACGCGTCTTGATGGCGGCAAAGGTTTCTTTTCCCATAAACGCGTAGGTTTCAATGGAAAGTCCTTTCGGTGTTGGAAAATTCGTACGATGGTGCCAAATGCCGAGGCTAAGCTTGAGGCGTATCTCGCTGCCAACCCTGAGGCGGCTGAAGAATGGGCACGCGATCACAAACTCACCAAGGATCCGCGCATCACGCGCTTTGGTAAATTCCTGCGTAGGACAAGCCTTGATGAGCTTCCACAGATCTGGAACGTCCTTAAAGGCGATATGAGCTTTGTTGGCCCGCGCCCTGTCGTGCGCGCCGAGCTGCAAAGGTATGCCAGCCACCGGACCGCTTATTTGGCGATGAAACCTGGCATAACCGGTCGTTGGCAGGTGTCTGGTCGCAACGATGTCAGCTACGATGAACGCGTGCAAATGGACGTAGACTATCTCTACACGTCGTCCTTCTTGGAGGATGCGCGCATTATCCTCAAAACGGCGCAATCGGTTTTGAGCCGCACAGGCAAGTAGACCGATCCAAACCACACTATTTTGAAGCCGCCCTCAATGGGGGCGGCTTTTTCTATGGCGATGTCCGCCAGCGGGCTCTATGAATCCAGTATGACGGAGAATGATACAAACATCCTGGCGCTCTTGCCCGAGCGTTTAAAGACCGCTCGGCGAGATCAGGGGCTATCGTTGGATGCGGTCGCCAAGCTTTCAGGCGTATCGCGCTCCATGGTTAGTCAGATCGAACGCGGCGAGTCCTCGCCCACTATCGCGACTTTGTGGAACCTTACCCGCGCGCTTCAAGTCGATTTCGCTGGCCTGCTCGACCAAGCGCCAGCGCCCAAGATTAACGTTCTGCGTGGTGCGGATGCGCCGACCATCGCGGCACGAGGCGCAGGTTGTGCCATTCGCATTCTCTCACCGCCCGAGGAAGTTGGCCGCCATGAGGTTTATGAGCTCCGCTTCGACCCCGGCGGATCTTTGGAAAGCAAAGCGCACGCCCCAGGCACGCGCGAACATTTGACTGTGATCGACGGAACTTTGGAGGTCGTCAGCGCGGACGCCTCGGCCGCCGTCGCTGAGGGTGATGCAGCGCGTTACGCTGCTGATGTCCCGCATGCGATCCATGCTCAAACTTCCGCTCGCGCGCTACTCATTGTGCGAGATAGCGGAGGATAGTGGAAAAAATCCGTAATGATATAAATCCGCTATTTCGGAATACTATCCGTTATGATACCGTAATCCGAAAGGAGATCGGTCATGTCGCACGCATTCCTAAGTCAAATTTCATCCACGCTTGAGCAGCTTCGGGCCGATGGTCTCTTCAAAGTAGAGCGTCCTATCACCACACCGCAGCGCGCCCGAATGTCCGCCGCAGGGCAGCAGGCCATCAACTTATGCGCCAACAACTATCTTGGCCTTGCCGACGATCCTCGCCTTATTGCCGCCGCCAATGCCGCAATGGACAGCCATGGGTTTGGCATGGCGTCGGTGCGCTTTATTTGCGGGACGCAGGACCTGCATCGTCAGTTGGAACAAGAACTCGCGGCTTTCTTGGGCAAGGATGACAGCATCCTCTTCGCGGCGTGCTTTGACGCCAATGGCGCCCTTTTTGAGCCGCTTCTGGGACCTGAGGATGCCATCATTTCTGACGCACTGAACCACGCATCGATCATCGACGGCATTCGTCTCAGCAAAGCCAAACGGTATCGTTACACGAACTGCGATATGGTGGATCTCGACGCGAAATTGCGCGCTGCACGCGAGGACGGCGCACGTCATATCATGATCGCAACCGATGGCGTATTCAGCATGGATGGCACATTGGCAGATCTCGCTTCAATCACTAAATTGGCAAATGAATACAATGCATTGGTTATGGTTGATGATTGCCATGCCACAGGGTTTATGGGTGCCAATGGTAAAGGAACACCCGAGCATACGAATGTCGATGTAGATATTCTTACGGGCACTCTTGGAAAGGCACTTGGCGGTGCGCTTGGCGGTTATATCGCCGGGCCCCAGCCCGTCATCGACCTGCTGCGGCAACGCGCGCGACCGTACCTCTTTTCAAATGCTCTTCCGCCGTCCATCGTCGCGGCGGGCATCGAGGCGCTGCGCATCGTGCGCGAGGGTGCAGACCTTCGCGGAACCCTCTTCGAGAACGCGACGTATTGGCGGGCAGGTCTTACAGATCTTGGGTTCGACTTGCTCCCCGGTGAGCATCCCATTGTGCCCGTCATACTTGGTGAGGCGCGGTTGGCCCAAGACATGGCAGCACGGCTTTTCGAAGAAGGCGTTTATGTCAGCGGTTTTTTCTACCCCGTGGTGCCCAAAGGCCAAGCACGCATTCGCACCCAAATGAATGCCGCACTCACCCGTGATGATCTCGATCAATCGCTGGCGGCCTTCGCCAAAGTTGGGCGGAGTTTGGGAGTGATCAAATGACACACACCATGCAAGCTTTGGTAAAAGCCGAACCGCGTCAGGGGCTTTGGCGCAAGACCCAACCTATTCCTGAGATCGGGCCGGAGGATGTGCTCATCCGGATCAACAAAACCGGAATCTGCGGCACCGATATTCATATCTGGGCCTGGGATGATTGGGCGCAGCGAACGGTTCCGGTTCCATTGATCACTGGCCATGAGTTCGCGGGTGAAATTGCCGACATCGGATCTCACGTGCGCGACTTTCGCGTGGGTCAACGCTGCAGTGGAGAAGGTCATTTGATCGGTCATAGCTCGCGGCAATCTCGTGCGGGCAAGTTCCATCTTGATCCCGAAACGCGTGGAATTGGTGTCAATGAACCCGGCGCCTTTGCCGAGTATTTGAAGCTTCCTGCCTTCAATGTTGTGCCGCTGCCGGATGACATCCCCGATGAGATTGGGGCGATCATGGACCCCCTCGGCAATGCCGTGCACACCGCGTTGAGTTTTGATTTGATCGGCGAGGATGTCTTGATCACCGGCGCTGGGCCTATTGGCATTATGGCCGCCGCCGTGGCGCGACATGTGGGGGCACGCCATATCGTCATCACAGATGTAAACCCGTATCGGCTGGATTTGGCGGGCCGCGTGGCCGACGTTGTGCCCGTAAACGTGACCCAGACCGATCTTCAGGACGTTATGTACGGTCTTGGTATGCGCGAAGGGTTCGACGTTGGGCTTGAGATGTCGGGTGCACAAGCCGCGCTGGATCAAATGGTAGAGGCCCTGGTCATGGGCGGACGCATTGCGATGCTTGGCATTCCGCCTGGGCGCAGCCCCGTGGATTGGAGCCGCATCGTCTTTAAGGCGATTACACTCAAAGGCGTCTATGGCCGAGAAATCTTTGAAACCTGGTACAAGATGATCGCCATGCTGCAGAACGGATTGGACGTGTCCTCGGTGATCACCCATCGTTTCAACGCAGAGGCATTTGAGGCCGGTTTTGACGCCATGGGATCCGGTCAGTCAGGCAAAGTTGTCTTGGATTGGCGGCATGCCGCGTAAACAGAGTGTCTAACGATCCGTTACAATATCAGGTCGCATTCTAAGTGCTTCGGATTTGCGACAATTCGGATTCTGGGGTATACCGTACGCATCTGGCCAGGATGGCCGGAACCTTTCTTCGAGGTCACATGCGGTGAGTGTAGGGAGCATGTGGGGTGACAGGGGGTTCTGGCGATTCCGCCAGAGCCCCCTGCTTCGTTTGTAACTCAAAAGCGTTTCGGATGCGCTGTATATCATGTGTTCGCTGCCAACCATGCGTGGCCAAAAAGTCTGATGCCAAAGCCGGACCGTATGCCTTGGACGGCGGTTTGGATATCGCTCAGCACACTCCCGTGATGCATCCTCCTGACACAAAATGCAGGACATGATCCGAGCGATGTGATCCAACGCACCGCTCGAAGCCGCATTCTACGGTTCGGCAAAGACCGAATACCCTACGGCCCCAAAGGCAAAGCCATCGATCTCACGACAATGACGTCTAAGAGTTCCATCAAGCTCGCCTGTCGTGTTTTGACCGGTGTGCGCGCGCTCACGCTGTGAGGGACAAGACGTCTTCGTGAGACATGCCCGACAAGATGCAGACACGCGTGAACTCGTCATCCCGCACAGGCTGGACGGACAACCGGGAGTTTTTGACCAAAACCATTTCGCTGAGGGCGGGGTCGGCCTTGATCGTTTCCAAGGTCACAGGCGCGGGTACGGGCCGGACGGCCTTGATGTCCACGCATTCCCACCGCTCATCATCGGTTGTGCTGTCGTGGTGCGCCTCGGCGCACACGACAACAATGCCCACCACAGCCTTGTCTTTTTGCGAATGGTAGAAAAACCCAAGATCGCCCACGGCCATCTCACGCATAAAATTACGCGCTTGGTAGTTCCGCACGCCGTCCCATTCTTCGCCAGCGTCACCCTTGGCCACTTGCTGATCCCAGGACCAGGCATCGGGCTCAGACTTAAACAACCAAAACGCCATCAGCCAATCACCCGCTTCCAAGGCAGAAGTTTTACCTCAGCAAAGAGATCGGCTTTTGCATAGGGATCATTGGCCGCCCAATCGCGCGCCGCGTCCATGTCTGCAACGTCCAGGATGATCAACGACCCGACCATGTCGCCACCGTCGTCGAGGATGGGCCCTGCTTGTTGCACCACGCCCGTGGCCTCGATGTAGGCCAAATGATCGGCACGCGTGCCCTGTCGCACGGAGAGCGCGCCGGGTTTGTCATGGGCGAGAAGAGCGATGAGCATGTAAGGTCCTTTCGGAGGGTCAGCGGTATTTGCGCCCTAAGCCTTAGCGCCTTTTTTACCGGACCCCAACATCGGTGCGGCATTGGGATCCAGCGGCCAGCGTGGGCGCGCCGAAAGCGTCATGTCGTCGCGCCGTCCGAGTGCAAACCGCTCTAATCCGGCATAGCCGATCATTGCTGCGTTGTCCGTGCACAATGCGAGAGGTGGGGCCGTGAAAGCGACGTTTTGATCGCGACAAAGAGTTTGGAGCGCCTCGCGAATTGGCCCGTTCGCGGCCACGCCGCCTGCAACGGCCAAGAGTGGCGCTGAAGCGTTCTCTTCCGCATAGATGTTCAAAGCCTGTTTCGTCTTTGCGCGCAGCACATCCACTACCGCCGCTTGGAAGCCCGCGCACAAATCCGCCCGATCCTGGGGTGTCACGCCGCTCTTCTCTTCAATCACCGCATCGCGCGCGCGCAAGAGCGCGGTCTTGAGCCCGGAGAAAGACATATCACAGCCTGGCTGCGCCAGCAGCGGGCGAGGAAAGGTGAACCGTTTCGGATTGCCATCACGGGCCACTCGCTCAACTGCAGGGCCCCCTGGTTGCTCCAATCCCAACAGCTTTGCGGTTTTGTCAAAGGCCTCGCCGGGGGCATCGTCGATTGTCCCGCCCAGTCGGTTGAACTCCTCGGGTCCGCGCACGATCAGAAACTGACAATGGCCACCCGAGACCAAAAGCATGACAAAGGGATAAGCGACCCCATCGGTGAGCCGCGGCGTCAGTGCATGGCCGGCCAGGTGATTGACGCCGAGCAAGGGCTTGCCACTGCCAGCGGCGAGACCTTTGGCGCACATCACCCCAGCGACAACACCCCCGATCAAACCCGGTCCAGAGGTCACCGCGATCGCATCCACATCAGCCAAAGTCGTGCCAGATTCGCTCAAGGCGGACCGCACGACATGGTCCAGTCGTTCAGCATGGGCACGGGCCGCAATCTCTGGGACAACACCCCCGAAATCGGCGTGCAACTCGGTTTGACCGAATACGATATTTGACAGGATCTTGGCTGCGCCTACGTCGCCTTCGATCACCGCTGCACCGGTGTCGTCACACGAGCTTTCTATCCCAAGTATGCGCAAGGACGCCCCCACGTTGCAGCCTAAGAGCGTAGCAGGTAGCATTTCCCCCTAGTGCAAACAATCCCGGCTCACCCATGGCGATCATGCTGCTCACGCGGCCACAAGCTGCATCGGAACGCTTCTGGCACGACCATGATCAGAGTGGGATACGCTGCGTAATCTCGCCAGTTCTAAAGATCGTGGCCCATGTTGGAATAAGACCGCCTGAGCCTTGGTCCGCGGTCATTCTGACCTCGGTGTCTGCATTAGACCATTACGATGGGCCTACCCATATGCCCGCCTATGTTGTTGGCGCGCGCACAGCTGAAAGTGCACGCACCAAAGGCTTTGATGTGCGTCTGACGGCGCCCGATGCCGCCGCGCTTTGTGACGCCTGGCCCGCCGACGCGCCCAAGGACGTGGTTCATATTCGCGGGCGGTACGTTGCCGGGGACCTGGCCGCCGGTCTGGCACAGCATGGGGTCCGCGTGGACGCCTGGACCGTCTATGACCAAAAGGCTCAACCGCTCTCAAAAGAAGCTTGGGCAGCGTTAGAGGGGGAAGAGCCGGTCATCTTGCCCCTGTTTTCGCCACGCAGCGCAACTATCTTGGTAGAACAGTTGGAACCCCGCCCTCCTCAGGCGCCCATCTGGGCCGTGGCCATCAGCGCAGCCGTCGCCGACGCAGCGCAGACCGCCATGTTCCAAGAGCTCAGAATCGCAGAGCACCCCAATGCCAAAGCGATGGGCATTGCGCTTGTTGACCTGACCGAAAGAGCTCGATTGCTTGAGGGAGGAGGGCCTGTGGCGTAACCTTTCTAGGTCGCGCAGCGATGAAGAGATTCGAAGGAAGAGTTTGGTGGCGAAGAAACCTAAAGAAGAAGACTTGTCCAAAAACCAAAATGTGGTTGAGGACATCGCCACTGAAGAGACACCGGAAAACCATACCGATGCAAACCAGAGCGCAGGGGGTGATGCGCCTGAGACGGACAAAGCCGATACGGAAACAACTGCGGAAACCCCAGAAGACTCTGACCAACTTACAGCATCAGAAAACGCTGATGTTGATGATGCTGAAGACGGTATCACGGTTGACGCAACCGATGGTGACACGCTGGCGGATGACAGAAAAACAAACGCACAGGCATCCGAAGATGTTGCGGCTGATGCAGGTAATGAAACGGTCGAAGATGACCGCGAAGACGCTGCTGCCGCGGACACGCCTGAAGCCATGGAACCCACCCCAGAGCCCCAACCAACCGTGGTCAAAGAGACCGTTGTTGAACGCAAAGGCGGTTTCTTGCCCATGATTTTGGGCGGTGCCGTCGCCGCAGGTCTCGGGTTCGTCGTGGCAGAAAACGATTTGATCGGCATGTCTGATCGCCCGTCTGAGCCAGACCCTTTCGTGGCGGAGGCCCGTGCCGCGCTAGGGTCGCAAAGCGGCAGGCTTGATGCTTTGGAAGCGGGCGCCGTGAGTGCCCAAGACTTCGCAAGCCTGTCAGGCCAACTTGCTTACTTGGAAGAAAGCGTCGCAGCAATCGGCACTCCCGGTGATGGAATGGACGAGGTGTCCGATGCCTTGGCCGTCATCGAAACACGGGTCACCGCCTTCGACGAGCGCCTTTCCGCGCTTGAGAAGCGTCCAATATCCCAGGGTGCGTCAGGCGAGGCCATTGCCGCCTACGAACGCGAGTTGGACGCTCTGCAAGCCAGCGTCGCTGAACAACGCGCCGAGATCGAGGCAATGGCAGAAGATGCCGCCGCACGCGAAGCAGAGGCTGTCGCTCAGGCCCAGGCCGCTGTTGCCCGCGGCGCGCTCTCGCAAATCGTAAGCGCCATCGACAGCGGATCGTCATTCGCCGAACCGCTTGCAGAACTCGAAGCCGCCATCGGAGAAGCCGCACCCGCAGAGTTGTCTGCGCTGGCCGCTGATGGTGCTGTGACACTGGCAGAGCTCCAAGGGGGCTTTGCAGACGCCGCGCGGTTGGCCCTCGCCGCCGCGCGCTCGCCAGATTCCAGCGATGGTGCAGGTGGGCTTGGCACGTTCCTGGCACGCCAATTGAACGTGCGGTCGGTGCAACCACGCGAAGGTAATGATCCAGACGCGGTGCTCAGCCGTGCAGAAGCAGCGGCGCGGGGCGGAGACATGGCCACGGCCCTGGCCGAAATAGAAACGCTCCCGGAGGCCGCCGCATCGGCGTTGAAATCCTGGAAGGACGCAGCACAGGCACGACAGGATGCCCAAGCTGCCGCTGATGCGCTGTCTCAGCGCCTTGGCACGAATTAAAGGGAGCGACTGACATGCTTTGGTCTCTGACAAAAATTATTGGTTTCGTGGTGGTGGTTGGTGCTCTGGCCATTGGCGCAGGCTTTCTTTTGGAAAGCGCCGACGGCATGCGGATTGTCGTGGGTGGGTCGGAATACACGTTCTCGGCGTTTCAATCGGTGATGCTCTTCGTTGTTTTGTTGGTTGCGCTTTGGGTGACCCTCAAAGTGCTCTCTCTCACCGTGGCGTTCCTGAAGGTTGTGAATGGCGACGAGACGGCGCTGTCACGCTATTTCGACCGGAACCGGGAGCGCAAAGGCTACAAAATGCTTGCCGAAGGTTTGTTGGCGCTGGCCTCGGGCGAAGGCAAACTGGCCATGGCGAAAGCGGCCAAGGCGGAGAAACATCTTGGACGGCCAGAGTTAACCAATCTGCTGACGGCACAAGCGGCGGAGATGTCTGGTGACCGTGCCAAAGCCGAAGAGACCTACAAAAAGCTGGTGCAAGATGACCTGACACGGTTCGTCGGCGTGCGTGGGATACTCAAACAAAAACTGGCCGCAGGCGAAACGGATACCGCGCTCAAACTTGCCGAACGCGCGTTTGCGATCAAACCAAAGCATGAGGAAACCCAAGATACCTTGCTGAAACTGCAAGCTCAGAGTGAGGATTGGGCCGGAGCACGCAAGACGCTTAACGCCAAGCTGAAATCCGGCACAATGCCCCGTGATGTACACCGTAGACGTGACGCCGTGCTCGCCATGGCGGAAGGTCAGGAGGCCATGGCGGCAGGCGACATGGACCAAGCGCACACCAAGTTCATCGAAGCCAACAAGATGTCACCGGACTTTGTTCCAGCCGCCGCTGCTGCGGCCCGCAGCCAAATTCAAAAGGGTCAAAAACGGGTGGCGACGCGGTTGCTCAAGAAGGTCTGGACCAAAGAGCCGCATCCCGATTTGGCCGCCGCCTTTGCGGAAATTGAGCCGGAGGAGACGCCTGCGGCCCGCCTAAAGCGCTTCCAGCCATTGCTGAACATGCATGCTGACCATCCAGAGGTGATGATGACGCGTGCGGAACTTAATCTCGCCGCAGAGGACTTTCCGGCGGCGCGTCGGGCGCTGGGCAAGCTGGTTGAAGAAGATCCTACGGTGCGGTCCCTCACGATCATGGCGGCGATTGAGCGCGGTGAAGGCGCAGAAGATTCCTTGGTGCGTGGCTGGCTGACGCGTGCCTTGTCGGCCTCCCGTGGGCCGCAGTGGATTTGCGATGTCTGCAATACCGCCGCTGTTGTCTGGTCGCCGATCTGCGAGGTCTGTGGTGGATTTGATACCCTGACATGGCGCACGGCCCCTGCTCCAGAGCAATCAAAATTGGCCTCGTCCGATGTCTTGCCTCTGCTGGTTGGCGCAGATGGTGTGGCCTCAGAAAGCAATATCGTCGTGGTGGAAGACGCAGACGTCGTCGCGCCGGCCAACACGCCAGAAGCGCCTCAAGCCGACGATGTTGACACACCTGAGGCGACTGTCGCCAAGTCCTAGGGTCGGCCCCAATGATGGATTTCGCCCAATCCGCAATCGGCCCACCCGCGCGACAGGTTCACACAGGCCCATAAACATGCCTCAACAACACGCCAGCATTTCGTTCAACTTGGTTTTCGAAAGCGGCTTGGCCAGAAGCTCCTGCATGCCGGCGTCTATGGCTTTGACCCGTTCTTCGGCGGAGGCATTGGCAGTGAGGCCCCAAATCGGCGTGCGGCGGCCGTCAATTGCATTTTCCAAGGCGCGAATTTCACGGGTCGCGGCGAGGCCATCGAGCACGGGCATCCGCCAATCCATGATCACCAAATCAAATGCGCCGCGTTCATAAGCGTTCACCGCTTCACGCCCATTTTCGGCGCAGGTGACGTTGGCGCGGGGCGCCAGGATTGAGGAGGCGAGCGCTAGATTGAACGGATCGTCATCCACCAAAAGAACATTGGATTTCTGAGCGCAATCGGTCGTCGATAGACTTGCAAGGAGCGGCGATTTGCGCTCCTCAATCACGTCGCACGGGAATGTCACAGTAAAAGTGGTGCCGCAATTCACAGAGCTTTTGACCGTAACGGTCCCGCCCAACAACTCGGTGAACCGCGACACAAGGGCGAGACCCAAACCAAGGCCATCAATGGCGTAGTGATTACGGGCTCGTTCGAACTTGCCAAAGATACCGTCGAGCTGCTCCTTCGGAATGCCGATGCCTGTGTCTTTCACGTCGATGACAAGATCAGCGCGACCCTCCGTGCTTGGACGATTGGAGACCGAGAGGCCGACACGCCCACTGTTGGTGTACTTGATGGCGTTGTCGATCAGGTTGGCCACCACACGTTTGATGCGCTGATCGTCTTGGATCACTGACACAACCGTCAATTGGTTTTCAAAGGCGAGGTCGAGGCCACGGGCCTGAGCCGAAAATCTGAACGACGCAACCAAGTCTTCAAACGTCTTGGACGGATCAAAAGCGCGCATGATTGGTTGCGAATTGCCCATTTCCGACTTGGTTAGATCCAGCACATCTTGGATCAGCGCGTTGAGTCGACGCGCCGCTGCTTGGGCCATTTGCACCTCGTTAGATGGGCCTTTGCCCGTGTCTTGTTGCTCTTCGATCAATTCCAAAAGGCCAGAGATTTGGCTCGCTGGCGTGCGCAGGTCATGGGTGAGGTTGCCAATCGCACCTTCATAAGCTTCTGCGCGCATTTCGCTTTCGGTGGCCTGGCGTTGCGCTTCGCGCAGGGCGTTCTCTTGGTGGATGAAATGGAGCACCCGGTCCGCGATCTCGCTGAATTCGTCTTTTGTCTTTAGAAATTTGCCCGAAAAGCCCGACTGCTCATGGCGCAGAACTTTGTTCAGTTCATTCAGACCAGTGCGCACCCGCGAGATGATGAGCGATGCAATCACAATCGCAGTTATGAGCACAACAAAGAGAATGCCAAAGACCCATTGGCCATCCAATTCCGCGCGTCTTTGAAGCTCGATGAGGCCCTGTCCGTTCGCCTCCAGTGCGCCCAGACGATTTTGGATGGCATGGGCCCGCAAGTTCGGCAATTCTTGCAGCAAGCTCGCTTCATTCACAGCGATCTGTGCTGCCAGCGGGGAAGGTTCGACGGTTTTATTGGTCTGGAAGGATGCGCTTTTGAGGGCCAGCGTCGTGTTAAGCGAGTGCTTCAAGCTCTCAATCAGACGGTTCATCTCAAGGCTTGAGACATCTCCTGTCAGGTTGAATTGGTCGGAAGCTGCTGCTTCGAGGCTGACAATGTCGTCCAAAATCTGTGTGTAGGCTGTGCGCAATTCGTCTTCTGATGCGGCCGAGCCAAAGGCGCTAACGCCTGATAAAATGGAATACGACCAATCTTCGAGCCGGTGGGAGGCTTCGAACCGGGGTAGGTTATCATTTTTGAACGTGTTGACATGGCCTTGGAAACGACCAAGGGCGAGCGCATAGATCAGACCAAGCAAAAATGCTGCTAAGATCAAGGCGCCTGAGAGGGCCAAGACACGGTACCTTAAAGTTGAAAAGCCAGCACGCATGTTTGCGCTCCGATCAGTTCTCGACTGTCCATATCGCCTGGTAATTTTCGCGATAGCCATTGGCGGGATCAAAGACATTACGCTCNCCACCCTCGTCATCGACGTTTGAGAAGAAGACGAGTTTGGTGGGCGCCACAAAGCCGCTGGGCCGTTCGCCTGAGATGGCACGGTTTAGCTCATCAATGATTTGCCAGCCTTGGAAGTTAAGCGGTTCGGGGACGGTGGCGTCTTGGTAATTGGCGATACGGATACGCTTGTAGGCGGTCAAACTGCCGTCCCCTGCGGAGATATTGGCGATCTGACCTCTGGGGGCGACACCTGCGAGACTGAAGGGCACAACCGCATCATCGAAATAGAGGTCATTGATCCCCAGGCTCACCGTCCAGGCATCGCCATATTTGGCCAGGAGCTCTTCGACCAAGATGGGCATCCGGGTTGTGGTTTCGTCGAGGGGTACATTGACGACCTCAAGCATGCGACAGGTGGCGCATGCGTCGATGATGTCCTTCATCGCATTAGACTTGGCCACGGCGATTTCGTAGCGCTCATCCGTAAAAATAACGACACCAATGTCTGGCCCACTTTCGACAATCGCATGTTGTGCCGCCACGCGCGCGACCTCTAATGGATCGGTTGTAACGTTGAAAAAGATAGGTGTGCCCGCGAGTGGTCCCGGCAGTGGACCTGCATGCCAGCCGACAATCTGGCTGCCGGCATCGCTCAATGCTTGGAGAGCGGTTTCGTGAGTGGTGGCGTCAAACCCTCCAAGAATAAGGGCGTCTGGCGGTGCGGTCAGTGCGGATTGTAGCAGAGCAGCAATCGCGCTGCCGGAACCACGGGCATCTGCGACCTCAACGGACCAGCCAATCACACTTGCCGCTTCGACGACGCCTTCTGCAACTCCGAGGATGCCGGAGTTGCGTAGGCTCGCCGCGACAAATAGGACGGACTGATCCGCTGCGGCCGCTGGACCAGCACTTGGCAAGGTCCAACCATCAGACGAGTCTAAGCTCTTTTGGTAGATCACTTCGGGAGGTCCGGAAAAAGCTACTGTAGCTCCCAAAGTTGCACCAACACCAATCGTGCGCATGAGCGCCCGGAACTGAGCAAACATAGAATCGTCCTGATACGATGGTTTAATGCCCTTAGAATACTGTGGGCCCTTGCCATTAGGTAAGGCACCAAGACGTATATCGTTGGGCTCACGTCACACTCGAAAGGATAGTTCACCTCGAGGATTCACCTGCCAGCCACGGCACATTGTGGCGAAACTGTGGCGGCCCCAAGAAATCACAGTGAATGCCACCAAATAAATGTGAGTTCATATACTTGTCAGTGTCTTATGGCGACTCGCGTCGGGCTGTAAAACTGTGGATGAGACTAATGAGGTGCCAAGATGCAAACCACAACCGCCACACAAACACCAGGTGTCAGTCTGGAGGAACTGCTGCAAATGCTCACCGTATTCGGGGTCGAGAATTGCCGCAGTATCTTGAAGGAGACTGCCACGGATATCCGACAGATCGTCTCCTCCAAGCTCAATCTCGCCCAGGATCATTCTGCGGACGATCTGCACAAAGCCTGCGGACGTTTGTCCCTCTTTGGTGTGTACGCCCCAAGGTACATGTCCCGCGAACTTCGCTCCGCGATGGAAGAAGACCGCATGGCTGAAATCACTTATCAATCCCGCGTACAAATGCTCGAGACGGTTCAACTGGCAGAAGAGGAATTGAATACGTTGTTGGATGAATACGCCATCGCGCTCAAAGCGCCCGCGTCGCGGCCCAGTGCGCTGTCGAACCTCTTTACCTTATGCGTAGCCAGCTATGGGGGCGCTGCCGTGGGATTTGCGGCGACTTTCTCCATCATGGCTGCGTTCTCGGGTCTGTGCTTGGGGACATTGGTGTGGTTGACCAGCATCCTGCTTTTGAACGCTGAATAACCTCTCCATAGCCACCTTCAAATCGTGCTGGGACCGTCGCCAAATCATGCACGGTCCCGTAGTTTTTTGCGTCTCCTGCCAAAACACGATTGCTTTGGACCACACGAAAATGCCACCGCGAACCAGTGTCCGGGTGGCGCATTGAAATAAGCCAGTCATTCAAGAGTATGGACAAAAGAGAGCGCAAGATCAAAACCGAGCGCCTTGGCCCCAAGGGGGGGCTCGATCACATGACCTGGGCGTTCACAAAGTTCGCGGCGGCCAAGCGGCTTGAGACGCCGATGGCCTTGTAGATTTTGCGCAGGCGGTTCTCCACACGAGAGCGTGTTAGACCCAACCCGTTGGCAATTTCGGAATTCCGCGCGCCATCGGCGACCATCCCAAGGATCAGACAATCCTCTTCGGAGAGCATATCAGGCATATGACACGGTGCCTTCATATGCGACGTGAATGAGACCATCGGCGGGAGATCGTTGGACCCGTTGATCACATCAACAACGACCCGAGCCACGTCTTTCGCCGGCATGGTTTTTTGGATGAACCCGATCATCCCCAAACGTTGCGCCGCAAAAAGATCCGAGAATGTGGCCGCACCTGAGAACAACAAAACGGGGTTCGGCGCGTTTGCTTCCACCACCGGCAGAAGGTCAAATGCACTGCGAACACCCGGCATGCGCAGATCCACGAGAGCACATGCAAAAGGCCCGTTGGTTTTGATCTCCTTCAACGCCTCGTCGCGCGTGCTGGCAGGGACGACCTCAATGCCGTGGGACGCGTGCATGTAAGCAATCATCACGTCTCGAATGAGCTGATGGTCGTCAGCTAATAATATTTGCATGGTGCACCTCAAACTAAACTGCTCTTTGTTAGGCGGTCACATTGAGGTTTCTCAACACATCTTTGGCGAACTATACGAAGTACCCAAGCCTATACGAATGTATATTCTTTTCAGTCGCTTGCCATATCGTGCCCGATCCGCCAAAGGTTGCGCGGCGCCTGCATCTTTGCGCCGAGGAGACTCTTTTTATGATTGACCAAGCACAATTCCAGATCGCTCGGGACCTTTGCGGCTACGACACGGCCAAGGGCCAGCTTATTGCCACGCTTGAGGAATTAGAACATGTCCTTCCGGTGTTGAACGACAGTGCAGACATGGCCTTGAGCCACGCGGATACCTTGCATCAGCACCTCAATACGCTCACCGCACTTGGAGCCAACGTGTTGGCTAGGCAGATTGCGGAAATTGAAATGACGCTGCGCGACCGAGGCTCTGTGCTCACCAACGCGATCTTTGTTGCGGTGACGTCGATTGAGCAGACACGCCAATCCTTTCAGACCATTCAAGGCGCCACCGCATAGTGCGATCCTGTTGGCGGCTTGCCGCGCAGCGCTCTTGCCGAGGAGCGTGGGATGGGTCATTGAACCCGCGAAGTGATACGGGTCGAGGATGACACCATGAAAATCGCCGTTGCGGGGCTTGGATATGTGGGCCTGTCGAATGCTGTGCTTTTGGCGCAGCACAACGAGGTGGCCGCGGTGGATGTGTCCGAAGAGCGGGTGCAGATGGTCAACGACCGTCGATCTCCCATCGTCGATGCCGAACTTGAGGCCTTTCTTCGGGACAAACCCCTCGCGCTGCATGCAACCACGGACGCCTCTGAGGCGTATTCGGATGCGGATTATGTGATCGTGGCTACGCCCACGAACTACGACCCAAAGAACAACTACTTCGATACCTCCAGTGTGGAGCACGTGATCCAAGAGGCTCTAGACCATAACGATCGCGCCACAATCATCATCAAATCGACCATTCCCGTGGGCTATGTCATGGACCTGCGCGACCGGTTTGAAACGGATCGCATTGTCTTTAGCCCGGAATTCCTTCGCGAAGGTCGTGCGCTTTATGACAATTTGCACCCCAGTCGGATCATCGTAGGCGAACGTTCCGAACGGGCGCGGGTTTTTGCGGACCTGCTTTTACAGGGCTCAGAAGAAGAGAATGTCGACATGCTCTTCACCGACCCAAATGAGGCCGAGGCCATCAAGCTTTTTGCCAACACGTTTCTCGCCATGCGGGTGGCGTTTTTTAATGAGCTTGACAGCTACGCTCTGGCCGGTGGAATGGACACGCGCCAAATCATCGAAGGTGTGAGCCTCGACCCGCGCATTGGTGCCCATTACAACAATCCGTCCTTTGGCTATGGCGGATATTGTCTGCCCAAAGACACCAAGCAGCTTTTGGCGAACTACAACCATGTGCCGCAGAACCTGATCCGCGCCATTGTGGATGCCAATCGGACGCGCAAGGATTTTCTTTCTGATCAAATCTTGATGCGGGGGCCAAAGGTTGTGGGCATCTATCGGCTGGTGATGAAGGCGGGCTCCGACAATTTCCGTCAAAGCTCTGTCCAGGGGATCATGAAGCGTTTGAAAGCCAAAGGTGTGGACGTAATTGTCTATGAGCCGGTGCTGGAAGAGGACGATTTCTTTCGGTCCCGCGTGGTGCATGACATTGAGGCGTTTAAGGCAGAGGCGGATTTGATTGTGGCCAACCGTCTGACCGACGACATTCGCGATGTGGCCGACAAGGTCTTTACCCGGGATCTGTTCGGCGCGGACTGAGCCTACCTGGGCGGGCTTGGGCGAATACATCAAGATATCGTCAATATTGCGTGCGGGTGAGGGCCCGCAATCAGAGTTATCTGCACGATTGAGGGGTCAAAATGTGCACATAGCGCCGCTCTCAGGCTGCCGCAGGAGTCGGATCGC
Organism: Marinovum sp.; assembly: GCA_022447495.1. Taxonomy (GTDB): domain Bacteria; phylum Pseudomonadota; class Alphaproteobacteria; order Rhodobacterales; family Rhodobacteraceae; genus JAKVBH01. The sequence continues at coordinate 66,364 of JAKVBH010000011.1, read as the reverse complement.
GGTTCTCTTTGACCGGTAAATGCACGATGGCAGAGAAGGCGCCCACGGCTACGCCAACCCACCACACGGCGGTGTAGTCACCAGTGATGTCGTACATTCGACCGCCGAGCCATACGCCCAAGAACGAGCCAAGTTGGTGGGAGAAAAATACGATCCCATAGAGCGTGCCCATGTAGCGCAGACCGTACAGATGCGCGATGAGACCCGACGTGAGCGGCACCGTGGCAAGCCACAGAGAGCCCATGGCGGCGGAGAAGATCAGGACGCTCATGGGTGTGATCGGGAACATGATAAAGAGCGCGGCAATTATGGTCCGGCCCGTGTAAATCCATGCCAACAAATACTTTTTCGAGTAGCGCTTCCCCGCCCAACCGGCGAGCAAGGTACCAGCGATGTTGAATAGCCCGATGATAGAGATCGCCAAAGCGCCCAATGCGCTGGTGGTTGTGACCCCCATTGCATGTAGCGATCCGCCCGGTGTGATCGGCCCACAGAACTCCGCAATCATCGCTGGGAAGTGGGCGGTGACAAAGGCAAGCTGATAGCCGCAGGAGAAAAATCCCAGGAAAATCAATGTGTAACTGGGGTCCTTAAACGCGCGTTTGAGGATGACGCCCATGCTCTCTTCAAGCTCTTTCTTGGTGGCCGCAGGGGCGCGCATGAGCGGCAAGAACGCCAGACAAGCCAGGATCATTGCCGCAAAGGTCACAAACACCATCTGCCACGACATCATGGTCAGCAGCCATTCCGCCATCGGCGCGCCGACCACCTGACCTGCTGAGCCCGCCGCGGTTGCAATGGCCAAGCTCATGGAGCGATTGTCGTCCGAAGATGCGCGGCCCACCACGGCCAAGATCACGCCAAATCCGGTGCCCGCAACGCCAAACCCCACAAGGACTTCAAGAGCTTGATGAGATTCCGGCGAAACGGCCACGGAGGAGAGGACAAGGCCTATGGCATAGGTCAGTGCGCCCAGAACGATTGCCTTGCGATCACCGATTTTTTCCGCGATTGCGCCAAAGATCGGCTGGCCAATCCCCCAAGCCAGGTTCTGGATCGCGATGGCTAAGCTAAACTCGCTGCGCAGCCAGCCAAATTCTTCCGCGATCGGGATCTGAAACACCCCAAACGATGCGCGCACCGCGAAGCTCACCAAAATGATGATACAGCCCACGATCAACACGGGCGTAAAAAGGGATGCTTTCTGCATGGCGCGTCTCCTGATCTTCGTCACACTGTCGTGCTGTATCGCTGTGGTCAAATCCGTTTTTTTGATGTGCCACATCAATCTCTCTTAGGTAACCGTCTTGACGTCGTGAGGGACGCGCGCCACCACGGAACTATGACTCAAGTCGTTGATCTCTATCGCGCCCGTTTGGCAAAGGGCGACATTCGCCCCGATCCCGCGCAAGAGGCTATTGTGCCAGAGCTCCAAAGGATCGCAGATGCCCTGGCCGCGCCGGTCAAAAAGGGCGGGTACTTTCGCAAAGCTAAACCCGAGGCCCCCAAAGGCCTTTATCTCTGGGGCGGTGTCGGACGTGGGAAGTCGATGCTTATGGACCTCTTCGTGGATGCCATGGGCGAAGGCGTCCGTCGCATACATTTTCACGCCTTCATGCAAGAGGTTCATCGCGGCATGCACGAAGCGCGCAAACGCGGCGTCGATGATGCGCTGGCCCCTGTCGCCAAAGAAATTGCCGATGGTCTGCGATGCCTTGCTTTTGACGAGATGCAAATCACCGACATCACTGATGCCATGGTGGTGGGACGGCTTTTTGAAATGCTTTTTGGTGCTGGAGTGACAGTGGTCACGACCTCGAACCGCGTGCCGGATGATCTCTATAAAGACGGCCTCAATCGCCAGCTTTTCCTGCCCTTCATCACCTTCATCAAAGAGCGCTTCGTGGTCTGGGAAATTGAGAGCCCACATGACTACCGCCAAGACCGGCTCGCGGGACAACAGGTCTATTTCTCACCAAATAATGCCGACGCTCGCGCCTTAATTGATGGGATTTGGACCGATTTTGGAGGCGCAGACGCAACCGCGCTCACTCTCCACATCGGCACCCGTGAATTGGAAATCCCACGTTTCGTCAATGGTGTGGCCCGGGCCAGCTTCTACGATCTTTGCGGAAGACCGCTTGGCCCTGCCGATTACCTCGCGCTTGCCGAAGCCACACGGGTGCTGATCCTCGACGACATACCCCAACTCGGCATGGAAAATTTCAACGCTGCCAAGCGTTTCGTGACGCTCGTTGACGCGCTCTATGAGGCGAGGGTCAAAGTGATTGCCAGTGCCGCTGCCGAACCCGAGATGCTCTATATGGAAGGCACAGGCAGTTTTGAATTTGAGCGCACGGCCTCTCGCCTGAGGGAAATGCAGGGCGCTGAATGGGGCAAAGAGACCTGACGCGGTCGAAGTCGTTGGCGCATGGGGACGGGAGCCCTCACACCCAGCCGAAAGCCGTCCTAACGCCTAACGTCCTTGAGACCTGCCGCCTCGCGCATAAACGCCCGCCGAAGCGACGGTACGGCATTGACCATACCCATACCCATGTCACGCCCAATGCGCAGCAGAGGATTGTCATTGCTAAAGAGGCGGTTGAACCCATCGGTTGCCATGGCCAGCGCCGCAATATTGCCTTTGCGCGCTTGGGCATAGCGCTCCAACACGCATTCCGATCCGATGTCCTCGCCCCGTTGTTTCGCCCGCGTTAGGACACGCGCGAGGGCTCTGACATCGCGTATTCCGGCATTAAGGCCCTGACCTGCAATGGGGTGCACACCGTGGGCAGAATCACCAACCAGTGCCACCCGATCTGCAACCAAACTCTGCGCCAGAGACAGCCCAAGCGGATAGGTATATCGCGCCCCGGCCAGCGATATCTCGCCCAAGAAATCGCCAAAGCGAGGGCGCAGGACCTGAAGGTAATCGGCCTCACTCAAAGCATTGATCGCTGCGGCTTGTTGGGCGCTTTCAGACCACACGATAGACGAGCGGTTGTCGGTGAGAGGCAGAATGGCCAATGGTCCCGGCGGCATAAAGAACTGATGGGCGATCCCATGGTGCGGTTTTTCATGGGCAATGGCGCAGACAAGGCCCGTTTGCGCATAGGCCCAACCGGTGCGTTTGATGCCAGCGCGTTCCGCTGTGCCGGAGGTTCGCCCATCGCAACCCACAAGCACCAAACCCTTGAGACGGTCTCCACTTGCAAGCGCGACAGACACGTCAGTGCCTTTGGTCTCTTGAGAAACCACCGCGTCCTCGCGGGTCTCAATCAATGGATGGGCGTCAATGGCATCGAGCAGAGCTCGACGCAGATAGCGGTCCTCAACCATGTAGCCCATCGGGCCGCCTTCCAGTTCGGCGTGGTCAAAGTGCAGCCAAAACGGCGAGGGGCCTTCGCCTGCGCGCCCATCGGTGACCTTGATCTCCAACATGGGCTGGGCAGTATCGACGATCTGGTCCCAGATCCCAATGTCGGCCAATAGCATCGAAGAGGCTGCAGCCACCGCATAAGACCGCCCGTCAAACTCCTTCTCCTTGCGCACTCGTCCGGGCTGTGGATCAATCACAATACTCCTGATCCCGGCTTTGGCCGCCGCAAGGGCAAGAACGGGACCATTAAGTCCGCCGCCCACGATGAGAATGTCAGTATCTCTGGTCATAACCTTGGATATGGGCAGTGATGTGCCATTGTCCATGCGCGTCGTCGCCGCTACCGTCGCGCCCAACGCTGGGGCCAAACCGGAGGAGCACGCAATGCAAGAGTGGATGACCAAAACTGCTGCCGAGATGGGGCGCGCCATTGGAGCCGGAGAGCTCGATCCGGTTGCACTGACCTCTGCATTTCTTGGTGCCGCACAGGATCGTGGGGATATCTATGCCCATCTAACTGTCACCCGCGCCATTGCCGAAGCCGAAGCCGCCGCACGCCGCGTCCGCGAAGGGCGTCGTCGTGGCCCGCTCGATGGGGTGCCGATCTCTTGGAAAGATCTGTTTGACACCGCCGGTGACAACACGGAAGCAGGCACAATGCTCCTCAAAGGCCGTGTGCCGGATCGCGACGCCGAGGTTCTGCGTGCTGCAACCGAAGCGGGGCTGATCTGTTTGGGCAAAACCCACACAAGCGAACTGGCCTTCTCGGGTCTTGGCCTTAACCCCATGACGGCAACGCCCCCCAATATCAACGATCCAGAGGCTGTCCCAGGTGGGTCGTCTTCTGGTGCGGCCGCTTCGGTGGCCTTTGGTCTCGCAGCAGCGGGCATTGGCAGCGATACAGGCGGCTCCGTTCGTATTCCGTCCGCTTGGAACGACCTTGTCGGCCTCAAAACCACCTCGAAACGGTTGAGTGTTGATGGCGTGCTTCCGCTTTGTGCGCGGTTTGATACGGTTGGTCCGCTGACTCGGTCGGTTGAAGACGCAGCCCTCCTCTTGGCAGCGATGGAAGGAGGGCACGCCCCTGACCTCAAAGGCGTATCCCTTGAAGGGGAGAAGCTCGCGATCCTCGACACGATCGTTTTTGATGACATTGAAGGCGCGCCCAAAGCTGCGTTTGATTCTGCTGTAAGTCGGTTGCACGACGCAGGCGCTGAGATTTCGCATATCGCGGTGCCGGTCCTGGAAGATGTGTTTCCGCTCTCCGCCGTCCTTTTCACCGCCGAAGCCTATGGCACGTGGCGCAATGAGATCGAAGCCGCGCCAGAGAAGATGTTCCCGGAAATCCTCGAACGCTTCCGGGTAGGTAAAGATCAAAATGCCGCGGATTTTGTCGCCGCATGGCAAGCAATAGATCGCGCGCGGGCCTCATGGAACGCTGCGACGGCGGGTTTTGCAGCGGTGATCACGCCGACCTGTCCCATCTTGCCGCCAAATAAAGCGCGGTTGGAAGCCGAGAGCGAGTACTACGTGCGCGCCAACCTCCTGGCGCTGCGCAATACTCGGATTGGCAATTTGATGGGGCTTTGCGCGCTCAGTTTGCCCACGGGTGTGCCCTCCTGTGGTCTTCAGGTCTTTGGCAAACCCATGGGCGAGGAGGCACTGCTGCGTCTTGGTCAAGCCATGGAAGAGGCGCTGGCCTAGCCGCCGCGCGACTCAAAAGCCACAAAAATTTCGCGGCCTTATGCGTTTTTCTGGACGCATCGCGGGCGCTTGGGTATCGTGACATGTAAACGGGGCGCCAATGACCCCGATCCATGAGGCAGTTTTTGATGTTTCCCGAGCGGTTTTCGAACCTACCGGCTTATGCATTCCCGCGTTTGCGCGCGCTATTGGATGTGCATGATCCTGCGCCTGAATTTGCCGATGATGTGGTCAACATGACCATCGGCGAGCCGCAACATGCCTTTCCCGAGTTTTTGGGCCGGGTACTTGCCGATAACCTTGCAACGTTTTCCAAATATCCGCCCAATGATGGCGCACCGGAACTGCGTCAGGCGATCTCCGATTGGGCCGGGAGGCGGTATGGCGTGGCGCTTGACCCTGCGACGCAGATCATGCCTCTCAACGGCACGCGTGAAGGGCTCTACAATGTGGCTATGGCACTCTGCCCCGAGCGTAAGAACGGGCAAAAGCCAGTCATCTTGATCCCAAACCCATTCTATCAAGTCTATATGATTGCTGCGATTTCTGTGGCGGCGGAGACCGTGTTTGTGCCTGCTGGCCCAGAGATGGGCTTCATGCCAGACTATGCGTCTTTGCCCAAAGAGGTGCTCGATCGTGTGACGATGGCCTATATATGTTCGCCGTCGAATCCACAGGGGGCCGTGGCCGATGAGGCCTATTGGCGTGACCTGATCGCATTGGCCGAAAAACACGACTTCCGCATCTTGGCGGACGAATGTTACTCCGAGGTTTATCGCACCACGCCGCCACCCGGTGCGATGGAAATGGCACAAAAGATGGGTGCCGATCCTGAGCGCGTGTTGATTTTCCATTCGCTGTCGAAGCGCTCGAACTTGGCGGGGTTGCGATCTGGTTTTGTTGCCGGAGGTCCGGAGTGCATGGCGCGGATCAAGATGCTGCGCAATTACGCGGGTACGCCGCTCCCGCTTCCGGTGCAGCGTGTATCCGAAGCCGTTTGGGCTGACGAGGCTCACGTTGATGCAAGCCGCGCGCTCTACAATGAAAAATTCGCGGAGGCCGCCCAGATCCTTGGTGATTGGCCGGGCTATCAGACGCCTGAGGGTGGGTTTTTCCTATGGCTTCCGGTCGATGATGGTGAAGCTGCGGCGTTGACTGCGTGGCGGGAAGCTGCTGTCCGGGTGCTTCCGGGCGATTACCTGTCGCGGCCAGTGGATGGCGGCAGCCCCGGCAAAGATTACATTCGGGTGGCCTTGGTCGCCCCAAAAGAAGACTGCGCCCGCGGGCTGACCCGCCTGCGAGACGCGCTCAAAAAACACACGAGGTAGAGAAGTATGGCGTATCAAGCGCGGGGACGTGACCCGCTTTTTGACAATGATACCGCAGCCGCCATGGAAAAGCGGGGCCGCGAGCTTTTGGGGGTGTCCCTTGTGCTGGCCGGTCTTGCGGTGGCGATCATGATGCTGACCTATTCCGCTTCTGACCCCAGTTGGATGAGCGCCACCGATGCGCCGGTGCAAAACATGTTTGGCCGCATTGGGGCGTCCATTTCCGCACCTTTGGTCATGGTGGTGGGGTACGCTGGCCTTGGTCTTGCGGTTGTTTTGTTGGCTTGGGGTGCGCGTTTCGTCCTTCACGCAGGATACGAACGCGCCATTGGCCGCGCTGTTTTTGTGCCGATTTTCTTGGCGATGCTGTCGATTTATGCCGCCACATTGGTGCCGGGCACGGGCTGGGATCACACTTTTGGCCTCGGGGGGCTGTTTGGGGACACCGTCCTTGGCGCGCTCTTGACTGCGCTGCCGGTGGGCGCTGCGTTTGTGACCAAGTTCGCCTCGCTCATCATGGCTGTTGCTGTGCTGGTTACAGGTGCTTTTGTCATTGGGTGTACGTGGCCCGAACTCAAAGCCGCTGGGCGTTTCTTGTTGCTCGGGATTATCATGACCTACGCTTTGGCCATGCGCGTGCTGGGCCGCGGCGCCGTCACCGCCTTTGGTGCCGCGCGCGATCTACAAGCCAAGCAATCGGCGTGGCGTGAAGAACGCGCCAAGGAACGCGCAGCTGAGGCCGCCCGCCAAGCGGCGCAATCTGCAATTATTGTGCATGAACAGGCCGAATCGGTGCATGTCATGCCCACAGTTGCGCCCGTTGAACCTGTACAGCCACCGGCCGCACCTAAGCCGTCAATTCTGGCCAAGGTGCCTGGTTTGATGCGTCGTCACGACCCCATGCCTGAGCCGGAATTGCTGGAAAATCAAACGCTTATCAATGATGCGGACATGCCAACGGATGATCGCATCAAGGCGAAAATCGCAGGTGCGATCCAAACGCGCGTCCGCCGTGCCCCTGTGCCAGGTCAGCAAAACGTTAAAATCGAAGAGGTTGCGCCCCTGACCAAAGGCCGTGGCCATGGGCCAAAGCCGCTCTTGGCCGACCCCGCGCCGCAGCCGCAGGAAATGGCCCTGCCCCCGGAGCCTCCGGTGACGATCCCGCGACATGTGGAACCTGAGTATGCGCTGGAGCTGAGGTCCGAAGCAGAGCATTTTGAGGCTGAGAGTCCTGACCCAATTCACGCCGAAGCGCCAAAGGCCGCGCTGCCGATCATGCCGCGCTTTGCATCTGCGCGCATGGCCGCGTCAGAATCGAAACGAGTGGTTCAACAACCTGTGCGCAAAGCGCCAACGCCCTCGTTGCGGGCCAAGGCCGAGGCTCAGCCCGAGTTTGCGTTTGACGACTCGCGTCCCGTGTACGAGTTGCCGCCGTTGGCGCTCCTCTCCGATCCTGCGCGCATCGAACGCCATGTGCTTTCGGATGACGCCCTAGAAGAGAATGCGCGCATGCTCGAAGCTGTGCTCGATGACTACGGCGTCAAAGGTGAGATCGTCAGCGTGCGCCCTGGTCCCGTGGTCACAATGTACGAACTGGAGCCTGCTCCGGGCCTTAAAGCATCGCGTGTGATTGGCCTCGCCGATGACATCGCCCGCTCGATGTCGGCGCTCTCTGCGCGGGTTTCTACTGTCCCTGGCCGCTCGGTCATTGGCATCGAATTGCCCAATGAAAAGAGAGAGATGGTCAGCTTCCGTGAGATCCTCTCTACGCGGGATTATGGCGACGGAAACCACAAATTACCTCTTGCCTTGGGCAAGGATATCGGTGGCGATCCGGTCGTTGCGAACCTCGCCAAGATGCCTCACCTGTTGATCGCCGGGACCACAGGGTCCGGCAAATCAGTGGCGATCAATACAATGATCCTGTCGCTTCTCTACAAACTGAGCCCCGAGGAATGCCGGTTGATCATGATCGACCCCAAGATGCTGGAACTCAGTGTCTATGACGGCATTCCGCACCTGCTAAGCCCTGTTGTGACCGATCCGAAAAAGGCCGTGGTTGCGCTCAAATGGGTCGTGGGCGAGATGGAAGACCGCTATCGCAAGATGTCCAAAATGGGCGTCCGCAACATTGATGGCTACAATTCCCGCGTGGCAGATGCGCTTGGCAAAGGCGAGATGTTCAGCCGGACTGTGCAGACAGGGTTTGACGATGACACCGGCGAGCCGGTGTTCGAGACCGAAGAATTCGCACCCGAGAAAATGCCATATATCGTTGTTATCGTTGATGAAATGGCAGATCTCATGATGGTCGCGGGCAAAGAGATCGAAGCCTGTATCCAACGCCTCGCTCAGATGGCGCGGGCCTCGGGCATCCACCTCATCATGGCCACGCAACGCCCTTCGGTCGATGTCATCACCGGCACGATTAAGGCCAACTTCCCAACCCGTATTTCTTTCCAGGTCACCTCCAAAATCGACAGCCGCACCATCTTGGGTGAAATGGGCGCCGAACAGCTTTTGGGCATGGGTGACATGCTCTACATGGCCGGTGGTGCCAAGATCACCCGCTGTCACGGGCCGTTTGTCTCAGATGAAGAGGTCGAGGAAATCGTCAATCATCTCAAGGCCTTCGGTCCGCCCACCTATGTCGGCGGCGTCGTGGAAGGCCCCGCAGATGAGAAGGTCGATGGCATCGACGCCGTGCTCGGTCTTAACACTGGCGGCAACACCGATGGCGAAGACGCGCTCTACGATCAGGCCGTCGCGATCGTCATCAAAGACCGCAAATGCTCGACCTCCTACATCCAGCGCAAGCTCGCCATCGGCTACAACAAAGCCGCCCGACTGGTGGAGCAGATGGAGGACCAAGGCGTTGTCTCCGGCGCCAACCACGTTGGCAAACGCGAGATCCTGGTGCCAGAGCAATAATCGCTATCGGTGGGGGGTATCTGCACAGTTCGACCTCTGAACCGTGCAGATAGCTCCAAGTTTGAGCATTCGACCGCTCGGTGGGTGCGCAACACCTTGGGCTGCTGCAAAATTGTGCGCAATCTTCTATCGTGATGAGGGGTGAGATGTGGCTGCACCTGCCGAGCAGTCGCATGTTGCGAAATATAATTACCCAATAAGGTAATATTGTTGCGCGCAGGCAACGCCTCTAGCAAGCGTCAAAAATACTTTCCCTGATCTCACATCACCTGGCGTAACCAGCGCTTCCGTTCAGGACGAAACGGACCCTAGCGGAACGAGGTCGCCCCTCGTCCGGTGCGGGCGGCACTGCCGTCTCCGTATGCCAGGGCTGGGCCAGATCGAACGGAGGGTAGGATAGCTCAGAGGAAGAGCGGCGGGTTTGGGCCCGCAGGTCGAAGGTTCGAGTCCTTCTCCCACCACCATCCGCGACGTAGCTCAGTTGGTAGAGCGTTGGACTCTTAATCCAATTGTCATGGGTTCGACTCCCATCGACGCATCCAAAGGTAAGGGTGAAATCCCCGGGGTTCGACTCCCCACCACGCGTGTCACGCGTGTTTAAACTACGGGTCAGGGATCGCTCCAGCAGGAGATCTCATGCCATTGCTCTTCGGGGCATCGGTTGGGCGCGCCCGCTCTGGTGCGAAGCCGGAGGTTGCGGGATGAGTGTGCCGCCAGGAGGCTAGGCCGGAGAGGTTTCGACCGTTCCCATGCCCCGCCGCCCGAGCGTCGCGTTCCTCTGCCGCTCCTCCCGCTTGGGGCCATGGCGCGGAGCGGTTTCGGACCCTCCTACAATTTCCCGCGTGCCCCGGCACGCATCACACCTGTCGGCCAATCGGGCCGCAACCTCAACCAAATCAAAGGAGATCGCATTTGCGAGACGGATAGATCGTAAGGAGTGCTAAGATGATGAAAATACTGATGGATCGCCTCATGGGTCGGCAACGGATGACCCTCAATGAAACCCAACGTGCGCTGGTTTTGCGCAAGGGGAAGTTTCACGCCATTCTGGGCGCGGGGGAGCATGTGTTGTCCAGCCGGGATGTTGAGGTCGAGATGCACAATCTGAGCACGCCACGGTTTACCTCCGCTTATGCGGATGCGCTCCTGCGGACCCAGCCTGGGCTTGCCGCGGCACACCTGACGTTGGTGGAGACCGGCATGGATGAGGTCAAAGTTGTCAGCCGGAACGGGCGGGCCCATGAGGTGATCACACCCGATCACCGGGCCCTTTACTGGACCGATGCGGGCACCTGGAGCGTTGAGACACTGTCGCTTGCGGAAAGCCACGCGCTGGCCCCCGCGCTCGCGGCGCGGCTTCTGCGCTCCGGCCTCACGCGGGCGCTTACGTCGGTGGAGGTCGCCGAGGGCAAGGTGGGCATCCTGAGTGTTGACGGGGTTGTGACCCGCGTGTTGGAGGCCGGGACCTAATGGTTCTGGAACCTTGGTCGCAAGCAGCTCGTCAAGCTGGTGGATACCCGTTGGCAAACCCATGAGGTGACCGGTCAGGAGCTTCTGACCGCGGACCGGGTGACGCTTCGGGTGAACCTCGCGGCGGATTACCGTGTGGTCGATCCCCTGCGGGCGGTGCGTGAGGTCAAAGACTTCGCCGACGCGCTCCACCTTGCGCTGCAACTCGCCTTCCGGAAGGCGCTGGGGGCCCTGACCCTTGACGCGCTTTTGGCGGACAAAGTGGCGGTCTCTGATGAGGCCGCCGCTGAGGTCCGGCGTGAGATGGCCGCCATCGGGCTTGAGGTCGGCGCGATCGCCCTGAAGGACGTGATCCTTCCTGGTGAGATGCGTGAGATTCTCAACCGTGTGGTGACCGCGCAAAAAGAGGCCGAGGCGAACGTCATCCGCCGTCGCGAAGAGACGAACGCCACGCGGTCGCTTCTCAACACGGCCAAAGTGATGGCGGAAAACCCTGTCATGCTCCGGCTCAAAGAGCTTGAAGCGCTGGAGGCCATCGCAGGCAAGGTCGAACGGCTCACAGTGCACAACGGCACCGAGGGTCTGATGACCGACCTGGTGAAGCTGCGGGATTAAATAAGACCTGGTCCGAGACCCTCGGGCCAGGTTGCAACAATGCCCTTTGCATTGACGGGCGCGGCCTCGACCCCTAGAGACGCCAGTGCGCGGTGGGCCGGATGGCCGCGACGTGTTTTGCACCCAGAATGTCGAGGGTGCGGCTCTCGGGGCATTTTTCTGCGAAAAATACCCTGCCGCCGCCCGACGCGTTTTGCGTGCAAAACACGTCGAGGAAAGTCCGGACTCCCTGAAGCAACGGTGCCGGGTAACGCCCGGGCGGGGCAACCCGACGGAAAGCGCCACAGAGAACAGTCAGCCGTGCATGCACGGTCAAGGTGAAACGGTGGGGTAAGAGCCCACCGGGGGGCTGGCAACAGCGCCCGCATGGCAAGCCCCACCGGGAGCAATGCCGAATAGGACCTCCGCGCGGCCCCCGTCACTGGGAAGCCGCAGGGCCGCTTCAGCCCAGGAGGTCGGGTTGGCAGCTAGAGGCCGCACAGCAATGTGTGGTCGAGAGGAATGGTCATCTCGGGGTCCTCGGGCCCTACGACAGAATCCGGCTTACAGGCCCACCGCGCAAACTCTTGTCTTGTCTCGATTGTCATGGCGCCTGCTCAGCCTGAGACCACGGCGGACTTGACGCAGGCGAGGCTCTTTCGAACCTCGCGAAAGCTTGTACCTGATGCCGCCGCCACAGAGACAATGCCACAGAGACAATACTGAGCGTTTCGGCCTGCGTGTGGACCCGTGGGCGATGGAGACTGCCGACCACAGTCGATCGCGCAGACATCCTAACACTGATTCCAGTTGACAGACGCGGCTCATTGGCTAAAAGCCAGCTCTCATCAAAGTTTCCGCGCGGGGCAACGCTTCGTGCAAGAGCCTGAGTGCTAAGGAGCCTGACATGGCGAAGCCCACCACGATTAAGATCCGCCTGAACTCGACAGCGGGCACGGGGCACTTCTACGTGACCAAGAAAAACGCGCGCACCATGACCGAGAAGATGGTGGCGCGTAAGTACGACCCCGTCGCGCGCAAGCACGTCGAATACAAAGAAGGCAAGATCAAGTAATCTTGCCCATTTGAAGACTACGGCGCCGCCTGTTCTATGACAGCGCGGCATTTTGTTGTGGGCAGTGCGACCTCGCGCGCTACGTTTTGCGTATGCCACAGGTGATGACAAACCCCCATGTCCGCATAGCGACGCCAGATGACCTCATGGCAGTCGATGCGCTGATTGCGCAGAGTTACCCAATCTTGCTCAAAGCTGACTATGCGCCATCGGTGTTGGTCACCGCCTTGCCGCTCATTTCCCGGGCGCAGCCCGAGCTACTGTCCTCGGGGAGCTATTTCGTGGCCGAGATCGACGACGAGGTCGTCGGCGCCGGTGGCTGGACCATGGCAGCTCCGGGCGCGGGGCCAAGTGCGCGCGGTGTCGGCCACATCCGTCATGTCGTCACTTCGCACCGCCACACGCGACTGGGCATCGGGCGGTCGCTTATGTCGAATGTCAAACTGCATGCAAAAGGCTCCGGTATGGTGCGGTTGGATTGCCTGTCCACGTTGACCGCCGTGCCGTTCTATCAAAGCATGGGGTTTGATCTTTTGGGACCTGTGCAGGTGCAACTGCGCCCAGGCATCACCTTCCCCTCAATCCGAATGCAAACCTTCGTCTAATGTTTCGGGCGCGCCTGACGCGCTTCGGACGGGCTCATGGTAAACCGCGTCTTGAACGCCCGCCCCATGGCGGACGGGTCCTCATACCCGCATCTCGCCGCAATTTCTCCCACGCTCAGCGTGGTTTGCGTCAAAAGCCGTTTGGCTTCGGTCAATCGGATGTCTTGATAAACGCGGCGGGGGCTGTCCTGAAAGCGTTCTGCAAACAAAGCCTCCAATCGGCGCGGCGAGAGCCCTACGGCTTTGGCGATGTCCGGCAATTTTTGTGGTTGGCGCACGTGCCGGCGCATCAAAGCCACAGCAGCATCCACCCGCGCTTCTCCGCTAGGTCGGTTGGGTAATTTCCCACGCCACTCCCCATGCATGAAAAGACCCGCGACTTCGAGGCGCAGCGACGCGCCATGTTGTTCTTCGATCAGGTCCAGCACCAGATCAAAGGCCGTCGTCGCCCCGCCACATGTCCATCGGTTCCCGTCACGGACCACGCGTTCAGAGACCGCTGTCACGTCGGGATAGTGATCTGAAAATGCGTCGAATTCGTCCCAGTGTACGGTTGCTCTCCGTCCTGAGAGCAAGCCTGCCGCCGCCATGACATAGGCACCTGTATCAAGCCCGGCCACAACGCCGTGCCGCCCAGCTGCCCGTCTCAGAGACGCGGTTTGTGCGGGGCCCAGAAACGCATCATGGCCGTAGGAGCACATCACAAAAAGAGTATCCCCTTCAGCGACCTCCAAGCTCATATCAGGTGCAATTTCGATCCCTGACGAGGACCGCACGGGCGCACCGATCGGGCTGACGATCGTCCAGCGATAGAGCGGTTTTCCCGAGAGATCATTGGCAGCGCGCAGAGGCTCCAACGCATTGGCCAAGCAATGATTGGAAAAGCGCGGGTAAAGACAGAACGTAATCTGCATGAACATTGGCGTAATTGGCAGGGCGCGCGGCGTCAAGCCTGGTCACTCTTTGTCCATTGGAGGAGTCGCCATGCAGTTTGACCTGACCGATGAACAACAGATGATCGTGGAGACTGTCCGCGCCTTTGTTGAGAACGAGATTCATCCCCACGAGGCTGAGGTGGAACGCACAGGCGAGGTCCCCGAGGACTTGGCGCAAGCGATCAAGCAAAAGACCATCGATCTTGGGTTCTATGCCTGCAACTTTCCCGAATCGGTGGGCGGCGCCGGGCTGTCTCATTTGGAATTTGCTTTGGTCGAACGGGAGTTGGGCCGTGGTTCCATGGCGCTGACCCACTTCTTTGGGCGGCCACAGAACATCCTCATGGCCTGCGAAGGCGAGCAAGTGGAACGCTACCTTCTGCCGGCAGTCCGCGGCGAGCGCATGGATGCGCTGGCCATGACCGAACCTGATGCCGGCTCCGACGTGCGCGGTATGAAATGCGCCGCTGTGCGGGATGGCGGCGATTGGCTGCTCAATGGAGCCAAGCACTTCATCTCAGGAGCTGAACACGCAGATTTCGTCATCGTTTTCATCGCGACCGGCGAAGACCAAACGCCAAAAGGTCCCAAAAAACGCATAACCGCCTTCCTTGTGGATCGCGGTCATCAGGGCTTCACCATCCGGGACGGCTACAAGTCGGTGTCTCACCGAGGGTACAAGAACATGATCCTTGAGTTCGACAACTGCCGTCTGCCCGATGCGGCGGTGCTGGGCGAAGTTGACGGGGGCTTTGAGGTGATGAACACTTGGCTTTACGCCACGCGGATCACGGTGGCTGCGATGGCCGTGGGGCGGGCGCGGCGCTGCTTTGACATGGCCATTGACTATGCCGCGCAGCGCAAACAATTCGGCCAACAGATCGCCAAATTCCAGGGTGTGAGCTTTCCTGTTGCCGATATGATCACCGAGATCGACGCCTCCGATCTGCTTACGCTGATGTCGGCATGGCGCCTGGATCAGGGCCTCCCAGCGAACCGCGAAATCGCTTCCGCAAAGCTATATGCCACCGAGACACTGGCACGCGTCACGGACCAAACGCTCCAGATTTTTGGGGGCATGGGCCTGATGGATGACTTTCCCATCGAGCGTTTCTGGCGCGATGCACGCGTTGAACGCATTTGGGATGGTACCTCAGAAATTCAGCGCCACATCATCAGCCGCGAGCTTTTCCGGCCGTTGGGAGCATGAGATTAATGCCTCCGGCGGGGATATTTTTGGCCAGAAGAAACCGTCAATTAACCTTAACGTGGTCCCCTGGGCGTGCGGTACAGGCGGGGACGCCAATGACCTCGCCAGGAGAAGCGCGCTGGATGCTTCAAACAGGGGGTGCCCAGTCTGCGCGCTCCCTGTTTCTTCTGGCCAAAAATATCCCCGCCGGAGGCTCCCGAAGCCAACCAAGTGTGCCAGCACTGCCAGGTGCAGCATGACTTTGGACCGGCTTCTTCGTCCCAAATCGATTGCAGTTGTTGGTGGCGGTATTTGGTGCGCGTCCGTTGTACATGAACTGGAGAAGATCGGATTTGGCGGTTCCGTCTGGCGGGTCCATCCTCGTCATGAGTTTGCTACGGTTGGAGATCTTCCGGAGGCTCCAGACGCAGCGTTTATCGGCATCAACGGTGCCGCGACCATCGATGTGGTGCGGGCATTGCGTGACAAAGGCGCGGGTGGTGCGACCTGTTTTGCCAGTGGCTTTGCCGAAGCGGCGGCGGAACTTGATGGAGCGGCTGACCTTCAGGCACAGCTTTTAGAAGCAGCGGGCCATATGCCGATCCTTGGGCCAAATTGTTATGGCGTTCTCAACTATCTCGACAGGGTTGCTATTTGGCCCGACCAGCATGGTGGTGTGCCGCGTGATACGGGCGTGGCAGTCCTGACCCAGAGTTCAAACATTGCGATCAACCTGACCATGCAGGCGCGCGGAGTGCCGTTGGCCTATGCGGTGACAGTGGGTAATCAGGCGCAGCAGGATATGAGCGAGATAGCGTCGGCGTTGCTCGATGACCTGCGCGTCACGGCGATTGGATTGCATATTGAAGGTATTGACGATGTATCCGCCTTTCACCGGTTGGCGTTGAAAGCACGCGGGTTGGGCAAGGCCATTGTTGCGCTCAAAATTGGGAGCTCCGAACAGGCACAGGCAGCGACGGTCAGTCATACTGCTTCTCTGGCGGGTTCCATGGCTGGAGCAGACGCTTTGATGGCCCGGTTTGGCGTCGCGCAGGTGCGAACCTTGGAGGCGCTGCTTGAGGCGCTCAAGATCGCACATGTACACGGCACTTTGCCCCATGCAGGGGTGGCCTCGATGTCCTGCTCCGGTGGCGAGGCGTCTTTGATGGCAGATCTGGGGGCACTACACGGCGTCCATTTTCCTCCCTTGCTTCCTGATCAATCACAGGCATTGCGCAACGCCTTAGGTCCCAGGGTCGCTCTGGCCAATCCGCTGGATTATCACACCTATATTTGGGGCGATGAGGCGGCCATGACGGCAAGCTATGCAGCCATGATGACAGAGGACCACGCCATGGGTCTTTTGGTTATCGACACGCCGCGTGGCGACCGGTGCAGTGCGGAGGCTTGGGAACCCTCGTTCCGCGCATTGGCAACAGCGCAGGCGCAAAGCGGTCGTCCCATGGCGGCTTTGGCGTCTTTGGCGGAGACCATGCCGGAAGCCTTGGCAGAGCGTTTGATGGGGCAGGGGATTGTGCCCCTTGTGGGTCTGTCTGCCGCTTTAGAAGCGATTTCGGCATTGGCCATCAGCGCACAAGACAGTACTTTACCCGCCGCGCCACGGCAGGCGGGGGAGGCTGTGATCGTGGCAGAAGCAGAGGCCAAGTTTCGGCTTGCGGAGTTTGGTCTGGCGGTTCCGAGTAGTCAGGTGGTTGCGCCTGAGCAGGCAGCAAATGTGGCTGAAGCGATTGGGTTTCCAGTGGTTGTTAAGTCTTTGGGCGAGGCCCACAAGTCCGACAGCGGCGGCGTGCGGTTGAACCTGTTGTCCTGTGCGGCCGTCAGCGAAGCCGCGCATGATGTTGGTACGGCAGAGGTCTTGATCGAACAGATGTTGCCCAGCCCTGTGGCGGAGCTTTTGGTGGGCGTTGTCTCTGACCCGGTACATGGATTGGTGCTCACCCTGGGGCGGGGCGGCGTAGAGACCGAGCTTTGGGGAGACGTCACCCATGCGCTTTTGCCTGTCAGTGGTGAGGACGTGGCGCAAATGCTTGGGAGATTGAAGATGGCGCCGCTGCTCAATGGATATCGTGGACGGCCTATGGCCGACAAGGATGCGATTGTGCTCGCGGTGTTGGCGGTACAGGATTTTGTCCTCGCCGACACGCGTGTGCAGGAAGTGGAGATAAATCCGCTTCTGTGCTTTGAACAAGGCGCGGTGGCGGTAGATGCATTGATACGAGAGGACATGGCATGAGTGAGAGCCCGATTAAGACTAGAGTGACGGGCCATGTGCTTGAGGTGACGCTCGACAGGCCCAAGGCCAATGCGATCGACTTGGCGACTAGCCGGATTATGGGCGATGTGTTTCGTGATTTTCGGGACACCCCCGACCTCCGTGTGGCTTTGGTCACAGCCGCAGGCGAGAAGTTCTTTTGCCCCGGTTGGGACCTCAAGGCCGCCGCGGATGGTGACGCGGTTGACGGGGATTATGGCGTCGGCGGATTTGGTGGGTTGCAAGAGCTGCCCCATTTCAACAAGCCGGTGATCTGCGCAGTGAACGGGATTTGCTTTGGTGGTGGGCTTGAGTTGGCTCTGTCGTGCGACATTATCCTGGCCGCTGAACACGCGAGCTTTGCCCTTCCCGAAATTCGGTCTGGCACAGTGGCGGATGCGGCTTCGATTAAATTGCCCAAGCGAATCCCGTATCACATTGCAATGGAGATGCTGTTTACAGGACGCTGGCTTGAGGCTGATGAAGCGGCGCGGTGGGGGTTTGTGAACCAGGTCCACCCGGCGGATCAATTGATGGAGAAGGCCCGTGAGATGGCGCAGCTCATCGCTTCGGGGCCACCACTGGTGTACGCGGCAATCAAAGAGGTTGTGCGTGAGGCGGAGGACATGAAGTTCCAAGACGCGCTCAACAAGATCACCAAGAGCCAGTTCAAGACGGTGGAGACGCTCTACACCTCGGAAGATCAATTGGAGGGGGCGCGCGCCTTTGCGGAGAAACGCGATCCTGTGTGGAAGGGTAAATAGGAGGATGCGCGGCGCTCGCACCCCGTTGGGTCGCATTGCCTCGCCCACCCTCCTGCAGGGTTTGTGCGAAGAGAAACGTTAAGAAGGGAGGCTCAGATGCCTTTGTCGATGAACCGAGAGGTGTTTATCACCGCCGCCGTCACTGGATCAGGTGGCACCCAGGACCGCAGTCCCCATGTGCCGCGCTCGCCGCAGCAGATTGCCGAGAGCGCGATCGCCGCCGCCAAGGCAGGCGCGGCAGTGGTCCATTGCCATGTGCGCGACCCTGAGACCGGGGTGCCGTCGCGCGACCTTGGATATTACCGCGAGGTGACGGATCGCATTCGGGACGCGGATGTGGACGTTGTCTTGAACCTCACCGCAGGTATGGGCGGTGATATCGTCTTTGGCGGTGTTGAAAGCCCGTTTCCTGTGGCGGATGGCACCGATATGATCGGCGCGACCGAGCGCGTGGCCCATGTGGCGGAATGTTTGCCGGAGATTTGCA
This sequence comes from Marinovum sp., assembly GCA_022447495.1. Lineage (GTDB taxonomy): Bacteria > Pseudomonadota > Alphaproteobacteria > Rhodobacterales > Rhodobacteraceae > JAKVBH01. The sequence goes on along the minus strand of JAKVBH010000011.1, from coordinate 47,631 downwards.
CGCTTGATTGCGGCACGATGAACTTTGCCGAGGCCGATTACGTGATGACGAACACGCCCGGCATGCTCACCGCCATGGGGCGGATGATGACCGAGCTTGGCGTGAAGCCCGAGATCGAGGCCTTTGACACGGGTCATCTTTGGTATGCCAAGCAGCTGGTGGCCGATGATGTGCTTGATAGCCCCGCTTTGGTGCAGCTGTGCATGGGGGTGCCTTGGGGCGCGCCGGATGACCTCAACACCTTTATGGCGATGGTCCACAATGTGCCCGATGATTGGACGTTCAGCGCGTTTGCGCTTGGGCGCAATCAGATGGCCTATGTGGCTGCCGCCGTGTTGGCCGGTGGCAATGTGCGGGTCGGGCTAGAGGACAACCTCTGGCTGGCCAAGGGGCAATTGGCGACCAATGCGCAATTGGTGGAGCGCGCGGTGACCATCATCGAGAATATGGGTGCCCGTGTGATTGGCCCCCAAGAGGTGCGCGATAAGCTTGGCCTCACCAAACGCGTGCCGCGCGGGTGAGCCACATGGGGCGGCGCGTTATCATCACCGGAGGGGCGTCGGGCATTGGCGCCGTGATGGCGGCGCGTTTTGCGGCTTTGGGGGATCGCGTTGCGGTGTGTGATCTTGATGCGGAGGCCTTGGTGACATGCCCCGCCGAGATTGCCATGCGCGCCGATGTGACCTCGCAGTCGGATATGGAGGCCTTTCTAGGCCATGTCGAAGCCGAATGGGAAGGGGCCGATGTGGTCCTCTCCAATGCAGGGATTGGCGGACCTGCCGGGCCGATCGAGACGCTCGATTTTGAGGGGTGGCGCGCGACGATTGCCTCGTCATTGGACGGGACGTTTCACACCTGCGCCTGGGCGGCGCGGGTGATGAAGGCCCAAGGGTCAGGCGTTTTGCTGCTGACCTCGTCCACCTCTGGTCTTTGGGGTGTGCCGAACCGCTCGCCCTATGTGGCCGCGAAATGGGGCATCGTGGGGTTAATGAAGACCTTGGCCATGGAGCTTGGCCCCCATGGCATCCGCGTGAACGCGCTTTGCCCCGGTGCGGTAGAAGGCCCACGTATGGAGCGCGTGCTTGCCAAAGAGGCCGCAGCGGCGGGTGTCGATATTGAGACCCAACGCGGGCTCTATGCCGATGGCGTGTCCCTGCGCTCTTGGGTCAGCGCCGATGACATCGCCGACACGGCCATTTTCCTCGCGTCCGATGCGGCGCGTCATATCTCGGGCCAAGCCATGGCCATCGACGGACATACGGAGCGTATGACATGAGCCGTTGCATCATGGCTATACTATGTTGTTTTGGCTTGGCCACTTGCGGTGCTGGGTTCCCGTATGGGGAAGGTCCATTTGAAGCTAAGACCGAAGGTAGTCTGCGCAACGCTTGGGTCGCCTTCACGCCCATAGAGTCCGTTGACTGGGAGAGTTTTGAATGGCCTCTTTACGAGGTCGCAGCGATTGGTCGACGTACCGAAGCGGGACAACGCGTTCTTGATCGGCGCGAAAGCACGCATAAATATCGGGTGCCGCAATACGATTATCATTTTCAAGACCCGTCGCGCCCCGAGTGTCAATGGGTCGTCACAACACGGTCGCCAAACTGTCCGCGCGGGTTCATGATGACGGTTCCGCTTTGGGGCGAACGCGCGGCGCTGGTGGACCAGATTACTGCTATCACGCCGGGGTATCGAGCGCTTTGGGTGTCCGACGATTACACGTCTTTGGTACTGGCGCGCCCTGATGGATTGTTTGCGGTGGTGTTGAGCGATAAGCCCGTCGCGCCCACTGAGCACCTCAAAAAGGCCCGCGATGTACTCGAAGAAAACGGCTTCAAGCCGACCGATTTGAAGGTAGTAAATCCATGAAAAAAGCAGCGATTATTGGTGGCGGTGTGATCGGCGGCGGGTGGGCCGCGCGGTTCTTGCTCAACGGGTGGGACGTTGCGGTCTTTGACCCCGACCCAGAGGCCGAGCGCAAGATCGGAGAGGTCCTCGCCAATGCCCGCCGTGCCTTGCCCGCGCTTTACGACCGGGCGATGCCTGCCGAAGGCACGTTGAGCTTTGCTGCCACGATTGCAGAGGCTGTGGCCGGAGCAAATTGGGTGCAAGAAAGCGTGCCCGAACGGCTTGAGATGAAACAAAAGGTCTATGCCGAGATCCAAGAGACGCTGGACCCCGAAGCGGTCATCGGCTCCTCGACCTCTGGGTTCAAACCCTCCGAGCTGCAAGAGGGCGCCAAGGACCCGACCCAAATCCTTGTCACCCATCCGTTCAATCCGGTCTATCTCCTGCCGCTCATCGAAGTGGTCCCGGGCGAGACCTTTGATCCCCGCGCCGTCGACTGGGCGAAAAAAGTGCTCACCGATGTGGGCATGTACCCGCTTCACGTGCGCAAGGAGATCGACGCCCATATCGCCGACCGCTTTCTTGAGGCCGTCTGGCGCGAGGCGCTTTGGCTCGTCAAAGACGGGATCGCCACGACCGAAGAAATCGACGAGGCCATCCGCATGGGGTTTGGCCTGCGCTGGGCGCAGATGGGTCTGTTTGAGACTTATCGCGTGGCCGGAGGCGAGGCGGGCATGAAGCATTTCATGGCCCAGTTCGGACCCGCCTTGGAATGGCCCTGGACCAAGCTGATGGATGTGCCGGAGTTCACCGATGACTTGGTGGACCTCATCGCAGAGCAATCCGACGCCCAATCTGGGCGCATGTCGATTCGCGAGTTGGAGCGGTTGCGCGACGACAACTTGGTGGGCATCCTGCGGGCACTCAAAAAGAATAAGGCAGCGGCAGGCGGCATCATTGCCACCCACGAAGAGCGTTTCCCGCTCACCCTCGAGGCGGACTTACCCGTCACCGTCGACCGCGCCATCCCGCAGACCTGGACCGATTACAATGGCCATATGAACGAGGCTCACTACCTCGAAGCAGGGGCCCAGGCTACGGATGCCTTCATGGTGCTGATCGGCGCGGATGCGGAGTATATCGCGGGCGGCAATAGCTACTTCACTGTGGAAAACCACCTTCGTTACCTCGATGAAATGAAAGCAGGTGAGCAACTTCGCGTGCGCACCCAAGTCATGCGCGGCGAAGGTAAGAAACTCCACCTTTTCCATTTCATTGAAAACGGCGGGGGTACGCTCTGCGCCACGATGGAAACAATGCTCCTTCACGTAAGCCTCGAGACCCGCCGTTCCTGCGCGCCTCTCCCGGAGGTCGAGGCCAAACTGGTGGCTTATGCGGGAGCCCACTCCACTTTGGCAAAACCAGATGGTGCAGGGCGGTCAATCGGTTAAACCTCTCTGTAATTCCCAAGCTTCTTCTGGCTAAAAATATCCCGGGCGAATCGCTGAAAGCGATGGGGGCAGCGCCCCTCCCGTACGCCTTCTGGCGTGCTTTCAAAACGCGGGCTAAAAGGCCCGCTCCGCATGGGAACGTTACGTTTATGATCAAGCCACACATGTCCGACCTGCCCGCCCTGATCGAAGACGCAATCCACGCAATAGATGTGGCGGCGCTGGCAGCAGCAGGCGACCCAGGGCACAAACCACGCATTTTGCTGCTCTATGGATCCCTGCGGGCTGAGAGCTACTCGCGTCGCGCTGTTGAGGAATCCGCACGTATCTTGGATATGCTGGGCTGTGAGACGAAGCTATTCAACCCCTCTGGTCTGCCGCAAGTCGACGATGAAGACGCAGGGCCGGACCATCCCAAAGTGGCGGAGCTGCGAGAGCTCGCGACCTGGGCGGAAGGCATGGTCTGGTCGAGCCCAGAACGCCACGGCGCTATGACGGGGTTGATGAAGACACAAATCGATTGGCTCCCGCTGTCACTCCAAGGGGGCATTCGCCCAACCCAGGGTAAAACGCTGGCGATCATGCAGGTGTCCGGCGGCTCCCAGAGCTTCAACGCAGTCAACCAAATGCGTATCCTTGGGCGCTGGATGCGGATGGTCACAATCCCAAACCAAAGCTCGATCCCCAAAGCCTGGCTCGAGTTCAAAGACGGCCGCCTCCCCGAGGGGCCATTTTACCGCCGTATCGTTGATGTGATGGAAGAATTGGTGAAATTCACGTATCTCATCCGAGGCCGCAAAGACTATCTCGTGGATCGTTATTCCGAACGGGTAGAGAGTGCCGCCCAAGTGCATGAGCGGGTCTCAAAGACGTAATATTCGAAATTTAATCAGTGGCCGCCTGCCAAAATGCCTGTGCGCACGGAGTAATCTACCGCAAGACCGTATTCGGGGTCATCCTCACTATCGATCATCAAATGCCCAGCCTTTGTCAGAAGTTGGTGGCAATCGCGGCTGAGGTGGCGCAGCTGCACTTTTTTGCCCGCAACTTCGTACTTGGCGGCAACGGCTTCGATGGCCTGCAATGCGGATTGGTCCACAACGCGGCTTTCCGCAAAGTCGATGATCACAAGGGACGGGTCACTTTGGGGCGCAAAGAGTTCCACAAATCCGTCCGATGAGCCAAAGAAAAGCGGGCCTTGGACCGTATAGACTTTCGCGCCTTCAGGCGTTTCATGCACGCGCGCATGAATGCGCGTCGCGTTGTTCCAGGCATAGGCTAAGGCCGAGACGATCACGCCCACAACCACCGCAATAGCCAAGTCGGTCATCACCGTGACCACAGTCACCAACACGATCACAAAGGCATCGGTCAGCGGCACGCGGCGCAAAATCCGCAGGGAGTTCCAAGCAAAGGTCCCGATCACTACCATGAACATCACACCCACCAGCGCGGCCAGTGGAATCTGTTCAATGATTGGCGCACCGACGACGATAAACGCTAAGAGAAATAGTGCCGCAGCAACACCCGCAACCCGGGTCCGACCGCCGGATTTCACGTTGATCATCGATTGACCGATCATCGCACAGCCGCCCATGCCGCCAAAGAAACCGGTCACAGTATTGGCGACACCTTGGGCAATGCATTCCTGGCTCGCGCCACCGCGTTTGCCGGTGATGTCGCCCACAAGGTTTAACGTCAACAGGCTCTCAATCAAACCAATTGCGGCGAGGATCACGGCATAGGGCAGGATGATTTCAAACGTCTCCCATGTGAGAGGGACCATAGGAATGTGGAACATCGGCAACCCGCCCTCAATTGAGGCCATGTCGCCCACATTGGGCACGTCCAACCCAAGCACCAGAACGGCGCCAGCGACAATGCCGATACCGGCCAGCGGGGCCGGGATCGCTTTGGTGAGACGCGGCATGAAGTGGATGATGGCCATGGTCACAGCCACAAGGCCGAGCATCAGCGCCAATTGATCAAACGGAAGCCACTCGCCCCCGGTCATGCCGTGGCCATCGCTGACTACAGAGCCGGGCACTTTGAATTGCGTCAATTGCGCCAGGAAGATCACAATCGCCAGGCCGTTCACAAAGCCCAACATCACAGGATGTGGCACGAGCCGTATGAACCGGCCCCAACGCATGATGCCCGCGATAATTTGCAAAGCTCCCATGAGAACGACGGTCGCAAAGAGGTATTCCACCCCGTGCTGCGCAACTAGCGCCACCATGACCACGGCCAAGGCACCCGTCGCGCCGGAGATCATGCCAGGACGGCCCCCGATGAGCGCAGTGATCAGACCCACGATAAAGGCCGCATAGAGCCCCACCAACGGGTGCACGCTTGCGACAAATGCAAAGGCCACCGCTTCAGGCACCAACGCCAGAGCTACCGTCAAACCAGAGAGCAATTCGATCCGCATCCGCGCGGGCGTCAACGCCTCACCACCAGCCAGTTCTGATAGGGAAAAACGGGATAGACCGCTCTGTGGCGTTATGTCGGTCATGCCTGGCCTCACGCTTGGGGGAATTATCGTTGTCCGGGGTCATATAGAGCATTTCAGGCCACGGCACGGTATTCTTGGGCATACCAGCCATGTGTGGCAGGAATATCCCAAGTATGGCCTGGCATGTGTGCCAGACGAACGGCGCTGGGAATGCCGCCACCGTGATCATCTTGTCAGTTGCGGACCATGGGCGTGCGTGTCTTACTGGCCGAGGTAAAAAGGCACGGCAGGACGGGCGAATGGCACAGACAAAAATCGGCATCATTGGCGGCTCTGGGATTTACGACATTGAAGGCCTCGAAAACGCGGCGTGGCAGGCGGTGGAGAGCCGCTGGGGTGCGCCATCGGATCAACTTTTGACCGGATCGCTGGATGGGGTTGAGATGGTCTTTCTCCCCCGTCACGGACGCGGCCATGTCCATTCGCCGACCACTGTGCCCTATCGCGCGAATATCGACGCGCTGAAACGCCTGGGGGTGACGGATGTTATTTCGGTCTCGGCCTGCGGCTCTTTTCGAGAGGAAATGGCGCCGGGGGATTTTGTGATTGTAGATCAGTTCATCGACCGCACCTTCGCCCGTGAGAAAAGCTTCTTTGGCACGGGCTGTGTGGCCCATGTCAGCGTTGCCCATCCTACGTGCCCCCGACTGGGGGATGCTTGCGAAACCGCGGCCAAAGACGCGGACATCACCGTCCACCGTGGCGGCACCTATCTCGCCATGGAAGGCCCGCAATTTTCCACTTTGGCCGAAAGCAAGATGTACCGCGAAAGCTGGGGCTGTGACGTGATTGGCATGACCAATATGCCCGAAGCCAAACTCGCGCGCGAAGCCGAGCTTTGTTACGCCTCTGTCGCCATGATCACCGATTATGACAGTTGGCATCCCGACCATGGCGAAGTCGACGTGACCCAGATCATAGCGACCCTCATGGGAAATGCAGAAAAAGGCCGCGCCTTGGTGAGCAAACTGCCCAAGTTGCTTGGCGCAGACCGTGAAGCTTGTCCCCATGGATGCGACCGCGCGTTGGAATTTGCGATCATCACCGGCCCTGACAACCGCGACCCTGCGCTCATGGCGAAGCTTGACGCCGTGGCAGGCCGCGTTTTGTGAGTCAGCCGGTCGCGCTCCTCGGGGCCGACGGATTTATCGGCCGACATATTGCTTTTGCGCTGCGCGCCCAGGGGTACGAGGTAATTGCTATTGCCCGGAGGGTGAGCGCGCTCCATGCCATGGGGTTTCAAACGATTGCGGCTGATCTCACCGATGCGGATTGGCACTCCGCGGCGGCCTGGCGAGATATCTTGCCCCAAGGGTGCTGGGTTGTGAATGCGGCAGGGCTTCTCGCCGCCAGCGAAAGCGCTTTTCAAGCTGTCCATGTCGCGGCACCCAAGGCGCTCTATCAGGCGCTCGGTACGAACGCGCGGGGCATATTGATCTCTGCCTTCGGGATCGAAGCGCAAACTGATTTCTCAAAGTGGCGGCGGCTCGGTGAGGAGGCAGTGCCAAGTCATTTTGCCATCCTGCGTCCCGGTCTGGTCGTGGCGGACACCTCCTATGGTGGCACGTCGCTGCTGCGCGGCATGGCGAGCCTGCCATGGGGTACGCCCGTTGTAGGTGCAGGTGATCAAATGGTGACGCCTCTCCACGCCGAAGACTTGGCCGATCTGGTGGTTCATTGTCTTGAAGCGCCTGATCTCGGTGATGATCTCTTCGGCGCGCCTCTGACCTGTGGTGGGACAGAACGGGTGAGCCTGTCGCAATATGCCAGCGACTTGCGCTCTTGGATGGGTCTGCCTCCCACGCGCATGGTTCAAGTGCCGATAGGCGCTGTCCGTATTGCCGGTGAGTTGGGCGACATTCTGCGGTTGGGACCCATGTCTTCAACTGTCGTAGATCAACTGGAGCAGGGTGTGGACGCGCCGCTTGATCCACGGTTGGCGGGTGCGCCGCAGCCGCGTGGGTGGAGCGAGATTGTGCAGACCCGCCCAGCTGGGAGCCAAGACCTTTGGCACGCGCGGCTCTATCTTTTGAGACCGCTCCTTCGGCTCACATTGGCGTTTATGTGGCTGATCTCAGGGGTGTTGGGCCTGATCTTGCCTGGCCACATGTTCCTTTCCGCCTTTGGACCTGATTTCCCATCCTGGCTGGGGCTCGCAATGGCGCGTCTCGGAGGTATCGCGGACCTCGCGCTTGCGGTCGCGCTGGCGCGCAATTGGCGGCCCGAAATCATCGGTCCCGCGCAGATTGGCCTGGTTGCGGCCTATACCATAGGGCTCACATCGCTCGCGCCTGCACTATGGATGTTGCCCTTTGGGGGGCTTCTCAAGAACCTGCCGGTGGTGCTTTTAATCCTCGTGTGTATGGTCCTGGAGCGCGAACGGTGATTGACGCTTACGAGCTTGCGCGGTGGCTCCACATCCTGAGCTCGACCGTGCTTTTTGGTACCGGGATCGGCACAGCGTTTCAGATGGTCTGGGCCATGCATCTGGGTGATCTGCGCGGCATTCATGTCGTGTCCCGCGGTGTCGTGACAGCGGATTGGCTCTTCACGACACCTGCTGGGATCGTTCAACCGGCCACGGGGCTATGGCTCATCTGGTTGCAAGGTTGGTCGCTTTGGGAGGATTGGTTGGTTGTCACCTATGTGCTTTATGTCTTGGCCTTCTGCTTTTGGGCGCCGGTAGTTGCTTTGCAAATCCGCATTCGCGATCTGGCGGGCGAGGCGCTCCAAAGGGGCGAAACGGTGCTGCCCGCCGCTGCAAAATCGGCCTATTGCATTTGGTTTGCCCTGGGATGGCCCGCTTTTCTTGCACTCATAGCCGTCTTCTGGCTCATGGTGACGAAACCAACGTTGTGGAGTTGATATGAGCCTTGATCTTTGGCTGACCTTTGCCGCCGCCTCGACTGCGCTTTTGCTGATCCCCGGGCCGACGGTGCTGCTCGTTCTGTCCTACGCGCTCTCCAAAGGTCGGTCTGTGGCTTTGGCCTCTGCTGCTGGTGTCGCGCTGGGAGATTTGATCGCGATGACCGCCTCACTCGCGGGCTTGGCTGCGCTGGTGCTGGCCTCGGCCACCGCGTTCACGGTGCTCAAATGGGTCGGCGCGGTTTATCTGGTGTGGTTGGGTATGAAGCTCATCCGGTCCGCAGGCGGGAGTGTTCTCGAACTGTCCAAGGCCACAGATGTCACGGCACGCAGCGTTTTTGGTCATGCGGCGGCTGTGACGGCTCTCAACCCCAAGAGCATCGCCTTTTTCATCGCCTTCGTGCCGCAGTTCATCGATCCTGCTGCTGCTTTTGTGCCCCAGGCAAGTATCCTGGTTGCCACTTTCGTGAGCCTCGCAGCCTTCAATGCGCTTGTCTATGCCCTGGCCGCTGACCGTCTGTCCCATTGGGTTGCGCGGCCTTCGGTGATCCCCTGGATCAGCCGAGCAGGGGGTGCGACGCTCATTGGTATGGGTGTCCTAACCGCAACGCTAAAACGGAGCGCGTGATGAAAGACGTCAAAGACTACATCCGAACAATTGTGGATTTCCCGCATGAAGGCATCCTGTTTCGTGATGTCACCACGCTTTTCGCGGATCCGCGTGGATTGCGGCTTTGCATTGACCAGTTGTTGCACCCGTACGCCGGGCAAAGATTCGATAAGGTCGTGGGCCTTGAGGCGCGTGGATTTATCCTGGGCGGAGCGATTGCGCACCAGCTGGGCGTGGGGTTCGTGCCAATTCGCAAGAAAGGCAAATTGCCAGGCGCGGTGATCTCTGAGGAATACACGCTGGAATATGGTGCAGCGACGATGGAGGTGCATGACGACGCCATCTCCGCCGGCGAGAAGGTTTTGGTCGTTGATGACCTGTTGGCTACCGGCGGCACGGCGGCAGCAGGTATCACGCTGGTTGAGCGCCTCGGCGGTGAGATCATCGGCTGTGCCTTTGTGGTCGACCTGCCCGAGTTGGGCGGCCGCGAGAAGCTCGAAGCGCTGGGCATGGATGTGCACGTGCTCTGCGAGTTTGAGGGGCTCTGATCCAATGGAATGTGCTTTCGCGCATGCTGTATGAGCGCTGACGCGCGGTTTGGGGGGCTAGCCCCCCAGTCGCTGTGCGACTCCCCCCCAGGGTATTTTTCGCAAGAGGAAGGGGGGCGTCTATTTCGATGTCATATCGAGGATGCCGATGCCCATCCAATTGCCGTCCTTTTGAGCGCCGACATGGGCATCGGAGTGGCAAATTTCGATGGCGGTCATATCGCGCGCGACAGACGAGCATAGGTGTCGCCAAAAGTTGTAAACGCCGCCGCCTTTGGGCAGGTATTCCTTGGCGTTCACATCGTGGAATGCACAGATCTTCGTCGCGAATTTGCCGAGGTTCAGGTAATCGCGTTTGGCCCATTTGAAGGAATAGTCGCCGTCGATAAACACCACGTCGAAGACTTCGCCGGCGAAAGCGTCGGACGTTTTTCCGAACTCGTAACGCATGCCAAGACGTTTTTCGGTTTTTGGCAGGATCAGGAGGTGGTCTTTGATGTCGAGGCAGACGTAGTCGAAGGCCATGAACACCGCTTTGAAGAAGGCGGCGGCGAAGATTGCGGTGCCGCCGGTGAAGACCCCCACTTCGATCATGTTTTGGGCTAGGTGCCGGCGGTGTAGAGGAGAAAGTCCACAAGTTCCGTTGGGATCTGCATGCAGCCCGCCAGCGAGACGTTGTACCATTCCTGATAGGGGGCCAGGCCCGCCCAGTTGTGGTGTGACAAGCCGTTCTCCCACAGGCGTTGCAGGAGCAATGGGCGCTGCAGGAGCGCCTCACCATCTTTGAGCATTTGTTCGACTACAGATTCGATGCGATCCAAGTCTCTCAATTGCGTTGCGTTAAAAGACTTGGATTTGGCAAACATGGAGTGTCCTCGAAAGAGAACTTCGCCGATGATACGCATTCGTGCATGGCGGGTAAAGCCAAAGGAAAGCTCGTCTCAGGTTGCAAGCTTGACCAGTGCGTGTCGTTTCTTGCCAGCGGACAGCTTGATCGGTGAGGCCAGCGCGGCGGCGTCGAGCATCAAACCGGCATTGGTCAGAGGCGCATCGTCCATGCGTGCGCCGTTTTCTGCGATCAGGCGTTTGGCCTCTTTGCCGGATTTGGCCAGGCCGCTTTTGACGATCACTTGCACAATGGACATGCCGTCGCCGATCTCTTCGGCGCTAAGCTCCAAAGTCGGAAGGTCGTCCCCGACACCGCCCTTTTCAAACACTTCGCGCGCGGTCGCTTCCGCTGCCGCCGCCGCATCGTCACCGTGCAAGAGCCCGGTCACGGCATTGGCCAGCGCGATTTTGGCGTCATTGATCTCGGCCCCGCCAAGCGCACCCAGGCGGTCGCATTCGTCCAAGGGCAGCTCGGTGTAGAGCTTGAGGAAGCGGCCCACATCTGCGTCGGTGGTGTTGCGCCAGAACTGCCAGAACTCGTACGGCGAAAGCATATCGGCATTAAGCCACACCGCACCGGAGGCGGATTTGCCCATCTTCTTGCCATCCGACGTCGTCAAAAGCGGCGAGGTCAGGCCGTAAATCTCATGGTCGAGCACGCGCCGCGTGAGGTCGATCCCGTTGACGATATTACCCCATTGGTCCGAGCCGCCCATCTGAAGCAAACAGCCGTAGCGGCGGTTGAGTTCAAGAAAGTCATAGGCCTGGAGGATCATGTAGTTGAACTCGAGGAACGAGAGGCTCTGTTCTCGGTCAAGGCGCGACTTCACACTCTCAAAGCTGAGCATTCGGTTTACCGAGAAATGCCGTCCTATATCGCGCAGAAACTCAAGGTAGTTCAGGTCGTCCAGCCATTCGGCATTGTTGAGCATCATCGCGCCGGAGGGACCGTCGTTGTAGTCGATGTAAGCGGAGAAGACCTTCTTGATTCCGGCGATATTGTCGTCGATCTGATCGGCGGTCAGAAGCGGGCGCTCATCGGCGCGAAAGCTGGGGTCGCCCACTTTGGTCGTGCCGCCGCCCATCAACGTGATCGGGCGCCCGCCGGTCTTTTGCAACCAACGCAGCATCATGATCTGGATCAGCGATCCCACATGGAGCGATTTGGCCGTTGCATCAAAGCCGATATAGGCGGGCATGCTGCCCTTGGCCGCTGCCTCATCCAGCCCTTGATAATCCGTGCAATCGGCAAGGAACCCGCGTTCCATCATGACGGCCATAAAGTCGGATTTGGGATGGTAGGTCATAGCGCCTCTCCAATATACTCAGATCACGCCTATAAAGAGGTGTCATGATGAGGAAAAGAGCGTGTTGAAATCGGGCCCCGTTTTGGCGGCTGGCACTATGTCGGGCACGTCGCTTGATGGCGTGGATATGGCCGTGATCGAGACCGACGGCGTTGAGATCTTGGATTTTGGCGAAAGTGGCTACCGGCCTTACTCAGATGTCGAGCAAACCACGTTGCGCGCGGTTTTGGGTCGCTGGCCGGGTGAGGGTCTAGACGACGCGCTTGGGGTTGTGCAATCGGCCCACCAAGAGGCGCTCTCGGAGATCAATGCAGAGCTGATCGGGTTTCATGGCCAGACACTGGCCCATGAGCCAATTGGTCGTGGCACGCATCAATTGGGGGATGGTCAGGCTTTGGCCGATGTTTTGGGGCGCCCTGTGGTTTGGGATTTCCGTAGCGCGGATGTGGCCCTGGGGGGGCAAGGTGCGCCGCTGGCGCCCTTTTATCATTTTGCGCTCGCGCGTTTGATTGGGGCAACGAAACCGTTGGTGTTCCTCAATCTTGGCGGTGTGGGTAATGTCACGTGGGTCAACCCCGCCGCGCACGGTCCCGAAGCAGAAGGCGCACTTTTGGCTTTTGATACCGGGCCTGCGAATGCGCCGCTCAATGACCTCATGGCCGATCGCCGCGGGTTGAGTTTTGACAAAGGCGGAGCCTTGGCGCGCGAAGGAATGGTGGAAACTGGCGCGTTGGAATTGTTCCTACAAGAACCCTATTTTCGGCGCATCCCGCCCAAATCGCTCGATCGTAACGACTTCTCTGTGATGCTCGATCTGGTGCGCGAACTCTCTGATGCCGACGCCGCCGCCACCATGTGCGCCATGGCGGCTGCCGCTGTTATGCAAGCGATGGAGCACGTCCCTTCGTCGCCGTCGCGCGTTTTGGTGTGTGGCGGTGGGCGCAAGAACCCTGTGATGTTGCAGATGCTTTCGGTGTCGCTGGATTGTCCGGTGGAACCGGTGGAGACGGTGGACCTTGATGGCGACATGCTGGAGGCTCAGGCCTTTGCCTATTTGGCGGTCCGCGTGGCGCGGGGATTGCCAACGTCAAGTCCATGGACCACCGGTGTCAACGCGTTGGTGGGGGGCGGTACGGTCAGCAGGCCGGTCCCTTCTTGAGGGGAAAACCGCCAACAAGGCGCCATCTCACCCGCTTGGATATTGAATAACGTCTCCACTTGTCCCCATGTTGGCCTCAACAAACATTAGGAGCAGACCCATGCGACCGACGTTGCGCCACATATTGATTGCCACGCTTTTGGCGGTGTTCGCGCTTCCCGCGGCGGCCGAAAAAATCTCGCTTAACGCTTTGTCGAATTATCTCAATGCGCTGCAATCCTCGAAAAGCACATTCACCCAGATCAACGCCGATGGCACTATCTCCACGGGCGAATTCTATATCAAACGTCCTGGGCGCGCGCGCTTCAATTACAATCCGCCTGAGAAAGCCTTTGTCGTGGTGGGGGGTGGCGCAGTGGCGATTTTTGACGGCAAGACCGGATCGCCTCCCGAGCAATATCCAATTGGGAACACGCCGCTCAAATACATCCTGCAAAAGAACCTGGACCTGGCGAAATCGGGGATCGTCAAGGGGCACAGTTTTGATGGCACCGCTACCATCGTCTCGGCCCAGGACCCTGATCATCCACAAAACGGCACAATCGAAATGGTCTTCACCAACAATCCGGTGGAACTGCGCCAATGGGTGATCCGTCAACAAGGTGGGGAAGAGGTGACCGTGATCTTGGGTGATTTGGACAAATCGACTCGCGTTCCCGACATCCTGTTCAACATCACTAACGAGATTTCCAAGCTCCAAAACTAAGCTCTGCCGCCACGTGCTGCTGGACCATCGGGTCCGCGCCCGCTACGCCTTGCCCAAACGGTTGGAGGGTTAGGCCATGGACGGCAAAACAATCATGATCACAGGCGCAAGCCGTGGCATTGGTGCGGAATGTGGGCGTGTCTTCGCTGCGGCGGGTGGCAACGTTGTCCTGCTTGCGCGCAGCGCGGATGCCGTCGAAGCCTTGGCCGCCGAGATTGGCCCCAAGGCCATGGCGATGGCCTGCGATGTGTCCGACTACCACGCGCTCGAGCGGGCAGTTTTCACCACAGTGGAAACCTTCGGTGGCCTCGACGTCCTTATCAACAATGCTGGCGCCATTGAGCCCATCTCGCATTTGATGAGCGTGGACCCCAATGATTGGGGCCAAGTGATCGACATCAACCTCAAAGGGGTCTTCAATGGTATGCGCGCGGCGGGTCCGGTTATGGCGGCTTCTGGTGGTGGCACGATCCTGACCGTCTCCTCTGGCGCGGCCCATGGCCCTGTTGAAGCTTGGTCGCATTACTGTAGCTCCAAAGCAGGCGCGGCCATGCTCACGCGGTGTCTCGACAAAGAAGCCCGCGATCAGGGTCTGCGTGTGATGGGTCTTTCGCCTGGGACCGTGGCCACGCAGATGCAGCGCGATATCAAAGCGTCCGGGATCAACCCGGTGAGCCAACTCGATTGGCACGTGCACATCCCCGCCGATTGGCCCGCCAAGGCGCTGTTGTGGATGTGTGGGCCAGAGGCGGACGGCCATCTTGGCGAAGAACTGTCCCTGCGCGACGAAGACCTGCGCCGCACAATTGGGCTCATTCAATGATTGAACTGACCAAAGATGGTGACCTTTGGATTGCCAAGATAAACCGCCCCGATAAAGCTAATTCGGTGACCGAAGCTATGCTAACGGAGCTTGCTGAAATCGCGGAGGCCGCAGTTAAAGCGCGGGCTTTTATCCTCACGGGTGAAGGCAACGTGTTCTCTGCTGGTGCTGACTTGGATGAGGCCCGTGCAGGGCTCGCGCTCTCACCCGTTTGGGAGCGTCTCTCACGCGCCATAGCGGCCCTGCCCGGAATGAGCATTGCAGCGTTGAACGGAACTCTGGCCGGTGGGTCGATGGGCATGGCCCTTGCCTGTGACATGCGTATTGCCGTGCCTTCGGCCAAGTTTTTTTATCCGGTGATGAAGCTTGGTTTCCTGCCGCAGCCCTCTGATCCCGGTCGCATGGCCGCGCTAATCGGTCCTGCGCGGGCAAAGCTGATCTTGATGGGTGGGCAAAAGATTTTGGCGGATGAAGCGTTTGCTTTTGGTCTGATTGATCGGATTGTAGACCCTGCCGCTTTGATGGATGAGGCCCGTGCACTGGCCGCCGACACGTTGGCTGCGAAGCCGGAGATTGCCCAAGGCATCAAGGATCTCTGTCGCTAAGGTGCCAATTTGAGCCACATCCGCGTGACTTTAGCCGCAGCGCAGCACGCTAACCCTTTCCAAAACCTCGTGTCCCCTGTACAGAGCGCGCGTTTGCAACGCCAACCCAGAGGACAACGACATGGGCTATCGTATCGTCGTCGCGGGCGCCACCGGTAACGTGGGCCGCGAAATGCTCAACATCCTCGCCGAACGGGGCTTCCCCGTTGACGAGATTGCTGTACTGGCTTCCCGCCGGTCGCTTGGCACCGAGGTGAGCTTTGGCGAGACGACGTTGAAGACGAAGGACATTGATGACTTCGACTTTTCGGGATGGGACATTGCCCTCTTTGCCATTGGGTCCGAGGCGACCAAAACCTATGCGCCGCGGGCCGCTGCGGCGGGCTGTGTGGTGATCGATAACTCGTCGCTTTACCGCTATGACCCTGAAATCCCGCTGATCGTGCCGGAGTGCAATCCGCAGGCTGTCCACGAGTACAAAAACAAGAATATCATCGCCAACCCAAACTGCTCTACGGCGCAGATGGTGGTCGCGCTCAAGCCACTGCACGATCGTGCGCGGATCAAGCGTGTGGTGGTGTCGACCTATCAATCGGTGTCTGGCGCGGGGAAAACCGGCCTTGATGAGCTCTGGGATCAGACCAAAGCGGTCTATAACCCGACCTCTGATGTGCCGCCCGATACGTTCCAGAAAGAGATCGCCTTCAACGTGATCCCGCAGATCGACAAATTCATGGAAGACGGCACCACCAAAGAAGAGTGGAAGATGGTCGTGGAGACCAAGAGAATCGTCGACCCCTCGATCAAAGTGACCGCGACCTGTGTGCGTGTGCCTGTGTTCGTGGGTCACTCTGAGGCCGTGAACATCGAGTTCGAAGATTTCCTCGATGAGGACGAAGCGCGCGACATCCTGCGCGAAGCGCCCGGTATCATGGTCATCGATAAGCGCGAACCCGGTGGCTATGTCACGCCCAAGGAATGCGTCGGCGATTTCGCCACTTTCATCAGCCGCATCCGTCAGGACAGCACGGTCGAGAATGGCCTCAACCTGTGGTGTGTCTCTGACAACCTGCGCAAAGGCGCCGCGCTCAACGCGGTCCAAATCGCAGAGCTATTGGGCCGTGAGGTCCTCAAGAAGGGCTGATTCTCAAGCTAGAGTTGTAAAGGGCGTCGCGGCATGGGCTGCGGCGCCCTTTTTTTGCGCGTTTGTGATTGGACGGTGAACGGTGATGGCACCAAATCTTAAACAATCACGCGGAGCATGGCGTTATCGAGCAATAAAGTGTTGCAATAATTCACTCACGGGTAATTTTTGCAAAAAGCCTCCTCAATTTCGCCGTGTTTCCATGGTTGTGTTTGGTCGAGCAAAAAGGACGCCGAAGATGTTACAGGTTCAAGAGTTTCAGTCTGACTTCGATACGATCCCGCAACCCACGGATTGGGCACGGGCGCGCCGTGGCAATCGCCTTGATTGTGAAACAGCCGTCCTTTTACGCCGCAAACTTGGCCCGGAATTCAACGCATCTGAGAGCTGGCTGGACTTGGCGTCGCGCCTAAGCAGCCAAGGGTTTGCCCTGCGGTTTGAGGCCGATCGCTTGATCTTGGTCGAAACGCTTCGCGGCGACAAAGTTTGCTCGTGCCGCTTTTTGGGCCACCCGCTGGCGCAGCTGAGCGCTCGGTTCGGCAAGCTCCGCGCACGTCCGCCAAAAGGCATCGCCCGGTTCGGAATGCCGGTCCTTTAAAACTGGTCGGCGCGCAGTACCTGACAAAGGCCAGTTGAGACAACGCCATTGTGCCTATCAACTGGTGCAAATGCGGCGGTGGGCATTGCGTCCAACCATTACAGACCCATGATACACACGACCTGAGCCATGCCGCCGCCACGGGTGGAGGTATTGTATCAGCGCCACCCGGCAGAGCGGCCAGAGCCCCCAACATCGGTAAAACGCTCCATCCTGTCATGCCCATGTCTTGAACCCGCTCCAATGTCGAAAATGCAGAGCATGGAAAAGGCGATGCTGCAGGCGCAGCAAAGTGACTTTTCTCCGCTCGATTGGGCGCTGGATGCGTAGTGCTTCAGCGGGATTGAAGGCGACATCGGAGATTCTTGGCATTGAGCTGAGAAATCGAACGCAATCTCCAAAAATTCGAGCGATTAACGGATTGGGCTTAAACCATTTGGGAACTTCCATTGGCCATCGTGCACACGTCCGTGGGGGAATGACGAGAGAAGATTGAATGGTGGAACAAGTAAAACTGCTAGCGCCCAGCGAACGAGTGATGCTTGATCAGGATCGGCTGCACGCGCTTTACGATGAGCTTGGCGATGTCGGCGCCGAAGATGTGGTCTGCCGCGCGATGGAAGAATTGGCCGTGCGGCTGTCATACGCTGAAAAGCTATGCCGTCGCGGCGAATACAAGGACATGCAAAAGGTCGTTCGCTCTTTGGTTGCGATTTCGGAACAAATCGGGATGAACGCCCTGGCTCGCGTGGCCAAGGATGTCTGCGGATGCATCGAAGCCAATGATCATGTTGCACTTGGTGCGACATTGGCCCGGCTGGCGCGTATCGGGGAACGCTCGCTTAGCGCGATTTGGGACATCGACGATTTCTGCCCCTGAACATCACCCATAAGATGGCGATGCACGGGGTCCGCAATTCTGCGGGGCTTCGCATTTGGGATTCTGCACCACGCAAAAATGGGCTAGCTTCAGAGTATCCTAGAAGGAGCCCTGAATATGCCCGATGCTGTGGCCGTCCCAGCCGATCATCCTGAAATGCGTTTTGCTGAACCGTCTGAGAGCACGGTTCCACTGACGTTGCTCACCGCGGAAGCGTTTGATGCCTGGCGTCTTGCGCAAGACCCCGGCGCACGCAATTGGGCCGAGGCCAACGGCTTCGAGGCGCGCTTGGGCCAAGTGCTGGTTTTCCCCTCCGATGAGGGGCATCCTGGCGCCGCGCTCGGAGGTTTGGGCACTGCCAAGGCTCGTGCCCGGAGTCGCTTTGCCCTGGCGGGGATTGCGGCCAAACTGCCCGCAGGCACATATCAGATCGCTGACGGCTTACCCGGGTCCGCAGAGGATTTGGAGGCTGAAGTCCTGGGTTGGCTCCTCGCGGGCTACGCCTTCGACCGATATAAATCCGTCAAAGGGGCCAAGGCGCGGCTGGTCGCGCCTGACGGCGTCGATGTGGAACGCGTTGAAGCGATGGCGCGGGGTGAGGCGCTGACCCGGGATCTGATCAATACACCCACGTCAGACATGGGACCCGAACTCCTCGAAGCCGAATTTTCGGCCCTGGCTGCCGAATTCGGCGCAGATTTCAGTTTCACACAAGGGGTGCAGCTTCTGGAAGACAATTTCCCGATGATCCACGCCGTGGGGCGCGCCTCAGATCAAGCGCCTCGGCTCCTTGACATGCGTTGGGGCGGCGCGGGACCTCAGCTGACGCTGGTGGGCAAAGGCGTTTGCTTTGACACTGGCGGCTTGAACCTCAAACCCGGCGGCTCAATGGCCTTAATGAAAAAGGACATGGGCGGCTCCGCTGCGGTTCTGGGCCTCGCCAGGATGATCATGTCGCTCGCGCTTCCGATCCGCCTACGGGTCCTTGTGCCTGCGGTGGAGAATTCTGTGTCCGCTGGTGCGTTTCGCCCAGGGGATGTGCTCACCTCTCGCAAAGGCCTCACCGTCGAGATCAACAACACGGACGCAGAGGGCCGCCTGGTGTTGGCCGACGCGCTGGCCTTGGCCACGGAAGAGCCCAGCGACCTCGTGATCTCCATGGCCACCCTAACTGGTGCTGCGCGCGTGGCTGTGGGCCCCGACCTCGCGCCGTTCTATGCGGATGATGAAACTGCGTTGAACCTCATGTCTGCTAGCATTCGCGCCCATGATCCATTGTGGAGGATGCCGTTCTGGGATCCTTATGAGAAGATGATAGAACCGGCGATCGCAGATCTCGACAACGCGCCTGGTGGCGGCTTTGCCGGCTCGATCACAGCTGCCTTGTTCCTGCGTCGCTTCGTGAATGATGACACGCGCTATGTCCATTTTGATATCTATGGCTGGAACCCAAGTGCCGCTCCCGCGCGGCCAAAGGGTGGTATTGGACAAGGCACCCGCGCGATCCTCGCCGCGTTGCCTGACCTTCTTGGCCTATGAGTGACCGACGCGGCACGCTGGCCAACGCTCAAGTTGCGCATGTGAGCTTACGCGGCGAAGTGCCTGCGCCCTTCTATGCTGAGGGCGAAAAGAAACGCGTGCACCAACGCAGCGCGCCCATCTATCGTGACGATACCAGCGCGGGACTGGAACGGGAAAGCCTATTTGGTGCTGAAGTTCTTGTTGTTTCCAGCGACGGCAAACGCGGTTTCGCCCGGGATGAGACCATGGGGTATGTGGGTTACATCCCCATGACGCACTTGCGTGATTGGCATCCCGTGACTCATCGCGTGAAGGTCCGTAGCTCGCTGGTTTTTCGGGAACCTGATTTCAAATGTCCGGCCCCGATGCCAATTTCATTGGGCTCCCAGCTTGAGGTCAGCGGACGCGAGGGCCGGTTTGCTCAGATTGGGGAAGCGGCCTTTGTGATCTCCGATCATATTGCCCCCGTAGACGTGTTTGAACCTGATCCAGTCGCTGTGGCTGAATTGCTTGTTGGTACGCCGTACCTCTGGGGTGGGAATACGTCTTTTGGCATCGATTGCTCGGGCTTGGTGCAGATTGCACGCGCGGCCTGTGGTGCGCCGTGTCCCGGAGATTCAGACCAACAGGCCGCAGCGTTGGGCGAAACGCTCCCCATGGGCACACCGCCGGAGCGGGGCGATCTTTTGTTTTGGAAGGGTCATGTGGCTTGGGTGGCCGACTCTAAGACCCTGATACACGCAAATGCGCATCATATGGCGGTGGCTTATGAGCCGCTACAGCAAGCAATCAGCAGGATCGAAGCGCAGGGCGACGGGCCAGTGACCCGTCACGCACGTCTGCCGTAGTAGAGCCCGACCACATGTTCCGCTTCTGCGAAGAAAAGCCAGCGCGAGGCGAGGATGCCTGCGATATGACTGAGCACGGCCAGAAGCGCCCAGAAGTGCGAGAACGGCAGAAAGAGTAGCACCATCGGGAATACAAACCCAAGGCTGACGGCAATAATACGTAATTTTTGCGAATGGGCGCGTCCGACGACATAGGCCATCTCTTTGAGGAGGTAGTTGTTGCCAGTGTGGGGCGGCTCAAACGGGCGCACTCCGCCAAGTGTGCCAAGACCTGTGGCCGTACCGAGCGTGCTACCCGCTTCTGAAAAGCGCGTGTCACCTTTTGACCACCAAGCCAATTGCACCAAACCCGCCACGGAGAGCAGGACAACGGCCCACATTTCTTGGCCCGCCATCAACGCGCCACCGCCCAGCGAAAAGCTAATGAAGAGCAATGGGGTGAGCATAATGTTCCACCGGGGGACTGACTTGAGTTGGGTGTAGATCATGGCTGTGGTGAACACGGTGATCAGCGCGAGGATCGACCCCATCACGCCCAAAGGTTGCCAGGATGCGTCAAAGAACACGCGACCGAGACCGTAAATGCCCATCACAACCAGTGTGACCACGGCAGCCACACCTTCACGCGACAACCAGGACGACCGCCACTGTCTAAAGGCTTTGATGGCGCGTTCGGGATGGCCGAGGTGGAGCGTTGAAGAGATCAGCCCGCCTACGGCAAAGGCATAAGCGATCGCCCAAAACGCGAAGGCGACCCAACCTGTGGAGTCCGGCAGACCAAGGCCGAGCCAGAAGAGAAGCCCGAACCCCAGGCCCGAGAGCGTGGTGAAGGCAATAATAGATGGCGCCGGATGCATCAGATCTTCTCCAGTGTTTTGTCGAGCCAACCCAAAAAGCCACCAAGATCGCGGCCCGGTGCGTCGTCCAACGGGGCCAGGAACGGCGCGAGGATGTCGACCTCGTCGAGTTGGTCCTTGGGACGGGGCGGCAGGTATTTGTTCACGGGCTTGGTGCCCTGTTCTGGCATGAGATCCATGCCCCCGCGTTCGGCGCTGAGCTTGGAAACGTTGCTTTCTGGGTCCGCGAAGTCGCCGAAGTGACGGGCGCCAGCGGGGCAAGTGCGCACACAAGCCGGTTCGCGGTCCTCCTCCGGGAGGTTTTCATTGTAGATGCGATCAACGCAGAGGGTGCATTTCTTCATCACCTTCTCGACCCCGTCCATCTCACGCGCGCCGTAGGGGCAGGCCCATGCACAAAGCCCGCAGCCGATGCAGTCGGTCTCGTTCACAAGCACGATGCCATCCTCGGCGCGTTTGTAACTTGCGCCCGTTGGGCACACGGTGACGCATGGAGCATCCTCGCAATGCAGGCAGGATTTCGGGAAATGGATGAGTTTGGCTGTGCCTTCCTCAGGGGTGACCTCGTAGCTGTGGACACGATTGAGGAAAGTACCCACGGGGTCGGCGCCGTACGCATTCGTGTCGGCCAACGGCGCGCCGTAGTTTTCCGTATTCCAACCTTTGCACGACACCACACAGGCGTGGCAGCCCACGCAGGTGTCCAGGTCGATGACGAGGCCAAGTTTCTTTTCAGTCGACTGGGGGAGGGTGGTCATGCCAGCGTCTCCTCATATGAAATGGCACTGACGGGCTCTTCTTTCGACGGGTCCCAGGTGGCGACGAACCAGATAAACGAGCCGATCATGGCCGCGATAAAGGCTGCGATCAGGAGCAGGGTTTTGGTCTGATTGTTCATGATTGCGCTGCCTTTTGCGTCGTCATGGGGAGGAGGCTTTGCCTCCCTTGGGTTTTGGCCAAATCTCCCCAGGGTATTTGAGGCAAGAGGAAGATCATGCTGTGGTCTTCCATGTGACGGTGTCTGGTCCTTGGCCGACGGGTGATTTTTGCGCCGGGAAGGCGGGTTGGCTCTCTGCTGGCGCAGACGCTTTTTCGACTTGGACTTTCAGGTCGAACCATGCGGCTTGGCCTGTGATGGGATCGGAATTGGCCCAGCGCAGCCCATCGCCTTTGGCGGGGAGCAGTTCGTGGATGAGGTGGTTGAGCAAGAAGCCTTTGGTCGCCTCTGGCGCATCCTCGGACAGGGCCCAGGCGCCTTTGCGTTTGCCGATGGCGTTCCAGGTCCAGATGGTGTTGTCGTTGAGTGCGGCCATCTCCATCACGGGTACAGTGATCGACCCGTGGGGCGAGGTCACCCGTGCCCAATCCCCATCTTTGAGGTTGTGCTTTTGCATCAGATTGGTGGGCATGTAGAGCGGGTTTTGCCCATGGATTTGGCGCAGCCACGCGTTTTGCGTGCCCCAGGAATGGTACATGGCCATAGGCCGCTGGGTCAGCGCGGTGATCGGATATTCTGCGCCGCGGTTGTCGTCAGACGGGTCGTACCAGATCGGAAGTGGATCGAGCTTTTCTTTGATTCGTTCGCGCAGGTGGTCGGGTGGTTGGCGGTCGCCATGGCCTTCGGCGGCCAGTTGGAATCGGCGCATGGGTTCAGAATATATCTGGAATAGGTAGGGTGCAGGCGCGTCGTAAAGACCGAGGGATACGGCGTAATCTTGGTATGCCATGTTCCAGGGTTTGTAGAATTGCGCCTCTTCGTCGATGTGGAAGACCTTGAAGCCGCCGTTTTCGATATAAGCGCCCAACTGCCCTGGGTTTGGTGCGCCGCGACCGTTTTCGTCGCCATTGCCTCGCCACCCAGCGAGCGGGCCAATGCCCGGTTTACGTTCGTGATTGGTAATGTAATCGCCATAATCGGCATACTTCTGGCTGCCATCTTCATTTACGAAGCCAGGTAAATTCAGCTTGGCGCCTAACTCACAGAGCACGGATTGGAAGCCACGCACATCTCGGTCGGGTTCAACCACGGGCCAGCGGATCGCATCGGCGGCACCTTCGGCCTCTGAAATCGGACGATCGAGGAGCGAGATACAGTCGTGACGTTCCAGATAGGTTGTATCCGGCAGGATCAGATCGGCAAAGGCCACCATCTCCGAGCTATAGGCATCGGAATAGATGATCTGTGGGATCACGTAGTCACCATTCTCGTCTTTGTCGGTGAGCATGTCCATCACGCCACGCGTGTTCATGGACGAGTTCCAGGACATGTTTGCCATGTAGAGAAACAGCGTATCGATCTTGTACGGATCACCGGCATGGGCGTTTGAGATCACCATGTGCATCAGCCCATGGGCCGACATGGGGTTTTCCCAAGTAAAGGCTTTGTCGATGCGCGCGGGGCTGCCGTCCTCTTTGAGGGCGAGATCGTCCGGGCCGTGCACAAAGCCCAGGTGTGGACCGTCGAGTGGTTTGCCTGGTGTGACCTTGCAATGCGGTTTGGGATGCGCGGCAATAGGCTTGGGATAGGGCGGTTTGAAGCGGAAGCCACCGGGCACTTCGACCGAGCCCAAGAGGATCTGTAACATATGCAGTGCGCGACACGTTTGGAAGCCATTGGCATGGGCGGAAATCCCGCGCATGGCGTGGAAGGCCACAGGGCGACCGACCATCTTGTCATGCTTGCGACCGCGAAAATCGGTCCAGGGCGTGTCGAGCGTTATCTCTTCTTCGAAGGCAACCCGGGCGAGCTCTGCGGCGATGGCGCGGATTTTCTCAGCTTTGATACCGCAGCGGTCCGCCACCGCTTCGGGCGCGTATTGCAGGTCGAGATAGCGTTCGGCCAACTTTTGCATGACGGTCACATGGGTGATGCCGTCGACGGTGAAGGAGGCGCCGAGATCGGGTTGCACGTCTGCGGCATCAAAGGCCATGGGCTTGCCGGTCTTACGGTCCATCACAAGCTCTTTTCCCGCCTCGTCGCGGAGCAGCAGGCCATTTTCGGGCGAAGACGTGTCACCGTTGATTAGACAAGCCGCATTTGTGTAGTCGGCGAGGTAGCGCAGGTCGATTTTACCCATACGCAGCAATTCGTGCACGAGTGCGAGGATAAAGAGCCCATCGGTGCCCGGCGTGATGCCCACCCAATCATCGGCCACAGCGTTGTAGCCAGAGCGGATCGGGTTGACGCCAATCACCCGAGCGCCGCGTTTCTTGAGTTTGCCAAGACCAATCTTTATCGGGTTGCTGTCGTGGTCTTCTGCGACGCCAAAGAGCATAAAGAGCTTGGTCCGGTCCCAATCGGGTTGGCCAAATTCCCAGAATGCGCCACCCATGGTGTAGATGCCGCCAGCCGCCATATTGACCGAGCAGAAGCCCCCATGGGCCGCGTAGTTTGGCGTGCCAAAGTTTTGCGCCCAGAAGCTTGTAAAGCTTTGCGATTGGTCACGGCCGGTGAAGAAGGCAAGCTTGGATGGGTCGTCTTCGCGCACGGGGGCCAGCCAATCCGTGGCAATCTGGAGCGCTTCGTCCCAGCTGATCTCTTCGAACTCACCTGAGCCACGCGGGCCCACCCGTTTCAGAGGGGTGCGCAAACGGGATGGCGCATTATGTTGCATGATCCCAGCGGATCCTTTGGCGCAGAGCACGCCTTGGTTCACGGGGTGGTCGCGATTGCCCTCAATATAGGCGACCTTGCCATCCTTCATGTGCACGTTGATCCCGCAGCGGCAGGCGCACATGTAACACGTCGTCTTGCGGACCTCGTCCGAGACTTTCGGGCTTGTGTCGATCTTGGGTTGCTGGATTGTCATCTGGCGTCCTTGTCCGCTCTTAGCTTAGGTCATGAAGTGCAAACCGATGAGAATGAAAATTGCGATGAAAAGCGTTTCGGCCACGATCAAGCCAATGGCTGCTGGTCCGACAGACAGGACCTGACGCAAGTTGGTTTTCATCCCAACCGCAGCAATGGCGATCAACAGAAGCCAGCGCGAGCTCTCCCCTAGCCCTTGCGCCACCATGCTCGGCAACGCGTTGAATGAATTGATGGTGGCCAAAACCAGAAAGGCAAGGACAAATCCGGGTAGCAGCGCGGGGCGCGTGCCGTCCGTGTCGCCGTCGTGCATCTGGCGAATGATAAGGGACGCGATGATGACAACTGGGGCGAGCATCGCAACCCGGATCAGCTTGACCAGAGTGGATGTATCACCAGTGGCCTCAGAGATTGAGAAGCCAGCGCCCACGACTTGTGCCACATCGTGGATAGTGCCGCCCAAGAACACCCCGGCTTGATCGCGGGTCATCTCCAAGGCCTCTGTCAGGATGGGATAGACGATCATTGCAATGGTCGACAGGACAGTGACGCCTACCACGGTGAAGATCAGCCGCTCTTCGGAGCGTTCGTCTTTGGGTAAGATTGCCGCGATGGCCATGGCCGCAGACGCGCCACAGATTGCCACAGAGCCCGCGGTCAGAAACGAGAACCGCCACTTGGCACCAAAGAGGCGTCCAACGGCCAGGCCAAAGAGGATGGTGGCGACCAAACCGCCAACCACAAGCGCGATCATCGGTGCGCCCAGGGCGGTGATAAGATCAAAGCTTATCCGAGCGCCGAGCAACGCAACCCCTAGGCGCAACAGCGCCCGCGCAGAGAAATTGATCCCCGCGATGGTCTTGCCTTCTTCGGCCAGGAAACTCACTGCGATCCCCAAAAGAAGCGCCATGAGCATGGCGGGTGCTGTGTAGTGCTCTGAGAGGAATTTTGCAGCCACCGCAACGAGGATGGCGACTGCAACTCCGGGAAAAAGATCTTTGGCGCGCTGGCATAGGATGCTGGCATGGGATGCGCCGATCACGCTCGATCCCCAAGCGTGATCCAATCACGCTTGTCAGGGCCATTGTATAGCGTCAGTGGGCGGATCAGGATGTTTTGGCGTTGTTGTTCCACGCACTGGATGATCCAACCGGGCATCCGACCGATGGCAAAGATGGGCACATAGAGGTCCATCGGAATGCCGTGCAGCTGGTAGATAACGCCGGAATAGAAATCGACATTCACGTTCAGGCCATGGCGCGAATAGGGTTTCATCGCATCGACCACTGCTTGAAGGATTTCGTACCACTCAGGCGCACCCATTTCTGCGCCGAGTTTGCGGACACCTTCGCGCATGTGGCGCGCACGGGGGTCTTCGGCGCGGTAGACGCGGTGGCCAAAGCCAGTGACGGCTTCGCGGGCCTTGCGCTTGGTTTTCACGTATTCAGCGGCTTTGTCAGGCGTGCCGATTTCGTGAACCATTTTCATGACGTCCTCAGCCGCGCCACCATGGGCCGGGCCTGCGAGAGTTGAGAGCGCCGTGACCATGGCGCCGTGCAGGTTTGCCTCAGTCCCAACGGTCACACGCGCAGCGAATGCCGACGCATTGGCACCGTGCTCGGCATGTAGGATGAAATCCACATCTGCGAGCTTCGCAGCTTCCTCGGAGGGTTTCTCACCCTTGAGCATCCAGAGCCAGTTGGCGGCGTGGCTCAAATTCTTGTCGGCCATCACCGGCTCGCGACCATTGCGGATTGCTTCGTGGGCGGCGATGATCATCGGCACCTGTGCTGTCAGACGAAGTCCGTTGCGGATGAAGGCGGCCTCGCCCACCTCTTGACTTGTAGGTTCCAGCGCGGCCAGCGCGGACACTGCTGTGCGCAAAACATCCATCGGGTGACCGTCTTTGGCAGAGCGGATGATGTCATAGACCGCATCGGGCAGTTCGCGCCCTGCTTTAAGCTCGGCATCAAATGCCGCGAGTTCGTCGGTATTTGGCAATTCGCCGTGGATCAGGAGATAGCACACCTCTTCAAACGTCGCGTTCTCGGCCAAGTCGTGGATTGTGTACCCACGGTAGAGCAATTCTCCTTTGCCCCCGTCGATATGGCTCACGCCAGAACGCTCGAAGTAAATGCCCTTTAAGCCACGGTTGATCTTGACGTCCTCGATCATCACTGTCTCCTTTGCGTCCCAAAACCCGGGGGACCCATGTCAGTTTTTGAAAATGCCTTAGAAGCCGCAAAAGCGCGTCCAGGCCGTGTTGTATTTCCAGAAATGGAAGACCCGCGTATCGCCGAAGCGGCGGGTTGGCTGCAGGAGCACGGCGTGTGTGACGCGCTCACCTGTGATGCCTCCAGCGACGCGCAGATGGCCGCACTGGTCGACGGCCGAGGCATCAAAGAAGGTGTTGCTAAACGGATGTTGTCGCGGCCCATGTTCCGAGCCGCCGCGATGGTGGCTGCGGGCGAGGCCGATGCGATGGTTGCAGGTGCCATCACGCCCACCAAACGCGTCATCGAAGCCGCCTCGATTGTCATCGGACCTGAAGAAGGTGTAACAACAGCATCATCGTATTTCGTGATGATCTTCCCCGATGGGCGGGAAATGCTATTTGCCGATTGTGCGGTGAACGTCGCGCCTGATGCGGCGCAGCTTACTGATATTGCGCGCGCCACCGCGGCGTCTGCCACTGCCTTGTTGAGGGAAGCAAGGGTCGCACTTTTGTCGTTCTCGACGGGTGCATCTGGCACGGGTGAAAGCGTCGACATGGTCCGCGAAGTCGCTGAAGCGACTGGTTTTACTGGGCCAGTGCAAGCTGACGCAGCGCTCAACAAGACTATTGCTGTAACCAAAGGCGTGGGCGCAGGCGACGCCAACACACTGGTGTTCCCCGACCTGAATGCGGGCAACATCGCATACAAGCTTGCCCAAGAGCTTGCCGGGGCCCAAGCGGTTGGTCCCATGTTGCAGGGTTTTGCCAAGCCGGTTTGTGATTTGTCGCGTGGGGCGACGGTCGACGACATTGTGGCATCCACTGTGCTTACGTTGGCGCGGGCCTGAGAACTAACATGGTCTAGTAGCAGAGCACCGAATCTGCCGCGAGCGAGAGGGCAATGAGCGTATCGGGCATGGCGAATTCCGCAGGATGCCCGGCAAGCAGGCTCTCGTCGTATCCACGGGCCTTGGCGCTCATCCCGGAGACTTTGAAGGTCGCGCCGGCTTCTTTGAGGGCCGGTATGTGGTCGGCCAAAGCGCCCGTGCCCTGACCCACCACCGAGGCAGTGTGATCGGCTGACAACAAGTGCACCCCATCCGCTGCGAAGAAGACTGTCACGTCGTGACCACCCTTCGCGGCTGTGAGCGCGACAATGCAGCCCAAGGTCGCTTTGTTCGGCGCCTCCGGGCCGGAATGTATGTGGACGAGTATCTGTGCCACGGCCAATCTCCCTATGTTTAATAGGGCCAGAGTGGCGCGACAGATAGGATTCGCGCAACCGCGAAGTGAGGCGCGCGGCCGGTCTTGATGTCAACATCCGGCCGCGCGGCACGTTTATTCAGCCGCCTGCGCTGGCTGTTGCGGGACCATGTCCGATGGATTGATGCCCGCCACTTCCACAGGCTTTTTCATCGCGTCGCGGCGGAACGGCTCGCCCAGTTCTTGGTTGATGAGCGCCTCGATGAGGGTTGTCTTGCCGTTTTCCATTTGATCTTTGATGGCCGTGTTGAGCGCTTCGGTGAGCGCGTCCATGGTCTTGGCTTGCACTCCCTGGAGGCCACAGGCATGAGCGATGCCCGCATAGGACACATCATCGTCGAGCTCGGTGCCCACGAAGTTGTCGTCAAACCACAATGTGGAGTTACGCTTCTCAGCACCCCATTGGTAGTTGCGGAAGACAATCATGGTGATTGGAGGCCATTCGGAGCGGCCTATCGCGGTGAGCTCGGTCACGGAGATGCCGAAAGCACCGTCGCCAGCAAAGCCACAGACCGGCACATTCGGCTGACCGATTTTCGCACCGATGATGGACGGAAGACCGTAGCCACAAGGACCAAAGAGGCCAGGGGCAAGGTATTTCCGGCCTTGCTCAAAACTTGGGTAGGCGTTGCCGATCGCACAGTTGTTGCCGATATCGGAGGAAATAATCGCCTCACGCGGCAACGCGGATTGGATCGCGCGCCACGCCATGCGGGGGCTCATCCAATCGGGCTTGTCGGCGCGGGCACGCTCGTTCCAGGTGGTGCCTGGATCGTCATCCTCGTGGTCCATGGAGCTGAGCTGTTGGGCCCACTTGGACTTGGTTTCCGCGATTTTCGCCTTGCGCTCGGCGCGCATGTGGTCGCCAGCACCATCTGCCAATCGGCCAAGTATGCCATGGGCCACTTTGGCCGCGTCACCCACGATGCCCACGGTGACCTTCTTCGTCAGGCCGATGCGGTCGGGGTTGATGTCCACTTGGATAATCTTGGCATCTGCGGGCCAGTATTCCATGCCGTAACCGGGCAGAGTGGAGAACGGGTTCAGGCGCGTGCCGAGGCAGAGCACCACGTCGGCTTCTTTGATGAGCTCCATACCGGCTTTCGAGCCGTTGTAGCCCAGTGGGCCAGCAAAGAGTGGGTGCGAGCCTGGGAAGGCGTCGTTGTGCTGGTAGCCCACACAGACCGGCGCATCGAGACGCTCGGCCAGTTGCATGGAGGCGTTGATGCCACCTGCGGAGAGCACCACACCGGCCCCGTTTAGGATAACGGGGTTTTGGGCTTCGGAGAGAAGTGCGGCGGCTTGGGCCACAGAGTTGGTGCCACCGGGGGAGGCTTCGAACTCGATGGGATCAGGGATCGTCACATCGATCACTTGGGTCCAGAAGTCACGCGGCAGGTTGATCTGCGCCGGACCGGATAGGCGCTTGGCCTGGGAAATCACACGGGTCAGAACCTCAGCCACACGGGATGGGTCACGGACCTCTTCTTGGTAAGCGACCATGTCTTCGAACAGCTTCATCTGCTCAACTTCTTGGAAGCCACCTTGGCCAATGGTTTTGTTCGCGGCCTGTGGCGTGACGAGCAAAAGCGGCGTGTGGTTCCAATATGCGGTTTTTACGGCGGTCACAAAGTTAGTGATGCCGGGGCCATTTTGCGCAATCATCATCGACATTTTGCCGGTGGCGCGGGTGTAGCCGTCGGCCATCATGCCGGATGAGCCTTCATGCGCGCCGTCCCAGAAGGTGATGCCTGCGCGCGGGAACAGGTCAGAGATTGGCATCATAGCGGAGCCGATGATCCCAAAGGCATGTTCAATACCGTGGCGCTGCAGCGTTTTGACAAACGCCTCTTCGGTAGTCATTTTCATATGGAACTCTCCCAAGCTCTCGGGCCGACAGGCCCGTTAGATTAAGCGCAAGCTATGGTTTCGACCGATGGATCGTTAGGGCCAGTTGAGAAAGCGCCTTAGGTCCAAAGTACGCAAGTGGTCTGGGTTGTTGACCAATTCTTGGTGCAACTCGGGGCCGATACTGCCCATTTCCGGCGATGCAGAAGCACTCTATTCAGTTTGCCTAAAATTTGTGCTTTAGTGAGAGATGCAAAGAAGGTGGGTATCTAGAAACACTGCCAAGCAAGGCGGCGCGCGATTGTCGCACTAATTGCACCGCACTCGCTCTAACTTTCGCCTCATTTTCGTGGCAAAACCGATCACACACTATGGGGCCTCGACGGAACGTATGCCCAACGCGATTGCATATTTGGTATTGGCCGCGTGGCCGATTGTGACAGTGGTGATGTTTCGCCGTTTGCCGATGAATCTCGCGTTCATTTGGTCGATGCTGATCGGATACCTGATTTTGCCCCCGCAACCGGCCGTGTTCGACTTTCCGTTGATGCCGCCGCTGCACAAAGAAAACATCCCCGCTTTGGCTGCGTTCATCACGGTTATGTCTATGAAGGGCATCCAAACCTCGCTGCTCCCAGACTCGCTGTCTGCGCGGGTGCTGATGCTGGTCTTTATCTTCTCTCCCGTCATGACCGTGGCCAACAATGGGCACCCGGTTTACTGGGGAGAATTGGTGCTGCCGTCCTTGGGGGTTACCGACGCGATCGCTTTGACCATCACCCAGTTTTTGTTGCTGTTGCCCTTCATGATGGCGCGGCAATTCCTCTATGAAGGCGCGTCGCAACGGCATTTGATCTGTGCCTTTATGCTCGGCGGCTTGGCCTATTCGCTTCCGGTGTTGCTCGAAGTGCGCCTATCTCCCCAGCTCAATGTTTGGATTTATGGCTACTTTCAAGGCATCTTTTCGCAGACGGTGCGTTTTGGCGGATGGCGCCCGACGGTTTTCTTATACCACGGGCTCTGGGTCGCCTTTTACATGATGATGGCCTTGGTCGCCGCCGCGGCGATGTTCAAGTTTGAGAAAAAGCGCAGATGGACCTGGTTCGGGGCGTTCCTCTATCTCTTCGCGGTTTTGGTCCTCTGTAAATCGTTGGGCTCACTTCTGTTTGCGATCTTCCTCGTTCCGCTTATCTTGTTCTTCTCGGCACGGTTCCAGATCAAAGTGGCCGCCGTAATTGCGCTTTTGGCCATTGCCTACCCGGTGCTAAAAGGGACTGAGATACTACCGTCCCAAGCCATCTTGGATCAGGCGGAACGGATTGACGAAGAACGCTCAGGTTCCTTGCGTTTCCGGTTCTTCAACGAGGACATTCTGCTCGAACGCGCATATGAGAAACCAATCTTTGGTTGGGGAAGCTGGGGGCGTAACCACATCTGGAACGACGTCTCTGGCGCATTGGAGACAGTTACCGATGGGCGCTGGATCATCACCATTGGCGTTTATGGATGGATCGGCTTTTTGGCAGAGTTCGGTTTGATTGTTTTACCCATATTCTTATTATGGCGTGAAATGCTGGGACGACGAAACGACGAGATATCCCCGCATATCGGGCCGCTTTCGTTGATCCTCTCGATCAATGCGATTGACATGATCCCCAATGCGACGCTCACGCCGCTCACCTGGTTGTTGTCCGGGGCTCTGTTGGGCTACGCTGAGCATCTGCGACGCACCCGAGATGAGCGTGACGTGACCAGCATGCTCAAATGGCGCCCGGCGATGCAATGACCCAAAATCGCCCGCGTGTCCTGGCCATTGCAGAAGCGGCCAATCCTGAATGGGTATCTGTGCCTTTGGTTGGCTGGTCGCTTGCCCATGCACTTCGCGAGGTGGCCGATGTCCATCTCGTCACCCAGATCCGCAACAAAGAGGCCGTCCTCCGCGCGGGCTATGTCGAGGATGACGACGTCAGCTTCATTGACAGCGAAGCATTCGCCCGGCCGTTCTTCCACCTCGCCGAAAAGCTCCGAATGGGTCAAGGCAAGGGGTGGACCATGGTCCAGGCCATAAATGCCTTGGCTTATCCCCATTTCGAGCGGATGGTCTGGGCGCGCTTTGGCGCGGACATCCAGGCGGGCAAGTGGGACATCGTGCATCGCATCACCCCGCTGTCGCCGACGATCTCAAGCCCCATCGCACCCAAGATTGCCAAAGCAAGCGTGCCGTTCGTCTTGGGCCCCCTCAATGGTGGCGTGCCCTGGCCCAAAGAATTTGACGCTGAGCGTCGTGCTGAGCGCGAATATCTCAGCTATGTCCGATCCGCCTACAAGCTTCTTCCAGGCCGCGCCCGCACGCTAACAGCCGCAAGCGTCGTCCTTGCAGGCTCGCATCACACGGCAAGCGAAGTCCCAGCCAAGTTTGCGGATAAGCTTATTTACCTACCAGAAAATGCCATTGATCCCACACGGTTCAATCGTGTCTCGCAGCCAGAAACCGGTATGTTGCGCGCCGCCTTTGTCGGTCGCCTCGTGCCCTACAAGGGCGCTGACATGCTCCTCGCCGCCGCTGAGCCGTTCCTTGAAGCTGGCACGCTTGAGCTCGACATCATCGGCGATGGCCCTCAAATGCAACACCTGCGCGCGATGGTGGGAACCTCCAAAGCTGTGACCTTCCACGGATGGCAAGCACATGAAGATGTCCAGGCGATCCTGTCCGAGGCCCATGTCTTTGCCTTCCCTTCCATCCGCGAGTTTGGCGGCGGCGTTGTCCTTGAGGCCATGGCTCTGGGCGTACCGCCCCTCATCGTGGACTATGCGGGACCAGGGGAATTGGTGACGCCAGAGGTGGGCATCAAACTGCCTATCGGGCCGCGTGCCGCGATCATCAAAAGTTTGCGTGAGGCGCTGCGCGATGTGATAAAAAAACCGGAGCGGTTGGCGCATATGGCCACAGCAGCCCGAGCGAAAGTCGACCGTGATTTCACTTGGTCCGCTAAGGCCCGCCAAGTCTCAAAGGTTTATGACTGGCTCCAAACCGGCGGCGAGAAACCGTCACTCCTCTGATGGGGCTTCTAAAGGTGTGTCACCAATCACGCGCGCTGGAATGCCGGCCACGGTTTTGCCAGAAGGGATATCTCGGGTGACAACCGTATTGGCTCCAATGCGCACATCATGGCCCACCGTGACCGGACCTATGATCTTGGCGCCTGCGCCCACATCCACATGCCCACCGAGGACAACCGACCCTGCCAAGGTCACTTGATGAAACAGCATCGCATTGACGCCTATCTTGGCGTCCGGATGCACGATGATCCCGGTAGGATGGGGCAACCGGAGCCCGCCACCGATCTCACAATTGAGATGGATTTCCGATTGAGTGATGGTTGACCAAAAGCGGTGGTTGAGCGCCCAATACTTCATCGCCAACCGCGCTCCACGATCCCGCGCGGCTTGATAACGTCGGACCGAGCGCACCAGCTTCTGGCCGGGTTCCCAAAACCCCGTCACAGCTTCGCGCGACCAGTCAGGTTCTGAATTGGAGATGCCATATTCTTCCATCCCGTGAACCATTCCACAAAAAAGCGTCATCAAAAAGGCGACATCCCATGTCGGCTCGGTGTTTTCGTCTGGCTATGAATTTTCCGGGGGGGTATTTTTCGGATGATCGACCAAAACACGGGATTGCTTCGAGCCGGATGGGCGACCCTCCTCAAACTGCGCCAAGCGCATATAGAGCGCAGGCGGCACGGCCTGCCCGATTAAGTAAATGCGCCTCATTCTTGACGAACTGCCACGCTAAAGCGCAAACGGTATCTAGTCACCTCGGGTAGTCGCCTTGTCCCAACACGCTCTTAGCTATCGCCACGACATCGACGGGCTGCGCGCTATCGCGGTTCTGGCCGTGGTGCTTTACCACTTTGGCGTGCCTGGGATCACCGGCGGCTTTGTGGGCGTCGACATCTTCTTTGTCATCTCGGGCTTTCTGATCGGTGGATTGCTTTGGCGTGAGCAAGAGGCCACGGGCCATATCGCCTTGGGCGTGTTCTATACCCGCCGAATCCGACGTCTTGCACCGGCCTATGTGGCCATGGCGCTGGCCACAGCGGTGGTGTCCTGGTTTGTCCTGTTGCCTTTTGAATTCCGCGAGTTTGGCAAACAACTCATCGCTGCGACGGTTTATCTCTCGAACGTATTCTTCTGGCGCGAAGCAGGATACTTTGACGGCTCGTCGGAAGAAAAACCGCTGCTTCATACGTGGTCGCTTTCGGTCGAAGAACAATTTTACATTGTCCTCCCACTGCTTTTGATCGTTTTAATTCGCGTTCTGCCTCGGGAGCGGCTTAGTGTGCTCTGGTTGGCCTATGTGGCCTCCTTGGCTGCGAGCATCTTGATCACGCCGCGCGACTCGATCTCGACCTTCTATTTCTTGCATTTTCGGGCTTGGGAATTGCTCGCAGGCGTCCTCCTGGCCATCCATTTGACAAAGGGTTTCCGACCACGCTCGCCGCTCGCGCTCTCGGGGGGCGGGCTGGCGCTCGTTGTCTATGGGCTGGTGTACACCGAACCCGGCCCAAGTTTTCCAGGCACACAGGCGCTTGCGCCTGTGATCGGTACAGTCCTGCTCTTGGCTGGAGGTATGGGCAACCACATCATCACACGAGTGCTCTCGCACGCCATTCCAGTGGCCTTCGGGCTGATCTCGTATTCGCTCTATCTGTGGCATTGGCCGGTCTTCGTGCTGGGGCTCTATGTGCTGGGCGACACGGCCACTTGGGTGCATCAAGGCATCGGCATCGCGCTGTCCATCATGTTGGCCTGGGGGTCTTGGCGGTTTATTGAACAACCCTTCCGACGAGGCTGGCCGTCACCTGGGGGGATGGTTGGCCTGACTGCACTGGCCTCGATCGTCATTCTTGGCCTGGGCGGCTGGATATTCCGCGCTGATGGCCTGCCCAATCGATTTGGGCCACGGGTCCAGCCCCACATCGCAGCCAGTGCCGATTTCTTGCAGGATTTCTCCCGTTGTGAGGTGCCTGCGGATGGACCCTTTGCCGGGATCGAAATCTGCCCAATCGGTCCTGAGGGCGCCCCCAAGGTACTGATTTGGGGCGACAGCCATCTACGCGCTTTCAAAGAAGGTATCGACACCGCCGCCTGGGAAGCTGAGCGGCCTGGTTTGTTGATCTGGCGTGCCGGATGCCCGCCGCTCTTTGGAATTGAAAAACGCGAAAGCTATGCCACGCCAGCGCAAGACGCGGAATGCACCGCCGCGAACGCGCAATTGGCCCAAGCCATCGAGGCGGTGGGGTTCGACGACATCCTCCTTATTGGACGGTGGAGTTATTATGCCGACGGTCGCGGCGTTGGCCGCGACGAAGAGAACACGATCACTGTCACTCCAACATTTGCCGACGCGGTGCCGCCCACGTTGGATGCCTTGGCTGCAACGGGCGCTGATCTTCATGTGCTGCGCCAAGTGCCCGAGGTGCCGTTCTACGACAGCAGGTCGGCGGCACGCGCTCTCGCCCACGGCCGCACCGATGTCGATCGTACCTTCGCGGTGCCTCAGGTTGAAGCGCTGGCAAGATCCAAGGGTGGTGAAGCCCCCTGGCGCGTTGCGGCCGAGGCCGGACGACTGTCGTTCATTGATCCCTGGCCTGCCCTTTGTGTCGACGGCACTTGCGCCGCGCTGCCGGATGGTCAGCCCTACTACTTTGACAACAATCACGTGACCAATGCAGCAGCACTGGCCTTGCGGGGTCTCTTTGCGCCGGTGATGGCAAATGAGTGAGATTGATGTGATTGTGATTGGCACAGGCATGGGCGGCGGCACCATCGGTCGGCACTTGGCCGAAGCTGGCGCGCGGGTCCTCTTTTTGGAGAAGGGCAAGACCCAGCATCCAAATGAAGAGCGCCAACTGCACGCCGAGATGTTTGAACCCACAGGGCGGCTTGTGCGCGGTCTCTGGCCCGCGCCGTTGGACGCCACCGTGGACGGACACACGAGCCGGAGCTATGCCCCCATCGGATCTGGCGTCGGCGGGTCTTCGTCCTTTTATGCGGCCACGCTGGAGCGCCCGGAACGCCACGACATCGATCACAGTTCCGCGCGAGCCCACCCGACAGGGGGCTGGCCAATAGACTACGATACGCTTGCGCCGCGGTATGATCGAGCCGAGGAGCTTTATGAGATTTGCGGCGCCCCCGATCCATTGTCGCCCGAGCCGCAAGCGGCCCTTATTGCACCTCCTCCACTCACCCGCGCCGATGAAAGCCTAAAGGCGTCTTTTGAGGCCAATGGATTGCATCCTTACCGTCTTCACGCCGCGATCCGATATGAGGCTGATGGCACGCCACAACAGACGCTCGACGGACGTACTGCGGGTGTCTTGCCTGCGCTGGCCTCAGGAAAAGCGGGGCTGCGCGACCGTTGCGATGTGCAACGCATCCTGCCTGGTCCAGATGGCATAGCGGTCGAGGCCATATGCCAAGGCCGAGCCGAGACCTTCAACGCCCGGCAGGTTGTGCTCGCCGCAGGCGCTTTTGGGACGCCGCGTCTTGCCATGAGATCCGAACTCCCGGACCCATCTGGTCTCATTGGGCGCAACCTCATGTTCCACCTCAATGAGATGATTGCACTTTGGCCTAAAGACAAAGCCGCGTCCGGCCCCTCAAAGGCGCTGTCGCTTCGTGATCTCTATCATTTGGAGGGGCAGCGGTTCGGTACGGTACAGGCCATGGGAATTGATGTCACCTATGGTGAGATCGTTTATTTCCTGGATCAAACGCTAGCGCGCTCAAAGATGCCAAAACTGCCAGGACAGTGGCTTGCCCTGCGCGCAGCGGCAGGTATCGCGGCGCGGATCTTTGGGCAGGCCAAGATCTTTGTTGGTCTACTTGAGGACCTGCCCTATGCCGAAAACCGTGTAAAGCTGACTGATGACGACACTTTGGCCTGTGACTACACAATCCACCCAGAACTACGGGCGCGTCGTAAGGCCTTTCGCAAGGCCATGGCGCAGGCCTTTCGGGGTCATCTTAAATGGTTCTTGTCGATGCAACCCGAGCTGAACTTTGGCCATGGCTGCGGAACAATGAAAATGGGGCATGATCCCGCCACCTCCGTCACCGATCCTCAAGGCCGACTGCGGGAGTGCCCTGGGCTTTGGGTCGCCGACGCGAGCCTGTTCCCCACGTCCATGGGAGTGAATCCCTCACTCACCATAGCGGCGCTTGCCTTACATGTGGGCGACGCAATCCTTGAGACGCTCAAAAAGGGGCCAACTCCGTGAGCCGACACATTCTCATCACTGGCGCGAGCGGCGGTTTGGGCCGCGCGATGGCAGACGTCCTCTGCGCAAATGGGCACAAGGTTACAGGACTCGGGCGGCGAGCTGAAGGCTTGGCAGAGACTGGCGAGTCCGCAGGCAGGGCGTTCCACGCCGTGACATGTGATGTTGCTGATGCTCAGGCTGTGCGCGACGCAGTTTCGAGCGCCCGCGCGCAACATGGCCAGGTTGACGTGCTCATCAACAACGCCGCCGTTTATCCGCGCCGCGATACACTCGATGAAACCGTCGAAAGCTTCATGCACAGTGTCAAAGTGAACCTCGGCGGTATGGTTGCTGCGAGCTACGCTGTTTTGCCCGGCATGATGGATGCCGGTCGCGGTCGCATCCTCAATGTCGCCACCTTTGCAGATATCAACCCGTTACCGGCCAGCTCGGCTTATTCCGTGTCCAAAGGGGCGGCGCGCATCTTTAGCCGCGCTTTGATTGCCGACATGGGCGACCGGTTTCCGAACATTGTCATTGGCGATTGGATGCCGGGTATGTTGGCCACATCCATGGGCATTCCCGATGGGCTCGCCCCTGAGACGGCCGCACGTTGGGGCGCAGCTTTGGCGCTTTGGGACGATCCATCCCTGATGGGAACCTCGTTTGAGATGGACCGAGAAATCCTTCCTCCACGCGGCCTGAAAGGCAAGATCAAAGACCTAGTGCTCTTCCAACGCCGCAAGCCGCGCGTGATCGCGTCGCTTTGACTTAGCCTTCTGCTTTCAACACAGCCTGCAGCCCGGCGCGGTAATCCGGGTAGCGCAGCGTCACCCCAAGCGTCTCTTTGATGCGTGTGTTCTCAACGCGTTTGTTTTCGGCGTAGAAGCTACGGGCCATTGGCCCCATCTCGGCATCTTCAAAGGCGACCTCTTTGGGTTCCGGTAACCCAAGCAGTTCCGCAGCATAAGACAATACGTCTTGGGGCGGTGCGGGGTCGTCATCACAAACATTGTAGATGCCACCTGGGTGACGTGCGGCGATAGAGGCCGCCAAGACTTGAGCAATGTCGTCCACGTGGATGCGGCTAAAGACCTGACCTGGTTTGACAATCCGACGAGCGGTTCCGGCGCGTACCTTGGAAAACGGGCCGCGCCCCGGCCCGTAAATACCCGCAAGCCGGAAGATATGCAGTGGCAGACCGCGGATCGCAGCCCAATCCTCTTCGGCCGTTTTACGCATCTGGCCACGTTTGGTTGAGGGGCTGAGCGGGGTGTCTTCATTCACCCAAGCGCCATCAAAATCGCCGTAGACACCTGTGGTCGACAGATAGCCAACCCATTCCAACTGCTTGGCTTCGGCGAGCGCGTCGCCGATGTCTGCCACAATTGGGTCGCCAGTATCGGTCGCGGATACAGAACTCAACACATGCGTGGCCTCAGAAAGCAGCGCGCTGAGATCGCTGCCTGGATAGACACACGCCTCAACTCCGTCTTGGATCAAGGCATCCGCCTTCTCAGCGCTGCGTGTGGTGCCAATGATGCGCCAGCCTTGGGGCTTGAGGATGCGCGCAAGGGCTTTGGCCGAATAGCCGTGGCCGATTGAGAGGAGGGTTTTCGTCATTGCTCTATTACTTGCGCTCAGCCGCCGGGGTTGCAAGGCCTGCAGGCCGGAGTATCGTCACAGCATGGATAAAAACCAAGCCTTGATACCGCATATGCGCTTCAAACGCCGGATGACAATCGCAAGCTCTATTCTGATTGGGCGTCGCGTTACGACCGCGATTTTGCCGATGATATCGGGTATCGCCTGCCTGTTGCGGTCGCCGATGGGTATGTCGCGCGAACGACCGATGGTCCTGTACTCGGCCTTGGCGCGGGCACAGGGTTGGTGGGGCAAGCGCTTTCCCTGCGAGGTGTGAAACGCGTTGATGGCGTGGACATTTCGGCGGAGATGCTGAACGTCGCGCAGACGAAAGGCGTCTATGCGAATCTATACGAAAGCGACCTGACCCAAAAGCTTCCTGTGGAGGATGGCGCATACGCGGGCGTGGTCAGCGCGGGCACTTTCACCCATGGCCATGTGGGTCCGGATGCGCTCGAGGCGGTGCTGACGGTGCTGCGCCCAGACGGAAGGCTGGTCATTTCGGTCAATGCCAAACACTGGGACGCACGTGGGGTTGAAACGGTGTTGGAACGACTTGCGCCTTTGATCACAGAAGACATTCGCGAGGACATTGCCATTTATGATGCGGCCACTGGAGATGATGCCGCTGACCGGGTCTGGCTCCTCACTCTGCGCCGGGCGTGACCCGCGCTTCGAGCAAATCGCCAGGCTGACACTCCAAGACCTCACAAATCTTGGCCAAGGTCGCAAAGCGAAACCCCTTCACTTTGCCGGATTTGAGCAGCGAGAGATTTTGTTCGGTGATGCCCACGCGGGCGGCCAACTCCCGCGAGCGCATCTTGCGGCGGGCGAGCATCACGTCGAGGGTGACGACGATTTCCATCAGACGAACCCCTCGTTTTCTTCGCGCATGCGCACGCCCTCGCGGGTGATCCAACCGATGAGACAAAAGCCCACGCCCGCCAGCGCAATGGTGATGTCACCAGGATCGTAATAGTAGCGCGGCGACACGGGCCCATCGCTATTCCAAGCCGACAGCAACGTCTCTTCGAAAGCGTAGACATAGGTGTCGACCACCGCTACCCCGACCATGGACAACCCCACGCCGATTAAAGCCACCGCAGGGCCATGGTCGAAAATGATGCCAGCGCGATAGAACTGTAAAAGCCGCATGGCGTAGCAAAAGCTTGCCAGCGCAACCACAAAAACGGGCACATAGAAAAGCGCCACCAATGCGCGCATGCCCGGCGTGATCACCACGCTCTCTTCCACCGCGCGCCATTGCGTCCAATCGCTGTAGCCCACGTGGTGTATAATTCGGAGCGTATATTCGACCGTCCAAAAGAGGGCAAAAACCACAACCGCGACCATCAAAATCTTGGCGACGTTGGAAATCCGCTGCTGACGCATCTCATTCTCCTGCGACGATTATTTATTATTTTACAATAAATGATTACTTTGAAAAAATAAAGTCAAGGTTTCTTCTGGCCTAGGTACTTCCAGTTTCACCAAAATAGGAATGCATCACTTTTCGCGTTCGACCCCGTCGAAATGTGTTTCGACGCTGGGGAGAGGCAGCGAAGAAGTGATCCAATGCAAACTGAAAGTGCCTAAAATACTCCCGTCGGCGGCATCCAGCCGATGCCCCAAGCACAGGCCATGGACCTATTTGCCGTACATCTTCACCTTGCGCGACCCGGCTTGTCTCGTAGCCTCTTCAGAGCCATTGTAGAACCGGCCAAACTGCGGAACCAATGCATTTATCGGTGCCTAGACCACACTCGAAATAGCGGTGGCGCAGCCTTTTCTTAAATTGAGAGAGGTGTTCTAGTCGGGCTCTTGCCGGGACGCCTAAAGGCAACATCCTTGCGGTGCGTTGTGGCAAAGCTGGTTCACCTAGCGCTGCTTGAAAAGAGCGAATTCATTGCGCCTCAGTCATGCACCATGACGCAATTTTCCGTGGGCTGGCTCACGCCGCGTAGTCAGAGCCTTCGGAGTCGAGGATCGCTTTGAGTTCGCCCAGATGACGCACGTCCTGTTCGGGGTAGGTCTCTAGCTCGTCAGCGGTTTTCGAGGCTACTTCGTGGGAAAGAATGTCGATCTCTTGGCCGGTTTGCAGCGCGCGGATATAGACCTCGCAGGCGCGTTCAAAATAATACATCCGATTGAACGTCTGAGCCACAGTTTCGCCGATGACCATGATGCCATGGTTGCCCATCACCATGATAAAGTGTTTGGGGTCGGCCAAAAGCTGGGCACAGCGCTCGCCCTCTTCCTCAAAGGCCAGACCGCCATAGTGATCATCGGCCACTTGGCGCTCGTAGAACATCGCCGCATTTTGATCGAGGGGCGGCAGAAGCTTTTTTTTGAGGCAGGCCAGCACGGTCGCATGAATAGAGTGCACGTGCATACAGCAGCAAGCATGGCGCACATTGCGGTG
The DNA here is from genome assembly GCA_022447495.1 of Marinovum sp. Lineage (GTDB taxonomy): Bacteria > Pseudomonadota > Alphaproteobacteria > Rhodobacterales > Rhodobacteraceae > JAKVBH01. The sequence goes on along the minus strand of JAKVBH010000011.1, from coordinate 5,987 downwards.
GATCCCGCCGTGCAGCCCCCAGGCGGTGATATCCGGCGCATCGGGCCCTTCGAGGCTGCTGGGATCATTGGCATCAACCACGATCATGTCAGAGGCTCGCACGCGGGAGAAATGAACTTGATTGGGGTTCATCAAGAACTTGGTGCCGTCGTCATTGATTGAGAGCGAGAAATGGTTGGCCACCGCCTCGTGCATGCCCAGGCGCGCAGTCCAGCGAAAGGCTGCAGCCAGATCCACACGTTCTTCCCAGTGTTCCATGTTAGGGTGTAATTGTGTGACGCTCATCCGAGGTCCTCCCGTTCCGATACAGTCAATGGGCGAGATGCCACCCAAGCATAGCCCATTGGGCTCAAAATGCAGGTCTCTCGTAGCCCGTGAGGCTTGTTCGTTGGCTCTTGCAGTACCACACCGCCGCCCGCCTCTGCCTTTGCATGTGCGACATCGGGGTCGGTTTCGAATGCATGGAGCGATGCGCCAAGCCCGCGAGGCGGATTTTCGGGCAAAAGCGTGAATAAGGGATGACTGGCGTAGGTGGGATCGGCATGGAGCTGCATTATTTGGCTGCCATACATCAGAATCGCAAAGTCATCGGTCACCCGATGCGTGGCCATGTCCAACACTTGGGTCAGGAAGGTCGCCTCGTCGCGCACCGACGCCACCAACAGATTGAGACCCAAGCCACGCAGGCTGGCGCCAAAGTCCTCAGGAGAGATTGTCTCTAAATCCATGCACTATGGTTGAACTTGGCCCGGCAAGCTGTCAACTTCGTCCGAAAGGACATCCCCCATGCAACACCCCCTCGAACACGTTGCGGTTCTGACCCCAGATCCGGTTCAGCCAGAGTTTTTCACCGATGCCCGCGCGGCAGTTGCACGCCTCTGTGCGCTTTATACTGAGGCGACCAAATTCCTAACCCAGCATTTTCGGTCAGCCCTGCAGGATGGGCCAAAGGGCGTGCGCTATCGTGCCTTTTATCCTGAAATTCGACTCGTTACTGGAACCTTTGCCCAAGTCGACAGTCGGTTGAGCTTTGGCCATGTGGCGCAGCCCGGTGTTTATGCCACAACTGTGACCCAGCCGACGTTGTTTGAACATTACCTCTCGCAACAGATCTCGCTCTTGCTTGAGAACCACAAAGTGCCTGTGTCCATTCAGGTGTCGAATACGCCGATCCCGATCCATTTTGCCGTGGCCTCGCAAGAGGGATCGAGCGTCACGGTCCAGCAAGAAGGTGCAGGCGATTTCGTCCTAAGAGATGTTTTTGATGTGCCGGATTTGGCGACCACCAATGATGACATCGTCAACGGCACGCGGCCCCATGGCCTTGGGGGGTTTGAGCCGCTGGCGCCGTTCACCGCGCAACGCGTGGATTACTCGCTTGCCCGTTTGGCGCACTACACGGCGACGGATCCCAGCCATTTCCAGAACCATGTTCTTTTCACGAACTACCAATTCTATGTGGCAGAGTTTGAGGCCTACGCCCGCGTGCAATTGGCCGATCCGGCGTCTGGCTACACGTCGTTTGTGAGCACGGGCAACGTGGAAATCACTGACGCAAAGGCGTCTATTTCCGAAGTCGCCAAACAACCGCAGATGCCGACCTATCACCTCAAACGGGCCGACGGCGGGGGGATTACGCTGGTCAATATTGGGGTGGGGCCGTCGAATGCCAAAACCGCAACCGATCACATTGCGGTGCTGCGCCCCCATGCGTGGCTGATGGTTGGGCACTGCGCCGGATTACGCAATTCGCAAAGCCTAGGCGATTTTGTCCTCGCCCATGCGTACCTGCGCGAAGACAAGGTGCTCGATGACGATTTGCCCGGCTGGGTTCCCATTCCGGCACTTGCAGAAATTCAGATCGCGCTTGAGAGCGCCGTTGCTGCGGAGACGCAGCTTGAAGGGTACGATCTCAAGCGCATCATGCGCACCGGTACGGTGGCCTCGGTTGACAATCGGAATTGGGAGCTGCGGGATCAAGAAGGGCCAGTCCAGCGGTTGAGCCAATCGCGCGCTGTGGCTTTGGACATGGAAAGCGCCACGATTGCGGCCAACGGGTTCCGCTTCCGGGTGCCTTACGGGACACTTCTGTGTGTGTCAGACAAGCCATTGCATGGCGAGCTCAAGCTGCCGGGGATGGCGAGCGATTTCTACAAAACCCAAGTGGGTCGTCACCTTCGGATTGGGATCCGCGCGATGGAGCATCTTCGCGAGATGCCTCTGGAGCGTATTCATAGCCGGAAACTCCGCACCTTTGATGAGACTGCTTTCCTCTAGAGTGGCGTGGCCACATAAGACTTAGTAGGGCAATCCGCCAGAATACCTCTCTGACCCAGAGTAACCGCCGCCGAATGGCGTCAAAAAGCGCAAAAAACCACGTATGCATGGCTTAGAAAGCCCCACTATTGGTTGTGTGATTGGTCTATATAGCGTTAGTGTGCATCACAGATGGCCCAAGGGTTGGGCCAACAAGGGAGACAACGGAGACACCAATGTCCAAACCAATGACAAAAACACAATTGGTTGCCGCCCTGGCTGAGGAAATGGGCGGCGACAAGAAAACTGCTGGGGCCGCGCTCGACGCGATCTGTGGTTTGATCACCAAAGAAGTGTCCGGCGGGGGTGCCGTGACGCTGCCAGGTGTTGGCAAATTCTACCTGCGTGAGCGCCCAGAGCGCATGGTGCGCAACCCAGCCACTGGTGAGCAGTTCAAGAAAGACGCCGACAAAGTGGTGAAAGTCACCATTGCGAAGGCTCTGAAGGACAGCGCCAACGGCTAACGCCTCCAGGCGACTTCAGTACTGAGTTTTCAAAAGGGTCGCGGCTATTGCGGCCCTTTTCGTTTTTGGTCTGGTTGTTTGGGAAGATCGTTGGCCCTGAGACGGCCAAGCAACGCGTAAATCCGTCCCGCGCGGCGCGATTTTCGAAAATCTTCTTTCATTTTTGCAAACGTTTCTTGTTCCTTGAGGTATTCCGTCCCGGGTTGATCCTGCAGTAGGATGGGGCAAATCAAATGTGTCATAATTCCTCCAACGCTGAATTTCAGGAGGCAATATGCTGCGTATGCCTTGGGGATTGCAGACGATGAAATCGCAAGAAGATTTGCATTTTTGAAAGACGCGACGCTTTGGACGGATTTCGGCTACTTTGCCTGCCTCGCACGGGAAGGGTCGCTCTTAAAAGCGTCGGAGGTTCTGGGCGTGAGCCAAGCCACGCTGAGCCGCCGGATGCGTGCGCTCGAGGCGCAGATGGGTGCGCGCTTGTTCCAACACGGCGCCGCGGGCTATGCGCTCACCGCTGAGGGGCGCGCTTTGGCGGACCGAACACAGCGCATGGCTATGGTCGCCCAAGACATTGTCCAATGGCAGGCCGCAAGCACAGGGCCTGTGCCAGTGCGCATTTCCGCAGGCACATGGACGGCGCGCGACTTGGCGCAGAACCTTCAACACTTTTGGCGGCCAAGCGATCTCTGGGTGCCGGAGTTCGTGACCGCCGAACGCGCGCTCGATATCGCGCGGCGCGAAGTGGACATCGGTTTGCGCAATGCGCGGCCCACGCAGTCTTGGTTGGCCGGTCGTCTCGTCGGTGAGGTGCGATTTGCAGTCTACGCTGCTGGTCCGGAGGTCTTGGGATGGATTGGTCCAGCCGATGGCATGTTCCAGACCCCATCGCAGGCCTGGCTTTTGGAGCGTCACGCCGAGGCGATTGTCACGCGCGCGAACACCCCCGAGCTTGCCGCCGCCTTAGCGCAAGCCGGCGTTGGCCGGGTGGTGCTGCCCACATATGCCGGTGAAAGCTTGCCTGGGCTCATGCGCGTGTCTGATGAAATTTCCGAACTTACGTCCCAACAATGGCTCATTGCGCACCAAGATGCCCGCCACGAACCGCCGATCCGTGCCGCTCTCGATGCGCTTTCTGAGTATTTGAGCGGGGCGCGCCTGCGGCGCGCGCAGGTTTGAGCACGTGTTGCCGCGTGCCGTGAGGGGGGCTAGCCCCCCAGCCCTGCGGGCTTCCCCCCAGGGTATTTTAGGCAAGAGGAAGGGTTAGACCGAGAGGCAGACGTATTTCATTTTCTCCCGCAGATAGAGAAAGGTAGATACGTTCTGTCGACTTTTTTTAGAACTCTGATATTTATGATTTTTTTCATCATGTCTGGTACGGGTAAGCTCTTTACAGCTTTCTGATTTGTCCCAATAGTGGGCCGAAAATGTCTCAATAAGAGGCGTTGCTCATGTCGCAACTTAGCCCACGCAGCGGCAAAGCCAACTACATTAAGCCGCGTGGGAAGAGCTTTTATTACCGTCGTGCGATACCACCTGAATTTCGATGGATGTTTGGTGGTAAATCTGAATGGAACATCAAGCTTGAAGGGCCAACGGATGCCAGCCGTCGTGCTGAAGCAGCAGCACTTGCTCATCAGCACAACAAAGCCATGATGTATGACATCTTAGAAGACGTAACGATTACCGACACGGATGATCTTGCAATGCGGGTTGATTTCACACCAATGGCTGCTCGACCATTTAAGTTTCGTCGGGATGGTCAGGTGGTTGAGACCTTCAAGATCGCGATATCTGATGATCCCGATTATCTCAGGCAAGCTGAGAGGGATGGTTATTTCGGAATGCGACGAGAAGAGGGGCTTGTGCAGGTAGGGTTGGCGCAGATCAATCAAGCTATACCCCGTTCTGAGGGTGCCGAACTAGAACTGAATGAACTCAAGGCTGCGAACTACACACAGCAGATTGACGAAATGGTGCCAGCTAGTGGTGATACACTTCGGTCAATTCTGCCTAAGATGCATAACCAGAACAATCCACGTGCATCTACAAGGGCCAGTCATCTACTTGCTGTTGAGGAGTTCATAGCTTTGCATGGTGACTTGCAACTGGCTGCAATCACGAAACAACATTTGAACGACTATGTTGAGCATCTATGTGGTGTGCGTAACAAGGGTAAGCCTCTGGCACCAACGACCGTCCAGCAGCGTTTAGAGAAGATGTCAGCCATCCTTGAGTTTGCGACCAGTGTTGATGCTGTTGAGTATAATGTTGCCAAGGCAGTCAAAGCACCTAAGGATAAACGTCCTATAGGTGATCAGACTTATAAACCGTTTGCCAAGGCCGAAGTCCGTAAGCTGGTTGAAGTGGCAACACAGATTTGGACCGAACGGAAGTACCAGGCGCATCGTACACGGATGTCACGTGTGACGGATTCTATCACTGCATTGCATATGCTGATCTGGACTGGTGCAAGGCCAGAAGAGATTTGTCAGCTTCGGCTGGCTGATGTTGATCTGGAACGTCGTGGTATCATCATCACGAATGAGAGTGATGACCTAGGTGTACGAAGGCGGATTTTGAAGAATGAAGAGTCAGTGCTTGGATTCCCGATTCACCACCGACTGGTTCCGCGTCTTGAAGAGCATATCGAGTACATCAGGTCGGTTAGTAACTCAGGTCTACTATTCCCGTCATTCGTACTAGGTACGGAAAATGGAAGGTACGCCAGCCCGATAGGATTGGACTGGAGTGCGCATTTTCGCCCACACGTATCTACTGACCCACAGAAGGTGTTGTATAGCCTACGTCATAGCTGGGCAGGTGCATCTAAGGATGCAGGCATGAGTGAAACCATGCGCAATGCTATCATGGGACACACTTCAGGCTCAAAGTCAGCCTCGGCGAAACGGTACACGCACCACTTTGATGACCTGCACAACCAATTGGAATGGGTTGATAAGATGGACTGTATTGGCGGCTGAAGGGCAGGTCATGTCTGTAGGGTCAAGTACTGGATCGGTAGGTTGGATGCGGGAGTTCAGGTGATGTATTTAATATGCCTGATCTGTTCGCACCAGTAACCTGAGCGCGCCTCAAAGAACACATCCTACCTAGGGTCAGGACCCATTGATTTCCGCATAGTGGCGTGGTTCACGGTTCGAAAAAACGAGCGGTGAACATGTCTGATCTTTTCTGGTTGACAGA
>JAKVBH010000010.1 GCA_022447495.1 Marinovum sp. | reverse complement strand
CAAATGTGCCGCAGAATGGGCGCTTGGGACTGGGTCTTTCCCGGTGGAGATCTCAGCGCCAAAAACCGAAACACACGCGACGGCCAAGAGCATTTATTATGAGGTCGGCGCAACACTCGCACATCTCACCGGCGCACGCCTCTAGGCTACGGGACCGCACGCGAGGACCCGACCGCCAACAACTCGCCCGCGACCCGTTCCGCCGCGTCCAACGCGCCTTCGAGGTAGCCGCCAAATCCATGTGCCGTCTCTGTTGACGCAAAGGAGATACCGCTCGTCGCAAGATCACGGAGCGCCGTAGGCAATCCGTACTGAGGATGAGCGCGAAGCGGAGGATGATCAATATCTGTTGCAATTTCGGGAACTTGCGCCCAGTCTTGCAAGAGAATATCTCTCGGCGCGGCCATCTTTGGACCAANGCAAGCGNCCAACTGCGCCTTGGCCGCTGTAATCAATGCCTCTTGGTTCCCAAACCGCTGCGCGGCAGGAATGCCCACGAAGCCGAAGACCGCGGAAGGCCCACCAGCGTGAGGCGACGCGTCATGCAACTCAACCATCGGGCCCGACTGGCTCATCGCATCACCAGACAGCCCCGCTTTTCGCCAATGTGCCTCATCATGGACTGCCAGAATTTTGGTCTGCCCTGCCATCCAAGTTGGAATTTCCAGCAAGGTACGCCTATGCACGTCACTCAGTGCGGTCTGAAATTCGATTGTCCTTGCAATAATGCGTGGCGGAAGCGCAAAGACCACCCGCCGCGGTGAGATCTGGCGTGGCACACCTGCGTGCATGATCGTGGCGGACAGCCCGCCAAAGACCTCGGCAAGATGCGTGACGCGCGCATCCTGCAACAACCGCTCAATTGGCAGGTTTTGCACAAGCCCATCGACAAGCGCCCCCATGCCGCCCGCCAACCGCAACGAGCCCGCCATCGAGGCGTAGCCCAAACCACGATGAACCGTTCCGTTCTGATCTTGGAAAGTCGGATCATCGGACGAGAATTGGACACCTCCGATAACCCGCCCAACTTCCCGTGTTCATTGCTTTGAGCGCCATTGTGGGCCCGCTTGCGCGGCGCTTTGAGTTCGTTTGGTGTGTCTTCTGTCTCGATTGGCGTCAGCCGGGCGCACCTCGGCTAAGCAGCCACCGCAAAGATCCGATTGAGGGTAGGTTGGAACTCTTGGGTGATAAGGCAACTCGAGACCGATGGGCTTTGGAGAAAGTCGCGGAGATGGCGAACTGGTCTGGCGTTCGTGGTGAAGAAGGTAANGTGTACGGCGTCGCCCTGCATCCAAGCTATGGCGGACACTTCGCCTACATTGCGGAGGTTACAGAGCGTGACAGTGAACCACGTGTGACAAAGGTCTGGGTCGCTGCGGACGTTGGCATTGCAGTTAACCCGGATATCGTGCGAGCGCAAATTGAGGGTGGGCTAGGATATGGCCTCAGCGCTGCGCTGTTTAATGAAATTTCATTTGCCGAAGACGGAAAGGTCGAACAAGAGAATTTTGATACGTACCGTTTGCTTCGCATCAACGAGATGCCCGAAGTTGAGATTGTTTTGGCACAAAACAGTTTTGATCCAGCGGGTATTGGAGAAGCGGGGACCCCGCCAATTGCACCGGCTG
>JAKVBH010000001.1 GCA_022447495.1 Marinovum sp. | reverse complement strand
TCAAGCTCGGGCCGTGGGTCACTACTACGCATGCCAAGTGGATCAAGGTCCGCAGCCAAGTGGCCACGGATCCGATAAGCGCGGATGAGCATCAACGCTCGGATTGAGTCGAGCACGGCGCGCTGTACTTGGTCGTCGGTGAGTTCGACGCCCTTTGATGCGGCTTTCTCGACGATCTTTTTGCCTGCCGCCTTTGCTTCGACGGGTGCGGGCCACTCGCCGGTGAGCGCCGAGGTCAGGTCGTCCTCTGGCGCTGGTGGCCAATCGGCGCGTGCCCAGGACGGGCCCTCGGCTTCGCGTTTGACTGATATCTCGTCGTCGCCCATGGCGCGGAAGAACTCCTGCCAGGCTTGATCCACCGCATTAGGGTCGCTGGCATAGCGGGCGTACATCTGTTCGAGGTACTCCGCATTGTGTCCCTGCATAAACGATGAGGCGTGGAACTGGTCGTTCGGAGATTGGTCGGTCATTGGGTCACCTGGTCGGTCTAGGTCCGCTTGGTTTGCCGGGCCGCAAGAGCGCGGCCCGAAAAGACACGTGATTTATTTGGCGTCTTCGACAGGGATTTCGGTCCAGCTGCCGTCAGCATTTAGTTCGAAAGCCACCAGGCGCTGGTTGCCTTCGCCAAAGCCGCCGCTGCAGCCCATAAGAAAGCTAAGCGCGAGGCCTGCTGCTGTGAGTTTAAGTGCTGTCATGGTCGTCTCCTCCCCAGGATTGGTTTGTCTTGCCGGACGAGCAGGGCACGCCCGGCAGGTCGGTTATCCGATCGCTGCGAGAACAGCTTCGCCCAAGCCTGCGGGGCTTTCAGCGACCACGATGCCAGCAGTCTTCATGGCTTCGATCTTGTCCTCTGCGCCGCCTTTGCCGCCGGCGACGATGGCGCCTGCGTGGCCCATGCGGCGACCGGGAGGGGCTGTACGGCCCGTGATGAAACCAGCCGTGGGTTTCCAGCGGCCTTTCTTCTTTTCATCGGCCAAGAATTGTGCGGCGTCTTCTTCGGCGGAGCCGCCGATTTCGCCGATCATGATGATGCTCTCGGTCTCATCGTCAGCAAGGAACCATTCGAGCACGTCGATATGTTCGGTGCCTTTGATGGGGTCGCCGCCGATGCCCACACAGGTGGATTGGCCGAGGCCCACATCGGTGGTTTGCTTCACTGCTTCATAAGTCAGCGTGCCTGAGCGCGACACGACGCCCACATTGCCACGTTTGTGAATGTGGCCGGGCATGATGCCGATTTTGCAGGCGTCAGGCGTGATGACCCCGGGGCAGTTTGGGCCGATGAGCCGCGAGTTGGAGGTCTCCAGCGCGCGTTTGACCTTAATCATGTCAAGCACGGGGATGCCTTCGGTGATGCAGATGATCACCTCCATCTCAGCGTCAATGGCTTCCATGATGGAATCCGCCGCGAAGGGGGGCGGCACGTAGATGACAGAGGCATTGGCCCCGGTCACGTGCTTGGCCTCGTGCACGGAGTTGAACACTGGCAAGTTGAGGTGCGTCTGGCCACCTTTGCCCGGCGTGACACCGCCGACCATTTGCGTGCCATAAGCGATGGCTTGTTCAGTGTGGAATGTGCCCTGCGAGCCGGTGAGGCCCTGACAGATCACTTTGGTGTTTTCGTCGATGAGGACTGCCATGTTGGCGTTCTCCTAATATCATTGATTTTATTGGGTCAGCGGCCAGAAATGCCGATGTCTATTATATGCGTGCCTCGTTCACTCAGACCCATGTTTCGGGCTTGACTGAGGTGCAGCAGTTCGGGTTTTGATCCCCGGTCGAACCTAACTGGCCCTGCGGCGTTGCTCAGCGGCGGCCTTGTCGCCTTCCAGCCGCGTTGACCCTGCCAATTGCTGTAGTATTGGTCGTCATCCGAAACGACCGCGCGCACAGAGCAGATATTGTCAGTAACGTCCACGGAGAACCGTTTCGTCGTACTGACGCGCCGATCGCCGAGCTTTATGGTTGCTCCCAACTTCTCTGCGCGCTCATAAGCGCCACTAAAACTCGGGTAAGTTGCGTCACAGACGCGTTCCAAAATCTTCAACGCTTCGTCGCCAGACAGCAATGGAAGGCTGCTGTCCGCCAATAACCGGCTTTCAGAAAGTGCGGGTTTGCTGGTGTCAATCTGGCTTGGGTCAGGTGTGCAAGCTGAGACTGTCAATGCAGCCACGAGGCTAAAACATGTAACACGAAGCATTTTGTCAGCCTTTCACAGCCTTCACGATCTTCTGTGCGCCGTCTTTGAGGTCGTCGGCGGCGATGACATCAACGTCGGAGGTGTTGATGATCTCTTTGCCTTTCTCAACATTGGTGCCCTCAAGACGGACAACGAGCGGAACTTGGAGGCCCACTTCTTTGACCGCCGCTACTACGCCCTCGGCGATCACATCACAGCGCATGATGCCGCCGAAGATATTGACCAGGATGCCTTTGACGTTGGGGTCAGAGGTGATGATCTTGAAGGCTTCCGCCACTTTCTCTTTGGTCGCGCCGCCGCCCACGTCGAGGAAGTTGGCAGGCTCTGCGCCGTAGAGTTTGATGATGTCCATCGTGGCCATCGCAAGGCCCGCGCCGTTCACCATGCAGCCGATCTCACCATCGAGCGCGATGTAGTTGAGGTCGTACTTAGATGCTTCCAACTCTTTGGGGTCTTCTTCGGTGGTGTCGCGCAGCTCGGCGATGTCGGCGTGGCGGTAGACCGCGTTGCCATCGAAGCCCAGCTTGGCGTCGAGAACCTTGAGGGAGCCCGCATCGGTGACGATGAGCGGGTTGATCTCAAGCATCTCCATGTCCTTCTCAACGAAGGCTTTGTAGAGGATGCCCATGAGCGCGACGCATTCTTTGACCTGCTTGCCTTCAAGGCCGAGGGAGAAGGCGATGCGGCGACCGTGGAAGGCTTGGTAGCCTGTGGCCGGATCAACGGAGAAGGAGAGGATTTTCTCGGGCGTGGCCGCCGCAACCTCTTCAATGTCCATGCCGCCCTCGGTGGAGCAGACAAAGGAGATACGCGAGGTCACACGATCCACGAGGAGCGCGAGGTAAAGCTCACGTTCGATGCCGGAGCCGTCTTCGATGTAAATGCGGTTGACCTGCTTGCCCGCTGAGCCGGTTTGGTGTGTCACCAAGGTGCGGCCGAGCATCTTTTTGGCTTCGTTGGCTGCTTCTTCGACGGATTTGGCGAGCCGGACCCCGCCTTTTTCACCTGCGTCAGCCTCTTTAAAGGTGCCTTTGCCACGACCCCCGGCATGAATTTGCGCTTTGACGACCCAAAGCGGCCCGTCCATTTCGCCCGCTGCGGTTTTCGCGTCTTCGGCTTTGAGTACGACGCGGCCATCGCTCACCGGAGCTCCGTAGGAGCGAAGGAGGGCCTTGGCCTGGTATTCATGGATATTCATTCAACTGTCCCATTATGGCTTGGCGTACGTAGGCAGTGGCATACGAACACAATGTTTCTAAATGCTATATTGAAGCATAGGGGGGTTTTGCAGCCTTTTTTAGATATTTGTGATCACAGCATAAAATTGTGTGATCACAAATTGATATCCGTTCGTGATTGGCATCGAATCACCCGCCAAGTAGTCTGTGATCACACCAATCGGAGCGCAGAGGATGGCACAGGCAAGTTGGGGCATCGTTATGACGGTGCGAGAGCCACAGGTTTTGGTTCAGGCGAACGTCGCATGGCACCTTGCTTTAGGCGCATCCGAAATCCACGTTTATTTCGACGATCCCAGAGATTTGGCGGCGGGGGTGCTTGGACCGCTTCCTGGGGTGATCGCGACCATGTGCAACGATGCTCATTGGCTGTCTGTGGCTCCGGCAAAACGCAGACCGCCGGGACAGATGCGTCGGCAAGCGTTGAACGCGAACCATGCGTTATCGCGTTGCAAGGTCGACTGGTTGGTTCACCTGGATGCGGATGAGTTCTTATCCTGCGACGGTGACCTGTCGGAGGTTCTTGGTCATCTTCTGCGTATCGGCGGTGAAATCGTCTTTCCTGTTCTGGAGCGATTTTACCCAGAAGGAGAAGTGTTCGCTACGGTGTTTGATGGTTCTTTTCGCAGATCGACACGGGGGACCTTTTGGCGACATTCCGAAGATACGTTGGCAAAAACACTCTTTGGCGATGCCCACGGTGCGTTGGTTAAAGGTGTCGTCGGGCACTCTGCTGGAAAATGCGCAGTTCCGCGCGATGCAGGTTTGCGGCTTGGTATCCATTGGTCTTTTGTCGGAGAAACGCGGGATCGGGCGCCGAGTATGACCATGACCAATGTGCATTTATTGCATTTTGACGGGCTTACACCACTCCATTTCATGGCGAAATTGTTGGGGTATGCATCCGATGATCCAAAGACCGCTAACCTTCCAGCGCATAGGCTGGCTCAAATCGATTTATTACATGAAGCCAATGGCGTCCCAGACGCGTTGTAGCGTGTCCACAATGCTCTACGTGTCCCCAATGCACAGCGCTTAGCGCTATGGCGTGCCGCTGGCTTGGTTGCCGCCCCTAACTTTCCCATAGAAGACGCTATAGAAGACGTGTTTGGGACGCCGCTTGATACGTCCATTTCGGGCTTTGATGCGGTGTTACGGTTTATGTACCCTAACCAACTGACGCCTTTCGGATAAGAAAACCCCCGGCAGGTTCGCGCCGGGGGCCAAATCAATAACGATGCATGATGACTTACGCCAAGCTCTCATCAATGCCTTTGCAGGCGTCGACCAAGCCTTGAACTGCTTTGACCGACGTGTCGAACATTTCTTGCTCTTCTTTGGTGAGCTTGATGTTGACGATTTTTTCAATGCCGCCCGCGCCGATGACAGTTGGGACACCGACATACATGCCATCGAGGCCAAAGTCGCCATCACAATAGGCCGCGCTTGGGAGAACGCGTTTTTGATCCTTGAGGAAGGCTTCGGCCATCTCAATCGCCGAGGTGGCAGGCGCATAGAAGGCGGAGCCGGTCTTCAGAAGGCCCACGATCTCTGCGCCGCCATCGCGTGTACGTTGAACAATCGCATCGAGTTTTTCTTTGGTGGTCCAACCCATCTCAACCAGATCAGGCAATGGAATACCCGCGACGGTGGAGTAGCGCACGGATGGCACCATAGTGTCGCCGTGGCCGCCCAAAACGAAGGCCGTGACGTCTTTCATCGACACATTGAATTCGGTGGAAAGAAAATGGCGGAACCGCGCGGAGTCAAGAACGCCCGCCATGCCGCACACCATGTTGTGGGGCAGGCCGGAAAACTCACGAAGGGCCCATACCATCGCATCAAGAGGGTTCGTGATGCAAATCACGAATGCATTCGGCGCATTGTCGCGGATGCCTTCACCCACGGACTTCATCACCTTGAGGTTGATGCCCAATAGGTCATCGCGGCTCATCCCGGGCTTGCGCGGAACACCGGCTGTGACGATGCACACGTCAGCGCCTGCGATATCGTCATAGGATTGCGTTCCCATCAGATCGGCATCGAAGCCTTCCGAGGGGCCCGATTCTGCAATGTCCAGTGCTTTGCCCTGAGGGATGCCGTCGGCGATGTCGAACATGACAACGTCGCCCAGTTCTTTGAGTGCAGCGAGGTGGGCGAGCGTGCCGCCGATTTGACCTGCGCCGATCAGCGCGATCTTGGGTCTGGCCATGGAAAGTCTCCGGTCCGTTTACATCGCAGCGGTGCCTAGGCCGAAAGCGGCAGTTAGGCAAGGTTTCCGACCTGCGGCCAGTCAACGCGCTCCTTGTGTTTTGGAACCACGCCGCCGTAAACCATAGAGCAACCAAAGGTTTTCCGGAGTGACACCATGCTCGAGATGGATGCACTATTTTTCATCTTTGCCATTCCAGCCGTGGTTTTCGCAGGAATTTCTAAAGGCGGCTTTGGAAGCGGTGCTGCGTTTGCTGGGTCTTCAATTCTTGCCTTGGTTTTGCCTCCAGCCCAAGCGCTTGGCATTATGCTCCCCCTTTTGATGTTGATCGACGTAGCGGCCTTACGACCCTATTGGGGCAAATGGAATTGGCTCGAAGCTCGGGCGTTGCTCTGGGGCGGATTCCCCGGCGTTTTGCTGGGCGTGGCGCTCTGGCGGGTTGCCAGTGACGACGTGATACGCCTGTTCATCGGAACGATTTCGTTGGGTTTTGTGGTTTGGCAGGTGACCGCGGCGCGTGTTTTCCGCGCGACATATAACACAGGTTCCTCAAGCGCTTGGGGTTACGTGGCCGGAACGATTGCGGGTTTCACAAGTTTTATCAGCCATGCCGGAGGGCCGCCGGTGGCGGTCTATTTGCTGTCTCGAGGAATGGAGAAGACGGAGTACCAAGCCAGCACCGTATTGGTGTTCTGGGTCGTCAACATTATGAAGGCCATACCATATGGCATTTTGGGAATTTTCAGCGTTCAAACGCTGCTCGCCAATCTCTATCTCGCGCCATTTGCGCTTACTGGCACATGGTTGGGCGTGTTGGCGCATCGTGTAATTTCGGCAAAGCTATTCTTCACTGTGACCTACGCTATGCTCACTATCACAGGAAGTAAGCTCATCTGGGACGCGCTGACCTAGATTTTATGGCGCGCCCAGTGGTTTATGCGTCGTCGCCTGGTGCTGGAAGAACACTGGCCAGAGTTTCATAGGCTTGGCCAGATGCAACGAGACATGTGAGGCCTTGTGCAGTCGTGGTTGTGATCGTCCAACTTCCGGTTTCCACGCTGGCGAAGACCTCAATCACCTCATTGTTGGCTCCAAGTCCGATGGACTGACGTGTTTCACCATATTTGCCAGCCAAACGTTCGATGACTGCATCACGCGGAGCGCAGTTGCGCATCTGTGCTTCAGCAGAAGTACACGCTATCGCGGCTAGGGACGTACAGAGGGCGGTGCAGGTCAGATGAAGTTTCATTTCATATTCCCCTTCTGGTTCAGAGATTTCAGGCCCTTGGCAAGACCGGTTTCACCAGTCATGGACCCCAAAATCTGGGTTGCCTTCCGCGCCGTTCTCAAACCTCTGGTGCCTAGGTGCCGACTAGGCTGGCCTCCCTTTGGATCGGCGTTGGTTAAGGCTGCACGGGAAACGTCTAAAATGGGGTTAACCCTTCGTGCGACGGGTGTTGCGTGCCGGTTTTGCGCCTGCATGACTGATTTTGCTGCGGCGCGGCACGATTTCACTTGAACATTTTGGAAATATGAGGCCCAGATCGCGCAACTTTATTTCTCACACGACTCGCAAGGATGCAAAATGGACATGCGAACGCGCCCCTACCGCTCAGTTCTCTATATCCCTGGATCGCGCGAGCGCGCGTTGGAAAAGGCTCGGTCTTTGCCGTTGGATGCGGTGATCTTTGATCTCGAGGACGCTGTTTCTCCAGATGAAAAGGTGAGTGCTCGCAAAACGTTAAGTGAAGCTTTGTGCACCTCTTACGGCGCACGCGTTCGCATTGTTCGGATCAACGGACTTGACACGAATTGGGGGCGTGAGGATGCCAAAGCTGTTGTTGCTATGGCGCCGGACGCTGTTCTTTTGCCTAAAGTTGAGGCAGTCGAGCAAATAGATGCTTTGGCTGAGATCACCGGGGACCTCCCAATTTGGGCCATGATGGAGACACCACTTGGCATGTTGAATGCGGCTGCAATTGCAGCACACCCGAAGCTCTTTGGCATGGTTATGGGCACGAATGACCTCGCCAAAGATCTTCAAACGCGGTTCCGCCCGGATCGCCTGCCGTTGCGGACGGGGCTTGGCCTTTGTCTACTGGCCGCGAAAGCACACGGCGTCGTCATCGTCGACGGTGTTTATAATGCATTCAAAGATGTGGACGGCCTTGAGCTTGAGTGCGCGCAAGGTCGTGACATGGGTTTTGATGGGAAAACACTCATCCACCCGGCACAAATCGAAACGGCGAATTCAGCCTTCGCGCCTTCGGAAGATGATGTATATCTGGCGCGTAGACAAATCGCAGCTTTCGCCGAAGCGGAGGCATCCGGCCAAGGTGTTGCTGTGGTCGATGGAAAGATTGTCGAGAATCTTCACGTTGCAACAGCCCGCGAAGTTCTGGCAAAAGCAGAAGCGATAGAAGCGATCACAGCAGAATGAGCCATGGGACTTCTGGTTGGTGGCGTCCTCGTTTGGACGCTGTCACATTATTTCAAACGCCTGTTTCCGGCGACGCGCGCAAAGCTCGGCGCGCCAGGCAAAGGGCTTGTTACCGTGCTATTACTCTTGTCGTTGGCGATGATGGTCTACGGCTATCGTTGGACAGAGTTCACACCGGTTTGGACGCCTCCCAGTTTTATGGTGCACATCAACAACCTGTTGATGGTGACTGCTCTGTACGTCTTCGGGATGTCCGCAACCACCGGCCGGTTGCGGGGCCGCATGCGTCATCCGATGTTGCTGTCCGTCAAGATCTGGGCCCTCGCGCACTTGTTGGTGAACGGAGATCTGGCCTCAATCATTCTATTTGGGGGGATGCTTGTCTGGGCCGCGGGATCTGTGATCTTGATCAACAAAGCCGAGGTCTGGGATCGGCCAACGTCTGGCGACGCGAAAAAAGACAAACTGCTAGCCATCATAACCGTCGTGGCATTTGCTGCGATGACCGGTATTCACACGTGGCTCGGGGTTTGGCCGTTCCCGGGGTAATCCCAGGAGACGACCAATGAAGCTCTATAGATTTCTGTCAGAAGACGACACGTCAGCGTTTTGCCACAAGGTGACTGCTGCGTTGAATGCGGGCTGGAATTTGCATGGCGACCCGACCTACGCCTTCGACGCGGCCAATGGCGTTATGCGCTGTGGTCAAGCAGTTACAAAGGACGTTAAGGGAACCTATTCCCCTGATATCATGCTTGGAGACTTTTGAGCGATGGCCAAAACCAATTCAGGGCGCTTCTTTGAAGATTATGCGATAGGCCAAGTGATTGAACATGCGGTACCTCGCACTGTTTCAGGTGGTGAACGGGCGTTATATCACGCGTTGTACCCTGCGCGTCATGCACTCTATTCCTCAGATGAGTTCGCATGTGTCAGTGGGTTTTCTGGATCGCCTATTGATGACCTCATCGTGTTTCATATCGTGTTCGGCAAATCGGTGCCCGACATCTCTCTGAACGCAGTTGCCAATCTTGGGTATGCCGAGGTGCAGTGGTTCATGGCTGTTTATCCAGGGGATACTTTGCGGTCTACCTCGGAGGTTATTGGCCTCAAACAAAACTCAAGTGGTAAAACCGGTGTGGTTTATGTGAGAACCAAAGGCACCAACCAACGGGGAGAGACAGTTTTGTCTTTTGTCCGCTGGGTGATGGTGCGCAAGCGTGACATCGATGCGCCGGCACCGGAGGTGATTGTCCCTTCCACAGCGAGTGCAGTTTCCGTCGATGATCTGGTGATCCCAAATGGGCTGAGTTTTTCGGATTATGACTTTACCCAAGCCGGTGAGCCTCATCGCTTGGGCGACTACGATATAGGTGAGATCATTGATCACGTAGACGGCGTCACGATCGAAGAAGCTGAGCATATGCTTGCTACACGCCTGTGGCAGAATACGGCGAAGACCCATTTTGATGGGACACTGCGTCCAGATGGCAAACGTTTGATCTATGGCGGTCACGTGATCTCAATGGCCCGTAGCCTGAGTTTCAATGGTCTCGCTAATGTGCAGATGATGGTTGCGATCAACGCGGGTGCGCATGCAAACCCTTGTTTTGCCGGTGACACCGTTCGCGCATGGTCAGAGGTGTTGGACAAAGCTCCCACATCAGCATCGGGGGTCGGAGCCATGCGGTTGCGATTGGTGGCATACAAAGAAGGATCGGCTGGTGACCTCCGCGGCGAAGATGGTAAATATCTTGCCGGTGTTTTGCTGGATCTCGACTACTGGGCGCTTGTACCCCTCTAACCATTGGGTAGTTTCTCAAATGGGAGGAACCACTATGCGCAGACTTGCCGCCATACTTTGTATCGCAGCATTGCCGTCGTTGGCAGACACAGATGACTTTGTAGAAGCAAATTTGCTGTCCATTTTCTATCACGAACTCGGTCATGCCATGATCGATACGATGGAATTGCCGGTCTTTGGCCAAGAAGAAGACGCCGCTGATGTTGCTTCAATTCTCCTGATTGATGAACTCTTCGTAGAAGAAGACGCGATTTCGATCGCCTACGACGCAGCGTTTGGCTTCTTGGGTGAGGCGGAAGCGGCTGAAGAAGAAGGCTATGGGGTTGCGTGGTGGGACGTGCACGGTCCTGATCTGCAACGCTATTACAATCTCGTCTGTCTTTTTGCTGGTGCGGACATGTCGAGCCGCGAAGACATCGCCGAAGAACTTGGCCTTCCAGAGGACAGGCTAGAAACATGCGAAGAGGAGCATGAACTGGCGATTGGTTCCTGGGGGCCGGTATTTGACGACATGGCGAAAAGCGCGCCAGCAGATAGCTTCGTCTACACTGGTGGGTCCGGGACACTGACCGAACGTCTCATTGGTGCGGAAGTTGAAGCGCTTAACCTTGATTTCGCACTGCCGACACCTCTCAAAATCACCGTTGAGTCCTGCGACGAGCCAAACGCATTTTATGACCCCAATACTGATGAGATCATAATGTGTTCTGAACTCGAGGATTGGTTGCGTGAGCTTGCTCCTTAAAGCAGTAGGCATTTTCATGAGACACAGCGCGGGTGCATTTTCTGCTATGAAATCGGCTAGGCGATAGAGCGAGTAGTCGTCGCTGCCTTTTTGTGATCACAATTCTGGTTTGTGGTTTGGGTTTCACGCCTGCTCCCCATCGGCAAAATTCGTGGCGCCGTCTTGTCATTTTCCACTCGGCTGCAAATTTAGATTCGCTTGGAAGCAGCCTAATTCTTCACCTGCTAGCGCACTGATGAATAAGACACAAAATTTTGTGATCACAGCTTTGTCCGGCGTGATCACAAAGGGGCAATTTTCTTCGAAAAAGATACAATTGCGCCAAAACATCGCGCTCTAGTCGCTGCGTGGTACGTGACTATAGGTAAATTTGCGATACAACTATGACAGCCAACCCGGGAAGGACCAGCCATGGCCGACGTAAATCGCGGAAATCGACCTCTGTCACCGCANCTAACGATTTATCGCCCTCAACTGACATCGATGTCGTCGATCTTTGTACGCATCACAGGCATCGGCTTGCTTGTCACCGCGACCCTGTTGGTGGTGTGGTTAATTTCTGCGGCGACATCGGAGAGCGCTTTTGCAGTCATTGACGGTATTTTGCGCAGCTGGTTTGGCAATGTCATTATGGTTCTTTCGATCTGGGCAGCATTTTACCATATGCTTGGCCGTTTGCGGCACGTTATCTGGGATTTTGGATACTGCGTAGAGGTCGTTATCTCAGAGAAGATGGCGATTGGTATGGTAGGATTGGCAACGATCCTCACTCTCGTGACTGTGCTGGTGGTTTAAGGAGGACTTCATGCGTTATTTGACGGATCGCAAACGCGCCCTGGGTCACGGGTCAGGTCGGGCAGGCACCCACCATCATTGGCAAATGGTTGGAAGCTCCATCGCGTTGTTGCCAATGATACCTTTGTTCGTCTTTGTGTTTGGTGCGGGCTTTGGTGGTTCATACGAAGAAGTCGTCGCTTACTTTAGCCAACCTATCCCGGCAATTACCGTTGGCTTGAGCTTGACCGTGATCGTCCTCCACCTCACCCACGAGGCAAAGGCCGCTGTTGAAGACTACATGCACGGCGCGGTGCAAAAGTTAACCCTTCTAGGGCTAGGTGCGTTTGCATACACACTGATCGCCATTGGACTATTTGCCCTCGCTAGGATGGCCCTTTAACAAAAGGAACTCAGCTATGGCTGCATACGAATACGAGACGCATGATTATGATGTCGTGGTCGTTGGCGCTGGCGGCGCAGGTTTGCGCGCTACGCTCGGCATGGCGGAACAAGGGTTACGCACAGCATGCGTCACCAAAGTTTTCCCGACCCGTTCTCACACCGTGGCCGCACAGGGTGGTATTGCGGCGTCTTTGAGCAACATGGGCCCCGACCACTGGCAATGGCACCTGTACGATACTGTCAAAGGGTCAGACTGGCTCGGTGACACGGATGCCATGGAATACCTGGCACGTGAAGCGCCTAAAGCAGTCTATGAACTGGAGCATTACGGTGTGCCGTTCTCCCGGACTGAGCAGGGCAAGATTTACCAGCGACCATTCGGTGGCCATACTACTGAATTCGGCGAAGGTCCTCCCGTGCAGCGCACGTGTGCGGCGGCAGACCGTACCGGCCATGCGATTTTGCATACGCTCTACGGCCAATCACTCAAAAACAATGCGGAGTTCTACATTGAGTACTTCGCCATCGACCTGCTTATGGAAGACGGTGCCTGTGTCGGCGTAGTCTGTTGGAAACTTGATGATGGATCCATCCACGTTTTCCGCTCCAAGATGGTGGTGTTGGCCACCGGTGGATATGGCCGCGCCTATTTCTCAGCGACATCCGCTCACACTTGTACCGGCGACGGCGGCGGTATGGTGGCGCGTGCGGGCTTGCCTCTCCAAGACATGGAGTTTGTGCAATTCCACCCGACGGGCATCTATGGTTCAGGCTGTTTGATTACCGAAGGCGCGCGGGGTGAGGGAGGCTACTTAACAAATTCCGATGGCGAACGCTTCATGGAGCGGTATGCGCCGACTTATAAAGATTTGGCGTCGCGTGACGTAGTCTCGCGTTGCATGACCATGGAAATTCGCGCGGGACGCGGAGTTGGTGAACAAGGCGATCATATTCACCTCCACCTCAACCATCTGCCGCCAGAAACTTTAGCGGAACGCCTGCCAGGTATTTCTGAAAGCGCGCGCATCTTTGCGGGTGTGGACCTGACGAAAGAGCCAATCCCAGTTCTTCCAACCGTCCATTACAATATGGGTGGTATTCCTACGAACTATTGGGGCGAAGTGCTCAAACCGACAAAGTCAAATGAAGATGCGGTCGTGCCGGGTCTAATGGCGGTTGGTGAAGCTGGATGTGCTTCCGTGCATGGTGCCAACCGACTGGGCTCCAATTCATTGATCGACCTGGTGGTGTTTGGTCGCGCAGCCGCGATCCGCGCTGGCAAGATTCTCGATCGCAATTCCGCCATTCCTCAAGCGAGCAAAATGACGATTGACCAAGTGCTCGATCGTTTTGACAATGTCCGCTACGCCGCAGGTCAAATGCCGACGGCCGAGCTTCGTTTGGAAATGCAAAAGACAATGCAAGCCGATGCAGCCGTGTTCCGGACGGATAAAACTCTCGCGGAAGGCGTTGACAAAATGAACGGCGTAGCTGGCAAGCTCGATGATCTTCAAGTCATTGATCGGAGCTTGGTCTGGAATTCCGATCTGATGGAAACGCTTGAGCTCTACAACCTCATGCCGAATGCGGTTGCGACAATCACGGCCGCCGAAGCACGCAAAGAGAGCAGAGGCGCCCACGCCCATGAGGACTATCCAGATCGCGATGACGAGAATTGGCGCAAACATAGCCTGATTTGGTTCAAAGGCAGCAAGGCTAGCCTCGGCTTCCGCGGCGTCCATCTTGATCCGCTGACAAGCCACAACGAAGGTGGCATCGATCTCAAGAAGATTGCGCCTAAGGCTCGGGTCTACTGAGGCTGGGCAGATCAGCGGTATAAAATTTCGCGCAACAAAGCCTGCGTCGCCAGGACATAGATATGGCAAAGGGACCCAGCCATGGTTGAATTTGCACTGCCAAAGAATTCGCGTATCACTACGGGCAAGACGTGGCCACAACCCGAAGGTGCCACCAACCTGCGCGCTTTCAGAATCTATCGATGGAATCCGGACGACGGAAAGAACCCCTCGGTTGACACCTATTTTATTGACCTCGATGCTTGTGGGCCGATGGTTCTGGACGCGCTGATTAAAATCAAAAATGAGATTGATCCTACGCTGACATTCCGCCGGTCCTGCCGTGAAGGCATCTGCGGCTCTTGTGCGATGAATATCGATGGGATCAACACTTTGGCGTGTATCTACGGTCTTGATGAGATCAAAGGCGACGTAAAGATTTACCCACTTCCGCACATGCCGGTGGTCAAAGACCTTATCCCGGATCTCACGCACTTCTATGCGCAGCACGCGTCCATCATGCCGTGGCTTGAAACAAAGACAAACCGCCCCGCCAAAGAGTGGAAGCAAAGTATCCAAGACCGCAAGAAACTCGATGGGCTTTACGAGTGTGTGATGTGTGCGTCTTGTTCGACCTCATGTCCGTCGTACTGGTGGAACGGTGACCGCTACTTGGGGCCAGCTGCGTTGCTGCATGCATATCGTTGGATTATCGATAGCCGAGACGAGGCAACCGGTGAACGCCTTGATGATCTAGAAGACCCCTTCAAGCTTTATCGTTGCCACACGATTATGAATTGTGCAAAGACTTGTCCAAAGGGTCTGAACCCCGCTAAAGCCATTGCTGAGATTAAAAAGATGATGGTCGAACGGCACGTCTAATCGCTGTGGTAGAATTGTGCTTATAACGCCACCTTACGGGCGGAGCCTCCTATTTTCAAAATGCCGCGCTCAGCGCGACTTCGACCATGTCGACAAAGCTGCGTTCGCGATCTTCTGAGGGAAGCGCTTCACCGGTGACTAGGTGATCTGAAACCGTCAAAATAGCTAACGCTCGCGCACCATGGCGCGCTGCAACCGTGTAGAGTTCAGCCGCTTCCATTTCGACGGCCAGTATACCATGGCGTGTCATTTGCTCATTCAAATCAGGACGCTCATCGTAGAATACGTCAGAAGAATAGATACCACCAACATGTGTTGCGACTTGAAGTTGCTCTGCAGCTGATGCGGCCGCTCGGAGCAATTCCCAATCGGCGCACGGCGCGTAGCTCAGTTCTTTGAAGATGCTACGCGACGGTGTTGAAAGTGTGGACGCTGTCATCGCAATGATGACATCTCGGATGTTGACCGAGTTTTGCATTCCCCCACAGGACCCAATCCGGATAAGCGTTTTCGCTCCAAAGTCGCGGATCAACTCGTTCGCGTAGATCGACAGTGATGGCATCCCCATGCCAGATCCATGCACGGTGACCATGTGCCCGTTCCATATCCCGGTGAACCCGAGCATCCCGCGGACTTCATTTATGCAGCGCGCATTCTTCAAAAAGGTATCCGCGACCCACTTGGCGCGATATGGGTCGCCAGGCATGAGTACGGTCTCCGCGATGTCGCCGTGTTGGGCTCCAATATGAACGCTCATGGGGGTCTCCTTGGGTCGTATTATCGTCACGCCATTTGGCGCGAGTGGCATGAAAAAGACCACTTGTTTAGGTTGAGTGACACGCTAATGTCCAGTGTGGTGATTATGATGCAGTGGTCGCAAGGTGATTGGATGGGCGACTTGATGGTCTTTGTCGGCGGCGGCGTAGTTTTGATTGCGCTGATCTTTGTGATCTATTCTTGGATCACAATGTCCCGGCTGCGCGCACGGTTGGCCCACGAACAATGCCGGTCGGCTGGTTTGGTGGAAATGGTCGAAACTGATGACCTCACCTCGGCCTATTCGCGACGTTACATGCGTAACATCTTCTCGCAAGAGGCGCAGTTTGGTCAAAATGCTATGGCTTTCATCGATCTCGATAACTTCAAATCGGTAAATGACGGATACGGGCACAAATCTGGCGATGCGTTGTTGAAGGTGATTTCGGACAAGCTTGTTGGACTTGCGTCACCGAATGAAGTCGTCTTCCGTATCGGCGGGGACGAATTTGGCGTGTATATGCGCGATGTCGATCTCAACGCTGCGACCGTGCGTGCGGAGCGATTTCAAAGTGCGATCAGTGAGGCGACCATCTTTGTAGATGGTTTCACCGTCAGCCGATCAGCTTCCGTCGGCGTCGCTCGCATTGAGAAAGGCCAGGATTTGGTCGGCGCTCTTTACTACGCCGATGAGGCTCAATACGCGGTCAAGTCCAAAGGCGGAAACGCCGTTCTGGCAAATACGGGTGCAACCTTGCGATCAATGATCCAGCGCCGCACTGGGCCAAGAGCCGAAGATTTGGCGGCCGCAATCAAACGCAATGAAGTCACGTATCATGTCCAGCCGGTCTTCAATACCAATACAGGAGCAGCGATCGGTGTCGAAGCATTGATCCGTTGGCAACGTTCAGATGGCCGCGTTATCTTGCCTGATCAATTCATCGACGTTATGACTGGCAACTATAACGCACGGGTAACGCCGCCGTTGGCAGCTGCGAATAAAATAGCGGATGCCTTTACACGCGGCCCCGAGAATATCTATTGCGCGTTCAACATATCGTCGGGTTTCCTCGACCGTACTGTCGAAGATGACGATGCTTGGGTGCAAGATTTACTGGCCCCGCTTAATCCTCATCGGACCGTTTTCGAGATCGTGGAACATGCCGTCATCCGTAACATGGAAAAGACACGGATGCTTTTGAACCGGCTACAGGCGGAAGGTGTGCGTATTGCGCTGGATGATTTCGGAACCGGGTTCTCCAACCTAGAACGCCTTCAACAACTCAACGTGGATATCGTCAAGATTGACCGTCTCTTCGTCCGTTCGATTGACCAGCCAGGTGCGGATATTGGCATCCTGAGTGCATTGCTGGACATGTCTCAAGCCATGGGTTTTGAGATCATCGCAGAGGGCGTCGAAACCGAAGCCGAGTGTAAAAAGCTGCGGGATCTTGGCATTTACAACATGCAAGGTTTCTTACTTGGTCGCCCCGATACGGCGGAAAATTGGGTCGGTAAGCTTGGTTTAGAGCGTTCTACCATTGGCACAGTGCTACCCGCTCAATAGGGTCGCATACGTCATGACATCGGTGCTTTTTGTGCGTTATTCTGCCGCGACCGACTAGGGGTCTGCTAATACGACAATGTCACTCATGATCGTGTTCAACTCAAAGTCCTTGGGTGTGTAGACGCGCGCGACGCCCATTGCCGTCAGTCGAGCAGCATCGTCATCTGGGATAATGCCCCCAACAATAAGGGGCACATGCCCCATACCAGCGGCATTCATGCGAGCCACCACGTCTTCGACCAATGGGATGTGCGATCCCGAAAGGATAGAGAGGCCCACGACATGGGCGTCTTCCTCAGCTGCTGCCGCGACGATTTGCTCAGGAGTCAGTCGGATACCTTCATAGGAAATATCCATTCCACAATCGCGAGCGCGGAATGCGATTTGTTCCGCGCCATTTGAATGGCCGTCCAAACCTGGCTTGCCCATCAAGAATTTCAGACGGCGTCCCAGCCTGTCTGATACCGCATCTACTGAGGTGCGAAGGTCTTCGAGGCCTTCGGTTTTGTTGGAAACGGAACCGGACACACCGGTTGGTCCGCGGTATTCGCCAAATACGGCGCGCATCTCTTTGGCCCATTCTCCTGTTGTTACGCCCACTTTCGCCGCAGCGATGGAGGGTTCCATGACGTTATTGCCCGCCTTGGCCGCGACCCGCAGAGCCGCAAGTGCCGCCTTGACCGCTGCGTTGTCTCTTTCAGACCGCCATATATTCAGACGCTCGATCTGTTCCTCTTCCACGGCGGGGTCGACCACCATAATGCCGCCGTCTTCCGTCATAAGCGGAGAGGGTTCCGTCTCGGTCCAGCGATTTACACCAACAACTGTGGTTTCTTGGCGTTCGATGCGGCCGAGGCGATCCGCATTGCTGTCGACCAATCGCCCTTTCATATACTGGATAGCTGCAACCGCGCCGCCCATAGAGTCGAGGTTCGCCCATTCAGCGCGGGCGCCTTCCTTGAGTTCTTCCACCTTTGCGTCGACCGCTGGATTGCCATCAAAGAGATCGCCAAACTCCAGAAGATCGGTTTCATAAGCCAGGATTTGTTGCATCCGCATGGACCATTGTTGGTCCCACGGACGTGGTAGGCCAAGAGCTTCATTCCATGCGGGAAGTTGCACGGCTCTCGCACGTGCCTTCTTTGACAAGGTGACTGCTAGCATTTCGATCAGAATGCGGTACACGTTGTTCTCCGGCTGTTGCTCGGTCAAACCAAGGGAGTTGACCTGGACACCATAGCGGAAGCGACGCATTTTAGGATCTTCCACCCCGTAGCGCTCGTGACAGATTTCATCCCACAAATCCACGAATGCGCGCATCTTGCACATCTCAGTGACAAACCGGATGCCCGCATTCACAAAAAAGCTAATGCGTCCAACAAGCGTTGGGAAGTCCCCCGAGGGCACGCGTGGGCGTAACTCATCAAGTACCGCAGTCGCAGTTGCGAGAGCAAAGGCAAGCTCTTGTTCCGGCGTCGCGCCGGCTTCCTGCAAATGATAAGAACATACGTTCATCGGGTTCCATTTTGGGACGTTGCCGTAGCAGAATTCCGCAACGTCGGCGATCATCTTCAAGCTTGGTTTAGGCGGGCAAATGTAGGTGCCGCGCGACAGATACTCTTTGATAAGATCGTTCTGCACGGTGCCTTGCAACTTTGAGACGTCTGCGCCTTGTTCCTCAGCGACCGCAATATAGAGCGCCAATAGCCATGGCGCGGTGGCATTTATCGTCATCGATGTATTCATCTCTTCGAGCGGAATTTGATCGAAGAGGGTTCGCATGTCGCCGAGATGACAGATCGGCACGCCTACTTTTCCAACCTCTCCACGGGCCAAGATATGATCGCTATCGTAGCCGGTTTGTGTCGGCAGGTCGAAGGCAACGGAGAGACCCGTTTGTCCTTTGGCGAGGTTTTTGCGGTAGAGTGCGTTGGACGCCTTTGCCGTCGAGTGACCCGCATAAGTTCGGATCAACCAGGGGCGATCCGGTTTCGCGGAGGGGCGGTCTTGGCTCGCATAACTCATGTTTGGCTCCGACTCTGCTGTGAAACAATATTTCGTTTGGGATGGAATAGTAGAAATAAAATAGCTTTGTCAATTCGCTGCATCGCGGCATGACGTAGTGTTGTCGTAAATCGCTGTGAATGCCAAGGTATGTCGATGACAGAGACCGTAACGCTCCCGCTTTGGCAGTTGTTTGTGCTGCTGGCCTTTGCTGCTGTGACATTCGCATCGCATTTTTTATTCCCGTCCGTTCGGTGGTTTTTTCGTCGCCGAATGGAACGGGCTGTTGAACGTTTGAACCAGCGTCTTGATCGCCCGATTGAAGCCTTTCGCCTTACCGCAAGGACCGACACCATTCAGAGGCTGATCTACGATCCGGAAGTCACCGCAGCAGTTGTGGAGCATGCGCGCGAGACCGGTGTTCGGGAGGACGTCGCATTTGAAGAAGCGAAGCGCTATGCCAAAGAGATAGTTCCGTCTTTCTCGGCGGGGCTCTATTTCGGTTTTGCGATCCGCGCCGCTCGTTTTATTTCCAACTCTCTTTACAGAGTTCGCCTTGGATATCACGATGAAGCCGGGCTGAAGGGCATTGATCCAGACGCGACGGTGGTTTTCGTCATGAACCATAGATCAAACTTGGACTATGTTCTGGTGACATATTTGGCCGCTGAGCGTTCGGCTCTCTCTTATGCTGTTGGGGAATGGGCGCGCGTGTGGCCATTGTCGCGCTTGATCCGCGCTCTGGGCGGTTTCTTCATTCGTCGCCGCTCCCGCAATGCTTTGTATCGCCGTGTTTTGGCGCGGTATGTAGCGCTCGCAACCAAAGGCGGTGTGGCTCAGGCTATGTTTCCCGAAGGCGGTTTGAGCTTGGATGGCGCACTTGCGCCGCCCCGTGTTGGACTGTTGAAGTACATTGTCGAAGGTGCGCAAGAAGACGGACGCGACGTGGTTTTTGTCCCAGTGGCCATCAATTACGATCGCGTCCTGGAAGACCGCATATTGATCGCCGCCAACGCAGGTGGGGAAAGACGGTTTCGAGCCGGATTGGGCGGTGTCATGCGGTTTTGGCTCAAGCAGCTTTGGCTGCGGTTCACAGGCCGCTTCCATCGCTTTGGATATGCAGCAGTCAGCTTTGGAACACCTGTTTCTCTCAAAGATAGTTCCAGTGAACCTGAAGTTTTGGCGACCCAAGTCATGGAGCGGATTGGAACCATTGTTCCAGTTTTGCCGGTTCCCATCGTTGCAAGTTTGTTCGAGCCAGGTAGTCGCTTGACCCGGCAAGAATTGGGCGCTGCGTTTGACCGATCGTTGGAAGAATTACCGGGCGCTCACATCCATATTCCAAGGGACGACAAAGACTATGCGAAAGAGGCTGGGCTGCGCATGCTGTTGGAACGCGGCTTGCTTGTGGAAGAGGGCGGAAGCTTACGGATCGCCGAAGGTGAGGAAGCGGCCGTGGCGTTCTACGGCAACTCTGTTCGACATTTGAAGAAACCACCCGTCTCATCTGCCTGAATTGCTGCATCTGCTCGGTTATAAAATTTCAAAATTTCACTTTTGAGAGTTGCATTGTTACTAAGCGATCGGTATTCACCATGGACAATTTGATTCTGCATCGCGGCATTTGCTGCAACAGGAGGCACCATGGCTCTCGATACAAATGGCGGTATTGCTCAATACGACGCACCTGAGAAAGACCTCTACGCGATGGGTGAAATGCCCCCGCTTGGACACGTGCCTAAGCAAATGCACGCGTGGGCAATCCGTCGTGAACGTCACGGCAACCCTGATACTGCAATGCAATTGGAAGTCGTCGATACGCCGGCCCTCGACAGCAACGAAGTTCTGGTTTTGGTGATGGCCGCCGGAGTGAACTACAACGGCGTTTGGGCGGCTCTTGGTCAACCGATCTCGCCTTTTGACGGCCATGGCCAACCGTTTCACATCGCTGGTTCAGATGCGTCCGGCATGGTGTGGGCTGTCGGTGACAAGGTGAAGCGTTGGAAAGTTGGCGATGAAGTGGTGATCCACTGCAACCAAGACGATGGTGATGATGAGCACTGCAACGGCGGCGATCCAATGTACTCGCCGTCGCAGCGTATCTGGGGCTACGAGACGCCGGACGGATCCTTCGCACAGTTCACCAACGTCCAAGCGCAACAGCTGATGCCGCGTCCGCAGCATCTCACATGGGAAGAGGCGGCGTGCTACACTCTAACATTGGCGACTGCATATCGTATGTTGTTCGGCCATGAGCCTCATGATCTGAAACCGGGCCAGAACGTTCTTGTCTGGGGTGCGTCCGGAGGTCTTGGTTCCTACGCCATCCAGCTTATCAACACTGCTGGAGCCAACGCAATCGGGGTTATCTCAGATGAAGACAAGCGCGACTTCGTCATGGGCCTCGGTGCAAAAGGCGTGATCAACCGAAAGGATTTCAACTGTTGGGGCCAACTGCCTACGGTGAACACACCTGAATATGCTGAGTGGTTCAAAGAGGCACGCAAGTTTGGCAAAGCCATTTGGGATATCACAGGCAAGGGAAATAACGTTGATATGGTGTTCGAGCACCCTGGTGAGAGTACATTCCCCGTGTCCACTTTCGTTTGTAAAAAAGGTGGGATGGTCGTCATCTGCGCCGGGACCACAGGGTTCAATTGCACATTTGACGTGCGGTACATGTGGATGCACCAAAAACGCTTGCAAGGCTCGCACTTTGCTCACCTGCAGCAAGCGTCTGCAGCGAATAAATTGATGCTCGAACGGCGGCTCGACCCTTGCATGTCTGAGGTTTTCTCTTGGGCTGACTTGCCAGCGGCGCATATGAAAATGCTGCACAATGAGCATAAACCCGGGAACATGGCAGTTCTGGTGCAATCGCCAAAGACTGGGCTGCGTACCTTTGCCGATGCATTGGACGCAGCTCCTAAAGCCTGACAATTTTTCACACTCTTGCAGATGCTGGGCCCGCGAATCACTTGGATTCGCGGGCTCTGTCTTTTGTGTTAGGCGTGCTCAGGAATTCATCCCTTGTGATCCCAATATGTTGCCTCTGCGATACCTCACTATTTATGGGGAGGAAAAATCTGCGAATTTTCCGAAATATTGCTGCATGCTATGGTTGTTTTAATCTTACATTAACCACTAGAAATGAGAGTCAAGATGCAACACGATTGGATACTAGACGTTCTCGCCGATATTCGCACCTACGCGCAATCAAATGGGCTCTCAGCCGTTGCTGAGCAGATTGAAGACGCCCGAACGGTTGCAATGGCGGAATTCGCATCGGGAACAGAGGAGACAGCTCTTGGAGGTGGCCCGAGCGAAACCGCTCATCGAGCAATTGTTGCTCCGATTGGAGCAAGCCGAAGGGCATGACGAACTGCAAGTGCTCTCTGAGGAGATGCGCGATGCACTGGGCATTGATCACCTCGTCTACCATTGGGTTTCTAGCACAGGGGAGAACTACGGTGTAGGGACGTATTGCGGCGACTGGATCGCTCGGTACCTTGAAAAAGGTTACCTTCGCATGGATCCGGTCGTTTTGGGGTGTTTTCAAAGGTTTCACCCTGTTGAATGGAAGCGTCTCGATTGGTCCTCAAAGGCTGCTCGCGACTTCAAAAAGGACGCAATAGACTATGGTGTCGGTAACCAGGGGTTTTCGGTACCAGTTCGGGGGCCAAACGGGCAGTTCGCGCTTTTTACAGTTTCACACAACTGCAAGGACGACTTATGGGATGCCTACACCCAAGAAAACCGGGATCTCCTCATCTTGGTTGCACATTACTTCAATCAAAAAGCTCTTGAATTCGAGCCTGTTCGCACCGGTGACCCTGGCCAACCACTCTCCCCGCGCGAAGCAGAGGCCATGACACTCCTGGCTGCTGGGTTTTCCCGGGCCCAAGCAGCAGGACGCCTCGATATTTCAGAGCACACTCTTCGCGTTTACATCGAAAGCGCGCGCTTCAAACTTGGCGCTCTCAACACAACACATGCCGTGGCGCGCGCCTTGAGTCGGGGTCTAATCGTTGTTTAGACTTTAACGTGTCGGACTCGGCGGTTCGATGGCATTAACGTTTGTGGCCTAATCTTGTCGTCGGCCGATGATAGGAGAGCACCACAATGATCCGTTACCTCGACGCTGACCAACTTGATAAATTCCCAAAACTTCGCGACAGCATGTTCCGCGACCGTGCGTGCCAGTTCAAAGACCGCCTTGGTTGGGACGTGAAGGTAGACATCAATGGTTTCGAGCGCGATGAGTACGATGCGCTGAACCCGATGTACGTGATCTGGGAAAATGCTGATGGTACTCATGGTGGTTCTTTTCGTCTATTGCCAACGACCGCTGATTGCATGGTCAATGATCACTTCTCCCACATTCTAGATGGTGCGGCGATCCGCAGCCCATTCATCTGGGAATGCACGCGCTTTTGCCTGTCTCGCCGGGCTGAAGCCTATTTTGCAGGGGCGCTCGTCCTTGCAGGCGTACCCTTTGTTCAGGACTTCGGCATCCGCCACGTCGTGGCAGTCTTTGATGCGCGTATGGTCCGCATCTATCGCATGATCGGCGCATCGCCGGAGATTATGGGATCAGAAGGCGAAGGACGTGATCAAATTAGCGTCGGTCTTTGGGCCTTTACCGAAGAAGCCCATGCGCGCGTGTCCAAAGCTTGCGGCATATCGACCGTGCAAATTCGCCATTGGTTCCATCAATCTTTCAAGGCGCCGAAGGCGCTTTCGCAAACCGCGTAACGCACGGATCACGCCCACTGGTGCAGGGCACCGTGCAAGGGTAGGGTCGCACCATGTCGATCCTACCCGCCATGACCTTTTCTGATGATCAAGCCGAAGCTCACGACGCCATTGCGGAAGCATTGCGTGGTTCGGGCATCGACATAGACGAAGGCAAGACGCTTGCACTACGAGAAAGCGCGAAGCCAAGGATCATGGCAGTGACGGGTAAGGCGGGATCGGGTAAAACGCTCCTCCTCTCGGAACTTGTTAAAACTCTTCGACACGCTGGGGTTGAAGTTGTCTCGGGTGACTATGAAGGCCGTCGACGAAAAGACCGCAGAACACTCGCGATTCTCGCCCCAACGAACAAAGCTGCCTCGGTTTTACGGATGCGCGGCGTTCCTGCCACGACCATTCACCGTATTCTCTACACTCCCGTCTACGACCCCGAATATGAACGCATCGCTGAATGGCTCGCGAGGAACGGAGACCGTCCCGAGATCGAAGGTCTGACTGATGCTGCGCTCGACCGGGCTCAAGCCTTCTACGCGACCAACGCATCCATTCCCGGCGCGCTTGCTGCGGCAGGCCTGCGTGGATCGGATTTCATTACTGGATGGAAGCGGCGCGAAGATCCCTTGGATGTCGGATTCATCGATGAGTCGTCGATGCTTGATGACCGCCAGTTCGAAGATCTCGCCGAGATATTCCCCACGTTGCTTCTCTTTGGTGACCCAGCGCAGTTGGCCCCAGTTAATCAATCCGGCGCAATGGTATTTGACCGCCTCGCTGAGACCCAGATCAAGCATCTCAATCGCGTTCACCGCCAAGCAGCTGACAATCCGATTCTGGATTTGGCACATGCCCTGGCTGACCCACAATTGGAATTCCCCGACTTTGAACGTATGGTCGAGGACGCAGCGCGAACAGACGACCGAGTTGTCTACGGGCAAAGAGTCGAAGTCGATCTCATGGCCCGTTCGCCGGTTTTGGTTTGGCGAAACGCAACGCGCGTGCGCCTCATCAATGCCTTTAGGTCCGTCTACGGCGCACCTGCAGATCGCCTAATGGAAGGCGAACCACTGATTTGTGATGGCATCGAATTGCCCGTCAAACATCGTAAGAAACGCCTCGATCTCGAAGCGCGTGGTCTCATAAAAGGGGCTCAGGTCATCTACCTCGGACCTGGGCGGAAAGACGGTTTTTCGCGCCTGCACGTCATTGGCACTGAGGATCCACGGGTTTCAGCTGCCTCCATTGTCAAAATTGAAAAACCCGATGAAGAAGAGCCCTTTATTCCCCATGCGGCTCGGATGGGGGCTACTTTCTTGCATGGCGCGGCGGTGACGATCCACAAAGCGCAAGGATCTCAATGGGATGAAGTGCAAGTCTTTGCGCCAGATCTCTACGTTGCGGCGCGTATGGGCCGGGTCGAGGCGGGCCAGCCGCTATGGAAACGTTTGGCCTATGTTGCGATAACGCGGGCACAATCGCGACTATATTGGGTTGTACGCAATCGTTTGTCCAAACCCACACAAGAGTTGCAAGTGGCTGACCTGATCGTACCTGCGCCATTGCTCACACTATCAGAAGAGGAGCCTGTGCGATGAAGCGAATTCTCATAACGGGCGCCAGTGCTGGGATAGGTGCCTCAGTGGCTCTGCATTTTTTAGATTCAGGATGGCATGTGGGACTTCTCGCACGCCGTGCGGAGGCGCTCGAGGCGGTGGCCGACGGTCGTCCAGAAGCAACCGTTTTGCCTGCGAACGTTACAGATGCTGACGCTGTAGAAGCAGCATTCGAGAATTTTGGCCAGATCGATGTGCTGTTCAACAATGCCGGAACATTTGGTCAGGCAGGCCTAATCGATGACGTGCCTGTAGATGTTTGGCATCAAGTGGTTGCGGTCAATTTAACCGGCATGTTCCTATGCGCGCGTGCTGCATTCAAACGGATGCGCGCGCAAGGTGTTGGCCGTATTATCAACAATGGTTCTGTGTCGGCCCATGTGCCTCGTGAACACGCTGTGTGCTACACCACGACCAAACACGCAGTGACGGGGCTGACGCGCCAATTGTCCTTGGATGGCCGGCCTTTAGGCATCAGCTGCGGCCAGATCGACATTGGGAATGCACGGACTGAGATGATTGAGGAATTGGCAGCTCAAACAGGTCAAATGCCACCGACCATGGATGTCGAAGACGTCGCCCAAGGCGTGATGTATATGGCCAATCTGCCGCCGGAGGCCAATGTGCAGTTTATGACGGTTATGGCGCGCGAGATGCCGTATGTCGGTCGTGGCTAGTCTATGATCGCCGTTCCGCTTAGAACGGATATAACGGCGCCATCGCGGCGTAATTCTACAATCCCCGCATAGCGTCCGATCTGCCAGTCCCCGTCTGGAGCACGTCGTCCGCCAGCGCGAAAGATCTGCGCTTGAGTGCGGTCAAGAACAACGTCATTCTGAAAAACACGCCCTTCAGGGCCATCTATGAGCATTCTCAGCACGTCACCCTGACGAGCACCATAAACCAAAGCGAATAAAACAAGGGGCGCGCCTTGGCTTAGCCCGCGACTAGCAGTGCCTGCTTTGACATCTTCGAACTGCGGTACCGCGTCTGCGAAACCTAGATCCAGTACACCACCGGGGACATAGGCCACCTCAGAGGTCCATAGAGTCTCACCATTCGGATCTTGGCAGGATTGTGCGCCTTGCGGGGCGAAGGGGTCAACGATCTGATCGTCTTTGCGGATGGAGAAATCCAGATGCACGAATTGTGAACGGCCAGACAAGCCAATCTCGCCGAGCATCTGACCTGCTAGAACCTGTGCACCCCTACCGACCCGCACGGTCCCTTGTCTGAGATGGCAGTACTGGCTGTGCCAACCGTCGCCATGGTCAATGACAACGCCGTTGCCACAATCGCGTCCTTCGAGATCGGTTCCGTTCACGAAGAGACTGTCAGGCAATCCGTCGCGCTTGCCTATGACCACCCCTGGCGCTGCAGCCAACACGCCCACGCCGCGGGACATCTGATCACGTGTCGCGAGAGCAATATCGGTTCCCTTGTGCCCATCGTAACTTAAACTTCCGCAGGTGAAATCGCGCGCGCCCGTGCTTTGATCGTGATCCACGAATTGCTGGATGTAGCAATCGACGCCTTGGGTGCAATCAACGGGCCAATCAAAAAACATCTCCGCCGAACTGGGTAGTCCGGCGGAGACAAAAGCAATCAGCGTTGAGGCAAGACGCATTAGTCCGCGGTCAGCAGCGGCGGCTTCTTTTTCGAGGACAAGCGCGGGTTGTCTGGGCCCGTCAATGTCAGGTCAAGCTCGCCATCTTTGATGGAGACTTTGACCACGCCACCTTTAGCCAGCTTGCCAAAGAGAAGCTCTTCGGCGAGCGGCTTTTTGATGTGCTCTTGGATCACACGACCAAGCGGGCGGGCGCCCATTTTGTCGTCGTAGCCTTTGTTGCCGAGCCATTCAGCCGCAGGCTTCGTGAGCTCGATGGTCACGTTGCGATCCATGAGTTGTGCTTCAAGCTGCAGCACAAACTTTTCGACCACGCGGAGGATGACCGACTTTGGCAGCGGTGCGAAGGAGATAACCGCGTCCAAACGGTTGCGGAATTCGGGTGTGAACGTTCGTTCAATCGCAGCCGTATCCTCACCCTCGCGCCGTTCCCGACCGAATCCTATCGCCGCTTTTGCCTGTTCCGTCGCGCCCGCATTGGAAGTCATGATCAAGATGACATTGCGGAAGTCAACGGTCCGTCCATTGTGATCCGTCAGCGTGCCGTGATCCATCACCTGCAACAGAATGTTGTAGACATCTGGGTGCGCTTTTTCGATCTCGTCGAGCAAAAGCACGCAGTGTGGGTGTTGATCCACACCATCGGTCAGCTGACCACCTTGATCAAAGCCGACATAGCCGGGAGGGGCACCGATCAGACGTGAGACAGCGTGCTTCTCCATATATTCGGACATGTCGAAGCGCAGAAGTTCAACGCCCAGCGTTTCAGAGAGCTGTTTGGCGACTTCCGTTTTTCCGACGCCCGTTGGGCCTGCGAAGAGGTAGTTGCCGATGGGTTTTTCGGGTTCACGCAAACCTGCACGCGCCAGCTTAATCGCCGAAGACAAGGCTTCGATGGCCTTGTCTTGACCAAACACAACGCGTTTGAGTGATTTTTCGAGGTCTTTTAAGAGCACGGCATCATCTTTGGAGACATTCTTTGGCGGAATACGAGCTATTTTTGCGACGACATTCTCAATCTCTTTGATGCCGATGGTTTTCTTGCGCTTGCTCTCGGTCAACAGATGCTGTGCTGCGCCAGCCTCATCAATCACGTCTATCGCCTTGTCGGGCAGTTTGCGGTCGTTAATGTAACGTGCGGACAACTCAACGGCGGTTTTTACGGCGTCAGCGGTGTATTTCACGCCGTGGTGATCCTCAAAGTAGGATTTAATACCACGCAGGATTTTTACCGCGTCCTCAACCGTTGGCTCGTTCACATCGATTTTCTGGAACCGACGACTCAGCGCGCGGTCTTTTTCGAAATGTTGGCGGAACTCTTTGTAAGTGGTCGAGCCCATTGTGCGAAGTTTGCCGCCCTGCAGCGCTGGTTTCAGCAGGTTCGATGCATCCATGGCGCCACCGGAGGTTGCGCCTGCGCCGATCACGGTGTGAATTTCGTCGATGAAGAGAACTGCGTCCGGGTGATCTTCAAGCTCAGTCACCACGGCCTTTAGGCGTTCTTCGAAGTCGCCACGGTAGCGAGTTCCGGCAAGCAACGCGCCCATATCAAGCGAGTAGATTGTCGTCTCCGAGAGGACTTCCGGCGTTTCACCCGAAACGATCTTACGCGCCAAACCTTCCGCGATGGCGGTCTTGCCCACACCGGGGTCGCCCACGAGAAGCGGGTTGTTTTTACGCCGGCGACACAGCACTTGGATGCAGCGTTCAACTTCGCTGTCGCGACCGATCAAAGGATCGACATCTCCCTCGCGCGCCTTCGCATTTAGATCGACACAGTACTTCGACAGTGCGCTCTCTTTTTGCTCGCCCTGAGGCGCTTCGGCAGCAGCAATTTCTTCTTCATCCGCGCCTTGGACCGGCCGACTTTCGCCGTAAGCGGGGTCCTTGGCCACGCCGTGCGCAATGTAGTTTACGGCGTCATATCGGGTCATGTCTTGTTCTTGCAGGAAGTACGCTGCGTTGCTCTCGCGCTCCGCGAAGATGGCCACGAGAACGTTCGCACCGGTCACTTCCGTGCGGCCCGAGCTTTGGACATGGATCGCAGCGCGTTGGATGACACGCTGAAACGCAGCGGTCGGCACGGCTTCGGATCCTTCAATGTCGGTGACAAGATTGGACAGATCTTCGTCGACAAACTCCACAAGGGTTTGACGCAATTCCTCTGTGTTCACAGAGCAAGCTTTCATCACACGGCTGGCGTCGGGCTCATCAATGAGCGCCAGAAGCAAGTGCTCTAGCGTCGCAAATTCATGCGAACGGCTGTTGGCCAAGGCCAATGCCGAGTGGATTGCTTGTTCCAGTGAGTTCGAAAATGAAGGCACGCGATGTGCTCCTTCTGATCTGGGTCGTCCTAGTGGCGACGCGGGCGCTGCACTTTGACCACCGTGGCCTCATCAAGTTAAATTTTGGTCGATACCGGGCCGGCTTCAAGTTTTTTCTGCTCTGGACCGATCACAAATCTGGATATCGCTTTGTTTCAAAGCATGCGTTGTTGGCGCTAGAAAGTGTCTTTGCGGGCCCTGACTTCGGCAAAAACCTCTGTAGCAGAGGCGTCCAGCATACCAAGGTTGGCTTTTAGAGACCCGGTATGAACCCGAAGGAATGGATTGGTCTCAAGTTCTAGCGCAAGGGTTGATGGAACGGTTGGCTGGCCTTCAGCGCGCGCAACCGCGATGGCGTTTAAGCGAGATGTAAGCCTAGCGTTGTCAGGTTCAATAGTCACTGCAAATTTCCCATTTGCAGCCGTGTATTCATGACCCGAACAGATGAGCGTTTCAGGCGGCAATGCGGCGAGCTTGCTGAGACTGTTGTACATAAGTTCGGGCGTACCCTCAAAGAGACGTCCGCAGCCAAGCGCCATCAAGCTATCGGCCGTAAAGACCAAACCCGATTGCGGGAAGTGGAACGCGACGTGGCCGACGGTGTGACCCGAGACGTCCATCACCTCACAATTTTCGCTGCAAACCGTGATTGTATCACCGTCTTGGATGGCTAAATCCAAGGGCGGCAGTCGGTGGGCATCCGCCGATGCGCCGATGACGCGCGCAGGTGCTTTTTCCAAGAGACGGGCCAAGCCGTCGACATGGTCCCAATGGTGGTGGGTCAAAAGGACGTCGCTCAACGTCCAATTGCGGGACGCGAGCTCTTCAAGGATTGGATTTGCTTCGGGCACATCTATGACAGCGGTTTCGCCGGTGTTGGGATTGTGTATGGCGAAGGCATAATTGTCCGACAAACAGGGGATGGTGACGAGGTCTAAACCCATGGCGTTTCACGCGCTCCTTGATACATTAAGGTCGAGTGTGACCGAAGGGGTGGCTGGCTGCAATGCATCTTGATGTCCAAGACCTGCATGGTTTTTACAGCGGGACCGCTTTGGGGCGTGAGGCGCGTACGGTATTGCGCGACGCGCTTCGCGAGGCCTGGCCGGACACCAAGGGTCAAACTGTTGCTGGGTTTGGGTATGCCACGCCCGTTTTACGCCCTTATATGACCGAGGCGCGCCGCGTTGTCGCGCTGATGCCAGGACCGCAGGGCGTCAAAGCATGGCCGGGAAATGGCCCCAATGTGTCGGTGCTATCGGACGCAACCGCATGGCCGATTGAGACGGGTCATGTCGACCGCTTGGTTGTGTTGCATGGTTTGGAAAACACCGAACAGCCCACGGCATTGCTAGATGAGGTTTATCGAGTGCTAGGCCCAGGCGGTAAGGTTGTATTCTTTGTCGCAAACCGAAGTGGGTTGTGGGCGCGGCGGGAGCAAACGCCCTTCGCTTTTGGCAAACCATACAGTTCACCACAGTTGGATGCCCTTTTAAAATGGCATGATTTTGTGCCGGGCGAGAATGCGTCATTGCTCTACCAACCACCCTCGACGGCTCGCTTTTGGCGCAAGACCTCTGGGTTTTGGGAGCGAACGGGGCGTCGGATACCGGGGCTTTTGGCCGGTGGTGTTCTTATGGTAGAGGCCACCAAGAAATACCCACCGCGCCCGCGCGGCCATGGTGCAAAAGCACGCCCAGCGTTCGGCCTCCTGGCCCCAAGCCCAGAAATAAAGCCTGTGTGAGACCCACGGCGATTGAAACCTGTGCAGCGGGTTGACGCAGGATTTGTACCGGCACTGATCCGGCCAGAATCGACCCATTTGTGCGCGAAATCTCTGCTGCAAAATTACGCAAAGTCTGGTGCATTCCGTCGCAGCTGCGGCAAGTCACTGATAATGCGCAATATTCATAAAAATCTAAATCCAATCTGATGTGTTGCGGGGTCCGGGTGGCTCTGTTACATCCCCCCTGATTTTTGCGATTTGATCAGGATCAAACTGCATAAACCGCCCCAAGTGCATGTTGTGTGACAGAACGCGGGGCCAGACAGCGGAAGGGTGGACGTGTCCGAACCAGCTTCGATTTCCTCCGGCATTGCCGCACGCTATGCCACCGCCGTATTCGAGATCGCCAATGAAAATGGTGAGTTGAGCCGTCTGGAAACGGACCTCGACGATCTCGCCGCGGCGTATGATGCCAGCGCAGACCTGCGCGAATTGGTGTCTTCTCCAGTTTACTCGCGCGCAGCACAAGGCGAGGCCGTGGCGGCCTTGGCCACCAAAATGGGCATCCTTCCCGTGATGCAAAACGTTTTGGGTTTGATGGCGCAGAAGCGCCGTCTTTTTGTGTTGTCTCAGCTCATTGCTTCGCTTCGCGAACGCATCGCTGCGCACAAAGGTGAGGTGTCCGCAGACGTGATGTCTGCGCAAACCCTCAGCGATAAGCAAACCAAGGCGCTTGCCAAGCAGCTCAAAGCAGCCGTTGGAAAAGACGTAAAAATCAATGCGACCGTCGATGAAAGCCTCATTGGCGGTCTTGTCGTTAAAGTGGGCTCCAAGATGATCGACACGTCGATCCGCTCGAAGCTCAACTCCCTGCAAAATGCTATGAAAGAGGTCGGATAAATGGGTATCCAAGCAGCAGAGATTTCTGCGATCCTGAAAGAGCAGATCAAAGGCTTTGGCCAAGATGCCGAAGTTGCTGAGATCGGCCGCGTGCTGTCTGTGGGCGACGGGATTGCCCGCGTCTACGGCCTCGATAACATCCAGGCCGGTGAGATGGTTGAATTTCCAGGCGGTATCCGCGGGATGGCCCTCAACCTCGAGACCGACAACGTCGGTGTTGTGATCTTCGGTTCCGACCGGGACATTAAAGAAGGCGACACCGTCAAGCGTACCAACGCGATTGTTGACGTGCCCACAGGCGACGCTCTTTTGGGTCGCGTTGTTGATGGCCTCGGCAACCCGCTCGATGGCAAAGGTCCAATCGAGACTTCCACACGTTCCGTGGCGGACGTTAAAGCACCCGGCATCATCCCACGTAAGTCCGTGCACGAGCCAATGGCCACCGGCCTGAAGTCCGTGGATGCGATGATCCCAATTGGCCGTGGCCAGAGGGAGTTGATCATCGGCGACCGTCAAACTGGTAAAACAGCTGTCGCACTCGATGCGATCCTGAACCAGAAGTCCTACAACGAAGCCGCAGGCGACGACGAGAGCAAGAAGCTCTACTGCGTTTACGTCGCCGTGGGCCAAAAGCGTTCCACTGTTGCACAGCTAGTGAAGCGCCTCGAAGAAAGCGGCGCCATCGAGTACTCCATTGTTGTAGCTGCGACCGCGTCCGACCCTGCACCAATGCAGTTCCTCGCGCCTTACGCTGCGACTGCCATGGCCGAACACTTCCGTGACAATGGTCGCCACGCGCTGATCATCTACGATGACCTCTCCAAACAAGCGGTTGCTTATCGTCAGATGTCCTTGCTGCTGCGTCGTCCACCCGGCCGTGAAGCTTATCCAGGTGACGTTTTCTACCTGCACTCGCGTCTGCTCGAGCGTTCCGCGAAGCTTAACGAAGATAATGGCGCAGGTTCATTGACCGCTCTTCCGATCATTGAAACCCAGGGTGGCGACGTTTCGGCCTTTATTCCAACCAATGTGATTTCGATCACCGATGGTCAGATCTTCCTTGAAACCGAGCTATTCTACCAAGGCATCCGTCCCGCCGTGAATACCGGTCTGTCGGTGTCTCGTGTGGGCTCCTCGGCGCAAACCGATGCTATGTCTTCGGTGGCGGGCCCGGTGAAACTGTCCCTCGCTCAGTATCGCGAGATGGCGGCCTTCGCTCAGTTCGGCTCCGACCTCGACGCCGCAACGCAACAATTGCTCGCCCGTGGCGCGCGTCTGACCGAGCTGATGAAGCAAGCGCAATACTCGCCTCTGACTGGCTCGGAAATCGTCTGTGTCATCTTCGCGGGTACCAACGGTTACCTCGACGGTGTCGAAGTTGCAGACATCGGTCGTTGGGAAGCCAGCTTCCTCGCATTCCTGCGTGGCCAAAAAGCAGACTTCCTCAAGTGGATTGCTGACGAAGACCCCAAATTCAAAAAGGGTGAACCCGTCGACAAGATGAAAGCCGTGCTCGACGAATTCGCCGCGACGTTCTCGTAAGGAGGCAAGCACATGCCTTCTTTGAAGGACCTTAAAAACAGGATCGAGTCGGTCAAATCGACCCGCAAGATCACCAAAGCCATGCAGATGGTGGCCGCCGCGAAATTGCGGCGGGCGCAGGAAGCGGCCGAGGAAGCACGTCCCTATGCTGAGCGGTTCAATGCCGTCATGGCGGGGCTTGCAGCGTCGGTTGGTGGCGCTGATAGCGCACCCAAGCTCTTGTCGGGCACGGGTTCTGATCAAGTGCATCTGCTTGTTGTGATGACGGCGGAACGCGGCCTTTGCGGTGGCTTCAACGCCAACATCGCAAAACTGGCCCGTTCCAAAGCAGAAGAGCTCACAGCCGCAGGTAAGACCGTCAAAGTTTTGACCGTGGGCAAAAAGGGCCGCGATGCGATCAAACGCGACCTTGGCGATAACTTTGTGGGTCACGTAGACCTCACCGAAGTGAAACGCGTGGGCTACGGCGATGCACAAGGCATTGCCAAAGACATTCTTGGCCGCTTTGACGCGGGCGAGTTTGACGTGGCCACGATCTTCTACGCCAAATTCCAAAACGTGGTGACGCAGATCCCAACGGCCCAACAGGTCATCCCAGCTGCTTTTGACTCGGCAGAGGACGACGCGGACGGTGCGGCGACGCTGTATGATTATGAGCCCAGCGAAGAGGAAATCCTCGCGGACCTTCTTCCGCGCGGTGTGGCCACTGCCATCTTCTCGGGCTTGCTTGAGAATGGAGCGTCCGAGCAGGGTGCGCGCATGTCCGCTATGGACAACGCAACGCGCAATGCGGGTGACATGATCGACCGGCTGACCATCCAATTCAACCGCTCGCGTCAGGCTGTGATCACCAACGAACTGATCGAAATCATCTCGGGCGCGGAAGCGCTCTAAGAACCGGAGATACCAACAATGGCAAACGCAAAAGGCAAAGTGACCCAGGTCATCGGCGCTGTTGTCGACGTTCAGTTCGACGACCACCTGCCGGCAATTCTCAACGCGCTGAACACCGAGAACGATGGCAAGACCCTCGTGCTCGAAGTGGCGCAGCACCTCGGCGAAAACACAGTACGCACCATTGCGATGGACGCGACAGAAGGCCTCGTTCGCGGCCAAGAAGTCGAAGACACCGGTGGCGCGATCATGGTTCCGGTTGGACCGGCCACGCTGGGTCGCATTCTCAACGTCACGGGCCAGCCTGTGGATGAAAAAGGCCCGGTCGAAGCGGACGAGTATCGCCCGATTCACGCCGAAGCGCCTGACTTCTCTGACCAGTCCACTGAATCAGAGATCCTCGTCACCGGGATCAAGGTTGTCGACTTGCTGGCGCCTTACTCCAAGGGCGGTA
The DNA here is from genome assembly GCA_022447495.1 of Marinovum sp. GTDB lineage: Bacteria > Pseudomonadota > Alphaproteobacteria > Rhodobacterales > Rhodobacteraceae > JAKVBH01. The sequence goes on along the minus strand of JAKVBH010000001.1, from coordinate 134,353 downwards.
AGATTGGCCTGTTCGGCGGTGCCGGCGTTGGCAAGACCGTTCTCATCATGGAACTGATCAATAACATCGCGAAAGTGCACTCCGGTCTTTCGGTGTTCGCGGGTGTTGGTGAGCGTACGCGTGAGGGCAACGACCTTTACCACGAGATGATCGAATCTGGCGTTCTGACGCCTGAGAAGCTGACCGATTCCAAAATCGCGCTCTGTTTTGGTCAGATGAATGAACCTCCCGGCGCGCGTGCCCGGATTGCTCTGACGGGTTTGACCATGGCTGAACAATTCCGCGACGCGACAGGCACCGACGTTCTGTTCTTTGTCGACAACATCTTCCGCTTCACGCAAGCAGGCTCCGAGATGTCGGCTCTGCTTGGCCGGATCCCGTCGGCGGTGGGCTACCAGCCAACGCTGGCCACTGACATGGGTGCGATGCAGGAACGGATTACGTCCACCAAGAAAGGTTCGATTACGTCGATCCAAGCCGTTTATGTGCCTGCGGACGACCTCACCGACCCTGCGCCTGCGACGACCTTTGCTCACTTGGACGCGACGACCGTTTTGTCCCGTGCGATCTCCGAGCTTGGCATCTACCCTGCGGTGGACCCGCTCGACAGCTCCAGCCGTCTGATGGATCCGCAAATTGTGGGCGAAGAGCACTACGCTGTGGCATCCGACGTCCAGCAGATCCTGCAGCGCTACAAATCTTTGCAAGACATTATCGCCATCCTCGGGATGGACGAATTGTCCGAAGAAGACAAACTCACCGTGGCCCGCGCTCGGAAGATCCAACGCTTCCTATCTCAGCCGTTCGACGTGGCGAAAGTCTTCACCGGCTCTGACGGTGTTCAGGTGCCGCTCGAAGACACGATCGCGTCCTTTAAAGCCGTGGTTGCGGGCGAATACGACCACCTGCCCGAAGGCGCCTTCTACATGGTTGGCGGGATCGACGAGGTGATCGCCAAAGCCGAGAAGATGGCTGCTGAAGCCGCTTAATTCGGGAGGGGCGGGATAAATCCCGCCTGACCGCAATGATCCATCTCCGGGTGTAGGGCGGGATTTATCCCGCCGCCCCCAAAGAGGAGACACAAATGCAATTTGATCTGGTGAGCCCTGAGCGCAGCTTGGCATCCCTTGACGTCACAGCCGTGCAAATACCAGGCGCTGACGGCGATATGACAGCCATGGCTGATCATGCGCCAACCATCACAACACTTCGCCCCGGCATTTTGTCTGCCGAAGGCGCTGGTGGTGCCACGGAGTACCTTGTCACCGGTGGATTCGCAGAAATCGGTGCCGCGGGCGTCACGGTTTTGGCGGAACGCGCCATGCCCAAGGCTGACGTCACTCAAGCGGACATGGACGCGCTGATGGCCGAAGCCAAGTCAGCCATGGAGGGTGCCTCCACAGACGCGTTGGATGATGCGTCCAAGATGGTTGCTGACATGGCCCAAGCTGCTGCGCTGCTAGGTTTGACGGCATAAACCAATACCAAAGACGTCTTTTTTAGGCGCGTCCTTGTATAGGGCGCGCCTTTTTAGTTTAATCACCTAGATTGATGATCGGCCGATGATATTGAGCGTCGGAATTTATTTTGGGATTTTTGATGCGCAGAATTTCCAGCGGCAATATTGGCATCGATCAGGGCAATACGTCCTTATTCTCTCATTTCGAAGCGGGTGAGTCCATGTGGACGGGCAAAGGGCCGCGAGAGATTCGAAAACGCATCGACTTTGACGAGAGGTTTCGAACCCCTCCGAATGTGCACCTGTCTTTGGCTCTCATTGATTTGGACGCCGAAACCAATCCACGTGCCGATTTGGCCGCAGAGCATGTGGATGAGCGTGGGTTTGAGGCCGTCTTTCGTACGTGGGCCGACACGCGGGTCGCGCGCATTCGCGTTTCCTGGCTTGCCATTGGCGCAGTCTCTTCAGATGGCGATTGGGACGTGACTTAGGGCGCAGGCGCATCGTTTATTTTATCCATATTTGGTCAGATGTTCTGGTCAACGGCATGGTGCCGACTTAAAACGTACTCTGTCGTGATTGGGAGGGAGCCATGGCGGAAGATCTGTTCAACTCGTTTATGACTGGCCCTGATGAGCAGGGTCGGTTTGGAAAATTTGGTGGTCGGTTTGTATCAGAGACCTTGATGCCGCTCATTCTCTCTCTCGAAGAGGAGTATGAGAAAGCAAAGACGGACCAAAGCTTCTGGGATGAGATGAACTATTTATGGACCCACTATGTGGGCCGTCCTTCGCCGCTCTATTTTGCCGAGCGGCTGACGGAACGATTGGGTGGCGCGAAGATTTACATGAAGCGCGACGAACTTAATCACACCGGCGCGCATAAGATCAACAACGTACTGGGCCAAATTATCTTGGCGCGGCGCATGGGCAAGACGCGCATCATTGCGGAAACGGGCGCGGGTCAACACGGCGTGGCGACGGCAACGGTCTGTGCGAAGTTCGGCCTGAAATGTGTTGTTTATATGGGCGCGCATGACGTTGAGCGCCAAGCACCCAACGTGTTCCGTATGCGTCTTCTTGGCGCTGAAGTCATTCCAGTCACTTCTGGTCGAGGCACGCTAAAGGATGCCATGAACGACGCGCTACGGGATTGGGTAACGAATGTGCGCGATACCTTTTACTGCATCGGCACGGTGGCGGGACCACACCCGTATCCTGCCATGGTCCGCGATTTCCAAGCGATCATCGGCAAGGAGGCGAAAGCCCAAATGATGGACGCAGAGGGCCGTCTCCCAGATACGATCATTGCGGCGATCGGCGGCGGATCCAACGCCATGGGCCTTTTCTTCCCGTTCCTTGACGACAAAGAGGTGCGCGTCATTGGTGTGGAAGCGGGCGGAAAAGGTGTGAACCAAAAGATGGAGCATTGCGCATCGCTTACTGGCGGACGTCCAGGTGTGCTCCATGGGAATCGCACCTATCTGCTTCAAGACGACGATGGACAAATCCTCGAAGGATTTTCGATCTCAGCTGGTCTCGACTACCCCGGCATTGGCCCAGAGCACGCTTGGCTGCATGAAATTGGTCGCGCCGAATATGTGGCGATCACCGACAAAGAAGCGCTTGAGGCGTTCCAGCTTTGTTGTGAGACCGAAGGTATCATTCCAGCCCTTGAGCCGTCCCACGCTTTGGCGCACGTGACGAAAATTGCGCCTGATCTTCCCGCAGATCATATCATTTGCATGAATATGTGTGGCCGAGGTGACAAAGATATCTTTACGGTTGCCAAGCACCTGGGCTTTGAAATGGGCGCGGGCGAAGGCCGCACTGCAGAGTAAACTCAACCGCGTTTGACCGAAGATAAAGGCCGCAGATCCCGGCATGATCTGTGGCCCTTGTTTTGTGTGGTGGATTAAAGTGTTTCGCGACGTTGGAGGATGCCGACCCGGTGGAATGATTGCAACGGCGCATAAAAGAAGCAAATTCGCCCCCGAACCTGATTTTAAACTAAGGTTTGAGTGTGGGTGACCAAAGGTTACGGGCATAAGCCTTGGGTGCGTAGTCTGCCTTTTGAACCCACGTTGGAGAGAGGAAGACGCGTGATCGGTCCTGCGTGAGCGCAGCGTCGTGGGTAGGCTCATGACGCGTACATCACAACACGGATAGAAGGGCGATCGAAAATCTGGATGTGATCTGAGTCTGCCAAGTGTGTGCTTGAGGTGAATTTGGGAATATTGCCTGCCAAATGTGCCCCATTTCAGGATTGGACAAACTTTAGACAAGGCATGAGTGACGAACATCGCGCGACACGGGTGAGCGCCCTCTAGCAGGATGCATCGGCTTGCGGTAAGAGGCGCCAATCCACTTGGGACGCCGCACATGACACGCCACCTAATCACTTCCGCCATCCCTTACATCAATGGCATCAAACACCTGGGCAACCTGATTGGCTCCCAGCTGCCNGCAGATTTGTTTGCGCGCTACCAAAGGGCGCGGGGCNCTGAGGTTTTGTTTTTATGTGCAACTGATGAACACGGCACGCCAGCAGAACTCGCCGCGGCGAAGGCCGGCAAACCTGTGGCGGAGTATTGTGCCGAGATGCACGAAGTGCAGGCGCGCATCGCCGAAGGCTTCCGGCTGTCCTTCGATCACTTTGGGCGCTCCTCCTCGCCTCAGAACCACGCGCTAACCCAAGCCTTCGCTGGCGTGCTTGCCGACAAAGACCTTATTCGCGAAGTAACCGAGACTCAGGTCTATTCAAATGCGGACGGGCGTTTTTTGCCGGATCGCTACATTGAGGGGATGTGCCCTAACTGCGGCTTCGAAAGCGCCCGTGGCGACCAATGTGACAATTGCACCAAACAGCTCGACCCCACGGATCTGATCAATCCCTACTCCACCATTTCAGGCTCCACCGACCTGGAGCAACGCGAAACAAAGCACCTCTATCTGCGTCAATCCCAGATGAAAGACGCGCTTGAGGCCTGGATCGACAGCAAGGCGGACTGGCCTGTGCTCACCACGTCTATTGCCAAGAAATGGCTCAATGACGGTGACGGTCTCCAGGATCGTGGCATTACCCGCGATCTTGACTGGGGTATCCCGGTCAAGAAAGGGGATACCGATTGGCCTGGCATGAAAGCCAAGGTCTTCTACGTTTGGTTTGACGCGCCCATCGAATACATCGCCTGTTCCCAAGAATGGGTGGACGCAGGCAAAGGCTCTGATTGGGAACGTTGGTGGCGCACCGACAAAGGCGCCGAGGATGTGACCTACACTCAGTTTATGGGCAAAGATAACGTGCCCTTCCACACCCTCAGCTTTCCAGCGACCATCCTAGGCAGCGAAGAACCCTGGAAGCTCGTCGACTACATCAAGAGCTTCAACTACCTCAATTACGAGGGTGGTCAGTTCTCAACCTCGCGCGGGCGCGGTGTGTTTATGGACCAAGCGCTTGAGATCCTGCCGTCGGACTACTGGCGTTGGTGGCTTCTATCAAACGTGCCCGAAAGTTCGGACAGCGAGTTCACCTGGGAGAGCTTCCAAGGTGGCGTGAACAAAGACCTCGCTGACGTGCTGGGCAACTTTGTAAGCCGCGTGACCAAGTTCTGTCGCTCCAAGTTTGGAGAGTTAGTACCCGATGGTGCTTATGGCCCGGCTGAAACCGCACTGATCGACGACCTCACCGGTAAGATCCGCACATACGAAGGCTTTATGCAGGCGATGGAGGTCCGCAAAGCGGCCCAAGAGCTGCGCGGCATTTGGGTGGCGGGCAACGAATACCTGCAAGACGCGGCCCCCTGGTCGACTTTCAAAGAGGACCCAGAGAAGGCTGCGGGCCAGGTCCGCTTGGCGCTTAACCTAATCCGCCTCTATGCTGTTCTGTCCGCGCCTTTCATCCCCGATGCCTCCGCAACCATGCTCACAGCAATGAAGACCGAAGATGACGGCTGGCCCGATGACGTGGCAGCGGCAATGAACACGCTGCTAGCTGGCCATGCCTTTAGTGTGCCCGACGTGATGTTCCGCAAGATCAGTGATGAAGAGCGCGAAGACTGGCAGGTCAAGTTCGCGGGCAAGCGCGACTAAAGCGCCTTAAAGGTCAAAGCTGCGACGCAACTGGTCGAGGATACCAGGGGTCTCAAATTCGATTCCCTCGCGTTCAATGCGCTGCATGACCCGCGGCATCGCGTTTTCTCCGGCACGCATCCCGGCGATTTGGCCATGGGCCGCACCCTGTTGCATCAGTTCCGGCGTCTTGGCGATCATGGCTTGGCCCGACGGGGTGCGCAGGAAAGCTGCGATGTCGATGATCTCTTGCTCCGTATAGGCCTGTGCATAAATTTCGCGGGCCTGGACTTGCATCGTTTCTGTGAACTCTTCGATGAACTCGTCTATGAATATGTCGAAGAAATGATCCATGTCTGAGACGCTCATCCCCATATTGCGGAACTCGTTTTCCAAGGCTCCGATGATCAAAGGACGCTGCGCCGTCAACGCAGCTTCGAACATCGTCCGGTTCACTTGCTGTTCTACGAGGTAGTCCAGGTCTTCTTCGACGTCGGCATAAGCGGGCGCAGCAAGCGCGAGGCATAGGCTTGTTGCGGTCAATAGTTTTCGCATCTCAATTCACTCCTGAAACACACGTTTAAGATGCATAGAGACTATCCGTTGACATCTGGAGCGCAAGTTTTGAAAAGCGGTGCAGGGTTTGGACCCCAAGGTGCAAGGATCGCAGGCATGCGGCAACGACACAGAGTCCGAGCGGGCCAGGTTGTTGGCCTTTTGGGAGGGTCGTTTGATCCTGCCCACGCGGGGCATGTGCATATCACCCGAGAGGCGCTCAAGCGGTTTGGTTTGGATCAAGTCTGGTGGTTGGTGTCACCTGGCAATCCCCTCAAAAGCCGCGGCCCGGCGCCGCTGGCGGATCGGATTTCACGAGCCTCTCAAATAATGCAGCACCCGCGCGTCATGATCAGCGATTTCGAAGCGCGCGTTGGAACGCAATATACAGCTGAGACTTTGGCGGCGTTGCATCGAGTGTATCCCGGCGTACGCTTTGTCTGGCTGATGGGGGCCGATAACTTGGCGCAATTTCACCGATGGGATCGGTGGCGTGAGATCATCCAGACCGTGCCCATTGGTGTTATCGCGCGTCCTGGAGACCGGATTTCCGCAAGAACGTCATTGGCGGCCAAGGTTTTTGTCCATGCGCGTTTGCGGGGTCGCCAAGCTCAACTCTTGGGGCGTGGGTCGGCTCCGCAATGGTGCTTTATCAATGTGCCGATGCGACCAGAAAGCTCATCGGCCATTCGCGCCGCCGGGGCGTGGCATCAATAGTGCTGAGAGCACGCCTGATCCAATGATCAAAGACAGCCCGATCCAAGTCCATTGATCCGGCAAGGTGCCAAACACCCACCATCCCAGGCCGGTCGCTGCGACTAACTGAAAATAGACCAGGGGAGCCAGCACTGTTGCTGGCGCTGTGCGATAGGCAAAGAGCAGCAGAAAGTTGCCAAACATCGAAAAGAGCGCCGAGAAAAAAGCAAGGGTTCCGATTATGGCAGTCATGGGCGGCAGCGAGAACAACGCAAATGGCGTTGTCGCGACGGCGGAGATAAAGAGCTGCGAAAACAAAAGCGAGCGCGGATCCCCGACGCCTGACAGCCATCGTGAGGCCGTCAGGAACGCCCCATAAAAGCACCCTGCCAGCACAGCCCATTCCAGACCGGGAGCGGCGGAGCCTCCTGGGCGGACCACAATGAGGGTTCCAATAAAGCCCAACGTGACCAAACCGGCCCGCGCCCAAGACCAGGGCTCCTTTAAAAACACCACGGCGAGAAGGTAGCTGAACGAGGGGCCTATGAAGAAGGCGGCGAAGACATCGGCCAGCGGCGCTGTTTTGAGCGCCGTGAGAATGGCACAGATGCCACCTGTGAGCAGAAGCGCGCGAAATACGACTCGCCAATCTTTGAGCACCGTAAATCCGCCTTTGGGCACAAAGGGTAAAGCGATGAGCGCGCCCATCCAAAAACGCGTCCACGCCACAAAAAGTGCGGACGTCCCATGATTGTTAGAGAGCAATTTTCCCATCGCATCCCCACCGGGGATAAACGACATGGCCACGAACATGATCAAAAGAGGCTTCCACATGGGCCTGGGCCTAGCACGCTTAAATCTATGCGAAAAGGCGGGTTTCGTGCTTGCTTGCGCGCGGGACGGTTGGCAAGAATAGGATATGGGACAACATGTTACGCGTCGGTGGCTTTTGGCGAGCGGTACCGCTCTTTTGGGCACAACTGCCTGTGCAGGTGCCCCCGAGGTATCTGTGCGGCCAAAGGCACGGGATGGTCGCAGCGCCCTGGCACGAGAAACGCCGGGTGAGGCAATAGTTCAAGCGTCAGGCCTGTCCGGCGTCGTGGGTTATGCTTTGATAGATGTCGCATCCGGCCAAATTCTTGAAGAACGCGTCTCGTCCGCAGCACTTCCACCCGCGTCTGTGGCCAAAGCGATGACGGCGCTCTACGCCCTTGAATCGCTGGGTGCCGAGCATCGGTTTGCAACTCGTGTGCTGGCCACGGGTGGCGTGTCGAACGGAGTCGTGCAGGGTGATCTCATCCTGGCTGGCGGGGGTGATCCCACATTGGACACAAACGCCATGGCGGTCTTGGCCCAACGCTTGAAATCCGCTGGTGTCCGTGAGGTGCGTGGCGAGTTCAAAGTTTGGGGGGGCGCGCTGCCCTATAGGCGGGTGATCGATAAAAGCCAGCCGGAACATGTGGGCTACAACCCGTCGATCTCTGGACTGAACCTCAATTTCAATCGCGTCCATTTCGATTGGAAGCGCGCGTCTGGCAAATGGCGGATCACGATGGATGCGCGGTCGGATCGGTATCGGCCCGATGTTCGAATCGCCCGCATGTCGATCGCGCAGCGCAATGTGCCTGTCTATGCCTATCGTGATGCAGGCAGTCACGATGTTTGGACCGTAGCGTCGGGGGCCTTGGGCAATGGCGGGGCGCGCTGGTTGCCAGTGCGCAAGCCAGAGCTCTACGCAGGCGAAGTGTTCCAAAGCTTCGCGCGGTCTGAAGGTATTATGCTCAAGCCGCCAAAAATCATGCGCGCTGCGCCCTTGGGCAGTGAGCTTGCCCGCATCGTCAGTGAACCGCTTGATGTGCTTGCCCGAGACATGCTCAAGTTTTCGACCAATCTCACCGCGGAGGTTCTTGGGCTTGCCGCAACTGCCAAACGCAAAGGTCGCGCTGCGTCCCTGAATTCCTCTGCGGCAGAGATGACAAACTGGGCCAAGGCACGCTTTGGGATGGCCCGCATCACGCGGTTCGTGGATCACTCTGGACTCGGTGATGCCAGCCGCGTGACGGCGCTCGACATGGCCAAAGCGCTCCGTGCGTCGGCGAGAATTCGGCCGATCCTCAAAGACATCAAAATGCGGGACGAACGTGGTCGAGAGATCAAGGGCCTCCCGCAAGACGTGCGCGCCAAAACGGGCACACTGAATTTTGTGTCATCGCTAGCTGGTTTTACGCGCGGGCCTGATGGCAGGGATTTGGCGTTCGCGATGTTTATGGCTGACACGTCGCGCCGCAGAGCCATTGCGAAAGCGGATCGTGAACGTCCGGCCGGAGGACGCAGTTACAATCGCGCTGCAAAAGCGCTTCAGCAAAGGCTGTTGCAGCGCTGGGGCCGGGTATATCGCGCGACCTGAAACACTTCTAGTTTTCGTTGCACCACGGGGTAATGGCTTTCTCGTTCTAGCCCGTTGAAACGTGATGGGACGCCAAAACGAGGCAACGCAAAAGCGATCCAATTTTAACTGGACGTGCTCTAGCCGGGTTGCTTGACCCAAGGACCGTGGAAGCCATCGCCCTCCCTATCGACCCGCTCAAATCCATGTTCACCAAAGAAGTCCCGCTGTCCTTGGATCAAAGCGGCCGTGCCGCGACCGGTGTGCATGGTGTCGAAGTAACTTAGCGCTGACGCGAATGCGGGGCTCGGTTGGCCGGCCATCGCAGCTTCGGCCACGACCTTGCGCAACGATGGCACCGTTTCGGCCATGCGCGCAGCAAAGCTGGGCGCGAACATCAGGTTGCCACCTTGCATCTCACCGCGGAACGCGTCGGAGATGTCGTCAAGCAAAGCCGCACGGATGATACATCCAGCGCGCCAGATTTCGGCGGTGCGTGCCAAATCCAGAGACCATGCGAAGTGATCTGACGCTTCAGCCAACAATGAGAATCCCTGTGCGTATGCAATAATGCGCGCAGCCAAGAGGGCTTTTTCCAGGTCATTGTCACTCAAATTTGGCGCGTGGTCTGTTGCTTTGTCTAAGATCGTTTCGCCTTGCACGCGCAGCTCTTTTTGAGATGACCAAGACCGCGCGCCCACCGCCGCTTCGATCGTTGACGCAGACTGCCCGAGTTTCAATGCCTCAATCAGCGTCCAACGTCCTGTGCCTTTTTGCCCCGCGCGATCCAAGATGACATCGACCATCGGTTGATCCGTGCCAGGGTCCTTGGCGGCTAAAACCTCGGCTGTGATCTCAATCAAGTAAGATTTGAGCGCCCCCTTATTCCAGTCTTGGAAGACCTTGGCCATGCCATCGGGTGTCTTGCCGGCACTGCGCATAAGGCCATAGGCTTCCGCGATGATCTGCATATCGGCATATTCGATGCCATTGTGGACGGTTTTGACGAAGTGCCCGGCGCCGTCGGGCCCCAGATGTGCAGCGCAGGATTCACCTTCGTAGTCAGCGGCAATAGCCTCAATGGCATCTTGGATGCGGGCATAGGCCTCCGGCGCTCCACCCACCATGATGGAGGGGCCATTCCGAGCACCTTCGGCGCCACCTGATACGCCCATACCAACAAAGCGAACGCCTTGATCGGCGAGTTCTTTTTCGCGGCGCCGGGTGTTGTTGAAATCTGCGTTGCCCGCGTCAATAATTATGTCACCAGGATCGAGGTGTGGCAGGAGCGACGCGATCACCGAGTCCACCGCAGCACCGGCGGTCACCATCATGATGATTGCTCTGGGCGCAGTGAGCCTTGCAACCAATGCTTCAGGGCTTTCGGTGGCATGTAACCGCCCGGCAAGTGGCCCAGCGTCTTGCATGAACTGTTCTGTTACATCCATGCGACGGTTGTAGACGGCGAGGGGGAATCCATTGTCGACAATGTTAAGCGCAAGATTTGAACCCATTACGCCAAGGCCAACAAGCCCAAGTTTTACGTCTGTCATTTTTAAGTCCCGATATTTGGATCATGGCGAGCGCAGGCTTGCTGTTGATTGGTTGTGTTATGCACGCAGATGTCGCGCTCGCGCACCGCGTTCTATGGCGGCGGCATGCAGGCGATCAATATTGAGCTCGTACCGCATCTCTTCAAGCAGGCGCAGTTCGGGCTCTTTGAGCGTCCCATCCGCAGCGGCCACATCACAAGAGAGCGCATATGCTGTCTCGTAAAGCCGTTCTGGTAGGTCATTGCGGATCATGCCAAAAAGAGCATCCAAACCGTCCTCTTGCTCAAAGAGGTCAAACACCGTTTGCGCCATAATACTCACCCGGTCGGCGTCGTAATCGGCAAAGATCGGGAGGTGGTTCACTGCGCTCACGATCTTTACAAGTTCTGATGTGCGCATGCTTTCATCAGACGCAGAAATTGCAATCATCATGGCCACGAGGCAATCTTGGGGACTCAGGCTATGGGGGATGTCTTCGGACATGGGGGAGGCTCCTTCATTGTCCTTGAATTTATTGACGCGAGGGCCCCGGCACAATAGGTGTGCCGCGCTCACTTTCGGGCCTTCACTGGAGTTTGACCTATGCCCTCGATCCGCGACGCTGCGATGCAGTCCAAAGCTTGGCCGTTTGAAGAAGCCCGTCGGGTGCTCAAACGTTATGCCAAGAAGGACCCGGAGAAGGGCTACGTCCTATTCCAGACGGGATATGGCCCGTCTGGCTTGCCCCATATCGGTACATTTGGCGAGGTTGCTCGGACCACGATGGTGCGCCGCGCTTTTGAAATGATTTCGGACATCCCGACCAAGCTGATCTCGTTCTCCGACGATATGGATGGCCTGCGCAAAGTTCCCGGCAATGTCCCAAACCAAGAGCAAATGGCTGAAGACCTCAATCTGCCGCTTACAAAAGTGCGTGATCCTTTCGGCACCCACGATGGCTTTGCCCAGCACAATAACGCCAAGCTCTGCGAGTTCTTGGATGGTTTTGGCTTCGAATATGAATTCGCCAGCGCTACCGAGTACTACACCACAGGCAAATTTGACGATATGCTACTTGTTGCGCTGGAGCGTTGGGACATGATCCAAGAGATCATGTTGCCCTCCCTCGGCGAAGAGCGCCGGGCGACCTATTCGTGTTTCCTGCCCGTGAGCCCAAAAACAGGCCATGTCCTTCAGGTGCCAACGTTAGAGCGCAACGTTTCCAAAGGGACGATCGTCTATGAAGAGCCTGATGGCGAGCGTGTGGAAATTCCGGTCACTGGTGGAAATGTAAAAATGCAGTGGAAGCCCGATTGGGCCATGCGCTGGGCAGCCTTGGGGGTGGACTATGAGATGTCCGGCAAAGACCTGATCGATAGCGTCACACAGTCGAGTAAAATCTGCCGTGCGCTGGGCAAACCGGCGCCCGAGTCACTGTCCTACGAACTCTTCAATGACGAGCTGGGCCAGAAAATCTCCAAGTCAAAAGGCAACGGCCTTTCGATGGAGGAGTGGCTAGCCTATGCCGCGCCAGAGAGCCTGCAGTACTTCATGTTCCTTAAGCCCAAAACGGCAAAGCGGCTCTACTTTGATGTGATCCCGAAGGCGGTGGACGAGTATCATCAACAACTGCGCGCCTATGCCTGTCAGGACGAGAAGCAACGCCTCGCCAACCCTGTTTTCCACATCCACGGCCGCAACGTGCCATCCTCGGATATGGTGGTGCCCTTTGCGATGCTTTTGAACCTCGCTTCGGTCTCCGGTGCCGAGAACAAGGACGTACTGTGGGGCTTCATCCAAAAGTACGCGCCACAGACGACTGCCAAGAGCCACCCTGGTCTCGACGCTGCTGCGGGCTTTGCTGTGCGCTATTTCAATGAGCGCATCAAACCAAACCGCGACTTTCGCAGACCCACAGATCAAGAACGCGCGGCAATGTCTGATCTCGCAGCATGCCTTCGCGATCCCGAACTTGCGCGGGCCAAAGTGGCTACCAAGAACGAAATGATGGGCAAGCCCACCGAAGCAGCCGCGCTGGATTTTTCGTCAGATGAAGACTTGCAGAGCGTGTGCTTTGCCATTGGTAAACTACACGGTTTCGAAAACCTGCGTGAGTGGTTCAAAGCCCTCTACGAGGTGCTCATGGGCGCGTCAGAGGGACCACGCTTTGGCGGGTTTGCCGCGCTTTACGGCGCCGAAGCAACCGCTGACCTTATCGACCGTGGTCTAGCGGGCGACTTGGCGGCGTAAGGTTTTTCGGTTTCTTCTGGCCAAAAACACCCTGGGGAAGTCTCAACGGGACGGGGGCAGAGCCCCCAAACCCCCGGGCCTATTCGTATGTTGTCGTCTGGGCACATGCGGCGCGACCGGCGGCTTGTATAACCCAATCCGACCTACATTTGCTGCGCCAAGTGGCTTGCGGATGAACATGGTGCCAGTTGTGCGGGGCCGTGAGGTGGCGGCATCCATGTCGTTCCCCGCGAAATACGCCAGCCAATGGAATGGTAGGTTTTCCCTGGCGGCACATCAGAATCGGCCTTTCCCCGCCGGATATGTCGTGACACTCTAAGTGCATAGGGAGGCGCCCATGATAACCACCTGCGTTTTTGACGCTTATGGCACACTCTTTGATGTTTCAGCCGCCGCGCGCGAAGCTGCGTCCCTCCCTGGGCAACAGGACTGGGCCGACAAATGGCCCGCCTTGGCCGAAAGCTGGCGATCAAAGCAACTTCAATACACCTGGCTCAGGGTCATCATGGGGGACTATATGCCGTTTTGGGAGGTCACAAAAGATGGCCTCGACTGGGCTATGGAGGCGCAGGGGCTCGATGATCCTGAACTGCGCGAGCGGCTCTTGGCGCTCTATTGGGAGTTGTCCGCGTATCCCGAAGTGCCCATGATGCTCGCAAAGCTCAAATCCTTGGGTAAGAAAACAGCGGTCCTATCCAATGGCTCTCCCGACATGCTCGACGGTGCGGTTGACAGCGCCGTGATCGGTGAATGGCTCGACAAGGTAATCTCTGTCGAAGAGGTCGGCATCTTCAAACCCGCCAACGCGGTCTACGATTTGGTCGGCAAACACTTTGGGTGCGCGCCCAACGAGGTGCTGTTCGTCTCTTCCAACGGCTGGGACGCTGCAGGCGCATCGCAATACGGGTTCAACACCGTTTGGGTGAACCGCGCGGGCGACCCAATGGACCGATTACCTGCCGCGCCGCAACATGTGCTCAACGATCTGACAACTATATCGGAGCTTGTCCAGTAATGCCGCGTTTCACGACCACCGATGGTGTTTCTCTCTACTTCACTGATGAGGGAAGCGGTCTGCCCGTGCTTTGTCTTTCGGGACTGACGCGGAATGGAACGGACTTCGATTACGTTGCGCCGCTCCTATCAGGATATCGAATGATCCGTTTGGATTACCGCGGTCGCGGTCAATCGGATTATGCCGACCCCACAAGCTACACCACGCAACGAGAAGGCATGGATGCGCTTGAGCTTTTAGACCACCTCGGCATTGACGCCGTCGCTGTACTCGGCACGTCACGTGGTGGGATGATCGCCATGGGCCTCGCCGCCATGGTGCCACAGCGTCTCTTAGGCATTGCTTTGAACGACATTGGCCCAGAGCTCGATATGGGCGGGTTGGATTTCATCTTGACATACCTCGGCCGCAAACCGGCCTATGCCACGCTGGCAGAAGCTGCTGCTGCGCGGCCCGCGCTCATGCCCGGCTTCAAAAATGTGCCTATGGCACGCTGGGAAGATGAGGTCGCTAAATTCTACTTCGAGACCAAGGACGGGCTCGATATTCCCTATGACCCAAAACTCCGCCACGGTGTCGAAGCGATGGCTGGACAAACGCTTCCCGATCTGTGGCCGTTCTTTGACGCAATGGCAGGCAAACCGTTGGCGATTGTCTGGGGCATGAATTCCGATCTTCTCAATGTGGATTGCGTGGACGAAATGGCGCGACGCCGACCCGATGCCCATGTCGCGCGGGTGCCAGATCGTGGCCATGTGCCGTTCTTGGACGAAGCCGAGGCGCAAGCGGTACTCAAAGCATGGTTAAAGGATATAGCATGAACATCGACATGATCAGGGCCGCACGACACAGGACAGGCCACCGCGTGCGCCATACGCCTCTTCTGTCGTCCCCATTCTTGGATGATCTGGTGGGGAAGCGGGTTTTGGTAAAGGCCGAATGCCTGCAGGTGACCGGCAGCTTCAAATATCGCGGCGCCACAAGTGCCATCAGCGCGCTCGATCCAAAGGCGCGCGCGCGGGGTGTGGTGGCCTTCTCTTCTGGCAATCACGCGCAAGGTATCGCCCTGGCTGCGCGCCAATACGAGACGCCGGCGACCATTGTCATGCCGTCCGATGCGCCTGCGGTGAAAATCTCGAACACCCGCAACTACGATGCGGATGTGGTGCTGTATGACCGTGGCAGCGAGGACCGCGATGCGATTGGTAAAGCGCTGAGCGACGAGAAAGGCCTCACGCTTATCAAGCCATTTGACGAACCTCAGGTGATTGCGGGGCAGGGGACCTGTGGGCTTGAGATCGCCGCGGATACTCCGGACATTTCCGAAGCAGCCGTTTTAGTCTGTTGTGGTGGGGGCGGTTTCCTTTCTGGCGTCGCGCTTGCCTTGGAGGCCGAAAAGCCTGGTTTTACCTGCCATCCGGTGGAGCCCGAAGGGTTCGATGATGTGACCCGCTCCTTGGTGTCGGGGAAAATTGAGCGTAACGAAAAGCAAACTGGCAACATTTGCGACGCGATTATCTCTCCCCAACCAGGAGAGATCACGTTCCCGATCATGCATCGGCTCTGCGGAAGGGGCCTGCTGGTCAGTGAAACAGAGGCGCTTGGGGCCATGAAAGCCGCGTTTGACCACTTGCGTGTTGTGGCTGAGCCCGGTGGTGCCGTCGCGTTGGCTGCCGCGATGCGCTATGCGGCCGACCTTCCCCAAGATACCATCATTGCGACAATCTCCGGCGGCAATGTGGACGCCGATTTGTTCAAACGCGCCCTTGAGATGTGAGCCATGACCGAGTTTTCGATTGCCTCTTTCAATGTCAAAAACCTAATCGGCTCTGATAGCGAATACTATCGGTTTCAAAGCTACACGCCCGAGGAATATGCGTGGAAAAAGGATTGGCTCGCCGATCAGCTTTTGAGCATCGATGCCGACATCGTTGGGTTTCAGGAGATCTTCGAAGAGCCAGCCCTGCGTGATGTGATTGATGAAACTTCGGCCCGTGCAGAAGCGCTTAATGAAGCCGTCGTGCCTGACCAATCGAAGCGGTATCGCAAGAAGGCTATCTTTCGCAGGCTAGCCTCCGATGGCTATCGCGATGCGACGCTCCTTTTCGCGCCCAATTCCGCCGACACGGGCGAACCAGGTCAACGCCGCCCCGGTTTGGCATTGATCACGCGGTATGAGGTCGTCGATTGGGAGGTCATTCAGGACTTCGACACGCCATTGGAAATTGCTTTTCCCAAGTTACGCGGGATTGACGGCGACAGCGGGAGTTACACGCTTGCCCGGGTCTCGCGTCCCATCCTCAAGGTGCGGCTCAACGTTGATGGCCGTCAGATCACGGTTTTCAATGCGCACCTCAAATCGAAATTGGGTGAATTTATCACGCCGACAGGGGCAGAACACGCGCAGGAGGCCGATCTGACGTCATATGATCCAGTTGGTCGGGCGCTGGGCGGGCTGCGATCTGCCTTGCGGCGGATGGCTGAGGCCTATGTTTTGCGCCGCGCGATTGTTGAGGAACTTCAAGCAGGTTACCCGGTCATGGCCATGGGCGATTTCAATGATGGCGAGGATTCCGTTGCGCTTGAGATCATCTCTGGCGAAGAGCCGTTTAAGAATTATTCCTGGATGTTGCGCCACAATGCCAAGCACGGTGCCGACCGTTATTCCGATGAGGAAGACACGCAAATACGACGTGATATCGAAGCTGTCAAAATGTACTCGGCGGAGAAACTGTTCGTGCGAAAATCGCTGCGCGATATGGTCTATACGACGGCTTTCGGAGGCACGTTTGAGAGTATTGATCAGATTTACATGTCGGAACATTTCCACCCCGACACAGATGCTGCAATCGGTGAGATGACGTATTTCAGCGTGCTCAATGATCACCTCACCGACGGGTCACATCCAGAAGCACCTTACAACAAACTCGCCTCAGACCATGGTCAGATCATCGCGCATATGAGGCTTAAATGAATTGCGCTGAGCTCAACGGGATACGCATCCATTATCGCATTGATGGTCCTGAAGACGGTGCACCGGTGGTGTTTGCAAACTCATTGGGCACTGATATGCGGCTTTGGGATGGTGTTTTGCAGCTCTTGCCTGAGGGTCTTCGCGTTTTACGCTACGACGAGCGTGGTCATGGCCTGACTGAGGCACCGCCTGCTCCCTACACTATGGGGCAATTGGTACGCGATGCTGAGGCATTGATGGATCACCTTGGGTTTCGCGACGCGGTGTTTGTGGGATTGTCCATTGGCGGTTTGATCGCTCAAGGCCTTGCTGCGAAGCGGCTTGATCTTGTCCGTGCGATCGTCCTGTCAAATACGGGTGCCAAGATCGGAACGCGGCAAATGTGGGATGACCGTATCGCTGCGGTAAAAACCCAAGGTATCGCAGCATTGGCTCCGGCGACGATGGAGCGGTGGTTTTCCTCCAGCTTTCGTAAAACGCCGGATCTTTCGCTTTGGCAAACAATGTTTGAACGCCAATCGCCGCAGGGTTGGACCGGTTGCGCGGCAGCAATTGCGGGGACTGACTTTTACTCTACGACGGCGGCTTTGCGGCTTCCCTGCCTCGGTATCGCGGGGACAGAAGATGGATCGACTCCGCCAGATCTGGTGCGAGAAACCGTTGACTTGGTGCCCGGCTCCCGACTTGAATTGATGCGCGGTACGGGCCATTTGCCATGCGTTGAGGACCCTCAAACCTACGCTGCGCACCTCTCAGCCTACCTTAGGGAAGTTGGGCACATTCCGGCATAATTTGCACAAAAGAGCACGCCCATGAAATTACAAGCGCTCGACGTTTTAATCACATCACCACCTGCACCCGGTTGGGGAGGCCGGTATTGGATATTGGTCAAACTCACCACCAACGACGGGATTACAGGGTGGGGCGAATGCTACGCCAGTTCTGTCGGGCCCGAGGCGATGCGTGCCGTGATCGAAGATGTTTTTTCCCGCTATTTCGAGGGCGAGAACCCAGAGAACGTCGAGCGTATGTTCCGCCGCACCTATTCCTCCGGCTTCACCCAGCGCCCCGATCTTACGGTGATGGGCGCCTACTCTGGTCTCGAGATCGCATGTTGGGATATCCTAGGTAAGGCGCGGGGCCGCCCGGTTTGGGCGCTGATCGGCGGACTGATGAATGAGCGCTTGCGTGCTTACACTTATCTTTACCCCCTCTCGTCACATGACATTGATGCCTTTTGGGTGACCCCAGACATGGCCGCCGAGGCTGCTGAAGCCTGCGTGGCAGATGGCTACACTGCGGTCAAATTTGATCCCGCGGGCCCCTACACAATGCGTGGTGGCCATATGCCGGGCATGCGTGACATCGATATGTCCGTGCGCTTTTGCAAAGCGGTTCGCGACGCGGTTGGCACACGCGCGGACCTCCTTTTTGGAACCCACGGACAGTTCTCAACGGGTGGTGCCATCCGTTTGGGGCGCGCCATCGCACCGTATGATCCGCTTTGGTACGAGGAGCCGATCCCACCTGATAATGTGGCCGAGATGGCTAAAGTCGCGGCTGCGGTTGGCATCCCAGTGGCCACGGGAGAACGTCTCACCACGCGTGCCGAATTTGCGCCGGTGTTGCGCCAGGGGGCGGCGACGATCCTCCAGCCCGCTTTGGGCCGCGCCGGAGGCATCTGGGAGTGCCGCAAGATCGCGGCGATGGCTGAGACATATAACGCTCAAATGGCTCCGCATCTCTACGCCGGTCCGGTTGAGTGGGCCGCCAACATCCACCTGGCTGCATCGATCCCGAACTTGTTGATGATTGAATCGATCGAAACCGATTTCCACCGCGCCCTCATCAAAGGCGCGCTCAAGGTCGACGGGGGTTTTGTTACGCCGCCGCAAACGCCAGGGCTGGGCATTGAAATCGACGAAGACCTCGCGCGTGCGCACCCCTACAACGGCGATGGCTTGCATCTTCAAATGCAGGACGCGCCGTGTGATTACGAAAGAGGCAATAGCTTTTCTGGTGGTGCGCCGCCGGTGAAGGAGTGATTATTTCTCGCGCTCTTTTGACAACAAACGACCAATCGAAAAGGAGGTGCGTGGAGCATAGATGTAGCGCGTGCGTTTTTCCGACGTTGGCCGAGCAGCCATCCGGGCGACACCAAAAATCACGAGAACGCCATGTCCTACGGCCAGCATGGCAAAGAGCGCACCTGGGCCATAGGCGTCGATCAAAAGCGATGCGGTTGCAGGTGCCGCGATGGCGCCAAGCGCGTAAAAGAACATCAAAGCGGCTGATAATTCCACCCGTTCTTCTGATTTGGCAAAGTCGTGGGCGTGAGCGGCCGCCACGGAATAGATCGGAAAGGTCGTCAGCCCAAAGATTGCGGCTGCGATCATGACGCCTGTCGTCCCTGTGGCTTGCAATGAGACCGTCAAAGCACAACTGCCCATGGCGGCTACGGACATCCCGATCAAAACCCAGCGTCGATCATAGCGATCCGCTAACCAACCTGCGGGCCATTGCGCAAACGCGCCGCCCAAGACAAAAGCGGCAAGGAACCACGCGATCTGATCCGCCGTGAGGCCAACGACGTCGCCATAGACAGGACCGACCATCCGAAATGACGCAGACGACAGAGCCGCAACGATCACCGCAGCACCCGCAAGCGGAGAGCTTTGAATGGCCAAGCGCGGGCGAAGGCGTGGTGCTTTTGTCACTTTTGGTGGGCTCTGGGTCGTCAACGCCAATGGCAAAATAGCCGCACAGCAAATGATGGCGAGGAGGTTGTAGGAAATATAGCTCGCGGGCTCCAACACACCGATCAACAACTGGGCAGCAAGAGACGCACCCAAGTCCGCCGACCGATACAGACCCATCGCGCGCCCACGTGTCTCATTGGTAAGTTTCGCCTGTAGCCAGGCTTCAATGACAGTGTAGCAACCAGCCACACAAAGGCCCGAAGCCACCCGCATGATGATCCATGCGCGCGGATCAATGACGAGCATGTGGGCCAACAGCCCGATCGCTCCCATAGCAGTGAAAACCGCAAAAGCGCGCGAGTGCCCAACGGACCCCATTAGCCGCGGCGCCCACCAACAGCCAACGAAAAACCCTACAAAATGCGCAGAACCGAGCCAGCCGATCTGTGCAGTCGTAAACCCCAGGCTCAACCCTGATAGCGCATCAAGCGGCGCAACTGCACCGGAGCTCAACTGCAATAGCAACACTGATAGAATCAGGGCGGCAAAAGAAATCATCATCCGCATGCCCAAGCCATATACCGCTGAGTTTCCCAAACTGCGCCCAAACGACAAAGGATCGTCGTTTTCGCTATTTCGTCGTCTTTGATGGTGCCCGAGGCCCAATCGAAATGTGTACAAACGGTCTTTAGGACTTGTGCGCTGGGCCACAGACGGGGCCTTTGGGCCCAAGCCCTACCGAGAATTGTGCTTCGGGTGCTGTGCGGGCGCGGAGGCGGGAGAGGTGCCATCCGGCATGGGCGGCCTTGTGGCGGGGGGCGAGGTGCCAGCGACTTTCTACGCCTGGCGCGCCGCCCTTTTCACCGGGTGTAAGCAAGAGCCCTAGCGGCGGTACACCCAAGACACCGGCCCCTTGTTCGCACGCCAAATGCAGCCGTCGCACTTGTGTCAGGGTGGGCAGCTCCGCCGCATCCGCCACAACAAGAGGTGCGCAGCCCGCGCGCAGGCTCTCTTCCATGGACCAAAGCATGTCGTCCATCTTTGAGATCGCTACAAAGAGGAACCGCTCTGGGGCGCAAAAGGCGGCCAGGCCTGGCGGGTTCAAGGGGTCGCCTTGCCAGCCAAGATGCAACCAGAGCACAGGGCCTTGTCGGCTCGATTGTACGGCACCGGCGACCCAAGCCGCAAAGCTCCACCGCGCGGGGCCACAGGCTTCATGCAGTCGTCCCTCAACCAAGCTGATCCCGCCACCCAAAAGCGATAGGCTTGGGCGCAGATTATGATAGCGACAGTCTAAAAGCGCGGCGGCAGTATGCATGGCGAAATATTATACATGTTCGCTAATTGTTCTCAATGATTCCTGCTCTTGTCATTCTGTGCCGCACCCTACACTCTCTGATCCAAGTGGGAGGCACAGCATGTCAAGACATGGCTACGAAAGTGGGCGACTTGAACTACCTTTTGTGGGGATTTCTACATTTGGCAAAAGGCCTTACGAGCCCGATTGGTCCAAGATCGAGGCCGATGTTGCGGTCCTCGGGGCGCCGTTTGATTTTGGCACTCAATGGCGGTCTGGTGCGCGGTTTGGGCCGCGCTCTGTGCGCGAAGCCTCGACGCTGTTCTCCTTTGGTCATGCCGGAGCATATGACCACGAAGATGATGCCACATATCTCGATGGCGATGTGCGGATTGTGGATATGGGCGATGCGGACATTGTGCACACTGACACCGAGAAAAGCCACGCCAACATAGAGACCGGCGTCCGTGCGGCTCTCTCAGCCGGAGCACTTCCGGTGATCATCGGAGGCGACCATTCGATCAATATCCCCTGCATCCGGGCCTTTGGTGGGCCAGAGTATGCGGGTCCTGATTTTCATGTGCTTCAGATTGATGCCCATCTCGACTTTGTCGATGAGCGTCACGGTGTACGCCATGGCCACGGCAACCCAATGCGCCGCGCGGCAGAGCTGTCCTATGTCACAGGCCTCACTCAAGTCGGCATCCGGAATGTCTCTTCCACAGCGAAAGAGGGTTACGAAGATGCTCGGGCTATGGGCTCCGATATCCTCTCTGTCCGCCAAGCCCGTGCGATTGGGCCGACAGGCGTGATTGAGCGTATTCCCAAAGGCGCACCTGTTTATGTTACCATCGACATCGACGCTTTTTGTCCATCTATTGCGCCGGGCACAGGCACGCCGTCACATGGCGGTTTCCTCTACTATGACGTGCTCGAAATGCTCCAAGCTTTGGCTAAGACGCACCCCGTTGTGGGCATTGATCTCGTTGAGGTCGCCCCTGACTACGACCCAACCGGATCCACCGCGATCCTCGCCGCGCAAGTTCTTCTCAATATGCTGGGCTTTATCTTCGACGCCCGCGCTTGCATTTAACCGCATGTCTGAGTGGCGCAAAACCGGCGTCTACTTTTGCGAGACATGCTTAGATCCTGGATTGTTGCTATGAAAATGAACCCATTGGGCTGCACGGGCCTCGCTGTTTCTGAGCTGTGCTTGGGCACCATGACCTTTGGTACGCAAACGGATGAAGTTGAATCCCATAAACAGATCGACATGGCCCTCGATGGTGAGATCAACTTTATCGACACTGCCGAGATGTATCCGGTGAATCCCGTCAGCGCCGAGACCATTGGAAACAGTGAGCGTATCATTGGTAATTGGGTGGCCAAGTCAGGACGGCGGGCCGACATGCTTATCGCAACAAAACACTCCGGAGAAGGGCTAAAGGCCGTGCGCGACGGCGCACCGATTTCCGCAGCCACGATTTCCAGCGCGATTGAAGCCTCACTCGAACGCCTGCAAACGGATGTGATTGACCTCTATCAGTTCCACTGGCCGAACCGAGGCTCCTATATGTTTCGCCAAAACTGGAGCTACGATCCCTCATCCTCTGCGGTGACCCGCGCCGAGATCGTCGAGAACATGGAAGAATGCCTTGATGCCCTGGCGCACGAGGTCGATCGGGGCACGATCCGCGCGTTTGGCCTCTCCAATGAAAGCGCCTGGGGCACCGCCCAATGGCTTGCCGCCGCCGAACGCACCGGTGGCCCCCGCGTTGCCTCTATTCAAAACGAGTATTCGCTGGTGTGCCGCATGGCGGATACCGATCTGGCAGAACTGATGGTGCATGAAGACGTGGGTCTTTTGCCGTTCTCGCCACTTGGTACGGGCTTGCTCACAGGCAAATATCAAAACGGCGCCATTCCAAAAGGTTCACGAAAGTCGATTTCCGAAGGCCTGGGTGGGCGGAATTCAGAACGTATCTATCCGGCCGTGGATGCCTATCTCAAACTCGCGGCTGACCACGGTGTCGATCCAATTCACATGGCTTTGATCTGGTCTGCGCGCCGCCCCTTCGTCGCAAGCTCAATCTTTGGTGCCACAACCTGCACACAGCTTGAGCATATCCTGAGCGCTACAGAAACGACACTGACGGATGAGTTGATGTCAGACATCGATGCCGTGCATCGCCAACATCCGATGCCCTATTGATGCAGTGGGTTCTGCAACGCTTTGAGGACACCGAGAAGCTTGCCCATGCGTTGGACAGGCAGGGTGTAAACTATACTTGGCACAAGGTCGTGCCCTTTGTGGGCGAGCTTGACCCTGAGCCGGTCATCGACGATCCGAACCAGGTTTTGCTTTTTGGCTCGTATACTCTGTGGCGCTATGCCGAGAAGAAGGGCTTGCACCCAGGCGTGTTTCGGCTTCGTCCATTTGTGCATGAAGAAGCTTGGCAGCCGTTTATGCTCAATGGTCCGGACGTGCTCTTTCTACGGCTTGATGAGGTGCCTGCTAGGCTGCCCAAGGACGAACGCGCTTGGTTCATGCGTCCTGTCTCCGATAGCAAGGAGGTCGCGGGCTCAGTAAAGTCAGGCCTCGAGATTCACGAAACCGCAGCCAGGGTTCTCAAACTGGAAGAACACGAGATCCCCGCTGGTTCGCTGCGCCCAGATACTGAGATGATGTTTAGCTATCCAGCGAAAATCCAAAGTGAATGGCGTCTTTGGATCGTAGATGACCGGGTGGTGACCCACTCGCTTTATGTCTTGGGCTCTCGTGTTGTATATCGCCCCGACATTGATCAAGATGCTCTATCTTTTGCGCAAAGTCTTGTGGCGGCGAACCCCGGCTACGCGCGGGCCTACGTTCTAGACATTTGCCGCACTGCCGATGGTCTCGCCATGTTAGAGACCAATTGCATCAACGCAGCCGGTTTTTATGCTGCCGATCTGGGTGCTTTGGTCGCGGCTTTGGAAGCGCTCGTTTTTATTGATTGACTGATCAATAAAAAACCGGCACCTCTTTGGACCGGAGGTTGAGTATGCCCAAAGTTGGAATGGAACCCGTGCGCCGCGCGGCGCTTGTTGAAGCTACAATCGCTGAGATTGGGGCCGAGGGCTCGCTCGATGTCACAGTCGGGAGTATCGCAAAACGTGCGGGTGTCTCGTCTGGATTGGCGCATCACTATTTCGGTGGAAAAGACGACCTCTTTCTGGCTGCAATGGCTCATATCCTCGCCGGCTTTCACGACGAAGTGCGTGACGCTTTGCGCAATGCCGAGACAAGGCGGGGAAGGCTTGACGCCTTGGTGCGCGCGTCTTTCGCGCCGTCCTGCTTTAAGCCGCAGACCATTGCTGCCTGGTTGAACTTTTACGTGATGGCGCAGACATCGCCGCGCGCCGAGCATCTGTTGCACATCTATCGTGCGCGGCTGCGCTCCAATTTGCTGCATGCATTGCGCCCTTTGACTGGCAAACCCGAGGCCATGGCGGAGACCCTTGGCGCGCTTATTGACGGTCATTACTTGCGCCAAGCTTTGCGCGCCGGAGCTATGGGAGCACCCGAAGCCACGCGGCTTACCCTTGATGCCCTGGATGACATGCTGGAGGCTCAGTGATGAGCAAGCCAAACATCCTCATCTTTATGGTGGACCAACTCAACGGGACGCTGTTCCCTGATGGCCCCGCCGATTGGCTCCATGCCCCGAACCTGAAAGCGCTCGCCAAGCGTTCGGTGCGTTTTGCCAACACCTATACTGCGTCGCCACTCTGTGCGCCGGGTCGCGCCAGCTTCATGTCGGGTCTTCTGCCCTCTAGCACGCGGGTCTATGACAATGCCGCGGAATTTGCCTCCGACATTCCAACTTATGCGCACCATCTGCGCCGCGCTGGCTACCACACCTGCCTCTCCGGTAAGATGCACTTCGTCGGGCCCGATCAAATGCACGGCTTTGAAGAGCGCCTGACCACTGACATCTATCCCGCAGATTTCGGTTGGACGCCGGATTACCGAAAACCTGGTAAGCGGATTGACTGGTGGTATCACAACATGGGCTCGGTCACTGGGGCTGGTGTGGCCGAGATCACAAATCAACTCGAATACGATGATGAAGTGGCGTACCAAGCAGGTCGCAAGCTCTATGATCTCTCGCGCGGCGGCGATGATCGGCCTTGGTGCATGACGGTCAGCTTCACGCACCCCCATGACCCATACGTGGCGCGCAAGAGGTATTGGGACCTTTATGAAGATTCCGAACATCTACTGCCGGACGTGCCCTCCTTTGAGTACGAAGATCACGACCCGCATGCGAAACGTATTTTTGACGCAAATGATTGGCGCAATTTCAAAATAACAGACCAAGATATCCGCCGCTCGCGCCGCGCCTACTTCGCCAATATCTCATACTTGGATGCCAAGATCGGCGAACTCCTTCAAGTGCTGGAAGACACGCACCAAGAGGCGGTTATCCTCTTTGTCTCGGATCACGGGGACATGCTGGGCGAACGTGGGCTGTGGTTCAAAATGTGCTTTTACGAAGGCTCTGCGCGGGTGCCTTTGATGATGGCTTTGCCGGGTGTCGATGCGCAGACGATCACTGCACCTGTGAGTACAATCGATGTCTGTCCCACGCTTTGCGATTTGGCGGGTGTGTCTTTGGCGGAAGTCGCGCATTGGACAACGGGCGAGAGTCTCGTGCCGCTCACCGAAGGCGGGGAGCGGACAAACCCTGTGGCCATGGAATACGCAGCTGAGGCGAGCTACGCTCCGCTGGTCTCGCTGCGTTATGGCCCATGGAAATACAACCGTTGCACACTTGACCCGGATCAGTTGTTCAACTTGGACAACGATCGCCACGAGCTCAACAACCTCGCTGAGGACCCGGCTCACCAAGGAACGCTACAGACCCTCCGCGCCAAATCTGAGGCGCGTTGGGACCTTGATACGTTCGATGCTCAGGTCCGCGAGAGCCAAGCTCGGCGTTGGATCGTCTATGAGGCGCTGCGCAATGGTGCGTATTTCCCATGGGATTACCAACCGCTGCAACGCGCATCCGAACGGTACATGCGCAATCACATGGACCTTAACATCCTTGAAGACAGCCAGCGTTTTCCGCGCGGCGAATAAATCTGCCCTTTCGATTCATTTGAAACCCTCAGGAGCCCTGTAATGCCGTATGATCCGCAGCCCCAAGCCAGCCATTTCGTCAACGGCGCCTACGTCGAGGACACTGCGGGCACGCCATTTGATGTGATTTACCCTGCAACTGACGAAGTCATCGCAACGCTTCACGAAGCGACGAGCGCTATTATTGAGCAGGCGATTAGTTCAGCCAAAGCAGCGCAAAAAGCCTGGGGTGCCATGAGCGGCACGGAGCGTGGACGTATCCTTCGCCGTGCGGCGGATATTATTCGTGAGCGAAACCACGATCTGTCGGTGCTTGAGACAAAAGACACCGGCAAGCCCTACTCTGAGACCTTCTATGTCGATGCGACCTCGGGCGCAGATGCGCTTGAGTATTTTGGCGGTTTGGCCGGAAGTCTCACCGGGGAGCATATCCAATTGGGCGACGACTGGGTCTATACCCGACGAGAGCCGTTGGGTCTTTGCGTTGGCATCGGTGCATGGAACTATCCCACGCAAATTGCCTGTTGGAAAGGCGCGCCCGCGCTGGCATGTGGTAATGCGATGGTGTTCAAGCCGTCGGAAACGACGCCGTTGAGTGCGCTGAAAGTGGCTGAAATCCTTCATGAAGCGGGCCTGCCTGCGGGACTTTACAACGTTATTCAAGGGGCTGGCACAGTTGGCGCGGCCTTGGTCAGTGATGCGCGCGTTGACAAAGTCTCTCTGACCGGTTCGGTGCCGACAGGGCGCAAAGTCTATGCTGCCGCCGCTGCAGATATCAAGCATGTAACGATGGAGCTTGGTGGCAAGTCACCGCTGATTATCTTTGATGATGCGGACCTCGAAAATGCCGTCGGAGGCGCGATCTTGGCCAATTTCTATTCTTCTGGTCAGGTCTGTTCCAACGGGACGCGTGTATTCGTGCAGAAGGGCATCAAGGAGGCTTTTCTAAAGCGCTTGGCCGAGCGTCTCGAGACTGCTGTGATCGGTGATCCTTTGGATGAGGCGACAAACTTCGGCCCCATGGTCTCACGACGGCAAATGGAAATCGTTCAAGGCTATATTGCGAAAGGACAGGAAGAAGGCGCTCGCCTGGTCACCGGCGGCGAACGTTTGGATGGCGACGGTTTTTATCTGCAACCCACGGTCTTCGCGGATGTTAGTGATGATATGACCATCGCACGCGAGGAGATTTTTGGCCCGGTCATGGCGGTTCTGGATTTTGAGACAGAGGAAGAAGTGGTGGCGCGGGCCAATGAGACAGAGTTTGGGCTCTCCGCTGGCGTGTTCACGCGGGATCTGTCGCGCGGCCACCGTGTGATCGGTCAAATGGAGGCGGGATCTTGCTTCATCAATTCCTACAACGATGCACCAGTCGAAGCGCCTTTTGGAGGCTCGAAGCTCTCTGGAGTGGGGCGTGAAAACTCCAAGGCCGCGATTGAACACTACAGCCAATTGAAATCCGTCTATGTCCGCATGGGCAATGTTGAGGCGCCTTTCTAAATGCGTCGTTTCACAAAAGATCGCTTCCGCGCGCCCAATTCCGCAAGTGACGATCGTTTCGCGCCTTTGGCGAGGGTCAGAACCTTCGTTTTGCCACGTGCAGGGAGGTCATAATGGAAGCTGATTATGTAATCGTCGGAGCAGGCTCGGCGGGGTGCGCGATGGCCTATCGGTTGTCGGAAGCTGGCGCATCTGTGCTTGTTGTCGAACATGGCGGGTCTGATTGGGGGCCGCTCATTCAGATGCCCGCAGCGCTCAGCTTTCCGATGAATATGAAGCGCTACGACTGGGGTTACAAAACGGAGCGGGAGCCGCATCTGAACGGCCGCCAGTTGGTGTGCCCCCGCGGCAAGGTCATTGGTGGCTCGTCTTCGATCAATGGCATGATCTATGTCCGAGGCCACGCCGGAGACTACGACCATTGGGAACAAAGTGGCGCGGATGGCTGGGCCTATGCCGATGTCTTGCCCTACTTTAAACGAATGGAAACCGCGCATGAAGGCGATTCAGGGTGGCGGGGCACAGACGGGCCCCTGCATGTAACACGCGGGCCTCGTGACAATCCTCTACATACCGCCTTTGTCGACGCGGCCGTAGAGGCCGGTTACGGGCCTACAAATGATTACAATGGCGAGCGTCAGGAGGGCTTTGGCGCGTTTGACATGACGGTTTATCAAGGCCGTCGTTGGTCTGCTGCTAATGCCTATTTAAAGCCCTCCTTGAAGCGTCAGAACTGTGACCTGCTGCGCGCCTTCGTACGTCGTATTGTCATATCTGGGGGCCGCGCCCAAGGCGTTGAAGTTGATCGTGGTGGAACGGTTGAGGTCTTACGGGCGCGCAAAGAGGTGATCGTTTCTGCGTCTGCGATCAACTCGCCAAAACTTCTGATGTTATCTGGAATTGGCCCCGGCGCACATCTCGCGGAACACGGGATTGATGTGATTGCCGACCGCCCTGGCGTTGGCGCAAATTTACAGGACCACCTAGAGGTTTACGTCCAATACGCATCCAAACAGCCTGTGACGCTCTACAAGCATTGGAACTTGTTTTCCAAAGCGTTGATCGGAGCGCAATGGCTCTTTTTCAAATCTGGCTTGGGGGCATCAAACCAGTTTGAAAGCTGTGGTTTCATCCGCTCAAAAGCAGGCGTTGCGTATCCAGACATTCAGTATCACTTCCTCCCCATCGCTGTGCGATACGACGGTCAAACCGCGGCGGAGGGTCATGGATTCCAAGCGCATGTGGGGCCCATGCGGTCGCCGTCACGCGGGTCGGTCACACTAAAGTCCTCTGATCCCAATGAAGACCCCCGCATATTCTTCAACTATATGTCGACTGAAGAAGATTGGGCGGATTTCAGGCAAGCGCTTCGTCTGACCGAAGAGATTTTCCGCCAACCTGCCATGGCACCTTTTGTGAAGCATCGTGTTCAGCCCAATCACGGCGTAGACGACGATGCGGGCCTTAACGATTTTATTCGTGAACACGCTGAGAGTGCGTATCATCCATGTGGGACCTGTCGCATGGGGGCAGCGGATGACAAGATGTCGGTCGTTGATCCAGAGTGCCGTGTGATCGGTGTTGAAGGGCTTCGTGTAGCCGATAGTTCGCTGTTTCCGCGCATCACAAACGGCAATTTGAATGCACCATCCATCATGCTCGGTGAGAAGGCGGCGGATCACATCCTTGACCGTGGTATGTTGCCTCGGTCCAATGATGTGCCGTGGTTCCATCCGGATTGGGAAACAGCCCAGCGATAATTCTGAGAGAACGGATGCGTTAATCAAGTTTTAATCAAGGTTAACGTTTCTGCTTGTTTGCGCGGCGCGACTCGCCCAGCCTATTCGTGTGGTGAAAAACTGGGTGAGAGTCGCGGTAGCAACGCTGGCCGCTTTGTCCTATGTGTCTGTTGTATCGGCGGATACAGAAGCGCAAGTCGTGGATGGAGACGGCTTTCGGATTGGTGGGCAGGCCATTCGTCTTGTGGGTATCGACGCTCCAGAACGTGGCCAACCCTGTGGGTCCAGCTCTGGCGTGATCGACTGCGGCACTCAGATGGTCATTCTCCTGCGTCGTGACATTCAATCCACACAACTGACGTGCCGCGATACTGGCGAAAGGTCATTCAAACGCATCGTTGCACAATGTGAGTTGGGAGGCGAAGATCTTGGCCTGCGCTTGATCCGAGAAGGTCGCGCAATGGCGCACCCCGATCATGCGAAACGGGCCTACTTCAAAGCCGAACGCGTCGCAAAACGTGAGGGGATTGGGCTCTGGGCTTATCAAATGCAACCGCCATGGGAATATAGGGCCGCTCTACGGTTGGCGGCCTTTTCTGCGACGCCTTCTCAGGCCGAAAAGGATTGCCCCGTGAAGGGCAATATCTCACGTGGCGGAGAACGCATCTACCATGTTGCCGGGCAGCGCGATTATTCAAAGGTTAAAATCACAGCAGCGCGCGGTGAGCGGTGCTTCTCCGATGAGCCACAAGCGCTCAAAGCAGGCTGGCGTAAAGCGCAACGCTAAAGCACTTCAACGGAAACGTGAAGCATTGGGTATCAAGACAAGCGTGAAAAAGCAGATGCTTGCCCGTGTGGTCGTGATTTAGGTTTTCCACAAAGTCCGACAAGGGCGCGCCCGATCATTTGTCACGCACTTCGCGGATCAGCTTGAGGATATCTTGCGCCGCATCGGGAATGTTTGTGCCGGGACCAAAGATCGCCTTTACACCCGCTGACGTGAGGAAGTCGTAGTCTTGTGGCGGGATAACGCCGCCGCAAATCACGATGATATCTTCTGCATCCGCATCATTGAGCGCTTGGATCAATTGCGGAGCGAGTGTCTTATGACCCGCGGCTTGCGATGAGATGCCGACCACATGCACGTCATTATCCACGGCATCCTGTGCCGCTTCGGCGGGCGTTTGGAAGAGGGGGCCTACGTCGACATCGAACCCGATATCGGCAAACGCCGTTGCGATGACCTTTGCGCCGCGATCGTGCCCGTCTTGGCCCATCTTCACCACGAGCATCCGAGGACGGCGACCTTCGGCTTCGGCGAAGTCTTCGACTGATTTTTGAATGGCTGCAAAGCCCTCGTCACCCTCGTAAGCTTTGCCATAGACCCCAGCGAGCGTTTTTACCTCGGCGCGGTGGCGCCCAAAGGCTTCTTCCATGGCATCCGAGATCTCACCAACTGTTGCGCGCGCGCGTGCCGCCTCAATTGCTGCTTCGAGCAGGTTGCCACCCTCGCTCGCCCGGCGTGTGACCTCTGCCAAGGCAGCCTCACAGGCCTCTTGGTTGCGGCTAGAGCGGATTTTCCCCAGGCGAGCGACTTGCGACTCGCGTACTGCGACATTGTCGACGTCGAGGATGTCGATCAGGTCTTCTTGTTCTTTGCGGTATTTATTAACCCCGACGATGACTTCTTCACCACGGTCGATCATGGCTTGGCGCGTTGCCGCACTTTCTTCGATACGCAGTTTTGGCATACCGGAGGCCACTGCCTTGGTCATACCGCCCATCTCTTCTACCTCTTGCATCATGGCCCAGGCACGTTCCGCAAGCTCGTTGGTAAGGGTTTCGACGTAGTAGGAACCCGCAAGTGGGTCGACAACATTGGTAACGCCGGTCTCTTCCTGCAAGACAAGTTGAGTATTCCGCGCGATGCGCGCAGAGAATTCAGTGGGCAATGCAATGGCTTCGTCCAAAGCATTGGTATG
This sequence comes from Marinovum sp., assembly GCA_022447495.1. Lineage (GTDB taxonomy): Bacteria > Pseudomonadota > Alphaproteobacteria > Rhodobacterales > Rhodobacteraceae > JAKVBH01. The sequence continues at coordinate 103,071 of JAKVBH010000001.1, read as the reverse complement.
AAGCGACTGCGTACCGCCCAGAACCGCTGACATGGCCTCATAGGCTGTGCGCACCACGTTGTTGTAAGGGTCTTGCTCTTGCAACGAGACGCCAGATGTCTGGCAATGTGTGCGCAGCATCTTGGAGCGCTCGTTCTTGGCGCCGAACTCGGTCATCACACGGTGCCACAAAAGGCGCGCAGCCCGCAGTTTGGCGATCTCCATAAAGAAGTTCATGCCAATGGCGAAAAAGAAGCTCAAACGACCGGCGAACTTGTCGACATCCATCCCGGCCTCAATGGCCGCTTTCACGTATTCGCGCCCATCGGCGAGCGTGAAGGCAAGCTCTTGGACAAGGTTCGCGCCCGCCTCTTGCATGTGGTAGCCCGAGATCGAGATCGAATTGAATTTCGGCATGTTATCAGATGTATAGCCAATGATGTCCGAGATGATCCGCATCGAAGGTTCGGGCGGATAGACATAGGTGTTGCGCACCATGAATTCTTTGAGGATGTCGTTCTGAATCGTGCCAGAGAGGACCGATTTGTCGTGGCCCTGTTCTTCGCCCGCGACAATGAAATTCGCGAGGATCGGGATTACCGCGCCATTCATGGTCATCGAGACCGAGACTTTGTCGAGTGGGATGCCGTCGAAAAGAATTTTCATATCCTCAACGGAGTCAATTGCGACGCCTGCTTTGCCCACATCACCCAAAACACGGGGGTGGTCGCTGTCATAGCCGCGGTGTGTGGCCAGATCGAATGCGACTGAGACACCCTGCTGACCTGCTGCAAGGTTCTTGCGATAGAAAGCATTGGATTCTTCTGCGGTTGAAAAACCCGCGTATTGGCGGATCGTCCACGGGCGCCCTGCATACATCGTGGCTTTCACGCCGCGAGTAAAAGGACCAAAGCCGGGCAGGCCATCCATGTGCTCCAGATCTGCCGTGTCGTCCTCGGTGTAGAGTGGCTTGACTGGGATACCCTCAAGCGTATCCCAGGTCAGATCGTCCAGCGGGCGACCACGGAGCTCTTTTTCGGCAAGGGCCTTCCAATCGTCTTTTGAGTGGGTCATGCCGGTGTCCTTTCTATCGCGCAAAATTCATAACGAATTTTCGTTGCTTACCTTCGCAACTTGGCTCCCACCGCTTATATCTTGGTTCGGAGGTAGGTTCGATGCGTTGGATTGCTGCATTTGCATTATTTTTGGCTGCACCGCTATGGGCCCAGGAGGCTGCCATGGCGGAAGAGCCCTTGATCCGACCCGCGGCTGACGCGGAGTTGGCGGAGTTTTCGTGGGTCAAACGGCCCGTGATTGTCTTTGCCGATAGCGAGGCCGATCCCCGGTTCGTCCAGCAGATGCAGTTGTTGGAAGCTGACCTCGGCGAATTGGCTGAACGCGAAATCGTGGTGCTGACCGATACCGATCCGTCGACGCTGTCGCCGCTGCGCGAAAAGCTGCGCCCGCGTGGCTTCATGCTCGTTCTCATCGGTAAGGATGGCGGCGTGAAGCTGCGCAAACCGTTGCCCTGGTCTGTGAGAGAGCTGTCCCGTACCATTGACAAAATGCCCATGCGCCAACAGGAAATTCGTGACCGCCGCGCTGCGCGCCAATAGAATTGATCTGCCCTCATTTTCTGGCCCATCTTAGCGCTTGTTCAAGTCGATCATCGCCCCAGAAAATCTCGCCATCCACGACGAAACTCGGTGCGCCGAAGAGACCGATCTCTATGGCGCGTGCGGTTTGATCTTTGAGGCGTTGTTTGTTCCCTGGGGTGACAGCTTGCTCAAGCAGTGACTCATCAAGACGTGTGCGCGCTAGGCAATTGGATATGGTGCCTGGACTTGAGAGGTCTTCACCCCGCTCGAAATTGGCGCGGTAGAGCTCTTGAACGAATGTCTCGCCACCTTCCACATCCAGTGCCACAAGGCTCATGCGTGCGGCGAGGATGGTGTGCTGCGGGAATAGGCTTGGTTTTTGGTAGGGTAGGCCGCGCTCGGAGGTCAAACGCTCCACATCGCGCCACATGTTTCGGCCCTTAGCCTCGTAGATCGAGAAGGGGGAGGTTTCCCATCCTTGGGCGTGAAAAATAGGACCCAATAGAAACGGGCGCCAAGCAACGCTGACGCCTGCGTCTTGTGCCATTGAAACGATCCGCATGGCGCTGAGGTAGGAATAAGTCGAGGCGAACTCGAACCAAAATTCCATCTCAGGCCGTGCGGTGTCGTTCATGGATTATTCGAACTCCATGATCACATCGTCGACGGCAAGGCTGTCACCGCTGTCCGCATTGATTTTGGAGACGACGCCTTTCTTTTCGGCTCGGAGGATGTTTTCCATCTTCATCGCCTCGACGGTACAGAGAGCCTGGCCCTCTTGGACTTCGTCGCCCACGGCCACGTCCACTTTGACGATGAGGCCCGGCATAGGGCAGAGCAACATCTTGGAGGTGTCTGGTGGCAGCTTCTCGGGCATCAGTGCGGCAAGCTCGGCCTGACGGGGGCTGCGGACATTCACTTTGAGGTCAGCACCACGGGAGCGAATGCGGAAACCCTGGGTGATTTTGCCCACTTTGAGCACGAGCGGCGCGCCGCCCACGGTCATCTTGGCCAGTTGGTCACCCGGCGTCCAATCGCCCTCAACGCGGAGGCTTTCACCCTCGTCGAAGGTGACGTCCGCGCCCGTTTTGTCGGCGGAGATGCTGACCGGGAAGGTTTCGCCTTGGAGTGTAACAACCCAGTCGGAACCTACTTTGCGCTCGTGGTTGTCCATCCGACCAGAGACCCGCGCGCGGCGGATTTCGGCCACACGGTGCATGGCTGCGCTGGCAGCAGCGATCCGGCGGAGCGCGGGGCCGTCTAGGATCACACCTTCGAATCCGTCTGGATATTCCTCGGCGATAAACGCAGTGGTCATGTCGCCAGATATGAACTTTGGATGGTCCATAACGGCGGCGACGAAGGGTAGGTTGTGACCAATGCCTTCAACTTCAAAGCTGTCGAGTGCAGTGCGCATGGCCTCGATTGCAGCGGGACGATTAGAACCCCAGGTACAAAGCTTGGCGATCATTGGGTCGTAATACATCGAAATCTCGCCGCCTTCGTAGACGCCCGTGTCGTTGCGGACGGCGGTATCACCCGTGGCGGCGTCACCGTGCCATGTGCCTTCATCGACCATTGGACCTGCAGCAACCTCTTCCGGCGGACGGTATCGCGTGAGGCGACCGATGGAAGGCAGGAAGTTACGGTAAGGGTCTTCGGCATAGAGGCGGTTTTCAATCGCCCAACCGTTGATGCCAACATCGTCTTGTTTGATCGAAAGTTCTTCACCAGCGGCCACGCGGATCATCTGTTCCACAAGGTCCACACCCGTGATCAACTCGGTCACTGGATGCTCCACTTGCAAACGCGTGTTCATTTCCAAGAAGTAGAAGTTCTTGTCTCCATCTACGATGAATTCAACGGTGCCCGCCGAGGCATAGCCCACGGCCTTGGCTAGAGCGCAGGATTGCTCTCCCATGGCTTTGCGTGTGGCTTCGTCGAGGAACGGGGAAGGTGCCTCTTCGACGACCTTTTGGTTGCGACGCTGAATCGAGCATTCACGTTCGTTGAGATAGATGCAATTGCCGTGTTTGTCAGCGAGCACCTGAATCTCGATGTGACGTGGTTGGGTCACGAACTTCTCGATAAAAATCCTGTCATCGCCAAAAGAGTTGGCCGCCTCGTTCTTGGAAGATTGGAAGCCTTCGCGCGCTTTTTCATCGTTCCAAGCGATGCGCATCCCCTTACCGCCGCCGCCTGCAGAGGCTTTAATCATCACGGGATAGCCAATCTCGCCGGAGATTTTCACCGCTTCATCAGCGTCTTCGATCAAACCCATGTAACCGGGCACTGTGGACACGTTTGCTTTTTGGGCGATCTTTTTGGACGTGATCTTGTCGCCCATGCTTTCGATGGCACCAACGGGTGGGCCGACAAATGCTACGCCAGCCGCGTCCAAAGCTTCGGCGAATTTGGCGTTCTCAGACAGGAAGCCGTAACCGGGGTGCACCGCATCCGCGCCGCTTGCTTTGATCGCGGCTATGACCTTGTCGATGACGATGTAGGATTGGTTCGCTGGTGATGGACCGATATGGATTGCTTCGTCTGCCATTTGAACATGCAGCGCCGCTTTGTCGGCATCCGAATACAGCGCGACCGTGGGGATCCCCATTTTTCGAGCGGTTTTGATCACCCGGCAGGCGATCTCGCCCCGGTTGGCAATCAGCAGCTTTTTGAACATGTCACGGTCCTTCTCATCTTAGGCCCACACAAACAAAACGGCTCCCGCGCAAACGCATGGAACCGTTATAGTTGGTATTTTGGATGTTGTGATTGGCTAGGGCGCCGCAGGCACCCCAAGCGGTGTGAATGCCGACCGGGAAGACAGGTCGGGTTTGGCACATCCCGCGATAAGTGCGGTGGCCAGTGCAAGTGCGAAAAGCGTTTTGCCTTTTAACATGTTTTGCGGCTCCAATCGCTCGAAGCCCCCCATTGGTGGTACCATACAACGCTTTCCGTGTTCTGCGGGGATCAATCTTTGGAAACACAAGAGGTGATGCCAAAGTGCGACAGTTTTCCTGGCGATTGGTCGCGGCTTGGCTTGTCGCTAAAGTAAGTGATGTTTTCGGCGGATCTGACAACGATGGCTTTGCCGATGTCGCGTCCCAAGACATCCGCTGCGTTTCTGCTGCCCGGGGGTGCCGGCTCTCTAATTGCTCCTCCGCTGCCATTGAGGCAGAGCGACAGGGCACATACCAATCCAATTTTCGGTCGCATGTGCGGTCTATGGCGTGTTGTATTGGCTCAGGCATACCAACATATGAAGCGCCAAAAAGATGCCAGATTTGTTCTGACCTAATGACGAAACGAACAGCGTTTTTCCTGAGTGAGTGTTTGAAATTGCGTAGGAAATTTGACGGCCGCGAAGGGGACGCACACGGCCGTCCATCAGTGCAAGGGATGCGTTTGGGGACGCGCCGACATACGCCGCGGTGCACTGATATCTGGGCAAATTGACCGAAGATTGCGCAAGGGGAAAACCCCTTACCCAAGGGCCAGGCACATCCGGCGAAGACTTGCAGGTTTTGCGAGGGTGTCAGCGGGAACATGCTCAGATCAGGCTCCCATCAAAGGCTTCGGGGAAGCTGCGTCGGGCCAGTGGCTCATCAATAATCAGGTGGGCGTCGTAGCTTTCGGGATCAAAGGACTCGTCAAAAGGCAGGACTTCGCGACCAAATAGCCAGGACAGCCGGCCTGCATCGAGGTTTCCACGTTCGAAGGGTTCGTTTCCGAAGTGCGCCCAAAGCGCTGCCATGAACCACATGTCTGCGCGCTTCTCTGGTGGGCGGCGATCACGGAACCGTTCACGAGCGACAATGGCGGTGACACCACGCGGGTTCGCGCGACGAATTGTGAATTGGTAATCGGTGCCGGGAAGGCGGGACGGGAACCCGCGATGTTTGATCATCCTTTGCCCTCCGGTGTTGGAGCAAAGGAGGGTGGGACGGGCCAAACGGCCCGTCCCGGATCGGTTCTACTTGAACTTGCCGGTGTAGACGGGCTCGACCGAGATCGGCTCCGGATCCACGACAACAAATTCTTCAGGCTGTGAGTCGTTGCGCGCGCATGCTGCAACGGCAACGATGAGACCAGCCATGGCGAAGAGCTTGAGGCTCTGGGACATGTATTACTCCTGTCAGTCCACACAGGCGAACGCCGGGAGGATAATTCCGACGAAGCCCGCACCTTACGTAAGGTTACTTGGGTGCAACCAACTTGAAAATTATCCCATAGGCCTCGGAAAAAATAGAGAATCCTCAGATATCCACAGTCCTGTGTCATGCGGGTTACAATCCCTCGACCCACACGGTGCTCGCCCGCAAGATGTAGTAGAAGCATCAAAACAACTCCCAAATACAGCGGCCATCCTCGACCCGGTAGGCTTCGAAATACTGTGTGACATCCGACACAGACGCGCCGAAATCGACCGGTTCAGATGAGAGTGAAACGATAATGCGAGTTGGAGCGGGGTCCATTGTCTCGCGAATGGAAATAGCATCAGATTCGCAAAGAACTGCCATATCATCCAACACCGCGTCGATGTCGTCTGAGCCCGTTAAGGTGGGCGCCAAATAGCGCGCACGCAAAACCGTGCCAATCGCGTCCATATCGCTGAGGTATTCTAAAACCTTGATCGGTTGATTTGACGGAACGTCCAACATCGCGGCATCTTGCGCGACGGTCTGGGTTGAAAACAGTGTAAACATGATCCACCAAAGGCAGCCCCAACCCCCTTTCGGGGCTCCTCCCGCCGGGGCTGCGCGGCATCGGGGGGTCCCTGGCGCCGCTGTCTGGTGAATATCCACCCTCAACACTGCGGTCTCTGTCCTGCCCAGTCAATCCACCTCTTACGCTGCGCCGCGTCATTTAGTAATGCTGCAATCGCAGCATTTTTCTGAGATGGCACGACACCGTCTATTCGACCGCCTGCTGTTACACGAAGGGTTTCGTCGGCTTCGGCGACAACTTGGACAACAGGTGAAAAGCCGCGTACATCTCGAAGGAGGCGCCACATATCCTGGCGGATTTGTCTGGCGAGCCGCACGGGGCGTAAGGCTGGGAAGGTTGCCTCAGCTTTGAGATCGAACCGAGGCGGCCAGTGACGCGCCATGGTGGTCATGCCGTTCTCCTGCACGATATGCCAACCATTGCGCTTCATGACTTTGTGCGCCCTGCACCTGGTCTGCGTGCAACGCAGTCGATTTCCACCAGGGCTCCAACGGCGAGTGCTGTCACGCCCACGGTTGTGCGGGCGGGGCGCCGATCAACGGTGAAGTAGCTTTGATAGGTGTCGTTGAACCCGGCGTAGTCGCGCTCAAATTCTGTTAGATAGCAGCGGCACTGAACAACGTGCGACAAGTCGAGCCTCACGCCTTTGAGCACGATTTCTAGGTTCTCCATCACCCGCCGGGTCTGCGCCACAACGCCCTCTGGCAAGGGAGCGTCCGGAGCTTCGGGGTCCGTGGGCATCTGGCCCGTTAGGATGACCCAGCCGTTTGTTTCAACTGCGTGGGAGAAGGGCGCCACTGGGCTCGGACCACCCGAAATCATGTGGAACTCCACCATGCTCAAGCGGCCTCATCTGGCAGGACGCAGCGCGCGTCTTGTAGTAACAGATTGGCACTGCCGAGAATGGTACGAGTGGTGAAAAAGCCTATCCGGTTTTCGTTAACAATGCTGATTTCCATTTTGGTATAGTTCGCGGGGTCAATCTTGATGCCGAGAACATTCATTTCCTTTGTCCAACGGGACAAAACGAAGACGCATAAGTCCATCGAGCCGAGGGTCGCCAAATCGTGATTGATGGCCTTTGAGTATTCGTAGTCCACACGCACGATTTTCGACCCGTTCGAGTTCACAAAAGAAACGTTGGGCCGTTCCAACCCCCAAACGCGATAGGCCGCCCAAAAGAGCTCCTCGGACGTGTGTTTGGAGAAGCCTTCGGCGTCACCAAAAACATCGTCCAGGTCGTGGCCTCCAAAAATCGCGTGATCAATACACGTCCCTTTTTCGACCACCATGGTGACCTCCAAAGGCCATCCTTTATCGCCTTGAAAGTCGAAATTTATGTCGACGTGCTGGATCGCATCGACGGTTGTCCCACTTGGCATGAAGGCATCTGCACGGTCCATCACATGTTGGCACGCTCTGACCAAGTATTGCACAGTTGGGTCGAAGTCCTGAGCGTCAAAGTCGTCTGAGGCGATGAGGTCGACCCAGATGCCATACAGTTCGTGACCGTCGTCTCCCTTGTGGATACGCGTCTCCCATTGGCTTTCGTCGATGGTAAGCACTGGGCCAGAACGGGCGATCAAATCGCCGGACCAAAGAGGAACCAGCACCCTCCAAGCAAGCAATGCAAGGACGGAGATGGCTACAAGCAGCCCAATCAATAATGAGAGTTCGCGCTTACTCACAGCGGAATGTTGTCGTGCTTTTTCCAAGGCATCGCTTGCTTCTTGTTACGAAGCGCGGCGAAGGCGCGGGCCAGGCGTTTGCGGGTGGAGCGCGGCTGGATGACCTCGTCGATGAAGCCGCGTTCCGCCGCCACGAAGGGGTTTGCGAACCGGTCTTCGTATTCTGCTGTGCGTGCCGCGATCCTGTCCTTGTCACCCAACTCTGAGCGATAGAGGATTTCGGTTGCGCCCTTGGCACCCATGACGGCGATCTCGGACGTGGGCCAAGCATAGTTCACATCCGCACGCAGGTGCTTTGACGCCATAACCACATAAGCGCCGCCATAAGCTTTCCGGGTGATCAAGGTGACTTTGGGCACTGTCGCCTCGCCATAGGCAAAGAGAAGTTTTGCGCCGTGTTTGATGACGCCACCGTACTCTTGACTGGTGCCGGGCAAGAAACCGGGAACATCCACCAAAGAGAGCAGGGGGATTTCAAACGCATCACAGAAGCGGACGAAGCGCGCCGCCTTGCGGGCGCTGTCGATGTCGAGCACCCCCGCAAGCACCATTGGTTGATTCGCAACCACGCCCACCGTCTGACCTTCAAGCCGAATGAAACCCGTCATGATCGATTTCGCGAACTCTTCTTGCACTTCAAAGAAATCACCCTCGTCAGCGATTTTGAGGATCAGCTCTTTCATATCGTAGGGCTGATTCGGATTTTCCGGGACCAAGGTGTCGAGCGAGGGTTCGATCCGCGCGGGATCGTCAAAGAATGGACGAACAGGCGGTTTCTCACGGTTATTGAGCGGCAAAAAGTCGATGAGTCGGCGGGTCTCTGCAATGGCTTGGACGTCATTCTCAAACGCGGCGTCCGCAACAGAACTTTTCTTTGTGTGGGTCCCCGAACCCCCAAGCTCTTCAGCTGTGACTTGTTCGTTGGTCACCGTCTTCACTACGTCGGGTCCAGTGACGAACATGTAAGAGCTGTCTTTAACCATAAAGATAAAGTCGGTCATCGCTGGGGAATACACGGCACCGCCCGCGCAAGGCCCCATGATCAGTGAGATCTGCGGTACAACACCGGACGCCATGATGTTGCGCTCAAAAATCTCGCCATAGCCAGCAAGCGAGTCGACGCCTTCCTGGATGCGTGCGCCACCTGAGTCATTGATGCCAATGACGGGGGCGCCATTTTGCATCGCCATGTCCATGATCTTGCAAATCTTAGCCGCATGGGTCGCCGACACCGATCCGCCAAGAACAGTAAAGTCTTGGGAGAAGACATAGACCATTCGGCCATTCACGGTGCCCCAGCCAGTGACCACACCATCACCCGCCGGGCGGTTTTGCTGCATATCAAAGTCGGTGCAGCGGTGGGCAACGAACATGTCGTATTCTTCGAAGGAGCCTTCATCGACCAATAGCTCAATGCGCTCGCGCGCTGTGAGTTTCCCTTTGGCATGTTGACTGGCAACGCGTTTTTCTCCACCGCCCATGCGGGCAGCTTCACGTCGGTTTTCAAGCTCGCCGAGAATATCTTTCATGGTCGTGTCCCTCTATTAGCGCACGTTCTGCGCAACATACTTGCGTGTAGTGCGCGCTCAAGGTCATTTTCTGGGCTGTTTGCGCTAAAGACCAGCTTCTAGTCGCGTCAAATGGTCCAGTTATTGGTGAATTGGCCTTGTTTTGCTCTTGGACATCTCGTGAGAGAGGCATAGCTCTATCGCCATGATAGCTGTTTCGCAGCGCCGATTTTTGAATCGTCGCGCACCTCCGCACATTGTGACTTTGATTCTTCTCTCCGGCCTCTCTGCGCTTGTGATGAATGTGTTTTTGCCATCACTGCCGCGAATGACCGCGTTTTTCGAGACCGATTACGGCCTTATGCAGCTCTCTGTCGCTGGGTATCTGGTGGTCAATGCGTTGGCGCAATTGGTCATTGGTCCAGTTTCTGACAAGCTTGGTCGTCGGCCCGTGATCCTTTGGGGAATCGCCCTGTTTATGTTGGCGACGCTTGGATGTCTTTTATCCACCAATATATGGGTGTTTCTGATGTTTAGAATGGCCCAAGCTGTCATCGTCACGGGCCTCGTTCTCTCCCGCGCGATCGTGCGCGATATGGTGGGGCAGAATGAAGCCGCCTCAATGATCGGTTATGTCACCATGGGGATGGCGGTGGTCCCGATGATCGCTCCAATGATCGGCGGCGCGTTGGATATTCTCTTCGGCTGGCATGCTGCGTTTGTACTCATGCTCGCCCTGGGTGGGCTCGTTTTTTGGTTGGCATGGGTTGATCTTGGCGAGACGCACGCGCCATCGGGTCAGCCGATGTGGCGACAATTCGCGGAGTTTCCCGAGTTGCTGCGGTCGCAGAGGTTTTGGGGTTACGCGCTTGCATCGGGTCTTTCGTCTGGGGCATTTTTTGCCTACCTCGGTGGCGCACCTTTTGTTGGAGAAGAGGTCTTCGGTCTCGATCCATTTTGGTTGGGTGTTTACTTCGGATCGCCTGCCATCGGATACTTCTGTGGCAACTGGATATCCGGGATGTTTTCTGCGCGCGTTGGCGTCAATCGCATGGTCCTCTGGGGCGCATTGATCAACACTTTCGGCCTCTTGGTGTCGCTAAGCTGCTTCAGCTTGGGCTATCAAACTCCCTTTGTATTTTTCGGGTGTATGACCTTCGTCGGTCTCGGGAACGGCCTCAGTATCCCTAATGCAACCGCTGGCATGCTCTCGGTCCGGCCGCATCTGGCGGGCACGGCAAGCGGATTCGGGGGCGCCATTATGCTAGCTGGAGGAGGCTTTTTGTCAGCGCTTGCTGGAGCGTTGCTGGCAACTGGCACCGGGGCTTGGCCATTGCTCTATTTGCAATGTGCGACCGGTTTCGGAGGCATATGCGCCATAGTCTTCGTTATATGGCGCGAAAAGCAGCTCGGCGTGTGAAGACAGAAGGTCAACCGCTTCATGGCACCTCGCGCTGGCCTTTCGTTTTGCTCCAATGAAAATGCCAAATCTGATGCGCGTTTGCCTCTGGACACGCGGTCACCCACCGTCTAGAACCCGCCCACCCGAAGGCGACGCCTTCACCCGTGCCCGGGTAGCTCAGGGGTAGAGCAGTGGATTGAAAATCCTCGTGTCGGTGGTTCGATTCCGCCCCCGGGCACCATTTAAATCAATTAAAAACAATAACTTGCTGGATTTCTGCGTCGCAGCGTAAATCGCTGAAAATGCCGAAATACCCTAGCACAGTGTTAGCACAGTTTGAAAAACATCAGTTAGCACAGTGCGTTGTGAGCGCCGCGCCGTGCACCTAGCACAGCACGGTAGCAACGCGCCTTGCAGTGCTTATGCTGTTCCAAGTGTTGTTTTTTGGTTGTAGAGTATTGATTATATTGTTTTTTATTGCCAGGGCGCTCCGAAGAAAAATCTTATTCGTTGCCGCTCACAGGTTTGCGCAAACGTTGATAAGTTGTCTAAGTTTAGCGAGTTCCAAACTTTCGCACCCAAGCCTGCGCTTCGGCCCAACCATCGTCTGCAGCAAGATAGTAGAGCTCTTCAGCAAATTCTGGGTCACTCAAACCTGTTGGCGACTCTGGTTCAAAGCACCATGCCAAGAACCGCGTGTTCCATCCGACTAACCCTGCCTCGTGAGCGTTCTGAAAATAGGAACAAGCTTCAATCGATTTCCCCTGACCCAAGAGCACCTGTCCCAAACGATACATTGCAAAAGCCTCGCCTGACTGAGCTCTTTCCAGATACGTTGAAAAACCGCGATCATCGAGTTCCAATGAGCTGGCCACCTCTTCCAGTTTCTTGCATAGATCATCCATACTGATAGTTGACTGGACTGTGCTACAGGCTCCATCATTCAGTATGGCCATCACTCGTGACACCGGAGTCGGATGTGTTCTGCTTGACCTAACATCTGCGACTGAAACAAAAGAGGATAATTCACGCAGTGCTAGTAAAGCAAATGCCCGCCCAGTTGAATTTGATTTGTCGAGAATACGTGCCTGACTAGCAGCATATGCCCTAAACACCTCAGTGGCCCATGCATCTGCTGCTGTTTCAGCTGCGATCATAGTTTCAGAAGTATCAACTTCAGGATTGTAGAATAGCTCTGCAGCATGGTGCCCTATTTCATGTAATAAGATATCGACAAGAACCATCCACTTTAGGCCAGCAAATGCATCCGAAGTACGTTCTCGAAATTCATTGATTTCGAGGTCACTTAGGCCAAACATCTGCCCAGGGAGCTGCATTGGGTTTTGATTCAGCATAGAAACTTGTGCGAAATGCCTCTGTGCCCAACTCTCGGCTAGAATTTTCTTACCGACCTCTTCGCTGAGCAGGTATGCCTCTAGGTACCCATCAAGAAACCTCAAAAAAGCATCACTAAGAACCATCACTCGTTCGCCCTGCGACGTTTTTATGGCTAACGGTGAAATCACAAAATCTGCCGGATGGAAGGGAACAACTACGATTTTGATGCGAGAAGCAGTTGCTTGCTCAGCTTCCGTGGCAAAAGCAAGAATGGGCGTTATGGCGTCGTCCAAGAGGGCAGAAATCGAGTGTTCTTCCGCCGCACCGGTGCTTTCAACGTACTGTGCAATGGCAAACGTAGGAGAAAGCAGGAGTAGGCCTATGCTGACTGCTTTGAGTAGCTTCACTCAAGTTCTCCTTTCGTCATTTGTTTGTACCTGTCGCATGTTGGACTGAGAACCGCGCCAGAAGAAATGTCCGCCCTGCATCCCGTGATTTGATTTCGCGTGAAACCACTCTCAGCCAGCTGGTTCTTTGTCGAAAAAAGCGCTCTGTCTACTCGAGCCAGTCTCTCAATGTGTAGTGCAAGCTCATCATCAACAGTCTGTTGCACAGCAAACTGCTGCAATTGCCGACTGACGCTGGTCAAAGCGTTGAGTGCTAGTGCAGTCTGCAGCTGCTCATCTTCACTAGGCGAATAGCCAACAACTTTGAATTCGTTGGTTCCACTTGCAACTTCGGTCGGTGCATCAGCACCAGCAGCTACGTTGCCAGACTTCCATTCAACTTGGATCGGATGAGAAAACGAAATGAATGCGAACAAGATCACTGTCAGAAGCAGAAACACTGGCATAGCAAAAGTGACACTTGCGGAAATCTGCCCTTCTTCACGTGCAATGGAAAAATCAATGCTCTGGATCTTCTTCCAAAGAACAACTGTCAACATGAGTGCCATTGACACAACGACCAGTGACAGGGTCGCTCGTTCAATGACCCTAGCCAGCCAAGTATACAGTAGCAGCGTATCAGGGGCAGCAGCCGATATTTCGTCCACTATTTTTCCTTTCAATTCAGATGAATGGCTGACCGCAGACAAACACTAAGAAACTCGAACAGCAGCGATAAAAAAGGTCCCAAGTGCTTCTTGCGGAGAGAGTGTCCTTCGATTGCGATTTCCGGGCCAAGGATCGCGAACCGTTATTTGCTGTGGCATACCTCTACCGAACTGATCTCTTAAGTATGTCATTGCCGTAAGGACAGTTGCGTGCCCCATGGCTCCGTTGATTACAGGGCGGTCAGCAGCTAATTCTGAAGCTACCTGAGCCGCTGCGTTTGAGTTCGCCAAGCCCATGGACAAGTCAAGCAGCGGCGCAACTTCAGCTCTAAATCGGTAGCCCCTTCGATCAATCCAGCGACCGCTGGTAACACCTGCGATTTCAATACCTGTTGCAGTAGAACAAGCCAGGTTTGGATACAATCGAGCAACAATATCTTCTTGATAAACATCGTATCCGTTCACTGCGAAAATTGTCTGTACGCATGCCGCCCAACACCAATTTGGACATTGCTGCTGTGCTGTGACGGCACTACTGGCGTGCCCCCATCGTGTGGTCCAGTTTGATTGTTAGTGCATCGTTGGCCTCTGGTCCATCGGAACGATGCTTTCTGGCGCGGGTGGGCGATAGCCTAATGCGCTGTGGGGCCTGACGGTGTTGTAGTGAATACGCCATTGTTCGATCAGGATTTGCGCTTCCCTCAAGGTGTAGAACAGCTCGCCATTCAGGAGCTCGTCCCGGAACCGGGCATTGAAGCTTTCACAATATCCGTTTTCCCACGGTGATCCTGGCTCGATATAGGCGGTCTTGGTTCCGACGGCAGCAATCCAATCTCGCACCTTTTGAGCGATAAATTCGGGCCCATTGTCCGACCTTATATATTCAGGGGGCCCGCGCAGGATGAACAGGTCGGTCAGCGCATCCAGCACATCGGTTGAGTTGAGCTTGCGATTGACGCGGATCATCAGCGCCTCCCTTGTGTATTCATCAATGATGTTAAGTGTTCGGTACACACGGCCATCAGCGGTACGATCCTGGACGAAGTCATACCACCACACGTGATTTGGCCGTTCCGGTCGGAGCCGAACACACGACCCATCGTTCAGCCAAAGTCGCCCTTTCTTCCTTTGCTTTTGTGGGACCTTCAGCCCTTCACGCCGCCAGATGCGCTCAACCCGCTTGTGGTTCACACTCCAACCCGCGTTGTTCAGCAGGCCGGTGACCATCCGATATCCGTAGCGTCCATATTGATCCGCCAGCTCGATGATGTCCTCTGTCAAACGCGCTTCATCAGCACGGCCCCGCGGAACTTTACGCTGCGTGGATCGGTGCTGCCCAAGTGTGCGGCAGGCGCGGCGCTCTGATACGCCAAGCTTCCGCCGCACATGGTCGACGCACTTGCGACGACGCGAAGGGCTCAGAAGTTTCCCTTTGCGGCCTCACTCAGAATGAGCTTGTCCAACGTCAGGTCAGACACCGCACGGCGCAGACGCTGGTTCTCTTTCTCAAGCTCTTTCAGCCGCGCGAGCTGTGACCTCTGCATGCCGCCATAAAGCTTTCGCCATCGATAAAACGTCTGCTGTGTCACGCCGATCTGGCGCACCGCCTCGGCAACCGTTGCTCCCTGTCCTTGCAAAACTTCCACTTGCCGAAGCTTCGATACAATCTCTTCGGGCTTCTCTCTTTTCCCAGCCATCGCTGATCCTCCAATTTGCGGGACAAATCTATCCCTGTTGGTGGAACACTTTCAGGGGGCTACTCCATGTCAGTGAACTTTATGGTTATGTTCGGGCATACATGTCCAATGGCGTCGGCAGTGTCCGGGAAATACTTCAGCCTCTAATGTTCCACTACGGGTTTGATGCCATCGAGCGTGACGGACAGCTGAAATTTCAGCAACGAAACGGACAACGACCGATAATGCTTGACCCCAAAGAGATTGCCGTTATCGATGATATGGAAGGGCGTTTGCAGCAAAGACGCGACAGTTCCGCGGAACTGGTCGGCAAAGTCTCGTTCGATTTCATAGAAGCCGAAGCAGATTATGATGTTGCCAGCGTCGATGTTGCGTTGCCGGGCGACGACAACCCAAGCCTGGCGCAACATGAGCTGCCTTTGGCGTTGACCCGAACTGAAGGTAGGCAGTTGGCTGGCTGAGGCTGGCACGTCTCGTGAAAAAGCGCGATTTGCGATACCACCATCCAAACGCGCCATTGGTGCCGGCGACGTCGTGGCCATTGATGGGATCAGCTACCGGATTGACCAGGTCGAACAAGGGCCGGCCCAGATTGTCGACGCCGTAAGGATCGAACCCAATATTTATCGACCAGCGCCGGTCAAAGAAAAGCTGCGCGCAATGTCGCTTTATTCCGCTCCGGTCCCACTGACATCCTTCTTCATGGATCTTCCACTTTTGACCGGAGATGAGGTGCCGCATGCACCCTTCGTGGCAGCTACTTCGACGCCTTGGCGGGGATCCGCGGCAATATATTCTTCGACAGAGGACGCAGGGTACGAATTGGATAGGATTCTGCCGGCGCGAGCCGTTGTTGGTCAGACCTTAAATGATCTGCCTGCTGCTCGACCTGGATTATTGGACCGCGGGGCAGGTCTTGAGGTGCGTTTCAATGGTGGTTCCTTGCAAGAGGTCACCCGGACAGCTCTTTTGAATGGTGCCAATGCGGCCGCGATCGGCGACGGCAGTGCAGGAAACTGGGAAGTTTTCCAATTCGAGGCTGCTGAGCTCATCGCAGAGAACACCTATCGTTTGTCGCGTCGGCTACGAGGTCAAGCAGGCAGTGATGGCGTCCAGCCAGCGCAATGGCTTGCCGGGTCTTGGGTCGTGCTTTTGGATGGAAGCGCCGAACAACTGCCTCTCACAATCGCGCAGCGCGGATTGCCAAGATACTATCGCATTGGGCCAGGGAACTTGCCGTATGATGATTCGACCTATGAAACGCGCATCGAACAGTTCCAAGGTGTTGGTTTGCGTCCATATCGTCCAGCTCATTTGCGAATGAGCAACTCCAATGGTGATTTGAATCTCAAATGGATCAGACGCACGCGCATCGACGGAGATTCATGGGAAGGGTTCGACGTTCCGCTTGGAGAAGAGGCTGAGCGATATTTGGTCCGCATTTTGTAAACGGCGGCAACGTTCGGGAAGAATTGGTGACCAGCCAAAACTTCACCTACACCGCTGAAATGCAAGCCAGTGATAGTTTCACAACAGGATCGCGTTTCGAAGTCTCCCAGCTCTCTTCCGCTTTCGGCCCAGGGCCCGCAGCAGCTATTGAGATACAATAACGCGCTGCAAAATTCAGGTTATTTCCGGAGGACGCCCATTGCTTCGGGCGTCCTTTGTTCATTTTTAGCTAGATGGCCATCGATTTGTGATCTTACACATCACGGGTTAGCATTTGGTTCTGCGACGATCAGATGCTATCTACCTGTGCAAGTAGAGCGAGAAGCGAGACCGCCATGGCTTATACAGAGACACAAATTCGCGAAATGGATCCCGTTTGGGCACGTATACTCCGAGAAGCTGAAGATGCCGTGCGTGATGAGCCACTCTTGGGCGGTTTGGTCCACCAAAGCGTGCTCCACCATGCGTCTCTGGAACGGGCGCTTAGCTATCGTTTCTCACTGAAATTGGAATCGGGCGAGATGTCCGAGCAATTGCTCCGTGAGATCGCCGATGAGGCGTTTTCGGCACAGCCTGAACTGGGCCTCTCAGCGCGCGCGGACATTGCGGCTGTGTATGATCGCGATCCTGCGTGCCACCGTTTCTTGCAACCTTTGCTGTTTTTCAAGGGATTTCAGGCCATTCAGGCGTATCGTGTTGGCCATTGGCTTTGGTTGGAGGGCCGTCGTGACATGGCGTACTTCGTGCAGATGCGCGTCTCTGAGGTGTTTGGTATTGATATCCATCCCGCTGCGAGGATTGGCAAAGGCATCATGATCGACCACGCCCACTCCATCGTCATCGGTGAAACTGCTGTGGTGGGTGACAACGTTTCAATGCTCCATTCCGTTACACTGGGTGGGACGGGCAAAGAAGAAGAAGATCGCCACCCCAAGATCGGCAACGGCGTTCTCATTGGTGCAGGGGCCAAAGTACTTGGCAATATTCGTATCGGTGATTGTTCACGCGTTGCGGCGGGATCTGTTGTTTTGACAGAAGTGCCATCATGCAAAACTGTCGCAGGTGTGCCGGCTAAAATCGTGGGCGAAGCCGGTTGCGATCAGCCGTCGGTAACGATGGACCAAGTCTTGCGCGGTTGCAGGGGCTAAGCCTTCGCGCGTCTAGTCTGCACGCGCTTGAAGCGCAGCAAAATCCGCAGGCCGCTGTAGAAAGCATCAGTTCTTGGCCGGAGTATGAGGATGGTGCGGCAACCGTCTGATTGCTCAGAATGCCCTTCGAGGTGCGGAGTGTCGTTTAAAAATAGAGCGTTGTTTCAAAATAGCGCAGTTGCACCGACGGGGGCGGTTGCTGTGCAACAACACCATAGTAAAAATACAGCGAAAAACCGATTAACCCCAAAGCGCGATGTAAAACTTCCATGCCGAGTAGGGGAAAGCCTCAAATTGCACGGTCGGCACTGACAATTCTGAGTGGGTGAAGAACGAGCAAACCCGACCAATAGTCAGCGTCTAATGTACGGTGCTTATAATCCGGTTTGGTATGGCAGGTTTCGCCGAGATCGGACAATTTTGACGCCAAATTAATAAAAAACTGCGAAGTACCGTGATCCCCGAAAATGGACACGGTTTTGTTGCGGGAGAGTTCGAGGCCCTAAAGTAATGAGCCCCACGGTTGCTTAAGCCAGAAGCGCCAAGGGGTTTTCCAATCCATCCTTGATTGCGGCCAAAAGTTTCGCGCCGAGAGCACCATCGATGACACGGTGATCCACGCTCATCGTCACCGACATAACTGTCGCTACACCAAGTGCACCGTTTTCATGAACGACCGGCTTTTTGACGCCAGCGCCCACGGCAAGGATTGCACCATGGGGTGGATTGATGACGGCGTCGAAGTTCTCAATGCCGAACATGCCGAGGTTGGAAATGGCAAAGCTGCCGCCTTGGTATTCATGTGGGGCGAGCTTGCGGTCGCGTGCGCGGCTAGCCAAGTCTTTCATTTCCGCTGAGAGGGCCGAGAGCGACTTGGCATGGGCATCTTTGAGCACCGGAGTGAACAGGCCCCCTTCAATTGCCACAGCCACTGCGACATCAGATGGTTTTAACTGAAGGATGCGATCACCCGCCCAAATGGCATTGGCGGTTGGGACCTGTTGCAACGCGGCAGCGCAAGCTTTGATGATGAAATCATTGACCGACAGCTTTACACCGCGTTCTTTGAGCTGCGCATTTAGTTCGCCACGGAACTTCAATAGAGCGTCAAGATGGATATCTCGGCGCAGGTAAAAATGCGGGATGTCTTGCTTGGCCTCGGTCAAGCGCGCGGCAATGGTGCGGCGCATCCCATCGAGGGCAATTTCTTGATATTCGCGATCGGCATAGACCGACGCAATCTTGCCAGGGTCCGCTGCCGCTTTGGCTGATGGTGCCGCGGGTGAGGGCGCAGCCGATGCTTTCGGCGCGGATGCGGCGGTGGGCGTGGCCTGTTTTGCTGGATCGGCTGCTTCGACGTCTGCCTTCACAATGCGACCGCGTGGACCCGTGCCAGTGATTTGGCTGAGCTCGAGGCCTTTCTGCTCTGCGATCCGCCGCGCAAGAGGCGAGGCAAAGACCCGGCCACCATCGGCGCTTTCGGGGGCAGGCGGGGCCTTCTGGTTTATCTGTTCAGGGGCACCGGCCGCTTGTGCAGCTGCAGACAATTCGTTGGCTGCTTCACCCATCGCCGCGGGCTCTGGCGTTGGGGCAGCAGAGTCGATGTCATTCGGGGACTCGCCCTCTTCCAAAAGCACTGCGATTGGTGTGTTTACAGCCACGCTGGCCGTACCTTCGGCGACGAGGATTTTGCCCATCATGCCTTCGTCAACGGCTTCGAACTCCATTGTGGCTTTGTCTGTCTCGATCTCGGCGATCACATCGCCAGAGGCCACAGCGTCGCCCTCTTTAACGTGCCATTTGGCAAGCGTGCCCTCTTCCATGGTGGGCGACAGGGCAGGCATCAAAATTTCAACGGGCATCGTCTCACTCCTTGCGGGTTACGCAGACGGTGGTTGCGGCGGTTGATCTTTGGGCAGGCGCGCTTTGAGCCCGCGGAATACTTCACTGGCGAACATACCCGCCAGCATAGAAAACAGAAGGATCGACACATAGGTGGGTTCAAGCGTAACGCCGTCGGGCAAGTTTGTTTGCGACACAAAGAGATCGAGAAGTCCCTCTGAAAGTGCCAGATAAGTAAGCAGACCGAACACACAGCCCAGCGTCATACGGCTGAAGGCGACGACACTGGGATCAGGCCCACCTTTGCGCATGGCCCAAATTCCTTCGGCATGCATCCGGGTCGCTGCGCCGAAGCCGCCCAAGATGTAGGAGCCTAACAAAACCAGAAACGAGCCTTCGATAAACGTAGCAAACTCGCGTCCCGGCGTGTTTGGCTGCGAGAGCACGTCCTGATAATGGGATGCCAAAAGCCAGACCGTCACCCAAATCATGAGGTTTGTGATCACAAACCCGATCAGGTGGCCAAGGGCGCTACCTTTGAAGATGCCGCTGAGAAAGTTGTCTTCCGCCATTGTTTTACCGATAGGTCACTTTGCGTACAGCTTNGATCACCTCGTCAGTCGTGATCAGGGCGTGTTTCTCAAGGTTGGCGGCATAGGGCATGGGCACGTCTTTGCCGGTGCAGTTGATCACGGGCGCGTCGAGGTAATCGAAGGCACGTTCCATGATCACGGCAGAGAGGTGATTGCCAATCGCGCCCACCGGCCAACCCTCTTCGATGGTGACACAGCGGTTGGTTTTCATAACTGAGGCCAGCACCGTGTCGTAATCAATGGGGCGCAGGGTGCGCAGGTCGATTACTTCCGCAGAAATTCCGTCGGGGACCAGCTTGTCGGCGGCCTCAAGCGCATATTGCATCCCGATGCCAAAGCTCACGAGGGTAACGTCGCTGCCCTCGCGCCAGACGCGCGCCTTGCCAAACGGAACCGTGAAATCGTCCATTGCGGGCACATCGTGGCTACGCCCATATAGTATCTCGTTTTCGAGGAAGATCACCGGATTGGGGTCACGGATCGCGGTTTTGAGCAAGCCTTTGGCATCCGACGCAGAGTAGGGCATCACAACCTTGAGCCCGGGCACGTGGGCATACCATGCTGCGTAGTCTTGACTGTGCTGTGCACCCACACGCGCCGCGGCGCCGTTCGGGCCACGGAACACCATAGGCGCCCCCATTTGACCACCTGACATATAGAGCGTTTTCGCAGCAGAATTTATCATTTGATCAATGGCTTGCATGGCGAAGTTAAATGTCATGAATTCCACAATCGGGTTCAAGCCGCCAAAGGCTGCACCAACGGCAATCCCGGCAAAGCCATGCTCGGTGATCGGCGTGTCGATCACGCGTTTTGAGCCGAACTCATCGAGCAAGCCTTGGCTGATCTTATAGGCACCTTGGTACTCGGCCACTTCCTCACCCATGAGGAAGACTTTGTCATTGGCGCGCATCTCTTCGGCCATCGCATCGCGGAGCGCTTCGCGGACCGTTTGCTGTTTCACAGGGGTGCCTTCGGGCCAATCGGGTTCAGGCGCGCGCCATTCTGGCTCGTTGTCGATGTCGCTAGCTGCTGGCGTTGCGGCGGGTGCTGCAGGCGCAGACGCTGGAGCAGCGGCGGGAGCCGATCTAGGCGCCTCTGCTGGCACCTCTTCACCCTCTTCGACCAAGATGGCGATGGGGGTGTTCACTTTCACATCGGCGGTGCCCTCGGCGATGAGAAGCTTGCCCATCACGCCTTCGTCGACCGCTTCGAACTCCATCGTTGCCTTGTCTGTCTCAATCTCGGCAATGATGTCACCGGACGAGACGGCATCGCCTTCTTTGACCAACCACTTGGCCAGCGTGCCTTCTTCCATAGTGGGTGAGAGGGCGGGCATGAGTATTTCTGTTGCCATATCAGACTTCCGACTCTGCGTAGATATCAGTCCAAAGCTCTTCGAGCGCGGGTTCGGGGCTCGTGCGTGAGAACTCGGCTGCGTCGTTCACGATGGCTTTGATCTCTTTGTCGATGGCTTTGAGATCGTCCTCGGTGGCGTGTTTGCCGGTGAGGAGGAGCTCGCGCACGTTCTCAATTGGGTCACGCTCGTCGCGCATCTTTTGCACCTCTTCGCGCGTGCGGTATTTGGCCGGGTCTGACATCGAATGGCCGCGATAACGATAGGTTTTGATTTCTAGAATGTAGGGGCCTTTGCCCGAACGGCAGTGGGCCACAGCTTTTTCGCCAGCGGCTTTCACGGCGAGCACGTCCATGCCGTCGACCGCTTCACCGGGGATGCCAAAGGCGGCGCCACGCGTATAGAGATCGGGTGTCGAGGTGGAGCGACCTTGGGCCGTGCCCATGGCGTATTGGTTGTTTTCAATGACAAAAATACACGGCAGCTGCCAAAGCGCGGCCATGTTAAATGTCTCATAAACCTGGCCTTGGTTTGCCGCGCCATCGCCAAAATAGGTGAAGGTCACGCGACCGTTTTCTTGATATTTGTCGGCAAATGCCAAACCTGCGCCGAGCGGCACTTGGGCGGCGACGATCCCGTGCCCGCCATAGAAGTGCTTTTCACGGCTGAACATGTGCATCGAGCCGCCTTTGCCTTTGGAATAGCCGCCGTCTCGCCCGGTGAGTTCCGCCATCACGCCGGCTGCGTCCATGCCACAGGCAAGCATGTGGCCGTGGTCGCGATAGGAGGTGATGCGTTTATCGCCGTCTTCGGCGGCGGCCTCCAGTCCCACTACAACGGCCTCTTGTCCGATGTAGAGGTGACAAAAACCGCCGATGAGGCCCATGCCATAAAGCTGACCGGCTTTTTCTTCGAAGCGCCGTATCAACAGCATGTCACGGTAATACTGGGTCAGTTCCTCGGCGGAAACATTGGGTTTTGAGAGCGATTTTGAGGTTTTCGCAGCAGCCTTGCGGGCCATGGCACTCCTCCCAAAGTGATTTTTCGGCGTATTTAACGGTGTAGTTGAGTGTTAAACTAACCGCTCAAGCAGGTGTTGAAAAGGGGGCTAAGTCTCTTGTGACTGTATCAAATTTTCGCGAATGTTCTCAGTTCTGCCATGGTTGGGGCCACAGCGTGGCCATTTGAGAGCACAGTAAAGTGCGCGTCGGAATATGTTCTATGATTGGATACAGCATGTCGGCATCAAAAGACGGGCGAGTCTTAAAGCTTGGCAAATTGTTGGATGCACAAATGCGCCGTGGCGCACGGTCGGTTGCAGTCAAGGCGCCTCGCGTACGAAACGCTTCTGAGTTTCTCTCGAAAGGCGTGAAGAAGGTCCAGCAACAAAAAGACGCAGTCAAAACTGTACCAACCAACCCGGTCGGCCGCATGCCCCAGAGCTTGGCAAAAAACAACAATCAGGTCGTCACACCAAGAGCGCCGCAGGATTCTGCGGATACATTTCACTTCAAACCTGAGCGGGGCCAAGAGATGCCGCGCGACCTAAAGCTATTGGCCGCCCAAGCGATGTTGACCGTTGGTGGATTTGACGTGTTCGGGTAGTTTGGGGTGTCAAAGTTCAGGCTTGATCAGCGGATGATGATTTCATCTGCCCGCATGAGGCCCAAGACGTCGCGCGCTTGCGCATCCAGTAGATCGAGATCGAGGTAATCGTCTGACAGCCGCTTGGTAAGGTTTTCAAGTCGCACCACTTCTGCATTCAAAGCGTCTCGCTCAACTTGCAATTTCTGGGCGTCGTCGATTATTTCGGCACGCCGAAAGAGGCCGTAGTCGCCTTGGATGGCCGCAAAGCTGAAATATCCACCAAAGGTCACGGCGGCAGCCAAAACAACCAGCGGTGTCAGGTGATGTCCTGTGCTCTTATTCATCTTTGCCTCAAGGTCTCTTTTTGGACCGTGTGCCAAACATGCCACGCGACACGTGCAAAGGGAAACCCTCTTTGGATCAACCCTTGCACGCTGTGTAAACCGTGCCTTTTGCGTGACAGACGTAGCGAGAATGTCGTGATCAGTTGTTCGAGAGTGCTGCAACACCGGGCAAATCTTTGCCTTCCATCCACTCCAAGAAAGCACCCCCAGCGGTGGAGATATACGTGAAGGCGTCTGCGGCGCCCGCTTTGTTGAGCGCGGCAACCGTGTCTCCGCCACCCGCCACTGAGATAAGCGCGCCTGATTGCGACAAAGCGGCGGCTTCGGCGGCGGCGGCGTTGGTGGCTGCGTCAAAGGGGTCGATCTCAAATGCACCAAGCGGGCCATTCCAGATGAGTGTTTTGGACGCGCTCAGCGCCTCTTTAATCCGAGCAACCGAAGCAGGTCCCGCATCAAGGATCATCGCGTCTTCGGGGCAGGCATCGGCTGGGAGCGTCTCGGTTGCGGTACCCGCAGCGAATTCGCGCGCGACAACGACATCGGTTGGCAGCAAAACGGTACATCCCAACGTTGTCGCCTTAGACAGTATTTCCGAAGCGGTGTCGGCCATATCGTGCTCAGCAAGTGATTTTCCAACCGATATGCCCTGGGCTGCCATGAACGTGTTTGCCATGCCGCCGCCGATCACAAGCGTGTCGACTTTTTCAACGAGGTTGCCGAGGAGGTCGAGCTTGGTGGAAACTTTTGCGCCGCCGACAACGGCCATCACTGGGCGTGTTGGTGCGCCAAGCGCACTTTCGAGCGCCGAAAGCTCGGCTTGCATCAAACGTCCAGCGCAAGCGGGTAGGGCGTGTGCAAGGCCCGTGGTAGAGGCGTGTGCGCGATGCGCGGCGGAAAAGGCGTCGTTGCAGTAGATATCGCCAAGAGTAGCCATCGCCGCCACAAGGTCGGGATCATTCGTTTCTTCGCCTGCGTGAAAGCGTGTATTCTCAAGCAGGGCAACTTGGCCCGGTTGCAGGGCATCAACAACCGCACCCGCGGCATCGCCAATGCAATCGGCGGCAAAAACCACTTCGGCACCGAAGGCTGCCTCAAGAGCAGGAACGAGCGATTGTAGGCTCATTTCGGGGACATGTTTGCCTTTTGGGCGCCCGAAGTGAGCCATAAGGACGGGTTTTCCACCGACGGCGAGGATGTCTTTTACGGTTGGCACAATGCGGTCAATGCGGGTTGCATCGGTGACCACACCGTCCTCCATAGGTACGTTGATGTCCACACGTGTGAGCACGCGAGCGCCATTCAAAGTCATCTCATCAAGGGATTTCCAAGCCATGGGGATCTCCAGGGGAATTTTGAACCAAATCAATTTGGGGGCTCCTTGGCTGGTTGGGCCTCGTCCGTCAAGGGATCAGGGCAAGTGATCTGCTTGTCGCGGGCGACGCATCATCCTAGGTTGCCACTCGACCCAGCAATAGGAGGGCCGCATGGCCGACATCAAAGATCCCGAAAACACCATCCTGATGGAGCTCAAAGACGGTCAAGTCGTGATCGAATTGCTCCCAGATGTGGCGCCCAAACACACTGAGCGCATGAAGGAGTTGGCACGCGCTGGTGCCTATGACAACGTGTGTTTTCACCGTGTGATCGACGGCTTCATGGCGCAGACGGGTGATGTGGCCAATGGAAACATGGAAAATGACTTCAACTTGCGCATGGCGGGCACTGGGGGTTCTGAGCATCCTGACCTACCGGCTGAGTTCTCCAAACTCCCCCATGATCGTGGCACATTGGGCGCGGCACGTTCGTCGAACCCCGACAGCGCGAACAGCCAGTTTTTTATCAACTTCTCCGACAATCACTTCTTGAATGGGCAGTACACGGTCTATGGTCGCGTTATCTCCGGCATGGAGCATGTGGACGCGATCATGCGTGGTGAGCCTCCAACGCAGCCTGATCGCATGGTGTCCGTGAAAGTGGCCGCCGATGCATAAGGTCTGGTCAGGCGTCGCTGCCGCCATCGCATTGGCGTTCTCGTCTGTATCGGCTCAGGCGGCGGGGCTCGAAGTGACCGTGGCGGGCGAAGCCAATGGCGTGATCACCATCGATCTTCTTGAAGATGTTGCGCCAGCCCATGTGGCCCAAATCACCGCACTGGCCGGGGATGGGCAATATGATGACGTGGTCTTCCACCGAGTGATTGAGGGCTTCATGGCCCAGACCGGCGATGTTGAGTTTGGCAAAGCAGGCGGTGACATGCGAATGGCCGGACGTGGAGGGTCTGACTTGCCGGATCTTGCTGCCGAGTTTTCAGACGTGCCGTATGATCGGGGCATCGTCGGCATGGCGCGTTCGCAAAACCCCAACTCCGCCAATTCGCAGTTCTTCATTATGTTTGATCAGGGTTACTTTTTGAACGGACAATACACCGTGGTTGGTCGTGTTACAGGCGGCATGGACATCGTCGACGCGATCAAGCGTGGACGCGGGCAAAACGGCTCGGTCATTGGCGAACCCGACCGCATGGTCTCGGTCATCGTGACCGAGTGAGCCTTGGCTCCCTTGCACAAATAAAGCTTGAGAGAAGGCGCGGGGCATCTCGCGCCTTTTTCACATCTGCGTTGGGGTTTCTATGCGCGGGGCGGCGTGTGTGCCATCTTTGTGTAAATACCCAAGGAGAACGCAGATGTTTTCGAAAGCCCTCGTTTTGGTTGCAGGTCTTGCATTTGGCGGCGCTGCGGCCGCAAGCCCAGAGTTTTGGTCGCGTGAATGGCCAAATACGGACTTCAACACCACATCGGTCGAAGACTGGGTTGAGATTTTATCTGGTGGCCCGCCCAGGGACGGCATTCCAGCAATTGATAATCCGACGTTCAAGCCTGTCGCAAGCGAGCGTGGCATTGGGGGCCGGGAACCTGTAATTGCGGTCGAAATCGGCGGAGATGTCCGCGCTTATCCGGTCCGATATCTCACGTGGCACGAGATTGTGAATGACACGGTTGGCGGTGTGCCTGTGGCGGTGACGTTCTGTCCGCTCTGCAATTCCGGGATCACGTTTGATCGCCGCGCGCCGGCGGGCGTGTTGAGTTTTGGCGTCTCGGGCAAGCTGCGCAATTCGGACATGGTGATGTACGACCGAGAGACGGAAAGCTGGTGGCAACAGGCCATTGGCGAGGCCATCGTCGGCGAACTGACCGGGACAGAGCTCACCATGATACCCACCTGGATGGAGAGTTGGGCGGAGTTTCGCGATCGGAACCCTGACGGGTTGGTAATGTCTGAACCGGGTTGGAACCGCGAGTATGGGCGCAATCCTTATAGCAATTATGACAGCTCACATCGGCCATTTCTCTATTCTGGGGAACTTCCGCCCCATGGCATTCCCGCGCTGATGCGGGTGGTGCGCGTCGGAGATCAGGCATGGCCGTTGTCGCGATTCAGCGAAGAGATTTCGGAAATCCGCGAGGCGGGTTTGGTGATCTCCTGGGCGCCGGGGCAGGCTTCTGCGCTCGACAAAGCCAATATCGCCCGTAGCCAGGACGTCGGGACCATTCGGGTGCGCAATGAAGCGGGAAAAGATCAGCCCCATGACATACTCTTTGCTTTCGCTTTTCATGCGTTTTGGCCAGATGGTGAGTGGATGATCAAATAACCAACTTTCAGTTTGCGGCGCAGAGATAGAATGGGGCTTGCCAAATCACTTTGGCCGATGCCTTTGGCGGCATGAAACTCTCCGGTCCCTTTTTGGTCATTCTGGCCACACTTGTCATCGACGCCATCGGCATAGGGATTGTTTTCCCGATCATGCCCGATCTGATGGACCGTGTGGGCGCGGGCAACACTGCGGAGGGAGCATTTTGGGGTGGGGTGATGATGTCGGCTTATGCAGCCGCCATGTTTCTCTTTGGCCCCATCATTGGAAGCCTCTCAGACGCCTATGGACGCAAACCCGTTCTCACCGCAGCTTTGGCCACTCTGACCTTGGACTATGTGATTATGGCTTTGGCCGAGACCTATTGGCTCTTGTTGCTGGGGCGTGTGTTGGCAGGGATGGCGGGTGCTACGTATATTACGGCGACGGCCTATATCTCGGATATTGCAAAGCCTGAGGACCGCGGCGCGGCCTTTGGCATGATCGGCGCGGCCTTTGGGATTGGTTTTGTCTTGGGGCCTGCGCTTGGTGGATTGGCTGGTGGATGGCACATCACAGCGCCGTTTTGGATCGCGGCAGTGTTGTCCGGGGTCAATGTTATCTTTGCACTCCTAGTTCTGCCGGAATCCTTGAAGGAGGAAAACAAGCGGGCGTTTGGGCTGCGTGACCTCAACCCCGTTGCCACCATTTGGCGGTCTTTTGGCATCCCCGGCTTGGCCATACCGATGGTGTGCCTTTTGGTCTTTGAGTTTGCCAACATGGTCTATCCCACGCTCTGGGCGTTTTGGGGGCGGGAGATGTTTGGCTGGGACGCTTTCCGGATTGGCGCGTCTTTGGCGTCCTACGGCGTTTTAGTGGCGGTGGTTCAGGCGGGCGTATTGCCGCAACTGACCAAGCGATTGGGCGATTTTCCGACGTTGCTTCTTGGGACTGCAGCGGCCATCATTGGGCTTGTGGCATTTGGCCTGACAGAGGCGGTTTGGCTCGTTATGATCGTCCTGCCAATTGCTGCGCTGTCTGACATGGCGTCGCCATTGATCACTGCGATTGCAGCCAACCAAGTGGGCGAAGACCAACAAGGCGTGGTTCAGGGCGTGATTGCGTCGCTGTCGTCCATTGCTGCCGTTGCTGCGCCCCTAGCGCATACTGCAGTGTTCGAGCAGTTCGTGAATGGCCCGGGGCTCTATCTTCCCGGCGCGCCATTCCTTCTTGGCGCGATCATGGTGGTGTCGATGCTGCCTCTGATCTTCAAGCTGAACAGCTTGCCCCGCCCAGAACACAAAACTTCGCACAATGCGGGTGGTTGAGGCTTACGTCGCCTTCCGCCTCCGCCAAGGTTTCACCCATCTCAAACTGTTCATCATAAGGAAGCAACGTGCACGCCAGCACGGTTGGACGTTCGGCGCCCTTGCGCTTCACGACCATTCGTGAGCTAGCGCACATCACGCTGTCGGGGTGTTTGTTGAGAATGCCCCAGCAGTCTGTTGTGATTTCTGGGACTTCGACGCTTTCATCCATCTCGGGAAAGAGCACGGTCTGACCGGGGTTCATCGCGTCGATGGGAAACCCTTCGCGCTCGAACATGCGTCCATAGCTCTGACGCGCTTGTACTTCGCTTTCGGCCCATTCTACTCGGCCTGCAACTGCCATGGACGCCCCTCGGTCGCGCAGCCAGCGCATCCCCTCTAGCGCGCGCTCGAACGCCTCGGTGCCCCGTTCGGCATTGTGGATTTGCGCGCTCCAGTGATCGAGGCTGACCCGGAACGTCAACTTTTTGCCGAACCGTTCAATCAAATCTACAAGACCTGCTTGGATGCGCTTGCGCATCATTGGCCGCATCGCATTGGTGAGGATCAGAACGTCGTATCCCGCCAGTAAACCAGCCTCGGCCATGCCGACCATTTCGGGGTTCATAAAGGGTTCACCACCGGTGAACGCGATCTCGCGCACGTTCCAGCTGCGCGCGTCAAGTTGCTGAATGTAGTCTTCCACCTCTGAGCGCGTCGTATAGACCAAACGGTCGTTATGGGGAGAGCTTTCGATATAGCAATTGGCGCATGTGATGTTGCACAATGTGCCTGTGTTGAACCAAAGGGTTTCTGGCTTGCTTAAGGCAACGGTGGCCCGGCGATCGCCTTTGGCGGTCCAAACCGGGTCCAAAAACTTGCCCTGATTGGCCTCAACCACATCCTTCATGCTTGGTCCTTCCTTGCGCAGAGGCATACGTGGATACGACCCTAGCGGTATGCTGTTAAATTGCCTAGCGTCCAGGCCAAGCTTGACACCATTGTGAAGGCGCACTGAAACATGGACAGCGCGTCGATGTTTGGTTAATTGCAGTTAGCGCTAACGAAGTTCATAAAACGAGGGCAAGCCAATGGTATCGCGTGTCATCCCGGTTGAGGCATTTGACCTCGTAATTTTTGGTGGCACGGGCGATTTGGCCCGCCGGAAAATTCTCCCGGGATTGTTCCGCCGGTTTTGTGCGGGACAAATGCCGCCGGAGGCGCGCATCATCGGTGCGGCTCGGTCGGACATGGATGATGCGGGCTATCGAGACTTCGTGCGCGCTGCGATCCTGGAGTTTGATCCCGGACGTCCCCAAAATTGTCCGCAGCTCGATTCCTTCGTCACAACTTTGGGGTACGTCACTACGGATGCCCGCGGTGAGGCAGGGTGGGCGGACTTGGCCAAACGTTTGCGCGACGGTGCCGTGCGCGCCTTTTACTTTTCGGTTGGACCGGGCCTCTTTGGAGACTTGGCAGAGCGTCTCAAACTTTACGGCATGGCCCATCGTCAAGCGCGCATCGTTGTGGAAAAGCCCTTCGGTCGTGACCG
This sequence comes from Marinovum sp., assembly GCA_022447495.1. Lineage (GTDB taxonomy): Bacteria > Pseudomonadota > Alphaproteobacteria > Rhodobacterales > Rhodobacteraceae > JAKVBH01. The sequence continues at coordinate 73,269 of JAKVBH010000001.1, read as the reverse complement.
TGACAGTGCCCGGGCGCTCAACGCCACGTTGGCGCAGCATTTTGCGGAAGATCAGATTTACCGTATCGACCACTATCTGGGCAAGGAAACGGTGCAAAACCTGATGGCGGTTCGTTTTGGCAACTTGTTGTTCGAGCCGATTTGGTCGGCTCAGTATGTTGATCATATTCAAATCACCGTGGCCGAAACCGTGGGTGTTGGAGGGCGCGGCGGTTACTATGACAAATCCGGTGCCATGCGCGACATGGTGCAAAACCACCTGATGCAGCTTTTGTGCCTCATAGCCATGGAGCCGCCGTCGAAATTCGACCCCGACGCAGTGCGCGACGAAAAACTAAAGGTCATTCGCGCCCTTGATCCGGTCGAACCGCACCACATCGTGCGCGGGCAGTACGACGCAACCGGTGACGAACCTTCGTACCGTGAAGACGCCGGTGATGCCCGCTCCAAAACAGAAAGCTTCATTGCCCTAAAAACCCACTTGTCCAATTGGCGTTGGTCGGGCACGCCGATCTACCTGCGCACCGGCAAAAAGCTCAAGGCGCGGACATCTGAGATTGCCGTGGTTTTCAAGGACACGCCTCACTCAATTTTTGGCGCAGACGCGCGGAGCGAGGGTGTGGGGGGCGGTCAAAATGTGCTCTCTATTCGCTTGCAGCCCAATGAAGGCATCACCCTTGGGGTAACGATCAAAGAGCCTGGCCCTGGTGGGATGCGTTTGATCAATGTGCCGCTCGACATGTCATTTGCGGATGCCTTGGGGCCAGAAGTGGAAGAAGTGCCTGACGCCTATGAACGCCTCATCATGGATGTGATGCGTGGCAACCAAACGCTCTTTATGCGCGGCGATGAGGTCGAAGCGGCCTGGGCCTGGACTGACCCGATCATCGAAGGCTGGGTCGCCCGTGGGGACGTGCCAAAAACCTATGATGCCTACTCGGCAGGGCCGGAGGATGCGCTGATGCTGATGCATCGTGATGGACGCCGCTGGCGCGAGGTGAAATCATGACACTGATCGAATATCCAGACCGCGAACTGATGTTCATGGACATGGCAAGCAAGTTGGCGGGTGATTTACGCGCCGCTTTGGCACATGAAGATCGTGTGTTGTTTGTTGTGCCTGGCGGCACGACACCTGGGCCCATCTTTGACGATCTCTGTGCAGCGGACCTTGATTGGTCGAGGGTAGATGTGATGCTCAGCGACGAACGCTGGGTACCTGAGAATAGCGAGCGCTCAAACACCCGACTGCTGCGAGAACGTTTGCTGGTGAATCGTGCATCTGCGGCCAACTTTCTGCCGCTCTATACGCCAGCACAAAACCCCGAGGACAAGCTCGATAAGCTGGCCGCGCCAATCGACGGTGCATTGCCGATTGATATCCTGCTTTTGGGTATGGGGGCCGACATGCACACGGCTTCGCTTTTCCCGGGCGCAGATCAACTGGACGCCGCTTTGGCGGCTGATGCGCCGACCCTTTTGGCCATGCGCGCGCCCGGTGCGCCGGAACCCCGTGTCACCTTGTGCGCACGCGCGCTCGATGGCGCAGTTGTTAAACATATTGTCATGACTGGCGCTGATAAGAGACAGGCCTACGAGCGGGCCATCCATCTCACCCCGCAAGAGGCGCCCGTGAGGGCAGTTTTAAGCGGTATGATGGTTCATTGGGCCCCATAATTACTTCGTTGAGGGGCAGAGGAGACTTTTATGTGGGAAGACTTGAAGCTCAAAGCTGATGAGCTTGGCGAACGTAGAATTGTTGATTTGTTCAAAACGCCTATGAGGGCCCAACATTTCTCGGTCACTGCCTGTAAAATGCGCTTTGATTATTCCAAGACGCTCTTGGATACGGAGGTGACTTGGCAATTGCTGCATTTGGCGGATGCCGCCAGGGTGTCCAGTAAAGCGAAAGCCATGTTTGCGGGCGATCCCATCAATGAAACCGAAGGACGTGCTGTGCTTCACACGGCCCTGCGCAACACCTCCGGTGTGCCGGTTGAACTCAATGGCAAGGATATCATGCCAGAGATCACGGAAACCCGCACACGGATGGAGGCATTCGCCGAAGACGTTCGCGCCGGTGAGATTACTGACGTCATCAATATTGGTATTGGCGGGTCAGATCTTGGCCCGGCCATGGCGGTTCGAGCGTTGGCACCCTACCACGATGGGCCACGCTGCCACTTTGTCTCCAATGTGGATGGGGCTGACATCGCAGATACGCTTAAGCTCTGTGATCCACAAAGCACGTTGGTTATTGTTGCATCCAAGACCTTCACCACGATCGAAACCATGACCAATGCGGCCACGGCCAAGGCTTGGATGAAGGGTAATGGTGGCAATCCTGGGCTGCAATTTGCCGCGGTCTCCAGCTCGCTGGAGAAAACCCGGGAATTTGGTATCCACCCAAGCCGGGTCTTTAGTTTCGGCGATTACGTTGGCGGTCGTTATTCGGTCTGGGGACCGATTGGCTTGTCGCTGATGTTGGCGATTGGACCAGAGCGTTTCCGTCAATTCTTGGCTGGCGCACGCTCGATGGACAACCACTTTCGTGAGGCTCCGTTGGCCGAAAATATGCCGGTTTTGCTTGCGCTTGTGGGCATTTGGCACGCTCAAATATTGGGCTATGAGACGCGTGCCGTCTTGCCGTACGATGACAGACTTGCACGGCTACCTGCCTATCTTCAACAGTTGGAGATGGAATCAAACGGCAAACGCGTTGCCATGGATGGCGCAGTGGTTGAGGTGCCGACAGGCCCCATCGTCTGGGGCGAGCCGGGCACCAATGGCCAACATGCATTCTATCAGTTGATCCACCAAGGATCGCGCATTGTTCCGTGTGAATTTCTGGTGGCGGCGCGTGGCCATGAAGAGGACCTGCAACATCACCACGACCTTCTCTTGGCCAATTGCTTTGCACAATCTGAGGCGTTGATGGTGGGCCGCAAGTTCAAAGAGGCCAAAGCAAAGATCTCCGACTATTTCAATGGGGTGGAGCTGCAACGTCAGGCTGCGCATCGTGTTTTCCCTGGCAACCGCCCATCCACAACCCTCATTTACGAACAGCTCGACCCGGAGACCTTGGGCAAAATCATCGCGCTCTACGAACATCGCGTTTTTGTCGAGGGTGTGATCTTGGGGATCAACTCATTTGACCAATGGGGTGTTGAGCTTGGCAAAGAACTGGCAACAGCGCTTGGGCCCATGGTGAGTGGGAAAGCCAGTGCCGAAGAAAAGGACAGTTCGACCCAAGGGTTGATTGACTTTGCTTTGCGCCACCGCCGTGCGGATGCGTAACGGACCCAAGGTTTAGAACTATCCAAGGACTTCTGACCACCGCGCCTTGGCGCGGCTGATGCGTTTTGACCTGTCCAATGCCCAAATCGACCGCGGCGCGTCCGTAAAGGGGGGAATTTGCGCCGATTGCGGCATCGGCCTGCTAACTTCCGTTGGAAGACAGCGACACGGGCCATTTTGCGCGCCCGCGCTCTCTTGCAAACCCCATGCCTCACGCATAGGTTCCGCCAAACCGCGCGAGGAGGCTTCCTCCGCTCCCATCGACCACCTGGCGGAGTACGCCAGCGAGACCTGAAAGGCCGCTTCATGGACCAAAGTGCTTTCGCGCAGTTCATTCCACTGATCCTGATCTTCGCGATCATGTATTTCCTGTTGATCCGTCCTCAGCAGAAGAAGGTCAAAGAGCACCAGACCATGGTTGCCGCCATTCGCCGCGGCGACGTGGTCGTCACCCAAGGCGGCCTGATCGGCAAGGTCAATAAGGTCAAAGAAGACGGCGAAGTTGAAGTCGAAATTGCAGACAACGTGCGCGTTCGCGTGGTCCAAGCCACGATCGCCGACGTTCGGTCCAAAACGGAACCGGCTGCGTCCTGATCCCCCTAGGTCGGACAGCGACCTAACACGTTTTACGTAGAAGGAACGGCACGCGATGTTGCAAATTGACGCTTGGAAACGCGTGACCATTTTGCTGACCTGTCTGCTTGGTCTGGTCTTGGCCGCTCCCAACCTGTTCTACGAACGGGTTGAACAGCACAACGATGCGGTTGCCGACATCGAGATGTTTGGCGAAACCCCAGAACGCGCCGCCGCTGCCAGTGGTTGGCCTTCGGCGCTGCCCTCCGGGCTGGTCAACCTTGGCCTCGACTTGCGCGGCGGTGCCCATCTTCTTGCCGAAGTGCAGGTCGAAGACGTCTACGAACAACGCATTACATCGCTTTGGCCAGAAGTGCGGGATGTTTTGCGCCCCGAACGCAGTACGGTGGGCACTATTCGTCGTCAGCCAAGCCCCCCTGACGAATTGCATGTTCGAATTTCTCAGCCCGAAGGCATGGCGCGCGCATTGGAGTTGGTGCGTGGCCTGGCCCAACCGGTTACGTCTACGATCAACGTCAGCGGCATTCTGGAAAATGACCTTGAGGCCAGCGGCCAAGACGATTTGATCATTGTGACCTTGTCCGAAGCTGAGCGTGTGGCCTCTGATGAGCGCACGCTGCAACAAGCGCTTGAGACTATTCGCCGCCGGATTGACGAGGTTGGAACGCGCGAGCCGACCATTCAACGCCAAGGCGCAGATCGCATTTTGATCCAGGTGCCGGGTCTTGGCTCAGCGCAAGAACTCAAAGACATCATCGGCACTACTGCGCAACTGACCTTCCAGCCCGTCATCGGCCGCGCGGCGTCGGCTGACGACGCGCCCGGCGTTGGCAACGAAATCGCGCCGTCTTTGGACGAAAACGGCGTCTTCTACATTTTGGAAGAGAACCCGGTGGTCACCGGCGAAGAGTTGGTGGATGCCCAACCTAGTTTTGATCAAAATGGCCGTCCTGCGGTGAACTTTCGGTTCAACCCCGCAGGCGCGCGCAAGTTTGGAGATTATACGGCGGAAAACATTGGCAATCCCTTCGCCATCGTGCTCGATGATGAGGTCATCTCCGCGCCCGTTATTCAGAGCCACATCCCCGGTGGATCCGGCATCATAACCGGGAATTTCTCAGTAGAGGAATCCACCAATCTTGCGGTTTTGCTCAGGGCAGGGGCCTTGCCTGCGGAATTGACCTTCCTTGAAGAACGCACCATCGGGCCCGAGCTTGGGCAAGACAGCATTGACGCTGGCAAAATCGCAACGATCGTGGCCTTTGCGGCTGTGCTTGTTTTCATGTTCCTCAGCTACGGTCTCTTCGGCATTTTTGCCAACGTGGCGTTGATTATTAACATCTGTTTGATCTTTGGACTGCTGAGCTTGATCGGTGGTACGCTGACCCTTCCTGGTATCGCAGGGATCGTTCTGACAGTGGGTATGGCGGTCGACGCCAATGTGTTGGTTTTTGAACGGATACGAGAAGAGCTTAAGACAGCTAAAGGCCCGTCACGGGCTATCGAGCTTGGCTATGAAAAGGCTTTGTCAGCGATTGTCGACGCCAACATCACAACCTTCATCACCGCAGTAATCCTCTTTGCCATGGGCTCCGGCCCCGTACGTGGCTTTGCAATCACGCTGGGTCTCGGCATCCTTACATCTGTCTTTACCGCCATCTTCGTCACGCGGGTCATGATCGTGATGTGGTTCGAACGCGCCCGTCCGCGCACGTTGGAGGTCTGATCATGCGTCTGCGTCTCGTCAAACAAGGCACCAACTTTGACTTCTTCTCACGGCCTAAACTGTGGCTTGGGATTTCGGTTTTCTTGATCGTGTTGTCGTTTGCGTCCTTCTTCCTTCAGGGGCTGAACTTCGGCATCGATTTCCGTGGCGGCACAACCATCCGCGCAGAAAGCACACAACCCATCGATGTGGGCGCATACCGCACGGCACTTGCACCGCTTGAGCTGGGCGACATCACCATCTCAGAGGTCTTTGATCCGCAGTTCCGCGATGACCAATTCGTCGCCCAAATCCGCATCCAAGCCCAAGAAGGCGATGAATCGGTTTCGGGCGAAATGATTGAACGCGTCGCGGATGCTTTGGCAGCGACGGATCCTGGATTGGTCCTGCCGTTCCCATCGGTGGAATCCGTGGGGCCCAAAGTGTCGGGAGAGTTGATCCAAACTGCCGCCATCGCGGTGGTTCTAGCGATTGGCGCTGTTTTGATCTACATTTGGCTGCGGTTTGAATGGCAATTCGCGCTCGGCGCTGTGGCCGCTTTGGTGCATGACGTCGTGCTCACCATCGGGATTTTTTCTGAACTTCAGATCAAATTTGACCTCGCCATCATCGCGGCACTTTTGACCATCGTCGGGTATTCGCTCAATGACACTGTGGTCGTCTTTGACCGTGTGCGTGAGAACCTGATGAAGTACAAAAAGCGGCCCCTGCGTGAGGTGTTGAACCTGTCGATCAATGAGACGTTGAGCCGGACCTTCATGACTTCGGTGACCACGCTTCTGGCTCTGATCGCGCTTTTCGTGCTAGGCGGAGACGTGATCCGCGGCTTTGTGTTTGCGATGATTTGGGGCGTGATTGTCGGGACATACTCGTCGATCTTTGTGGCCTCCGCGGTGCTTCTCGTCCTTGGCGTAAAGCGGGATTGGTCCAAGCCTGACGCCAACGCGGGCAATCAATTCGGAAACGTTGATGCTTGATGTGCTGGCCCAGGTGCTTGCCGTGCCTGGGTTGGGATGGGTCGTCGTTGTCGCGGTCATGGCGGGTTTGGTCCATGGCTTCGCCGGCTTTGGTGCCGCGCTGATCTTTATGCCAATGGCGAGCCGGTTTTTGCCGGTCGAAACCGCCGTCGCCGCCTTCTCAATTAGCAACATTGCATCGGTTTTCACATTGATGCCGGGCGCATGGCGCGTTGCGGAACGTCGGACCGTCATGTGGATGATCGCGGCGGCCTGTGTGACCGCCTCTTTGGGGCTTTGGGTTTTGCGGAGCACCGATCTGACTTTGATGCGGTGGGCGGTGTTGTTTGTGTGCTCCCTGACACTCGTGGCGCTTATGGGGGGCTGGCGTGTCCGCACGGAACCGAGTTTTGCTGCGCGTGGTTTTGTCGGCGGTGCCGCTGGTTTCTTGGGCGGGGCCACCGGTTTGAACGGGCCCGTGATGATTCTCTTTCAACTGGCCCGCGCCGATACGATTGCAGTTAGTCGCGCAAACACGCTTCTTTTTCTCACTTTGACAAGCGCGTGTTTGTTGCCGCTCATGGTCCTGCAAAACATGCTGCCGTTGTCGTCGATCGTCTTGGGCCTCGTGCTTTTGGTGCCCTATGGCATCGGTACCCGTTTGGGCGCTGCGGTGTTTGACCCCAGCAGAGAAGCCTTTTATCGCAGTACCGCGTACGCCATTATCGCCTTAGCCATTGTCTTGGGTTTGCCGATCTGGGGCTGACCCGCAACGTGCGAGGACATAGCATGCGTCTCAATGAGGTTGTCTTCACCGATGCCAAACCCGTGGAAGGATATGCCACGGACGGCTTCCGCGTCGGTGGGGAAGTGGTGCGCGGCCATGTGCTATGTCACCCCGGCGGCGTTTTGAAGTGGCAGGGATATGATGACGTTGCACCTTTGATCGCCCTAAAAGACACTGTGGACGTGCTCTTTCTGGGCACGGGCGCCGAGATCGCCCATCCGCCCAAAGCAACGAGAGATGCGTTGACTGAGGCAGGAGTTGGTTTTGAAAGCATGGCCACGGCCACGGCCTGCCGCACCTACAATGTGCTCCTTTCAGAGGGTCGGCGCATCGCCATGGCGGCGCTTTGTGTGGAATAAGGACGGGTGATGCTCGAGGCGCGTGATCTCAGTGTGAGCCGAGGCGGCGTGCCTGTGTTGACGGGGGTGTCGTTTAAACTCACGACCCAAACGGCCATGATCTTGCGCGGGCCAAATGGTTCCGGCAAAACTACGCTTTTGCGCACGCTTGCTGGCCTGCAACCCGCTTCTTCTGGAGACGTTATCGTAGAGCCAGACACGTTGGCTTATGCGGCCCATTCCGATGGCATCAAAGCGACGCTCACAGTGACGGAGAACCTGACTTTTTGGGCGCAAACCTTTGGCCATGATGACATCGGTGCCGCGCTCACAGCCTTCGATCTACTCGCGCTTCGCGATCGCGCCGCCAGCGCATTATCCGCTGGTCAAAAACGCCGCCTTGGGCTTGCACGCATGGTGGTTACGCGACGTCCGGTTTGGCTCTTGGATGAACCGACCGTGTCGCTGGATACCCGCGCGGTTGCGACGTTCGCACATGCAGTACGCGCGCATTTGGCGCGGGGGGGAGCTGTACTGATTGCCACACATATCGATTTGGGTTTTGAGGGTGAAACGCTCGACCTTGCGCCCTTGAAGGCGCGCCCCGGCGAACTTTTGGGATTTGACGAGGCATTCTCATGAGAGCGCTGTTTTGGCGTGACATCATGCTGGCCTTGCGGGCGGGTGGTGGCTTTGGCCTTGGTTTGGCATTCTTTCTGATTGTTGTGACTTTGGTGCCCTTGGCGCTTGGCCCTAATCCAGAGCTTTTGAGCCGGGTGGCTGCAGGCATTCTTTGGCTGGGCGCCTTGCTCGCCTGTTTGTTGTCGCTTGATCGTATCTTTGCGTTGGATTGGGAGGATGGAACGCTTGAGTTGTTGGCGACGTCGCCCGTGCCTTTGGAGGGATTGGTCGGCATCAAAGCCTTGGCTCATTGGATTACCACGGGGGTGCCCCTTGTCTGTGTGGCGCCCGTCTTGGGAGGGCTGCTCAACCTGCCAGCGTCTGGGTATCTTTGGCTGGTCGCAGGTCTCTTTGTGGGCACGCCAGCGCTCTCAATGATTGGTGCTTTCGGCGCTGCGCTAACCGTGGGGCTCAAACGCGGATCGCTCTTGTTGTCGCTACTTGTTCTCCCACTCTACGTGCCAACCCTCATCTTTGGCGCAGAGGTCGCGAGGCGTGGTGCGGCCGGGCTTGACGTACAAACACCACTCCTTTTGTTGACCGGCATAACCTTGGGGACGTTGGCCTGCTTGCCCTTCGCAGCGGCAGCGGTGCTCCGGGTGAATTTAAGGTAACGGCAATTTCCTTTGTAGTGCGCCAATTTGGCGGTAGCGTGGAGCACAACAGGGACTTACATCGCTTATATGGCATCGATCTGGGAATACGCGAACCCTAAGAAGTTCATCGACACCACAGACAGGGTGATCCCCTCGCTGTGGATCATCTCTATGGTTTTTGTCGTTTTGGGGTTGGGCTGGGGTTTTTTCTTTACGCCCGATGACTTCCGGCAAGGATCGACGGTCAAGATCATCTATATCCACGTGCCGTCGGCCTTCGTGGCCATCAATGCGTGGCTGATGATGCTTGTGGCTTCGCTCATCTGGATTGTACGGCGTCACCATGTGTCCGCACTTGCGGCACGGGCTGCAGCACCGGTCGGGATCGTTATGACCCTGATTGCTCTGGTCACCGGCGCCCTTTGGGGTCAACCAATGTGGGGCACATGGTGGGTTTGGGATCCGCGCCTGACATCGTTCTTGATCCTATTTCTGTTTTACCTGGGCTATTTCGCGTTATGGCAAGCGGTTGAAAACCCAGACACAGCGGCCGATTTGACTGCGGTGCTGTGCCTCGTGGGATCGGTATTCGCGTTTTTGTCGCGTTACGCGGTTATCTTCTGGAACCAAGGCCTGCACCAAGGGGCGACGCTTTCCATGGACAAAAAGGAAAATATCTCTGATGTCTTTTGGTATCCACTGCTCCTGAGCTTGGCGGGCTTCACCTTGTTGTTTCTGGTTTTGGTGTTAGTCCGTACACAAACTGAAATTCGCGCGCGACGGATGCACGCGCTAGAAATGCGGGAGCGTTTGGCAGAATGAATGTTGATCTAGGCAGCTATGCAACCTACGTCCTGTCTGCCTATGGCGTCTCACTGGCGCTTTTGGTGGCCATTTGCTGGGCGTCAATCGTCCGGTCGCGGCGGGTCAAACGGAACCTGGCTGCGGTTGAGGCGCGTGTGATGTCGCGCTCTGCGCCATGATCCGTAAATCCAAGATTCACCATGTCGGGTCAGGGTACTTGCGTCTGCAGCGGACGTTACTCGTCAGATTGGGATGCGCGATAGCATGACAGCTATGCGAAACTCGCAATATCCGCCACAGACATGTATGAATACATCATGGGACATCGTGTTCTTCGCGGGGAAAAAATAATGCGGGACCTCAAAATTCCTCAGGGTCGCCATCCTGAAAAAGCGCATCGCAAAGACAATCCACAACCCAAGAAACCCTCTTGGATTCGGGTCAAGGCGCCGACGGGCGAAGGCTTCCAAAAGACGCATAGCATCATGCGCGAGCATAAGCTGGTGACGGTGTGCGAAGAGGCCGGGTGTCCCAACGCTGGCGAGTGTTGGAGCCAAGGGCACGCAACCATGATGATCATGGGCGAGATTTGCACTCGTGGTTGCACGTTCTGTAACATCGCCACAGGTAGGCCGGACACGCTTGATCCTTTCGAGCCGGGACGCGTGGCCGATGCTGTCCAAAAGCTGGGACTTAATCATGTTGTTGTGACTTCGGTCGACCGTGACGATCTCAAAGACGGCGGAGCAGAGCATTTTGCGATGACAATCCGCGCCATCCGCCGCCGGTCTCCAGATACAACGATCGAAATTCTCACGCCCGATTTCATCAAATGTGGATCAGAGGCTTTGGAGGTCGTCGTCAATGCGCGGCCCGACGTCTTCAACCACAACCTTGAAACCGTTCCGGGCCTGTATCCCTCGGTGCGCCCCGGAGCACGGTACTTTCACTCACTTCGGCTGTTGCAGCGCGTGAAAGAACTAGATCCTTCAATCTTTACCAAATCTGGCATCATGGTGGGTCTGGGCGAAGACAGGCAAGCGGTTCTTCAAGTGATGGATGACATGCGTGCGGCGGATGTGGATTTCCTGACAATCGGTCAATATTTGCAGCCCACGCCAAAGCACCACGGTGTGGATCGCTTTGTTCACCCGGACGAATTTGCCTCTTATGAAAAGGCCGCGTTTGGGAAGGGTTTTTTGATGGTCTCTGCAACACCACTGACCCGGTCCAGTTATCACGCCGGTGATGACTTTGCGCGTCTGCGTGAGGCCCGCGAGACGAAGCTGGCAGCGGTCAAAGCGTAGAAACGGCCAAAGGCGTGAAGTGCCGCGCTGCCTGTTACCTCACCACGCGGTTTGCGGGGCGTGTCCACTCACTTGTGAGGGCATCCGGCCATCCGAACCAACGTTCCGTTCCATAAATAACCAGGCACAACGCCACGATTGCGAGCATGATTTTGATCTGGGTTGCTGAGGGTGGCTTGCGCGCCCATTTGGCCATGCGGAGGAAGTAGCGCGGGTCCATCTTACTCTTCGGTGAACCGGACTTTGCCAATATGTGGTAGGTTGCGATTGCGCTGCGCGAAATCAATCCCGTACCCCACGACAAATTCATCTGGAATCTCGAACCCGATCCAATCGGCGCGAAAATCCACTTCGCGCCGCGTCGGCTTGTCGAGGAGAGCAATTGACATAAGCTTGCGCGGAGCGCGGGCATTTAAAAGACCCATGACGTGATTGAGGGTATGGCCCGTGTCGACGATATCTTCGACGACCAAAACATCGCGCCCTTCAATGCCAGAACGTAAGTCTTTGAGAATGCGCACTTCTCTCGAACTTTCCATGGCATCTCCATAGGAAGACGCTTCTATGAAATCGACTTCCACCGCCATGTCCAATTCACGCACGAGGTCGGCAATAAAGATAAACGACCCGCGCAGAAGGCCGACCACCACAATCTTGTCTGCGCCGGAATACTCCGCACGTATTTCCAAACACAGTGCTTCGATCCGCGCAGCGATTGATTTCGCAGAGATTAATCTGTCTATGACATAAGGCCGCTCAGCCATGCTCGCCCCTTGAAACTGCGGCGCAAACGGGCGACATGGCCGATTACGCGATTTGCGATTGTCCTACCACAAGTCCCAAGGTCCATGCCAACCCATTCCGAGATCAAACATCTGCCTTATACCGCCGCGCAAATGTATGCTCTTGTCGCGGATGTCGCCTCCTACCCAAAGTTCTTACCGTGGTGCGCTGCGGCACGCATTCGCAGGCGGGCACCCGGCGCGAACGACTCAGAGGTGATGGATGCCGACTTGGTGATCTCCTTTAAAGTGTTTCGCGAACGGTTCGGTAGTCGTGTGGTTCTCTGGCCCGACATTCAAAAGATCGACACAGAATATCTCGACGGGCCTTTCCGATATATGAAGTCGAATTGGGCTTTTGCTGATCGTCCCGACGGCGGCTGCGAAGTGACGTTCTTTGTGGATTTTGAATTTCGCAACGCGGTGCTCCAGGGGATCATCGGGGTTGTGTTCAACGATGCGATGCAACGTGTGGTCCGCGCCTTTGAGCGCCGTGCACAAGACCTTTATGGCCGTGGTTAAAGCTCTTGAAACGCGGTAAAACATTAACGCAATGTGATAAAATCCGAGGCATTTAGGATTTCTTAGGCCCCTCTTTTGCCTCATTGTCCGGGCAATCGTCGGACTTGTATCCAAACCAAGGAACCGCACGTATGGGCCCCGCTACGGTCAGCACATCTGCACCAAGTGCTTCTGTCAACGTGGTGCCGCCCATTCAAAACGGCGCGGCGGAGCGCGTGTCTGCGGTGCAACCCGCAAGTGATCAGTCTGCAGAAGAACGTCAAGCAAACATCATGGGACGGGCACCCGCGTCGCCTGCCCAATCGGTCTACGCGCTCATTCAAGCCAACGAAGCCCGCGCCGCAAAAGACAGAGCAGATGGCGGTATCTCAACCACCCCGGCACAGCCAAAAGACCTCATCGCTAAGATGCAAAAGGCCAAAAAGGGCTATACACAACTGGCCTAGTTCAGCGCTCTCCACTAGCCTTATGCGAAAGCCAAGGAGCGGAACCGTGCCCCAAGACCACCACGACATTTTACCGGATTTGCTGGCTTTGGCGGATACCGAAAGCTGGCCAGACGAGGTGGGCGAAGTGGTGCAGATGTCGATGCTTGACTGGGCCGCGTGCGGTCTCGCCGGTGTCGACGCGCCGGTGAGCGGAATACTGCGTTCACAAGCCCAAGCAGAGGGCGGCCAAACGCACGCCTCCATTTTTGGCGGCGGCGCAACGACGGCGCGTATGGCCGCTTTGATCAATGGCACCACGTCCCATGCGTTGGACTACGATGACACGCATTTTGACCACATCGGTCACCCGTCCGTGGCTGTGTTGCCGGCGGTCCTATCGGTGGCTGAGCGGGAGAATGCGTCCGGAATTGAGTGGCAGCGCGCCGCGGTTCTTGGGTTGGAGGCGTCCGTGCGCATGGGCGTTTGGCTCGGTCGTGGGCATTATCAAGTGGGCTATCACCAAACGGCAACCGCTGGGGCATTTGGTGCAGCGCTTGGTGTCGCAGTGCTTCTCGGCCTACGTCCTGATGATTTGGGCTGCGCTTTATCGCTCTGCGCAACGCAAGCAGCGGGGCTCAAGGCGCAATTTGGGACCATGGGAAAGCCCTTCAACGCCGGACTGGCAGCGCAAACCGGTGTTCTGTCTGTCGATCTCGCCACGCGGGGCATGAGCGCCGGACCTGATGCGCTCATGGCGTTTGCGCAAACACATCACGGGGCTTGGGCCAACCCTGGCACCGAGTGGCGCTTTGATCGGGTTAGCCACACGTTGCACGCTTGCTGCCACGGGCTTCACGCCACCCTCGAAGCGCTCAGGAAAATTGGGCCGGTGAGTGATGTTACATCCATAAAGGTAACCACGCATCCGCGCTGGATGAACGTCTGCAATCAGGTGGCGCCACACACTGGGCTTGGCGCGAAGTTCAGCTATGGAGCCGTTATCGCCATGGCGCTTGGCGGTCATGATACCGCCCTTGCCGAAAGCTATACCGATGAGTTGATGGGAGACGACGACATCCGAAAGCTGCAAACCCTGGTCGACGTCGTCCCTGATGAGACATTGAGTGAAACCGAAGCGCGCCTGGAGGTGATGAGCGGTGGGAACTTATTCACCGTTTAGCATGACCTGCTTGCACCGCAAACCATCGAAGTGCGACGCGAGCGTGTACGCGCAAAAGCGATTTCCTTGGTTGGAGAAGCACGAGCTGAGGAGATTTTGCTGTTGATCCAGAATGGCGCATCTGCGCGTGCATTAGGTGCCGCCTTGGCGCAGCGCACCTAAGATGAGGTCCAGAGCATACTGCGTGGCGGCTGTGCGCACCTTGGCTCGGCCAAGCGCGCCAAAGTCCACTGTTTCTGTCGTGACTTGCTCGCCCTGAGCCAAGCCGAAACATACACGGCCTTCGGGTTTGTGTTCAGACCCGCCGGGTCCAGCAATGCCCGATATGGACACGGCGATATTGGCCCGAGCCGCGTGCAATGCACCCGTGGCCATGTCGCGTACAACGGGTTCTGACACGGCTCCGTGCTTATCCAAATGAGATTGGCTGACACCAATCATTTCGACCTTGGCGGCATTGGAATAGGTCACAAAGCCCCGTTCAAAGATCGAAGAAGAGCCGGGCACATCGGTGATTGCCGCCGCGACCATGCCGCCGGTGCAACTTTCCGCAGTGCTGATGTGGAGGTTTTTCTCTGTCGCTAACGTGACGATGTCGCGCGCGGTATCAAAAGGAACTGTCATCCCGTCAACACTCCGTGGGCAATCGCGGCGAGCGCCACAACACCCAATGCCGCGAATATGCCTGCTATCACATCATCGAACATCACACCAAACGCATCGCCACGGCGGTCCATCCAACCGACGGGCCCCGGCTTCCAAATGTCAAAGAGCCGAAACAGCAGAAAGCCGACGATCAAGCCTGGATACATGTCCCAAGGTTCCAACCCGCGCGCACTCGCGCCCACCGCAACAGGCAGCAACGCAATCCATTGCCCCGCAACCTCGTCGATGACCACCTCGGATGGGTCCTTGCTATTACGGGTTTCGATGTATTGCGCAGTGGCACGAACGCCCAAGATGGTGACAATCAGCGTGACCACGCCGAACCCCAAGGCGCCGGTGCCGAGCCAAACGGCATACCCCAAAGGAAAGGCCGCAAGCGAACCCCATGTCCCCGACGCAGGGCGCAGATATCCGACACCCAAAACAGTCACAAAAGCGGTCACAAGAGTGGTCATAACGCAGGCTCTTTCAATGGCGCCGTTCGGGCCGCGACCCTAGTATCAGTCACGCTTGCGCGCAATCTACCAAATGGGTGTGACTAAAAACTAGGCAAATGGTGAAAGGGCAGTCAAAATCGCAGCGTCAAACAATGGATTAACGCCGCTGGCTTCGCTAGCACATTTTAAACCTGCAAAAAATTGGCTGTGCGTTCTCACGTGACCATACTTCTCGCTGATCAATCTTTAGAGCCGCCTGTTTTTCTTGCTCCCATGGCCGGGATAACAGATTTGCCGTTTCGCCGCATCGTCCAAAAGTTTGGTGCGGGGTTGGTCGTCTCCGAAATGGTGGCCAGCCAGGAAATGGTGCAAGGCAAATGGGCCGTGCGCGAGAAGGCGGAACTTGATCTCGGTGCTGGGTTGAGCGCCGTGCAATTGGCGGGACGAGAGGCTTATTGGATGGCCGAGGCCGCACGCATGGCTGAGGCCAATGGCGCACGGCTGATCGACATCAACATGGGCTGCCCGGCCAAGAAGGTGACCAACGGCTATTCCGGTTCGGCTCTCCTGCGCACGCCGGATCATGCGCTGTCCCTCATCGAAGCGGTTGTTGGCGCTGTAAGTGTGCCGGTGACTCTAAAGACTCGGTTAGGCTGGGATGATGACAGCTTGAATGCCGCCGATGTGGCGGCGCGCGCGGAGCAGGCGGGCATCGCGATGGTCACGATCCACGGTCGCACGCGGTGTCAATTCTATAAGGGCAGGGCAAACTGGGCTGCCATTTCTGCCATCCGCGAGGCGGTGAACATTCCTCTGATTGCCAACGGCGACATTCGTGACGCATCAACTGCGCAACAAGCTTTGGACGCATCTGGCGCTGATGGCGTCATGATTGGCCGAGGCGCACAGGGAAAACCGTGGATTTTGGCCGAGGTCGCCCACTGTTTGCACAGGGCACCTGCACCCAACGCGCCAACGGGTGAAGCGCTCTATGAACTTGTTGCAGAGCATTATGAGGCTATTTTGACGTTTTACGGCAGCGATTTGGGCGTGCGCGTCGCCCGCAAGCATTTGGGATGGTACATGGACGGTGTCGGAACGCCAATGGCGCTGCGCAAATCGGTGTTGACCGCGCGCTCGTCTCAAGACGTACTGGATTTGCTGCATTCGGCGATCGCGCAACCGCCTCGGGAGAAAAAGGAGGCCGTAGCATGAGCCCGATCGCAATAGATCGCTATGAGCTTTGGGCGTCTTTGCCTGTTCCGTCAATTATGGTTGATGTCGAAGATCGCATTGTCTCCGTGAACCCGGCCGCAGAAGGCTTCTTCAACGCCTCTGAAAAGATGCTTATGGGCGAACCTCTTTGGGACAAGCTCGCGGTTGATGCGCCGCTTGAAGAGAGCTTCCAAAGAGCCCGTGATCAAAAATCGCCGCTCTTTGTCAACGATGTCGATATCGGCACAGGTAGCCGAGCGCCTCTGCAGTGCAGCTTACAAGTGTCGCCCGTGCAAGGCTACGGCGGCCAGATGCTTATCATGATCTCGCCCCGTGAATTGGCGGGCCGGATGACGCAAAGCCAGACTGCGAAGTCGGCGGCCAAATCCGCAATTGGCATGGCCGAAATGCTCGCGCATGAGATCAAAAACCCGCTGGCGGGCATCACCGGTGCGGCACAACTTCTGAGCATGAACCTCGGGCCCGAGGACCTGGAACTCACAGACCTCATCGTGGGTGAAACGCGTAGGATCGTAAAACTGTTGGAGCAGGTCGAACAGTTTGGCAATCTCACGCAACCTGCGCGTCAACCTGTGAATTTGCACGATGTGCTGGACCGAGCGCGACGCTCCGCTCTTTTGGGGCCCGCGGCACAAATGACGATCAAAGAAAATTATGACCCTTCACTGCCATCATCTTGGGGGGATCCGGATCAACTGCAACAGGTGATCGCCAACCTCATTCGCAACGCCGCAGAAGCAGCGCCGGGTGGGTCGGGAACCATTACCTTGCACACGTTTTATGAACGGGCTTTTCGGATGCGCCGCGCCGATGGCACTGGCCAAACGTTGCCCTTGCAGATTGAGGTGATTGATGATGGCCCGGGCCTTCCCGAAGATCTAAAGGGCGATGTTTTTGATCCATTTGTCTCGGGACGTGAAAATGGAACCGGCCTTGGCTTGGCCTTGGTGAGCAAGATTATTCTCGATCATGACGGGTGGATTTCCGTCACCTCGGTGCCGGGACGCACCGTGTTTCGCATTTCGTTGCCGATGGTGCCCCGGGTGCCTCGGCCCAACGTGTAGGAGAGCAGAGCTATGGATGGCACGATTTTGGTGGCCGACGATGACCGTACTATCCGGACGGTTTTGACCCAAGCCCTGACCCGCGCCGGGTGCAAGGTGCATGCGACCTCGTCGCTGACCACACTCATGCGATGGGTGGCAGAGGGCAAAGGCGATGTGGTGATCTCAGACGTGATGATGCCCGATGGCAATGGTTTGGAAATGCTGCCTAAAATTGGTCAGGATCGCCCAGACCTGCCCGTGATCGTCATTTCGGCTCAAAATACGATTATGACCGCGATCCAAGCCGCCGAAGCAGAAGCCTACGACTATCTGCCCAAGCCGTTTGATTTGCCTGACCTGATGAAACGCACCGCACGTGCCCTGGAGAGCCGCGGTCAGGCGCAACGAAAATCGGAACCGATGGATGTGCCTGCCTCCGATGAGCTTCCGCTGGTGGGCAAAACGGCAGCCATGCAGGAGCTTTATCGTCTCGTCGCACGAGTTATGAACACCGACTTGCCGGTGATGATCTCGGGCGAGAGCGGGACGGGCAAATCCCTCATCGCGCGGGCCATCCATGACTTTTCGGATCGGCGTACGCTTCCCTTTGTGACCGTGACCGCTTCTGATCTCTCCGATTTGGAGGGGCCCGCGCGGGTTTTGGCCCGTGTGAAAGGCGGGACCGTTTTAGTCGACGAAATCACAGACATTGATGAGGAGGTTCAGGCCCGTATCGTGCGCATGGTTGATGGTCTGGGCGAACATGTCCCGCGTTTTATGGCCACATCACAGACGGATTTGAGCCAAGCGTTGGATGACGGACGGCTGCGCCATGACCTTTACTATCGTTTGTCTGGCGCCACGATCCATGTGCCGTCGCTGCGCGAACGTGTGGATGACATTACGCTTTTGACAGAGCACTTCATGGCGCGTTCCGAACGTGATGGCACGCCGAATCGGTGGTTGTCGCCGAACGCAGAAGAGTTATTCCGCGCGTATTCCTGGCCTGGCAATGTGCGCCAGCTTGAGAACGCAGTGCGCAGGCTATCGTTGACCAGCCGCGCGGATGAGATCACGCGCATAGAGGTCGAAGCTGTTCTGGGTAATCAGCCAGAGATGGATCCCGTTCTCAAGGGGGCACAAAACGAAAAACTCGGTGGATCGGTCGCGCGTCACTTGCGTCGCTATTTTGATCTGCACGGTGCGATGTTGCCACCACCGGGGCTTTACCAGCGCATTTTGCGCGAAGTTGAGCTTCCCCTAATTGAAATTGCGCTCGAAGCCACTGGTGGAAATCAGGCGAAATGCGCCGATTTGCTTGGTATCAATCGCAATACCCTGCGTAAGAAGATCACCGATCTCGATATTTCCGTGACACGGCGCCGCAAGTTGATGTAAAACCGCCACAAGCGTGACCCCGAAGTCGCAGTCGAGCAGGCTGAGATGGGAGAGGTGGCGATATATGGTGGTGGCCGCCCCCGCGGCGCATAGATGAGCGGAGATCCCCCGTGTCCCTTGAGGCACAGTCAACAAAGGTTGATCCAGCTTTAGCGGTACCCCGCACCCCCTTGGAAGGGGTGGACGGGCCTAAAACGGCGTTTTTCGGCCTGACCTATGATCGTGTGTCGCGTTGGATGCGACAGCGGCACATTCAAAACGGGTTTGCGCTGGGATTGGTGCTATTGGGCCCTATTTTGGCACTCATCACATTCCAGGCGCTCGGTCCTTGGAACATGGGGGCTTCTGCCCCAGAATTGCGCCTCATCCTATTGGCGGATTTCGTTTATGTTTTGCTGATTGCGGCGCTTGTTTTGGCGCGTGTGGTTAGGCTCATCGCGGCACGGCGCGCGCGCTCTGCGGGTTCGCGTTTGCACCTGCGCTTGACCGGTGTTTTTGCCGTCATGGCGCTGCTGCCCGCGGTCACAATAGCGGTGTTTGCCGTTTTGACGATCAACATCGGTTTGGAGACCTGGTTTTCTGATCGTGTTAAACAGGTTGTCGGCGCGTCACTTGCCGCAGCTGAGGCGTACGAGGCAGACAATCGAGCAGACCTCATAGAAGACGCGCAAGCTCTGGCTCGGTTTCTTGATGCGCGCGCGGATTTGGTGAGGCGCGACCCAACACAGAACCTCCGTTCGATCCTAACCGAAGGGCAGGGACGCGTGCAGCGAGGGCTCCGTGAAGCCTTCATTGTAGACAGTTTGGGCGAAATTCGAGCACGCGGTGAGCGATCTTATCTCTTTGATTTCGAGAATCTATCCGAGTCTCAGATCACACAAGCGCGCAGCGATGGTATCGTTCTGATTGAGGATTGGGAAAACAACGAATTCCGCGCATTGGTGCCCCTGAATGCCTACAGTGACCGCCTTTTGTACGTGAGCCGCGAAGTAGATGGGCAGATTCTCGGGCTCTTGGACGATACCCAAGAAACGGCGCGTTTTTATCAACAACAAGAAGCGGAACGCGGTAAGCGGCTTTTCGACTTTGCGTTAATTTACTTAGGTTTTGCACTTTTACTGGTGCTTGCGGCCGTTTGGTTGGGTCTCTGGTTTGCTGAGCGTTTGTCGCGTCCTGTTGGTCGCTTGGCTGGCGCGGCGCAACGGGTCGGTACAGGGGACTTGGATGTGCAGGTCCCGGAAGAGAACGGCGACGACGAAATCGCGATGCTCGGTCGCTACTTTAACCAAATGACCCGCGAACTTCGGTTTCAGCGCGACACGCTCTTGGAGAACACACGCCAGATCGAACGGCGCCAGCGTCTTTTTGATTCGGTGCTTACCTCGGTCACATCGGGTGTGGTCGGTCTCGATCCGCACGGCAAAGTCTCCTTCGTGAACCGCTCAGCAGAGCGTCTCTTGGATTGGCATGAAAACCGCGCGGAGATGCCATTGTCTGTGGCTGTGCCAGAGTTCGGCGTACTTTTCGCAAGGGTCGCATCCGGAGAGGCCGAGGCCGCGACGCAAGAGATCAAGGTAAGCCGTTCCGGGCGATTGGAAAATTTGCTCGTGAGGGTGGCTACTCGGCGCCGCAACGACGGCTCGCTTGAGGGATATGTTGTTGCCTTTGACGATGTGTCCGACTTGGTTGCGGCACAACGGATGGCAGCCTGGGGCGACGTTGCTCGTCGGATCGCACATGAGATCAAGAACCCGCTGACACCCATTTCGCTCTCTGCGGAGCGCATCAAACGCAAGTTCCACCGTCAAGTCGAAGACGGTGACACGCTTGAGCAATTGACCTCGGTCATTGTGCGTCAAACGAATGATCTGCGCCGAATTGTTGACGAGTTCTCAAAGTTTGCGCGCATGCCAGAGCCGCAGAAACGGGCTGAAGACGTTGTCGAATTGGTCCGTGCCGCAGCACTTTTGCAAGAAAGTGGCCAGCCAAATGTGAGTTTTGACATCGCGCTCCCCGATGATCCGATCATGGCGTCTTTGGACGCCACCATGATTTCTCAAGCTCTTACAAACTTGATTAAGAACGCTGGGGAAGCCATTGAAAGTTTGCAGGAAAAAGGTGTGCCTAGCGGCCATGTGCCAATGATCAAGGTGGCGCTCTCATCTCAAAATAACCAGGCAAAGATCACGATTGCCGACAACGGCGTAGGTCTTCCCGAAGATCGTGGCAAGCTCTTTGAGCCGTACGTTACGACCCGCACCAAGGGCACGGGTCTTGGCCTGCCGATTGTTAAAAAAATCATCGAAGAACACGGCGGCAAGCTGACGCTTGATGACGCACCTGCCTTTGCCTCTTTGGATGGCGGGTCTGATCCAATCTTGGCCGCCAATCGCGGGGCTCAAGCCACGATCCTGCTGCCTTTGGCGGCGTCAAACACCAAAAACACAACCGAGCAGATAAAAGGTGAGACCCATGGGTGACATCCTGATTGTTGATGACGAACGAGATATACGCGAATTGATTAGTGATATCTTGAAAGATGAAGGGTTTAGCACCCGTCTTGCAGGTACCTCGCAAGCCTGCATGAAGGAATTGGAAGCGGGACCGCCATCTCTTCTGATCCTTGATATCTGGCTAAAAGACAGCGCGATGGACGGCATCGACATCCTAAAAATCGTCAAGCGTGATTATCCTCAGGTGCCCTGTGTCATTATTTCTGGCCACGGCAATATCGAGATCGCGGTCGCGGCCATCAAACAAGGCGCCTACGACTTCATCGAGAAGCCCTTTAACATCGACCAACTTCTCGTCGTTATCCGTCGTGCGATGGAGACGTCGCGCCTGCGCCATGAGAATACCAAGCTCAAACGTCAGGACGGTGGCGGTGTGGATATGATCGGGGACAGCGCTGCGTTCCGCACCCTCATGGGTCAGCTCGACAAAGTGACCAAGTCCAACGGCCGGGTTATGCTTCGTGGTCCCGCGGGATCCGGGAAGGAAGTGGCTGCGCGGTATATTCACGCCAATTCTGGACGAGCCAGCGCGCCTTTTGTGACGGTGAACTGCGCCGGGGTTGAACCTGAGCGGATGGAGGAGATGCTCTTTGGTCGCGAAGGCGGCGATCGCGGTGTAGAGCCGGGGTTGTTGGAACAGGCCCATGGCGGCGTCATCTATTTTGATGAGGTGGCCGACATGCCTTTGGGCACACAATCCAAAATTCTGCGCGTGCTTGTGGATCAACAATTTACCCGCGTGGGTGGTGCCGATAAGGTGAAAGTGGATCTGCGTGTGATCTCATCCACAAATCGAGACCTGGAAGAAGAGATCGGGGCAGGGCGCTTGCGTCAGGAGTTGTATCATCGCTTAAACGTGGTCCCCATCGAAGTGCCGAGCTTGGAAGAGCGACGAGAGGACATTCCGGTGCTGGCAATCCATTTCATCGCGGCTTGTCATCAAGCTCAGGGCCTGCCGGACCGTGATTTGAGCGAAGATGCCATAGCGTTGCTGCAAACCATGATTTGGCCGGGCAATGTGCGGCAGCTGAAGAACCTTGTGGAACGCGTCCTTATTCTTGGTGATGGCTCTGGGCCCATTGAGGCCCGTGAACTGCCGCAGGAAAGCGACGGTGCCTCCGATGATGGCCGCGTCGTCATATCTGGCACTTTGGCGACCTTGCCGCTGCGTGAAGCCCGCGAGGCGTTTGAGCGGGAGTACTTGCTGACGCAGATAAATCGTTTTGGTGGCAACATCTCACGCACCGCAGCGTTTGTGGGCATGGAGCGCTCCGCATTGCACCGAAAACTCAAATCATTGGGTGTCGTGACCTCGTCCAAAGCTGGCGCGCGTGTTGCTCGGATTGATGAAGAGATCCAAGCTGAAGCCGGTTAATTAGGGATCAACATAGTCGTTCCACGGGCAGCGGCGCGGGCTAAGTCCGCGTCGAGGGACATCGGGATGTACTCTCCACGGCGCCACAATGTGCCGAGGTCGTCGTAGTGGCGCGACAAGAAGTGTCCTGATTGTCCGGTCGAGATGATGAACACCGAGGAATCGGGATCCGCAAAATCATAAACACCGCGATAGGCGGGTCCATGGACATTGAGAAATGGGTTCTCGCCTTCGCCGGATGTCCGGCCTCGGTTGAGTGTGTTGTCCCCTCCCGAAGTTGATTGGCGAATGTTCACGATATAGCGCAGCACGGGCACCTCTCCCAAGGTTTGGTGGTCTTGGGTCGCTTGGTGTGCATCTCCCCAGCGCAGAGATTCCAAGGACGTGCCATAGGTCTCTTGGAGCCAGACAACCGCATCGTCGAGTGCAAGACGGGCAATATCGGCGCAACTTTCTTCCAGCGAGCTTTGGATCACATCGCACCAGGCCGCGGCACCGTCGATATTGCGGAACACGCGTTCTATGAACAAAGGCTCGACATGGGTGAACGCATCGGCCAGTGGGCCAAGGTCGTCGCGGATCAAACGGTCCTGAACCGCACGCATCCAAGAGGCATAGATCAAAGGCTCGGGAAGATGTTCGTTCATCTCGCCGTTCCATTCCGCCAACAGGGTCAGCGCGCGTTGGCGTTCGCGCTCAATCGTACCCTCGGGTGCTGCTTCCCCGGTAAACCAAAGCTCACGGCCAACGAGGGGAAGCAAGGCTTGAGCCGTGAAGCTTACTGTGTCGAGTTGTGTTTCGATAAAGCTGTCGCGCGTATGAACTTCACGCGCCTGGATCAAACGTTCCCAGCGGTTGACGCGCTGTGTGTCACCCCATGTGTAGGAGACGTGCTTGGGGAAGGGACGCTCAACCGTCTTGTTGTTGGTATTGCCGACAATGCCCCCGGCGGAATCCACAAAACGCGGATTGTCGGAATAGGGCAGGCTGCCCTGCCATCGGTTCTCAACGCGCCAACCTTGGCTGGGCATACGGCCTTGTGATTGGTGTCGTTCGGAACGCCGCGGCAGATGCCCAACCGTTTGCAACGCGATGCGTTCTCGGTCGATAAAATGCATGTTTTGCCCTGGCGCCACGAAGCCTTCCGTTGCAGCGATGGCTTCTTCCACGGACCCTGCCCGCAATAGCCCCAAGGCCGCAGTCATCGTGGTGTCATCTGCCGACAGAGCAGTCCATGCAAGCGTAGCGACATGGCCCGGAGGCGTCACCAATCCCACGTCCAAAAACGAGGGTGGCAGAACCGGTCCATTGTCCGTCCAGCGCAGGGACAATGTTATGGGCGTTTCGTCCTTTATCTCAATTATTGAACGACGCGTTTCGAAGTCTTTGAATCCTCCAGGTGTTTGATATTGCTCTGGATTATCTGGGTTCAAAGCTTCGACAAAGAGGTCTTGGTCATCTATGTATGCTGAGGTTAACCCCCAGGCCAAGCGCTCAGAACGCCCGGCCATGATCGTGGGAATGCCGGGGATTGTCGCCCCCATGACGCCCCCGGTTTCCAAATCTATGCGCGCCAAATACCAAACCGCGGGGGCCGAAAGTCCGAGGTGTGGATCATTGGCTAAGAGTGTGCCGCCAGAGGCAGATCGTTTTGGCGCCGCCGCCCAGGCGTTTGAGGCACCGGCAAGGGGCGTTCGGCTCCATGGCGCAAATTTTGGAAGCCTGCTTTGGGCCACGTTGCGAGGTGCAACGCTTGGTATCAGGCTGGCAAAATCAGGGAGGTCGGCAACACCTGTTCCCGGTGCATCTGGCAAGAGGTCCTGAAGACGGCCTTCATTGGAGAGGATCAATGATGTGCGTGCGCGCAAGATTTCGGAATCGGCCTGGCCTGTGAGTTGCAGGGCCAAGAGCTTGATGATCGCCAGCGAATCCGCGGGCCGCCACGGCGCGACAGGCGCGTTGAAAATAAAAAATTCAGGCGCTCCGCGCCCCAGTGCATCCTCATTGATCTCTGCGATTCGCGCATTCACGCCCGCCGCGTAGGACTCAAGTGCGCTAATGGTGTAGGCATCTTGGTCGGCGACTGATTGGACGGCCAAAGGATAAAGGTCGAGCCGCCGGAGAACCGTATCTGAGATCAGTGTTCGTCGTCCAAAGACTTCTGAAAGCCTACCTTGAACCGTGCGACGCAAAACGACCATCTGCCACAGTCGGTCTTGGGCGTGGGCATAGCCCAATCCAAAATACGCATCGGGGTCATTGCTTGCAAAAATGTGGGGCACGTTTGCGTTGGACCGGACAATCTCAACCGGCCCAGTCAATGCATCAACATTTAACGTCTTGTCATATGTCGGCAGTGACCGCGAGGCGAGATAGTAGGTCATCGCCACAGCCAACACGGTCAAAACAATGCTCGCGCTGGCGATGCGCACCAACCACCGAAACACGATTACCATCCTAGCCCCTTGCTTTTGGCTTCTCGACGGGTAGCTACTCCCGAAAGATTGGAAATGTCAAAACGCGAGGAGACGGGCATGGCAAAAGTCGCATTTTTGGGTCTGGGGGTCATGGGGTATCCAATGGCAGGCTACTTGGTGAAAGCGGGCCATAAGGTGAAGGTGTACAACCGCACAACGTCCAAAGCGGAAGCTTGGGCCATCGAACATGGGGGCACATTCGCCGAGACGCCACGCGCCTCGGTAGAGGGTTGTGACTTTGTCATGGCGTGCGTTGGCAACGATGATGATCTGCGGAGCGTGTGCCTGGGGGAAAACGGCGCCTTCGCGGGCATGGCCCCCGGTGCGACATTTGTCGATCACACCACGGTTAGTGCAAAAGTCACGCGCGAACTCCACGCGACGGCGGCAGAGGACGGGGTGTCTTTTGTTGATGCGCCCATCTCAGGCGGCCAAGCAGGGGCAGAAAGCGGCCAATTGGTCGTTATGTGTGGTGGCGACGAAGTGGCCTATACCAAATCGGAACCTATGATAATGTCCTACGCCAAAGCCTGTCGCCGCCTTGGCGAGAGTGGATCTGGCCAGCTCACAAAAATGGTCAATCAAATCTGCATCGCGGGGCTCGTCCAAGGTCTTTCAGAGGGCCTACATTTTGCCCAGAAGGCTGGCCTCGATGGGGCGGCTGTGGTCGATGTCATTGGTGGCGGTGCTGCGGGGTCATGGCAGATGATCAATCGGTTTCAAACCATGCTTGATGACCATTTTGAACACGGCTTTGCGGTTGATTGGATGCGGAAGGACCTGGGGATTTGTCTTGATACTGCAGACGAGGTTGGTGCTTCGCTGCCGGTAACGGCGCTCGTGGACCAGTTTTACAAGGATGTTCAAAAGCTTGGTGGTAACCGTTGGGACACATCTAGTCTGATTAAGCGATTGAATTCGGTGGGCTAGCCTGCAGCGCGATTCGCTTTTCAGAAAGGGTTTCGCGCCATAAACTCGCCTAAAAGGCGAGGTATGTCCGTACCATGACCAGGTCTGAGGGTGAAACAACTGCGCAGCATGTGCGCCGACGCCGGGTGTTCTACATCCCGGGCTATGACCCGTTTCACCCGCGTCGGTACAGAGAACTCTATCGCAAGGAGTCCGCGGAACAAGCGCGCATCTCTGACTATGAGGTGACTCTGCGCCCCAAACAGGGGGGCGGGCGCTATGGGTGGTGCGTTTCGAACTGTATCGATGGGCTGGAGACCGAGACCGAGATCGACGTCCTCGTTTGGTCGGACATCGTGAAAACCTCCATGGGCCATACAATCTTGGCCACCTATGGCGCTATGTTGCGCACCGCCTGGGCGTATATCGGTTCGGGCGCGCTCTTCCGCCTGATGCGTTTGCGCAAGGGCCCTGTTATCGCGGCGCTCTATCCGGTGGTGATGTTGCTCATCCAGGCCCAGTTGGCAGCCCTCATCGTATATGGGTTGGCCCGGGGCGCGGGCACATGGGGCGTGGTGGCCCTTGGGAGTTGCTCCTGGTGGTTGGGCGTTGCACTCGGGCTTGGTTTAGCCTGGGCGTTTCTCGATTTGCTGCGACGGTGGGACAATAAGTTCTTCGTCTATTATCTGATGCATGATTATTCATATTCTGCGCGTTACAAGGGGGCTAACCCACCCGAGCTTGAAGCGCGGATGGGGGAATTCAAGATCGCGATCCAAGAGGCGTTGGCGTCCGATGTCGATGAGGTGTTGGTTGTGGGTCACAGCTCTGGCGCGCATTTGGGCGTGTCAATCCTTGCTGATCTAACTCGAGAGGGCTTGCAAGGGCAGGGAGCAGTTTTGGCTTTTCTCTCGCTTGGACACGTGGTGCCCATGGTGTCCTTTCTGCCCCGCGCACAGCGGTTGCGGCGAGATCTTCACGAACTCTGCCAGCGAAGCGACATTATATGGGTGGATGTCTCCGCGCCCGGAGACGGCTGCGCTTTTGCGCTTTGTGATCCTGTGGCCGTCAGCGGCATTGCCCCTCGGAGCGGCAAACGCTGGCCAATTGTGTTTTCTGCTGCGTTTACGCAATCACTGAGCCCCGAGCGTTGGAAAGACCTCAAACGACGCTATTTCAGGCTGCATTTTCAATATCTGTGCGCCTTTGATCGCCCCAAAGACTATGATTACTTTCAAATCACAGCGGGCCCATTCACTTTGGCGGACCGTTATGCCAACCGCCCGCCGTCCAAATCGCGCATCGAAGCGCCAGTCAATTGCTACACGGACATGGCGCCATGAGACCGATGCCTCCAAAACCTCCGTCGCGGCCTGATCGTGTCAGCTTATGGCAATACGTAAAGCTCTTTCGGCGTGACCTTCTTTCGGCGCAGCCCGCGCGGCTCTATCGCGCTTGGATGGCGGAATTCCGCACGCCGTTTTTTCGATCCTATCTCTTGAATGAACCAGCACTTGTAAAAACTGTGCTCAAAGAGCGGCCCGACGATTTTCCAAAGTCCGACCGGATCGGCGAAGGGCTTCGACCTTTGTTGGGCAATTCGGTTTTCTTGACGAACGGTGAGACCTGGAAACGCCAGCGGCGGATCATTGACCCAGCGTTTGAAGGTGGCAGGCTTCGCGACGCGTTTCCCGCCATGTGGGCCGCTGCGGATGCTGCTGAGGCGCGGCTGCACCAGGAGATAGGACACGATGTCGAGATCGAAGAGCACATGTCTCATGCCGCAGCGGACGTGATCTTTCGCACGTTGTTTTCGATCCCGATTGACCATGAGATTGCGACTGAGGTCTTCCGTCACTTTCGCGCATATCAGCGCTCTCAGCCGATTCTTAACCTTGGGGCCTTTGTCCCAATTCCTAAGTGGGTGCCGCGCGGCTTTTCTCGTCAGACCAAAGCCTCAGCCGCCAAAATTCGCGCATTAATCACCCAGCTCACCGCGGCCCGTATGGCAGAGATCGAAGCAGGCACGGCGCCGAACGATCTGGCCACTAAGATCATGACCACCCAAGACCCACAAACAGGTGAAACCTTCAGCACTGAAGAGATGGTGGACCAAGTGGCGATCTTCTTTCTTGCTGGTCACGAAACATCTGCATCCGCGTTGGCGTGGACGCTCTACCTCATGGGGCTCTACCCAGATTGGCAAGACAAGGTCGCCGCGGAGGCGCAAGCTGCGTTTGCCGATCAAAGTGCCCCTGATTTTTCCATTCTCTCGAAGCTTAAAATCGCCAGAGACGTGTTCCGCGAAGCGCTGCGACTTTATCCTCCAGTGCCAATGATGGTGCGCGAAAACACCTGCCCAGAAGGCTTTCGTGAGCGCAACCAACGCCCTGGCAGCCAAATGGTTCTCAGCCCTTGGCACTTGCACCGCCACGAACGGCTATGGGAGAATCCAGACGGCTTTGATCCTGCACGATTTCATACAGAGAACGGAAAATCATGCATGCGCGCGGCTTATATGCCATTTTCAGCGGGTGCGCGGGTGTGTACTGGAGCGGGCTTTGCCATGGCAGAAGGCGTTTTACTTCTGTCTCGTTTGGTGGCCACCACTGAGGTCAGCCTCACTGGCCGGCCACCGCCGGTGCCCGTGGCGCATCTGACGGTGCGGGCTAAGGATGGCATCTACCTGCGTCTGGCCCGTCGCGGATGGTGTTAGCGTTAAACTTCAGTCAGTGCCTTTGCGCTGGCGTCCAATTGGCTTAATCGGGCCTCTAGTCACTTCGAAAGGACCTCTTCATGTTGAACCCAGATCAACGCGCACGGATGACCGAAGCGCCCGGTTTCATCGCAGCTCTCGACCAATCTGGTGGCTCCACACCCAAAGCGTTGAAGCTCTATGGCATCGAAGAAAAAGCCTATGCCAATGACGAAGAGATGTTTGCGTTGATGCAGGAGATGCGCGCGCGGATCATCTTGGCACCGGGGTTTACCTCGGAAAAAATCTTGGGTGCGATCCTGTTCGAACGCACGATGCATGAGGTTATTGATGGCATGCCTGTGGGTGAATACCTCGCCTCTCAGAAAGGGATCGTGCCGTTTCTCAAGATCGATAAGGGGCTTGAAGAGACCGCCAATGGTGTTCAGTTGATGAAACCCATCGCAGGCCTGTCAGAGACGCTGAAAACCGCAGTGTCTTTTGGCATATATGGCACCAAGGAACGTTCGGTGATCCACGAGGCCGATGCCGCTGGGATTAAAGCGAATGTCGCACAACAGTTTGAACTGGCGGCTGAGGTTTGCGCTGCCGGTCTGGTGCCGATTATCGAACCTGAGGTGAACATTCATTCCGAGACCAAGGCAGTGGCCGAAACCATGCTGCGCGATGAGATCATGGCGCAATTGGCGACTGTCGAGGCCGATGTTATGCTCAAGCTGACCATTCCGGACGAAGCGGGTCTCTATGACGTATGTGCTGATCACCCGCGCGTTCAACGCGTAGTGGCACTCTCGGGGGGGTATTCCACCGATGACGCCTGCGCGCGATTATCGAAGAACCCTAAGATGATTGCCAGCTTCTCGCGGGCGTTAACAGAAGGTCTTTCGGCTCAGCAATCCGATGATGCGTTCAGCGCGGCACTGCGCAGCAATATCGGCAAAATCTATGCGGCGTCCTCGTGACGCGGATACTGCGGACACCTACTAGAAGGCCCTAAAGATTTTGAACGCCTCTGCGATTTACGTCGTGGAGGCGTTATGGTTTTTTGCGGTAATGTTCGAGAACAAAGAGACGGATCGCTGAGGCGAGACCGCAGTCGGCTCCTCGGTCTTCATCAATTTGCGCTGCAAGCGCGTTGATGGGCGTGCCTTTGATGTCTGCAATCTCGCGAAAAGCACTCCAAAAATCGTCTTCCAGCGACACCGACGTCCGGTGCCCTCGCAAGGTCAAAGAACGTTTTTTGGGACGTGTGTTCATGCCTCTGGCAAAAAGCCTCTCATTTGGGTGCGGGCCTCTTGGGCTTGGTAAGCGCGCAAAACACGCGCGAGGGCCCCATCACCAGTTTGAATGTATCTACGTGCCCTGCGTAAATTACGCACACGAAGACGTTTCCGATCAATTTGATTTTGTTGGAATTCCATACCTATCACCCATGCTCCTAGAATTAGATGCAATTGGTGTATAGTTCGTTTACGGCGTCTCTGAGGAAGGATTGCCGCCGTTCTCGGGCTTTTCCACGGCGTGACCATCCAAATATCGTTTTGTTTTGACGGATTCGGTGTCTTGAGCCGCGCGCTCTGACTTGGTCCGGCCAAATTTGGCAGCATTGGCGTCGGCTCGAGCGCGTTTCTCCGCCCGAGCCTTTTGTTTCCGGAATCGGTTTAGGTTGACCGGTTGGTCGCTCACTTTGGCCCGACCATGTTTTCGGGACGAACCACGCGTTCAAATGTCTCTTCGTCGACGAATCCCAGTGCGATCGCCTCTTCTTTGAGGGTAGTTTTGTTCTTGTGCGCGGTCTTGGCCACGGTTGTTGCGTTGTCATAGCCGATCTCAGGCGCCAGCGCCGTCACCAACATGAGACTTTCGCGCATGAGCTTTTCGATGCGATCCTTGTCCGCCTGCAAACCAATAACGAGATTATCTGTGAACGCAGATGCGGCATCGCCCAAAAGCTGCATTGATTGCAAAACGTTATAAGCCATCATTGGCTTGTAAACGTTCAGTTCAAAGTGACCTTGTGACCCTGCAAACCCAACGGCCGCATCGTTGCCCATCACCTGTGCACAAACTTGAGTGAGCGCCTCGCACTGGGTTGGGTTCACCTTGCCTGGCATAATCGATGAGCCGGGCTCGTTCTCGGGTAAGATCAGTTCGCCCAGGCCACAACGGGGGCCGGAGCCCAAAAGGCGGATGTCGTTGGCGATTTTAAAGAGAGAGGCAGCCACGGTTTTGAGTGCGCCAGAGATCTCGACCATGGCGTCATGCGCAGCCAGCGCTTCGAACTTGTTGGGTGCGGTGACAAAAGGCAGGCCGGTGATCTTGGCCATATTGGACGCCACCATTGTGTCCCAGCCAACTGGTGTGTTCAGTCCAGTTCCGACGGCTGTTCCACCTTGGGCCAATTCATAGATACGGCCCAGCGCGTCCTTCACACGTTGAATGCCCATGGCAATTTGATGAGTATATCCGCCGAACTCTTGGCTAAGGGTCAATGGCGTGGCGTCTTGGGTGTGGGTTCGGCCGATCTTGATGATGCCGTCAAACTCCGCAGTTTTCGCCGCCATAGCGGCGTGCAATTTTTCCAAACCAGGTACCAACACATCGCGCGCGGTCATGGCTGTGGCAATGTGCATCGCCGTTGGAAAGGTGTCATTTGACGATTGCCCCATATTGCAATGATCGTTGGGATGCACCGGGCTTTTGGAGCCCATCTCGCCCCCCAAGATCTCAATGGCGCGGTTCGAGATGACCTCGTTTGAATTCATGTTCGACTGTGTGCCAGAACCGGTCTGCCAGACAACAAGCGGGAAGTGTTCGTCAAGCTTGCCTTTGTGCACTTCAGTGGCGGCTTGCATCATCGCATCGGCCAAGTCGGTCGGAAGTTTGCCAAGTTCCTTGTTCGCCATGGCACAGGCATGTTTGATAACACCCAAGGCGCGCACGATGGCCATCGGTTGTTTCTCCCAGCCAATGGGAAAGTTCATGATCGAGCGTTGGGTTTGCGCGCCCCAGTACTTGTCGGCTGGGACTTCGAGTGGACCAAAACTGTCGGTTTCTGTGCGGGTGGCGGACATGGGGCTTTCTCCATCGGTAGGCGTTGGTATGCCGATATCCAATGGTGCCGCGCCGTGCAACGCGCCAGGTGGGCGCGGCGTTCCTATGTCACACGAAATTCACTCTACTTGCGGAAGGCATCAAGGCTAACGACGTCAGCGTCTTTCTTGGGCTCTTCAGAATCTTGTTCGACGGTCTCCTCCGCGCGTTCGGGCGCATCGATGGATGTGATCGTCTCTGCGGGCTCCATCGGGGTATCGTCATCATCGTCTTGGTTCTCAAACCGCAAGCCGAACTCAACAGAGGGGTCGATGAAGGTCTTGATCGCGTCATACGGTATGTAGAGCGGCTCGGGGCGGTCACCGAAATTGAGGGTTACGGCAAAGCCATCCTCGCCGACCTCAAGATTGTCGTACCAATGCTGCATCACCACCATCATGTCGTCGGGATAGCGGTCCGACAGCCAATCGGCCAATTCGACGTCGGGGTGGCCCGTGTCGAAGGTGATGAAGAAGTGGTGCTCACCGGGAAGACCATCAGCGGCCACGCCATCCAGCACGTCCTTGATCAATCCACGCATCGCGCGGTGCATCAAGTTGCCGTAATCAATCGTGCGTGCCATCGCTCTGTGCCTCCGGACCTCTTTTGGCAACATAGGGGATTCGGGCGGAAACGAAAGTCCCGCCCGGTGATTGTTCGGTGTCACAGGCCCAGTCTGGTCAATGCCAAGGCAATCAACACACCAAGACCAAGCACAGGAGGCACTGACCATCCGCGTCCCCATAGTGTGAGGCCTGCGATGAGAAAACATACAAACGCCAATACCTTAAAGCTGGAAGGCTCTGGGAGCGGGACATTAAGCAAGCCCATGTCGGACTCTGTAACCGTTGCAAAGAAGACGTTGATGGCAAACCAAACACCCAAACTCGCCATGACGCCGACAATAGCCGCCGTAATCGCCTGAAGTGAGGCGGAAATCCTGGGTTTGGCGGTGATCGCCTCTAGGTATGGTGCACCTGCAAAAATCCAGAGGAAACAGGGTATAAAAGTCATCCAAAGCGTTACTAGCCCAGCCGCGAGCCAGAGCGCCCATCCTCCTTGAGCTTGGCCCACCAACTGGCCGACGAACTGTGTGACCAATATCAGCGGACCAGGCGTGGTTTCTGCAAGGCCCAGTGCGTCAATCATTTGGTCTGTGCTGAGCCAAGCCCTGGCTTGCACAACTTCTTGGGTCATGTAGGCCAGCACGGCATACGCCCCGCCAAATGTCGTGATCGCAAGTTTTCCAAAGAAGAGCGCCAAGTCAAAAAGTACGCCGCCACCCATGAGGCCAAGGACCACAAGAGGTGCGGCCCAAAGCCCCCCCCAGATCGCAAGGACGCCAGGCAAGTGGTCCCGCTTCGGCATTGGGGGGCATTCTGCGGAAGCATCGACGCGGCGCAATGCTCCAACAAGGGCTGCGCAGGCGACGACGACTGGAAAGGGCACCCCGAACGCAAATAATGCACCAAAGGACACCACCGCAATCGCGATCTCCACAGAGCCGGTCAACGCCTTCTTGGCCAAGCGCCAAAAGGCTGAGACGACAATTGCAAAGACTGCAGATTGGATGCCAAGAAACGCAACTTCGATGCCCGTTTGGTCGCCAAAAGAGATATAAATCGCCGAGAGTGCCGCGATCACGAAGACTCCAGGTAGAATAAAAAGCACACCTGCCATTAGGCCACCCAAAGTGCCACGTAAGCGCCACCCGATGTAGGTCGCGAGTTGCATGGCCTCTGGTCCAGGGAGCATCATGCAAAAACTCAGACCCCGCAGATAACTTTGTTCATCAAGCCATCCTTGAGTGTCCACGGTTTCACGGTGCAATAGCGCGATTTGCGCTGCAGGACCGCCAAAAGAAAGCAGACCGATTTTGCCGAACACACGAAAGAGGGCCGAGAGATCGGCCTGATCGTCTTCTGTGCGAAGTTCGTGGTCTTTCTTCATGTTGTCTGCTCTCCTGCGACATGCGCGGTTAACATGCAATCCAGAAGAGAATTGCTTTGTGACGGCGTTGCGACCCGCAGCAGGTGGTTGTGGCTCGCCAAATCCTGCACCAAACCTCTGAGGGGCGGCCATGAAATGTCGAGAACGTCCAAAACTGTCTCAGCATTTAATATGGGAGCTGAGAACCGTTGCGAAACGGCGATTGAATCAGCTTTGGGAACGCGGAGCACTTTGTATCTTGGCGGGAGAAAGCGCGCGATTAGCCACTCGACAAAACTTGCGCTTGGCGCATCGGACAGGGTCCACAGACCTGATGCGGACAATAATCTTGATCCCACTGTCGGCAATGCTGCGTCAATCCAAGAGACCATGCCGCCTGAGACGACATGCGCCTCTTCGCCGACTGCGCGCATCCAAGCTGCCGTCCCATGACTGAGTTTTAAGCCTGTGTACTGAGTTTTAAGCCTGTGTGGCAAAACACCAAAGCGGGACCCGCTTGCTCGGCAGCTTCTTTGGGAGAAAGCCTTTGAGCCCGCGGTGCCAAACGTGGGAGCTTTTTTACATCGTCGTCAAGGCGCACGTCAAAGACTTGCACCTCTGGTTCGCGCAAGAGACGCCAAAGTGCCGTAGTTTGATGGAGCGCTTGAACGCGTTGTACAGACGAATAGGACAGGGGAGTAAGATCAGACATTCCGTCAACACACCTTCCAAAATCCGGCGGAGCCGGGGAAAGGCGAACCTTGGGCGGATGCCATACGTCATAAGACGCCGGGGTGGTCGCATAACCCCTACGGTTTTCACTGTAATGGCTCGGACTTGATGTGACAATCCGAACTCTCGGCGTAAAAGAGGGGTATGGTGCTGGCTTCTGTTGCCAGGTGCCAGCGGACCCCGCCTAGAGCGGCTAGGCTCTAGGGCTTAAGATTTCGATTCCTCGAACTGCTTACGCAGCCAGAGCAACCGGAGCACGATTGTCGTTTGCAATTGTACTTTTCGGGCCGATACGGTGGCACCCCGCCGAGACAAAGCTAACCCTTTTAGACGTTCGTCGATCCTGGTTCGGCCCCCCTTGTTTCGAACCTGTCCCCAAACGAAGGACGCGGGCCGAAAGAATTTTGGTGGAGCCGCCGGGTACCGCCCCCGGGTCCGAACCGCTTATTACGAGCGCGTTTATGTCCATAGTCCCGAAGGACAACATAGATATAGGCGCTTTGATCTGGGTTGTGAAGATGTGGCGCGCATGGCGCGATGTTTGAGTTCAGTCAAACAAATCGGTCGAAAGGTATTTCAAACCAGAATCGCAGATGATCACTGCGACGGTTCCACCTTTGTGCGGACCTTTGAGCAAGTCGAGCGCGCCCGCAACGTTGGCTCCTGCGGAGAAACCCGCAAAGATGCCCTCAAGCCGCGCCAAATCCCTGGCGATTTGACGGGCAATGTCGCCGTCGACCTCTAGGTAGCCGTCCCAGTCGAGATCACTAAGAAATCTTAGGTCCGGCATAGAGTAGCCGCCGCCTTGGATCGGGTGATCGGGATGCTCTGCTTTTTTCCCGCGATCACCGCCGCGCCCTTTGGTTCAACTGGATAACACTTCACGGTTGGGTTTTGGGCCCGCAGATAGCGAGTTGTTCCCGCCAGCGTGCCGCCGGAGCCCACGAAATCGCAAAACGCATTGATGTTTCCGCCGGATTGTGCCCAAAGCTCTGGCCCTGTTGTGTGTTTGTGCGCTTGCGGATTTCCGTTGTGGTAAAATTGATCCGCGCGGAACGCGCAACGTTCTTTCGTGATCCTCTGGGCTTCGCGATCCACGGCGGCGAGATCGGCGCCAGAGACCTGGCCCGGCAGA
This sequence comes from Marinovum sp., assembly GCA_022447495.1. Taxonomy (GTDB): domain Bacteria; phylum Pseudomonadota; class Alphaproteobacteria; order Rhodobacterales; family Rhodobacteraceae; genus JAKVBH01. The sequence continues at coordinate 37,609 of JAKVBH010000001.1, read as the reverse complement.
CTGTTGGGCATTTGATCTACCAAAATAACTTCAGCGCCAAGAGCAGTCATCATGCGAGCGCGTTCGGTGGAGTTGCCTTTCGACATGACTGCAACAAAGGGATAGCCTTTGACCGCGCATACGATGGCGAGCCCGGTGCCCATGTTGCCGCTGGTCAACTCGACCACGGTCTGTCCCGGCACCAGAGAGCCAGTGTCTTCAGCCTCGCATATCACGCCCAATGCCGCCCGATCCTTCTTGGAAAAGCCAGGGTTTAAATAATCGAGTTTGGCCAGGATGGTCCCGTCGCAACCGTGATGCGCGACCACACGGTCCAAACGCACAAGGGGCGTTTGTCCAATTGCTCCGAGAACGGACGTAAGAGTGTCAGTCAAGGACCCCTCCGCAGGTAAGCCGCAGAGATGCGTTAAGCGGTTGATTTGAGCCTGTCTAGTGGCCGCAATATCAATCGATTACTCGAAACGGGCTCCTGAGAGCGACATAAAGTACGCATCGTCGGGCAAAGCTCCGAGACCGACCAACCAGTTATAGCGGTCTACCATATAGCGAGCTTCGGTCAGCCTGCCGTCTTCGAAGCTTGCATATTTGGTGACGTAGAGCGTGTGGCGTTTGTCGAGCGTGATGATGCGACCGTCGATTGCTAAACGTGCGACGCACCTGTTTGGAGCCAATTGACCAAAATCAGCCACGGTAATGCGCGAGAACTCAACTTGAAGCGAGTATTGTTCCATGATTTCGGCATAAGCCTCGAAGGACATAGGCTCTGTGTCGTGATCGATGTAGAACCGCGCGCCTTGGGCGATTGTTTCATCGATCAACTTTGAATCTCGCTTGAGCCAGAACACGTCCAAGACATGCTCCAACTGTCGAAGCAGGCGGGTTTGCTCGCCCGAGACGTTTGCGGTTTCAATGCGAGCAAATTGGGGATTGGCTACGTTCATGTCACTTGGCTCATGTTAATTTGCCGCCAGCCATACAAATAAACGGCGCACCGGCCGGGGCGCAGCCGGTTTGTTCTAGATAGCTTAGGGCATCTGATAGAATATACGCATGGCTCACGCGTGTTTCGCTCAACGTGAAGGTAACGGCACTGTCAAACGTGGCGACGCGATCGGTACAGTGCAGTTTCATTGTAAGCTTGAGGCGGGCGAAGTAGCGATTGCCAGACGCGAATTCATCCAGAAAATCCCAATCCAAGACATCTGATAGTTCATTGGTTTGCTGGGCGATTTCGCGGAAATCATGCATGGCGAGCTCTGTATCGGGCACTATGCCTTCAATCACCGCGGAATCCCCATAAATATCTGAAATAGCGTCAACATCCTTTGCACACCAAATGCGTTCCATTTGCGCATTTATGAGCTTGTGTCCTAATTCAAGCTCTCTGGTCACGGGCCAATATTTTGATGTCAAATCGTTCATCACACTCGCCAAATAGACGCAAGTTGCACAGTGCGCCCCAAGCTACTGCGCGCACCTGCCAAGACATAGCCGAGTGGTTATAAACAAAACGTAAATCGCGACAGTACGAAGCCGTGATTTTTAAATCGACAGACGCGTCGATTGTGCACCGCGTTCGCGGTAGGGCGTCGTGTCGTAATGCGCGCGATAGCATTTCGAGAAATGTGAGGGTGACGCAAATCCGCAGGCCAAGGCTACGTTGATCACGCTCATATCAGTTTGCATCAACAGGTTGCGCGCTTTTTGTAGGCGCAATTCCATGTAGTACCTTTTTGGACTGCGGTTCAGATACCGTCGGAAAAGCCTTTCCAACTGGCGCGTGGACATGCCCACTTCTTTGGCCAGCAGCGCTGGTGAAATCGGTTCTTCGAGGTTTGCTTCCATCATCTGTATGACGCGGGCCAATTTGGGGTGCCTTACGCCAATGCGCGTCGGAACCGATAGTCTTTGCGTATCTTGGTCGGTGCGGATGGACGAATAGATCATCTGATCCGCCGTCGCATTGGCGAGGTCTTCGCCGTGGTCATCCGCAATAAGCTTGAGCATAAGGTCAATGGATGACGTCCCACCCGCCGTGGTCATACGGTTGCCGTCCACGACGAACACGGATTTTGTGAGCGTTACCTCATCGAATTCTTCGGAGAAGCTGTCGCTGTTTTCCCAGTGGATCGTCGCGCGTTTCCCATCGAGTAGCCCAGCTTTCGCGAGCACATAGGCGGCGGTACATAGACCGGCTACGGCCAAGCCTTTTCGTGCTTCGCGGCGAAGCCACGAAATAACGCGCTTCGTGGTTGCGGATTGCACGTCGATTCCCCCACAGATGACTACGATATCGTCGCGGCGCAACTCGCCCAAGTCAGCTTGCAAGGTAAACTCAGTGCCCGCCGAACATGTTTTGGTCTCCCCGCCTTCGCCCAGGATCGCCCATTCGTAAATCGGTTCTTCTTGCATGCGGTTGGCAATGCGCAAACAATCAAGCGCTGCGGCAAAGCTCAGCAGCGTAAAATTGTCCAGCAAAACAAAGACAAACCTCCGGGGATGTGGTCCCCGATTGGCGGTGTAAGGCTGGGGTGGCATCCTCTAGCTCTCCCAAAATCGACACGGCCAGATTCTACAACGATTGGCACTACGCCTTGCAGTTGGCCCAAGGCGCTCCCCGCCGTCAAGAGCAACAATTCATCGCTGGTCAGGGAGCGCCGCCTTTTGTATACACGCCCGGACCTGATAACGCTCACATGCGGAGACAACGACAATGACTGACTGGCAAAAATCGGATTGGCGCGACAAACCGCGGGTCCAGATGCCGGATTATCCCGACACGGACACGCTGACGTCTGTTGAAGGAAAGCTGTCCCAATATCCGCCCTTGGTCTTTGCCGGGGAAGCCCGCCGTCTCAAAGAAGAGCTTGCGGCAGCAGGTCGCGGCGAAGCGTTCTTGCTGCAGGGTGGCGATTGCGCTGAGGCGTTCGACCAATTCTCGGCGGATCACATCCGCGACACGTTCAAAGTCCTGTTGCAGATGGCGGTGGTGCTCACCTATGGTGCCAAGGTTCCTGTGATCAAAATGGGCCGTATGGCGGGTCAGTTTGCCAAACCGCGCTCGGCGCCCACCGAGGTGAAAGATGGAGTGGAACTGCCGTCGTACCGTGGCGACATCATAAACGAATTGGACTTCACCGCCGCAGCCCGGATCCCAGATCCTGGCAAGATGCTTCAGGCCTACACACAAGCTGCGGCCACTTTGAACTTGCTGCGTGCTTTTTCGACCGGCGGTTATGCAGATGTGAACCAAGTGCATGCTTGGACGCTCGGCTTCACCGAAGGAGAGAAGGCGGAGAAGTATCGCGATGTGGCGGCGCGGATATCCGACGCGCTCGACTTCATGCGCGCGGCGGGCCTTGATGGCGAGAGCACATCGGCGCTACAATCCGTTGACTTTTACACGAGCCATGAATCTCTGTTGTTGGAGTACGAAGAAGCGCTCACGCGGGTCGATTCAACCTCGGGCAAGTGGTTGGCTGGGTCCGGTCACTTCTTGTGGATCGGTGACCGCACACGCCAACCAGACGGTGCGCATGTGACCTTCCTCAAAGGTGTTCAAAACCCGATCGGGATCAAAACTGGGCCGTCGATTACCAGCGATGACCTCAAATCGCTGATCTCGACGCTGAACCCGGGCAACGAAGCGGGGCGGATCACGCTGATCAACCGGTTCGGTGCAGGAAAAGTGGGCGATCATCTCCCTGCTTTGATCCGCGCAGTGGAAGAAGAAGGCTTTGCGGTGACGTGGGTCTGTGACGCGATGCACGGCAACACGATCAAATCAGCGACGGGGTACAAAACCCGCCCCTTTGACTCCGTGCTGCGTGAGGTGCGCGAATTCTTTGCGGTGCATACAGCTGAAGGGACGATCCCTGGTGGTGTGCACTTTGAGATGACGGGCCAGGACGTGACAGAATGCACTGGTGGTGTCCGCGCGGTGACCGAAGAGAACCTCTCTGACCGGTACCACACGGCTTGTGACCCGCGTTTGAACGCGTCTCAATCGCTTGAACTGGCGTTCCTTGTGGCAGAAGAGCTTACCGCCCGTCGCATTTCCGATGCGGTGCGCCCAGCAGTCGCTGGATAACCACATCACATCAGAAAACCCCAAAACGCCCTGTCGCTACGGTTCGACAGGGCCTTTTTGCGTCAGTTGGGACACGAAGTCGTCCCCATGATGTTTAAGTGTTGTTGTTCACCACACGCAGGTACGGGATCGCGGTGTTCATAAAACGTGTTTCTGGCTCTGCAAACCCATCGAATTTTGCTGTTGTGTCGGCGTCGGAGGCGTCAGAATCCGCTTGTAGGTTCGGGTTGGGCTTGTCGGGAACATGCAGCTTGTGGCGCGAGCCTTTGCTGATAGCGAAGCGGCGGGGTGCGCGACCGATTAGGCCTTTTGCATCTATGACGCCCAATGCGCGGGTGATATCGCCCATTTCATTGCGCAGAGGGTAGAGCGCAAGCTCGGCAGTCAACTCGGGCTTGCCGATTCGGGCTTCTGATTTCAGCTCTAGACGATAGATTGCTGGGTCATCAAACACACACCGCAACGCCGCTTGGACCTGGCTTCGCGCATCTGGTTCAAACAAAGCGGACAAGGGCATCCCGCGCACTTCCATACCAAGCAAATCGCCCATGTGCGTGCCTGCAATGCGAATGCGGCCATGGCCTGGTGCAATACGTTCCAAGATAAACGCGTGGCTCAACGCGCCTTCAATCCCACGCGGATCAACGTCAGTGCGGGAGGGCACAATGCGAGGGCCACGCAAACCATGCCAATACGCATCCACCAAACGAACGGGGCCAGAGCTGGCTTGTCCGGTGCCATTTATTGGCATTTTAACGACCTTTGCCACCGGTGGCGCGACCAGTTCCAAACTGCGCTCAATGTTGTGCGCGTGTGTGGGAGACGCTGCATCGACGTCAGACGAGCCGGTGGGTGGGTTGCTGCTATCCATGCCTATCCCTCATCCTGCGCAATCGCTGATGCGCGGTCCCGATGCGTCGGGTTTTTCTGCGCAGCTTGAATCGCTTTGGTTACGTAAATCTTAATATGGCATAAATGAGCGTAAAGAGGTGGTTAAAATTTCCAATTGGTTAACCTTCGAGGGTAGGTACGCAGAGCATTCCTCAACATTTTATCAATCGCTGTTTACATAGAGCGGCGCTTTCGTCTTGCTCCTGCATAGGGCGAGGGTCTATGGCCTACGCATGACCACAGCAGCACCCGCAATACACTCCATGACCGGCTTTTCCGCCAGTGACGGCGCCTTTGGCGCGTTTTCTTGGCGTTGGGAGTTGCGCGCCGTGAATGGCCGCGGCTTGGATTTGCGCCTGCGCGTACCCGACTGGGTAGAAGGTCTCGAAATGGGGCTGCGCAAGCGCCTGTCTGATGCGTTGACCCGTGGGTCCGTGACCCTCAACCTGCGGCTCTCGCGTGTTTCAAACAGCGGGGAAGCTGCCTTGCATATGGACGCGTTGACCCGTGTTCTTGATGCCTTGGCTGAAATCGAAGACGTCGCCCAATCGCGCGGGCACGCTTTGGCACCCGCCACAGCGGCAGATGTTTTGGCGGTTCGTGGCGTATTTGAGGCGCACGAGGGTCACGCGGATACTGAGATGGTCGCGGCGTTGCGTTCAGCGTTGCTCAAGGATTTTGAAGCCGTTCTGGCCGCTTTCCTGGAAAGCCGTAGAACCGAAGGCGCAGCGATGAAGGCCGTTTTGGAAGGGCACCTCTCGGACATCGCCGCACTCACCTCTGCGGCGGATGCGGCGCTTCAGGCTCGGTCTGACGCCAATGCTGCGCAGTTTCGCCAGGCATTGGAGCGGGTGATCCAAGGCACCGCTGAGGTGCCGGAAGACCGCATTGCTCAAGAGCTGGCAGTGTTGGCTGTCAAAGCTGACGTGACAGAAGAAATCGACCGTCTGAGGACGCATATCAGCGCCGGTCAAACGCTTTTGACCGACGGTGGCGCCATTGGCCGACGCTTTGATTTCTTGATGCAAGAGTTCAATCGCGAAGCGAACACGCTATGTTCCAAGTCCGGCGATGCGGCGCTCACAAGCATCGGGCTCGACCTTAAAACGAAAATCGACCAGCTGCGAGAGCAGGTCCAAAACGTGGAATAAGCCATGTCCAAAGCCCGCCGCGGATTGTTGATTATTTTGTCCTCGCCGTCGGGCGCAGGGAAATCGACATTGGCCAAACGATTGCGCGCTTGGGACGAAAGTATTGTCTTTTCAGTATCTGCCACGACGCGTACTCCGCGACCCGGCGAGTTGGATGGCAGAGATTATCACTTTGTCACCGAGGTGGACTTTAAAGCCAGCGTAGCTGAGGACGGCATGCTCGAACACGCTCACGTCTTTGGCAATTTCTATGGCTCGCCGCGCGGGCCGGTAGAAAAGGCCATAAACGCGGGCCAAGACGTGCTTTTTGACATTGATTGGCAGGGCGCGCAGCAGATCCGCAATTCCGCCTTGGGTCAGCATACATTGTCGATTTTTCTTTTACCGCCGTCGATTGCCGAACTGCACCGGCGTTTGCAAACGCGAGGGCAAGACAGCGAAGAGGTAATCTCCAAGCGCATGCAGAAAAGCTGGGACGAAATCAGCCATTGGGACGGATATGATTTCGTCTTGGTGAACGATGACCTGGAAGGCACCGAAGAAAAGCTACGCACGATCCTCAGCGCGACACGTCTGCGCAGATCGCAACAACCCGACCTCACACCTCACGTGCGCGGCCTTCAATCCGAATTTCAGGAGATGCAGTGATGCTCTATGCCCTTGATGGGGTTAGCCCTCAGGTTGATGACAGCGCGTGGGTCGCACCGGGATGCCAAGTGATTGGAAATGTTGTGCTGGAGGCCAAGACATCAGTTTGGTTTGGCTCCACTTTGCGCGGCGACAATGAGGAAATCCGCGTGGGTGCGGGTAGCAATGTGCAAGAAAACTGCGTTTTTCATACTGACCTTGGGTTTCCATTGACGATTGGCAATGGCTGTACGATCGGCCACAAAGCCATGCTACATGGCTGCACAATCGGCGACAATAGCCTCATTGGAATGGGAGCAACCGTGCTCAATGGTGCCAAGATCGGCAAAAACTGTCTTATCGGAGCAGGGGCTTTGGTAACCGAAGGTAAAGAGATCCCCGACGGATCTTTGGTCATGGGCGCTCCGGGCAAGATCGTGCGTCAACTGGATGAGGGTGCTATGGCGGGCCTCAGGATGTCTGCGCTGCACTATCAAGCGAACGCTGAGCGCTTCTCCAAGGGTCTCACAGCGATCGGCTAGGTCAACCTGAGGTGATCAATGCAACGGGTGTGCGCTCCACCTGCATCAAATCCACGTCCATTGAGATTTCGCGCATGGCCTCAGGGCTCTGTGTCGCCGTAACAGACCAGTGGCCCATCATCGGTCTCGTGCCGCGCGCGTTGCATGGTCTTTTCACCTGGTTTTGGGGAACCCTACTGTGCGCCTCGGAGTTCCGCCATATGGGCTGCACATCCGATAAGAGCGGCATAGTCGTCTTGCACGATATGCACGCCGAACTGGTCCATGAAGTCTGAAAACCGTCCTTTGTCGCGGAACGCAGGCCCAAAGCCATAATCCATTAGCAAGTTCGCCATGTGCTGCACGACGCCGCCCACAAGATAGACACCACCAAAGGGCAGATGGATCAGCGTAAGGTTTCCGGTCACGCGGCCAAAGATACCGACAAAAAGAGTAACGGCGGCCTGGGCCTGCCGGTCTGTGTCGAGCCGTGCCATGATATCTGCGGCTTTGGCTTCTTGGTCTGAGACAAAGGCATAGAGCGCCTCTAACCCCCGACCCGAGAGCGCTTCTTCTACTGCGGCAAAACCGTGGCGTTTGGTTAGAAAGGGCAAAAGCTCAATTTCGTCATCCGTTTGAGCAGGCAACAAAGCGTGGCCGGCTTCCGAAGCCGGTACCACGGTTTGGCCATTTAGGCGGTAAACCGGCGCGATGTTCATGCCCGTACCTACGTTTACCACCAGTTTGGCGGCTTGGCTGGAGTGCGGCGCACCAGGCAGTAGTGTTTTGACCGCATCACTTGGCAGGGTATCGAGAGCGTGGCCCTGAGCCTGGAGATCATTGAGGATCGCCACGTCTTTGGTCCCCGTCGCCTCCGTAAGAAGCGCAGGGTCCACGACCCAATCGAGATTGGTCAACCGAAGTACGGACTCTCGGACAGGCCCAGCGCCGGCTACGCAAGCGGCTTGAACTTGCACATTTGCCTGCGAAAGATAGTCGGCGATCACGACCGATAGCCCGGCCACTTCCGCATTGCGATAACGCCGAACAGTCTCGCGATTGATCTGGGTATCCTGAGCCAAAGCAACGCGCGTGTTCGTGCCGCCGATGTCGATGACAAGCGTTTGTGATGTCATGTGGTATTCCTCGCCGTGGTGGCGTGTCATTAGTTTGATAGCGCTAACTTAACCGCGTCATAAGAGGCTTTGGGGGTCCTTGCCAAGGTCTCAAAGTCAACATGTACGAGTCCAAAGCGTTTTTCGTAGCCCAGCGCCCATTCATAATTGTCGAGGAGCGACCACAGGAAGTACCCCTGAACGGGCACGCCCTCGCGTTGCGCTCGTTGAAGCGCGCCAAGATGCGCATCCACATAGGCAATGCGATCGGCGTCCTCAAAGGGTCGTTCGCTGGCCATGCCATTCTCCGTGACGATCAACGGCAGATCGCCGGTGTATTCCGACGCTGTACGTTTGAGGAACTTGTAGAGCCCGTCGGGATAAACCTCCCAGCCCATTTGCGTTTTCGGCAGTGGGCCTTCGACTTCATGGTGGCTTGGCCAAGGGCTTTCATCCGCCGCAAGAAGCTTGCGCGTATAATAGTTTATACCAACCCAATCAAGTGCTTGTTGAATGAACTTAAAGTCATCTTGCCACCCGTTCGGCATGTGCTCTCCGAACCCATCAAGGACGTCTTTGGGATAGGTGCCCTTGAACACGCCATCAAGGAAAAATCGGTTGTAATAGTCGTCGTAAAGCGCCGCCGCGGCGCGGTCCTCAGTTCTGTCACTGGCAGGTTCGGCCCATTCCATATTGAATACACAGCCGAGATTCTTCATGCCAAGTCCGCGCATCACTTGGATCGCGCGGCCATGGGCCAAGAGAACATGGTGCATCGCACGGGCTGTGGCGCGGATGTCGCGCATGCCGGGGGCGTGATGGCCTAGAAAGTGGCTTAACCAGCTCACGCACCATGGTTCATTGATGGGCGCGGCGGAGGCCATGCGATCTCCGATACGCCCCATAATGATCGCCGTGAAATCGGCAAACCAATTTGCTATGTCGCGATTGCGCCAGCCGCCCAAATCTGCGAGCGCTGACGGCAGCTCCCAGTGATAGAGCGTGACATGGGGTTGTAGTCCGCGACTGAGCATAGAGTCGGTCAAACGGTCATAGAAATCAAGGCCTTCCGGGTTGATTTTGCCACGTCCCTCGGGAAGCACGCGAGCCCAGGAGACCGAGAAACGGTAGGCATCAAAGCCAGCTTGGGCGACCAGATCGAGGTCTTCTTCGTACCGATAATAGTGGTCACACGCCAATTGCCCGTGTTCCGCGCGGACGACATTGCCGGGGGTCGCCGCAAACGTGTCCCAATGGGTGGACCCGGCGCCGCCCACGCCATGACCTTCGATTTGATAAGAAGAAGTGGCCGTGCCGAAGAGGAACCCTTCAGCAAAATCTGATCGTTTGATTTTCATGTATGTCTAGTCCGGAGCGGGGCCGGTCGAACCGCCCACCACAAATTGAGTGTCCATCATATGGGTTTTATGGGCGACGTTTGGGTTTTCGATGCGCTCAAGCAGCATGTTTGCTGCCGTGCGGCCCGCGTCACGAACTGAAGATCGCACGGCTGTGAATATCGCGTTTTCGCCGGTGCCGTTGCGCAGATAAGAGAGATCATCGTCGAAGGTGAGCACCGAGACGTCTTTGCCCAGACGAAACCCAGCGTCTATCACCGCGCGTTGAACACCCAAGGCAGTGATCAAAGACGCCACCAAAAAGGCGGTGGGAGCAGGGGACATGGCCAGCATGGCGCAGGTGGCCTCGTAGCCGTAGGCCTCGGTCATGTCTTGAGCATGCATCCAGCGAGCATCAACGCTGAGGTTGGCGTCCGCCAGCGCATCCTCAAAGCCCAAACGCCTGCGAAAAGCAAAATCCATGGTCTCTTGGCCATTTATTAAGGCGATACGGGTGTGGCCTTGGGAGGTGAGGTGGTCGGTGGCTTCGCGGAATACGCCACGGTTGGGCACATCGACCCAAGAATAAGGCGTGTCGATTTCGCTGGCTCGGCCATGAACCACAAAGGGCAGGGCAAGCTCATCCAGCAAGGCGATCCGGGGATCCGCCATGCGAGGGGCGTGGACCACGATCCCATCTACAGCCGCTTTCGCTTTAAGGGCGCGGTAGACGTCCTCTTCCTCTCCATCTGGTACAAGGCTGAGAAGCATCTCATAGCCTGCCACGGCATAGACTTCGCTTGCGCCTGCGATGAAGTCGCCAAAAACGGGGTTTACCATCTCGTGCCGTGTGGCCACGGGAATGACGTGTCCGATGCTCATGGCGCGCCCTGTGGCAAGGGAACGTGCACGCGTCGAGGGCGAGTAATTGGCGGCGCGGGCCGCGGCGACCACACGCTTGCGCGTCGTCTCGGATACCTCTGGATATCCATTCAGAGCACGGCTCACGGTGGTTTGTGACAGGCCCAGTTTTTCAGAGAGTTCTTTGAGGTTCATGTCAAAGCTGTATCACCGCTAATGCATCTATTTCAATGGCCAGTTGCACGCTGCGGCGCATAGAAGTATCTGATATGTTTGAATTTTTGGTCATTGACTTTGGAGTGGCTTCACATAATCGTAAAGGCATCCAAAGCGCTTTGAGGCGAGTCGGTCAAGACCTAACTCACACAAAGTCACGAAAAGGAGCCAACGCGTTTTGATGAGACGCACACGGGAGGACTATATGAAAAAATCTTTGATGACGGGCGCCGCAGCGCTCGCACTTACTGCTGGGTTTGCGCATGCCGACGGACACTTGGCATTTGCGCCAGGCGAGGGGCCGTTCAGCTGGGACAGCTACACCGCATGGGCCGAAAACGCACCTGATCTGTCCGGACAAACCATCACAATCTTTGGCCCATGGCTGAGCCCTGAAGACGGCTACTTCAACAACGCTCTGGCGTATTTTGAAGAAGCCACAGGCGCGGACGTGGTCTACACTGGCTCCGACGGGTTCGAGCAACAGATCGTCATCGACGCCGAAGCGGGCTCCGCGCCGAACATCGCTGTGTTCCCACAGCCTGGCCTTGCTGCTGTGATGGCTGCCAAGGGCCAGTTGTCGCCGCTGGCGGATGGAACATCCGACTGGGTGCGTGACAATTACGCAGCAGGGCAATCCTGGGTCGATCTCGGCACCTATGCCGATGAGAACGGCGCCGACCAAATGTACGGCTTCTTCTACAATGTGAACGTGAAGTCGCTAGTTTGGTACAGCCCCGAGAACTTCGAAGACGCGGGCTATGAAGTGCCTGAAACCATGGAAGATCTCAAAGCGCTGACCGAACAAATAGTTGCCGACGGTGAGGTGCCATGGTGCCTTGGTCTGGGTTCCGGCGCCGCGACCGGTTGGCCAGCAACCGACTGGGTCGAAGACATGATGCTGCGCACGCAGACCCCAGAGGTCTATGACCAATGGGTCAGCAACGAGATGAAATTCGACGACCCACGTGTTGTTGCGGCTATCGAAGAGTTCGGCTGGTTCGCCCGTGACGATGCCAAAGTCTCCGGCGGCGCCGGTGCTGTGGCTTCCACAGACTTCCGCGATAGCCCCAAAGGCCTCTTTAGCTCGCCACCCCAGTGCTACATGCACCGCCAAGCGTCCTTCGTACCCGCGTTCTTCCCAGAAGGGGTTGAGTTCGGCGTTGACACCGACTTCTTCTACTTCCCAAGCTATGCAGACAAGAATCTCGGTAACCCAGTTCTGGGCGGCGGTACACTGATGGCGGTCACCAATGCCTCGGATGGCTCTGCAGCCGTGATGGACTTCCTCAAGCTGCCAATTTCCCATGAGATCATGATGGCGCAGACGGGCTTCCTGACACCCCACAACGGTGTGAACCTCGACGCCTATCTCAACGACACTCAGCGCGGTCTTGGTGAGATCCTCTTGGGTGCCACGACCTTCCGTTTTGACGGGTCTGACCTGATGCCGGGTGGCGTGGGTGCCGGATCCTTCTGGTCTGGCATGGTCGACTACGCGGGCGGCAAAGACGCAGCCACCGTAGCCTCCGAAATCCAGACCTCCTGGGACGCGCTGAAGTAGGCGGTTTTGAAAACGCTGATGCATCCCGCCACGAGTGTGGGGTGCATCCACCAGGTAGATCGCATCGTTTTTCGGTTTTGATAGGGAGGGGGACCCATGCCACCCGCCATACTGGCAGTCGTGACCATCGCCGTGGCCGTGACGGCCTGCATCGGATACTTCTACGCCTCAAACCTTTTCTTGGACAAAGTGCTCTTTCCGCCGCGCGGACCGAATGCGGGGCGCAACATCAATCGCGCCAATCTGATCCGGCCCTGGCTTTTCCTCTTTCCGGCGCTCTTCGCGTTGTCGCTCTATCTTGTATATCCTGTGATTGAGACACTGCGTCTCTCCTTTCTGGATCGCGATCAAGGCAACGCCTTTGTGGGCCTCGCCAACTATGAACAGATGGTCTCAGAACCAAAGTTCTGGGAAGCCATGCGCAACAACATGCTCTGGCTCTTTGTGGTGCCCGCTGCATCCACCGCCTTTGGGTTGCTGGTAGCACAGGTCACCGACCGGCTCGGCTGGGGCAATATTGCCAAGTCGATCATCTTTATGCCAATGGCGATTTCGCTCGTTGGCGCCTCCGTCATTTGGAAACTCGTCTATGAATCTCGACCGATGGGCACCGAGCAAATCGGCGTGCTCAACGCTATATATATTGCCCTTGGTGGCACAGAACCGCAGACATGGCTCACCATTCCGTTTTGGAACAACTTCTTTCTCATGATCGTCTTGATCTGGATCCAAACGGGCTTTGCCATGGTAATCTTGTCGGCGGCGCTACGTGGTATCCCAGAAGAGACCGTTGAGGCCGCCATCGTCGATGGGGCCAACCCGTTTCAGATTTTCTTCAAGATCAAAGTCCCGCAGATCATGCCAACCATTGTGGTGGTCTGGACCACGATCACCATTGCCACGCTCAAGGTCTTTGACATCGTCTTTGCCATGACCAACGGGCAATGGAACACTCAAGTTCTGGCCAATTACATGTACGACAAGCTCTTCCGCGCGTTTGATTGGGGGGTCAGCTCGGCTTCTGCCATGGTGCTCATGCTTCTTGTCTTGCCGATCCTCGTCTGGAACGTGCGCCAAGTGCGCAAGGAAATGCAGTAAGGGGCGGCCAGATGGATAATATCGCAGGTACCAAATCCTCCTTGGTCGTCGTGACACATCTCACGGCACTTTTGCTGGTCCTATTATGGATCTTCCCAACTGTTGGGCTTTTTGTGTCGTCGTTTCGCACGGCGGACCAAATCTCAAGCTCGGGTTGGTGGTCGTCCCTAGCCACGCAAGAGGCCCAGAACCCCGCCATCCGCCTCTCCGGTAAAGAAGTACAAGAGGGCGATCACTTTGTCATCGAAGGCGAGCTCTTCGAGGGCCGTGAAGTTGTGGTCAGCGCATGGGGTACCTCATCTCGTGCCACAGAAGCCTACAGCCCGGGTGACACCGCTGAACTCAGCCGCGATCGCACGGTGACCGTGTCTGAGAGCGGCGCGATCCGCTTTACCGCGGCTGAAAGCCAAGAGGGCAAGCGCCTGCCTCGCGTCTTCACCACCGCGACGGCGCCACCCGAATTCACAACTGCGAACTATGAATTGATGCTCTTTGATCCTGAAAATACAGAGAGCATGACGCGGGCCTTTTTCAACACTTTCACCGTGACAATCCCAGCGACGATCATTCCCATCCTCGTGGCGGCTTTCGCGGCCTATGCCCTAGCCTGGATGGAATTTCCCGGGCGCGCGATTTTGGTCGCTGCGATTGTAGGACTTTTGGTTGTGCCCCTGCAATTGGCGCTCATTCCACTCCTGAAGCTGCACCTCAATATTGGCATTGGCAAAGGCTATATCGGGGTCTGGCTGGCCCACACGGGCTTTGGGCTTCCACTCGCGATTTATCTGTTGCGCAACTATATGGCCGGTTTGCCTCGTGACATCATTGAAAACGCCCGTGTGGATGGCGCTACGGACTTCCAGATCTTCACCAAGATCATCTTGCCACTGAGCTTCCCCGCACTAGCAGCTTTTGCGATCTTCCAATTCCTCTGGACCTGGAATGACCTCCTTGTGGCCAAGGTGTTCTTGATCGACGCAACGGGGCAAACAACCGTGATGACCAACGAGATCGTGGAACTGCTCGGCACACGCGGCGGTAATTGGGAAATCCTTGCCACAGCGGCGTTTGTCTCCATGGCGGTGCCCCTGATCGTTTTCTTCGCCATGCAACGTTACCTCGTCCGCGGCCTCCTCGCGGGCTCCGTAAAATAGAAAGTCATCGCAGATGAACGTGCAAAACAAAGTTGCTCAACTGGCCTCTACCGATCGAGATTGGTGGCGCGGCGCAGTCATCTACCAAGTTTATCCACGCAGCTATCAAGACAGCAATGGAGACGGGATCGGCGACCTTCCAGGCATTACAGAACGGCTTGATCACATCGCCTCGCTTGGTGTGGACGCGCTCTGGATTTCACCATTCTTCAAATCGCCGATGAAGGACTTCGGCTACGACGTGTCCGATTATTGCGATGTCGATCCTATGTTTGGCACGCTGGCCGATTTTGATGCGCTGATTGCGCGGGCCCATGCGCTTGGCGTGCGTGTTTTGATTGATTTGGTGTTGTCTCACACCTCGGACGCGCATCCTTGGTTTGCGGAAAGCCGCGCGGATCGCACCAACAAAAAGTCGAACTGGTATGTTTGGGCCGATCCCAAACTTGACGGCACACCGCCCAACAATTGGTTGTCAATCTTTGGCGGTTCTGCCTGGCAATGGGACACACAGCGGGAACAATATTACCTGCACAACTTTCTAACGTCGCAACCAGACCTCAACTTCCATGAACCACAAGTGCAAGAGGCGCTGCTCGATGTGGCGCGTTTCTGGCTTGATCGTGGGGTGGATGGCTTTCGGCTCGATACGATCAACTTCTATGTCCATGACAAAGAGTTGCGCTCAAATCCCGGCCTGGAGCCGCATGAGCGCAACAACACAATCGCGCCCAGCGTGAACCCCTACAACCACCAGAACCATCTCTATGACAAAAACCAGCCCGAGAACCTTGCGTTCCTGCGCAAGCTGCGTGCGGTGATGGAACCCTATAACGCAGCCGCTGTCGGCGAAGTTGGCGATGCGCAATACGGTCTGGAGATTTTGGGCCAGTACACCGCCGGCGACGATCTGATGCAGATGTGCTACGCCTTCGAGTTCCTTGCCAACGACCGTCCCTCGGCGCGCGAGGTGGCGGATGTGCTTACCAAAGTTGCTGACGTGGCCGGCGACGGCTGGGCCACTTGGGCGTTTTCAAATCACGACGTGACCCGTCACGCCAGCCGTTGGGCGATGGATGATTCTGGGCTTCGGATGATGGCAACGCTGATGATGTGCCTGCGAGGCTCTGCCTGCATTTACCAAGGCGAAGAGTTGGGTTTCGGCGAAGCTGAGGTCGCCTATAAAGACCTTCAAGATCCCTATGGCATCGAGTTTTGGCCAGAATTCAAAGGCCGTGATGGCTGTCGGACACCCATGGTCTGGGAAAACTCCAACCAAAACGGCGGTTTTTCAGAAGCGAGCCCCTGGTTGCCCGTAGCGCCCGAACATTTGGCGCGGGCGGCGGCGGAGCAAGAAGACGATCCAGAGGCGTTGATACATCACTATCGCCGCGTGATTGCCTTGCGCAAAGCACATCCCGCTTTGGCCAAAGGCGGGTTGAAGAACTTGAGCGTCGAAGACGATGTGTTGCGTTTTGAACGTCACCTGGATGGTGATCGTTTGTTCTGTGCATTCAACTTGGGCGAAACACCTGCGATGGTGGCTTTGCCCGATGGCACATGGGCGGGTGTTGGTGACGACGTCGAAGCCCAAGCGCCGGACGCTGGGCAGGTGCATTTGCCAAGGTGGGCCATGTCCTTGGCCCGCGCGGTCTAACGATACAACGAGAAGGGGGGTAAAGATGGCCGATCTAAAACTCACAGATATCGAAAAGACCTATGGCGGCACAGTCAACGTGCTCAACAATATCGACCTTGATATCAACCAAGGCGAATTGATCGTTTTTGTGGGTCCCTCGGGCTGCGGGAAATCAACTTTGTTGCGCATGATCGCCGGGTTGGAAAAGATCACGGGCGGTACTTTGGAGATTGACGGACAAGTTATGAATGACGTGCCGCCATCCCAGCGCGGTATTGCGATGGTGTTCCAGTCCTACGCGCTCTACCCGCATATGACCGTGCGCGAGAACATGGCCTTTGCCCTGAAACTGGCGAAGAAATCGAAAGCCGAGATCGATGAGTCCATTTCGAACGCGGCCAAAGTTCTACAGTTGGAACCGTATCTTGACCGGTTGCCCAAAGCGCTCTCCGGAGGCCAGCGGCAGCGGGTTGCCATTGGGCGCTCGATTGTGCGCGATCCCAAGGTCTATCTCTTCGATGAGCCGCTTTCCAATCTCGACGCGGCGCTGCGCGTTGCGACGCGGATTGAGATTGCGAAGCTCAAAGAGGCCATGCCTGAGAGCACTATGATTTATGTGACACACGATCAGGTAGAGGCCATGACCTTGGCGTCGCGGATCGTTGTGCTCGCGAACAAAGGCATCGCGCAGGTGGGCACTCCTCTGGAGCTCTATGAAACGCCCAACAGCGAGTTTGTGGCACAGTTCATCGGCTCTCCGGCCATGAACCTGATTTCTGGAACAATTGATGCCACGGGTGCGAGGACCAGGGTCTCTCTGGGCAATGGTTTAGAAGTGATTTCCACCGTCCCAACAACTGACGCTGACATGGGCATGCGGGTCAACGTGGGTATTCGCCCAGAAGACTTGACCGAAGCGCGAGGGACGGCGGCGGTGCAAGGCCAGGTAACTTATACTGAGGAACTGGGCGAGGTGACCTTGGTCTATATCGATACAGACGACAGCGATGCGCCCCTTTTGGCGAAATTGCCTGGCATCCACCGAGGTTTGCGCGGCCAAACCTCGGCCATGTCAGCTGCGCCTGAGAAAGTACATTTGTTTGGCCCTTGCGGCGCATCACTGCGGTACCGCTAATCACCACTGGCTGACTTGGAATAGCTAGTCTGAACACAAAGTGGCAGAACCCGCTCAAGCGCCTTTTGGGCTGTCTCGCTTGCCAGTAACCAATAAACCCGCAGAGAAAATCGGCCAATCGCGCGATCAATCATAATGATTTGAGAGCCCCGGTCGAGACTGGTAGCCTTGTGCAAATTTTCAATGCGCTCCGGTAGCCTGCGTCAGTCTAAGCTTGCTTGCGATCCTTAACAGTGACCTTCTTGGCGGTGTCAGATACCAGCGGCGGCTCGCCAAAGGTGACCATTGCACCCCCCGGATCGATCATACTCCATTCCGCGACCATCAACTGATAGCTGCGCGTGACCCATCCTTGTTGATCACTTTGGAAGCGTGGCCGCCATGCGCCATTGACGCGAACGGGCATCCGCACTTGCTCAGGCTTCGGTGCCGCGCCGCCTTCGCTGGCGCGATTGGCTTGTGTCCAAAGGCGCTTGAGCTTTGAAATCGCAGGTTCAGCACAGGCGCGACGACGCCCCGCAAAGACGACCTCAATCTCGGTATTGCGCTCGACATAGCCCGTGATTAGGTAATCGCCGCGAGCATTGCGGCCCATTTTGGGAGTGAGGTGCACCTCAATCCACAGCACGGGCGTCTTGAAGAGACCCGAATCTTCGTACTGTGGGGTCACATCATCTTTGTGTTTGCGTCGGTCGAGCATTGGCATCACTTAGCATTAGATACGCGAGCGTTGAGATGCGCCGCCTCATAAACAAGTACCAGTAGTGGATTCGCCTTAACGGATTTTGAATCAAACACAGTAGTGTTTCGCGAGAGACGAAAAAGCACACAACATGCCGCTACGCACCGATGATAGTTGGCGTGTTCTTTTTATGTTCTCATTTTTCGATTGGCTCGAAGCGGAAGGTAAACTATCTGTTCATCTCAATGAAAGCCAGGGGAGCAGTCATGGCTGAGCTCAAGAACATCGAAGTCCGCGGGGCACGTGAGCACAATCTCAAAGGTGTCGATGTTGATATCCCACGCGACAAGCTTGTCGTGATCACCGGCCTTTCGGGTTCTGGCAAGTCGAGTTTGGCCTTTGACACGATCTATGCCGAAGGTCAGAGACGCTATGTTGAGAGCCTATCGGCCTATGCACGGCAATTCCTAGACATGATGGAAAAGCCCGATGTGGACCACATTGCGGGCCTTTCGCCAGCCATCTCGATTGAGCAAAAGACCACGTCCAAAAACCCGCGGTCAACCGTGGGCACCGTGACCGAGATTTACGACTATCTGCGGCTTCTCTTTGCCCGTGCGGGCACGCCCTATAGCCCTGCAACCGGCAAGCCGATTGAAGCTCAACAGGTCCAAGACATGGTCGACCGGATTATGGAGATGGAGGAGGGGACCCGCGGCTATCTCCTTGCGCCGATCATTCGTGACCGAAAAGGTGAATATCGCAAAGAATTCTTGGAGTTGCGCAAGCAGGGATTCCAGCGTGTCAAGGTAGATGGCGCGTTCTACGACCTCGACGAACCTCCCAAACTCGACAAGAAATATCGCCATGACATCGACGTGGTGGTGGATCGCATTGTGGTCCGGGAAGGCCTTGAGACGCGTCTCGCGGACAGCCTGCGCACGGCTCTCGATTTGGCCGATGGGATTGCGATTTTGGAGACCGCACCGCGTGAGGATCAAGGTGAGCCTGAGCGTATCACCTTTTCGGAGAATTTCGCGTGCCCGGTATCTGGCTTCACGATCCCGGAAATCGAACCGCGCCTTTTCTCGTTCAACGCGCCGTTTGGGGCATGCCCAGAGTGCGACGGTTTGGGGCATGAACTTTTCTTTGATGAGCGTCTTGTGGTGCCGGATCAAACGCTCAGAATCGCTGATGGCGCGCTGGCCCCCTGGCGCAAAGGCAAATCGCCGTACTTCCTTCAAACCATAGAAGCACTAGCCAAGCACTACGACTTCAACAAAAACGACCGGTGGAAAGACCTTCCGCCCCATGTACAGCAAGTGTTCCTCTACGGTTCCGGTGACGAAGAAATTCCATTTCGATATGACGAAGGTGGCCGTGTTTATCAGGTAACGCGCACCTTCGAAGGCGTGATCCCCAATATGGAGCGCCGCTACCGCGAAACCGATAGCAATTGGATCCGTGAAGAGTTCGAACGGTATCAAAACAATCGTCCTTGCGGCGCATGTAATGGTTACCGTCTGCGTGAAGAAGCGTTGGCTGTGAAAATCGGTGGGTCCGCCGCATTGCTCCATGTGGGCCAAGTGGTCGAGATGTCGATCAAACAGGCCTATGACTGGACCTTGGCGGTCCCCGATCACCTGACCAAACAAAAGAACGAAATTGCCCGAGCGATCCTCAAGGAAATCCGTGAACGTCTGGGGTTCCTCAACAATGTGGGCCTCGAATATCTCACGCTGAGCCGCAATGCAGGCACGCTTTCGGGCGGAGAAAGCCAGCGGATTAGGTTGGCCTCGCAGATCGGCTCAGGGCTCACCGGGGTGCTTTATGTGCTTGATGAACCGTCCATTGGTCTGCACCAACGCGACAACACACGTCTGCTCGAAACGCTTAAAAACTTGCGTGATCAGGGCAATACCGTCATCGTGGTTGAGCATGACGAGGAAGCGATCCGAGAGGCAGATTATGTTTTTGACATTGGCCCTGGTGCGGGGGTCCACGGCGGCGAAGTGGTGGCCAAAGGCACCCCGAAACAGATCGAGAAATCAAAGACTTCGCTAACCGGGAAATACCTCTCAGGCAAACGCCAGATCTCTGTGCCCACAGAGCGCCGCACAGGCAATGGCAAGAAGCTCACCGTGGTCAAAGCGACGGGCAACAACCTCAAAGATGTGACGGCCGATTTCCCACTCGGCCAGTTTGTTTGCGTCACCGGTGTATCGGGCGGCGGCAAATCCACACTCACCATTGAGACACTTTTCAAAACTGCATCGATGCAACTCAACGGTGCCAAGCAAACGCCAGCACCCTGCGAGACAATCAAAGGCTTGGAGCATCTCGACAAGGTCATCGACATCGACCAACGCCCGATTGGGCGTACCCCGCGCTCGAACCCAGCGACGTACACCGGAGCGTTCACGCCGATCCGTGATTGGTTTGCCGGGCTGCCGGAAGCCAAAGCTCGCGGTTACAAACCTGGCCGATTTAGCTTCAACGTCAAAGGTGGCCGGTGCGAAGCCTGTCAGGGCGATGGAGTCATAAAGATCGAGATGCACTTCCTGCCCGACGTCTACGTCACCTGTGAGACCTGCCAGGGCAAACGCTACAATCGCGAAACTCTAGAAATTCTATTTAAAGGCAAGAGTATAGCGGATGTTCTTGATATGACGGTTGAAGATGCGCAAGAATTCTTCAAGGCTGTGCCGAGCATCCGCGAGAAGATGGATGCGTTGATGCGCGTTGGCTTGGGCTACATAAAGGTTGGGCAACAAGCCACGACCCTTTCAGGCGGTGAGGCGCAACGGGTCAAACTTGCCAAAGAGCTCTCCAAACGCTCCACCGGGCGCACGCTTTATATCCTCGATGAACCGACCACCGGACTACACTTCGAAGACGTTCGTAAGTTGTTGGAAGTGCTTCATGAATTGGTAGACCAAGGAAACTCGGTCCTTGTCATCGAACATAATCTAGATGTTGTGAAAACTGCGGATTACCTCATAGACATCGGGCCGGAAGGGGGTGACGGCGGTGGGGAGATTGTGGCCACGGGCACGCCGGAAGACGTCTCACAAGTGGCGCGCTCCCATACTGGACGGTATTTGGCGCCGATGCTTGGGCTGACATCTGTCGCGGCGGAATGAAGCTCAGGCGCGGTGCTTGTGTGGCCGCCTGCATGTGTGGTGTCGCACCAAGCATTGCCTTGAGTGACGTTTGGCAGGTTGGGCGCCTGGCCGATGCCAGCAAAATCCTCGAGTGCGCGGTCATTCTCGATATGATTGAGGTTCCGCAGGAGGGTCCGGACTTCCCTGAAGATGTTGAGGTGGACTTTCCTACCGCCGCGGCAGCCATGCGCGACTTTGTACGTTTGTTTCACGGAGAATCCTTCACAGAGCGCAAAACGGCAGAACACTCCGCCAAGTGGGATCGCAATGTCCGGGTTGGCATGGATGATACCCGGGATTTGAACACGTTTCTGGATCAATGCCGCGTCTTTGGTGTCATTCGCGGCCTCCCCATGTAGCAACTGGTTCTAGGCAGCCAACACTTGGGCGAGTGCGGCGGCCTCTGGCGTGCGCAAAATGCTCCGCGCAGCGGGGCCATAGTGATCAAAACCGGCCGTAAGCTCAGGAAAAAGCAAGACAATCTCAGTCTGCGTACTGCGGTCGAATTGCTTCATGGTCGCGGGACCGGGTAAGTAGCTCTCACACGCCACGCCGTTAGCCATCACAATCTGATGGGTGTCAAAGAGGATGTGAACATAGGTGATTTCGTCCATATCCGTCACAGGACGCACGGAATGATCATTGATCAGGTCCTTGGCCTTTACCAGCACCTCATCCTCACCAAACATCAAAGTGGCCCACACGTCTTGTATCAAAACGCGATGCTGGGAGGACAGGACGAGATCGCGAACGGCACCCATGGTGCCTTTGGCGATGCGGATTGGCACATTGGCGCCGGTGGTTGAGACCGTGCGCCGACCCACCCAACGAATGGTCTGTAGGCCTTGATCACGCGTCGGCACTTGAATGCCGGGGCGCAAAGTCTCCACTGCGATGGGCCCGTCCGCCGTGTCGATAAGGGTTCCTGCTGCAAAGCAGGGCACCTGAGTGATGCCGACAAGCGCGGTGTCTGTGTTGCCGTTGTCGTCTACGATAGAGTAGTTGAAATAGACAGTTTCGTCGTCGCTATCGCCTTGGATGGTAAAGGTACCATTCGCGTTTAACGTCACCTGTTGGCCCGTGCCGAGGACAATGGTTTGACCGGCAACGACTGTTTCACCATTCACATGCGTGATGGACAGCGTACCACCCGTGGTGCTGTCATTGGCCAGGACATCAAGGATCGTGGTGTCATTGTTGCCAATTGTCACGCTGTCGTCCAAGGCCACGATGCTTGACTGAACCGAGCCGCCTGCAATCAGAAGGTTCGTATCGTAGCCGGAATCCGCCACATCAGCCACACCGATGCGCAACGTATTCGTCGCACCAGCGTTGACCGGGGCGGAGAAGGTCAAGGTGACCGTGAAACCATCCATTTCGGTATTGAACTGATCAGATGTATTATCGTTGTAGAGGTTGGGCGTGTTGGCGCCGTTGATGTTTCCAACCGATGCCTGTCCGTTCCCAACCGACACCGTTGCCTCAACACCGTTGACCCAAACACCAATAACATCAAGGTATTGCGAACTCACAAACTCCGGATACTCTTCGGAAGAGATCACGAAATCCACAGTTAGAGTGTCGCCCGTCGGCGTGAACTCAACCAACAAAATGGATGCATCAAAGGTTGAGCCACCGGCAAGCGCGTCGAACTGAGAATCGCCGTTCACACCGCTCGAATTGGTTCCCGTGTTCGTGGCAGTATTGGTGTTCAGAGTGCCGGAATCGTTGGTGAAATCGTCGACATGCCCCGTTGAAAGGATGACGCCCGTATCGCCGGGGGTCGCCTCTTCTGAGACAGCATCGCCATTGGAGTATATGCCGGAAGACAGCGGATCACCGAAGTAAGTGGCATTGTTCACCGTCGCGCCAGAACCAAATATCTCCAGTGCCATCTCCAACGCGGTCGCGCTGGAGTCGATGGGCAGCTCCTGGGCTGTAGGCATCTCAATTCCTCAATACACGGCGCATTGTTGCGCTCTTGAGGACAATCTCGCTCAGGAGGATGGTCTGTTTATGGTCGAATTAAGGCGATCTATCGCAAAATGCGGCGGATTTGATTTGCCGCAATCATAAAACCATCTCTATTATTATCAACATTTTAATTGACATTTCTCACGTGACTTAGGTGCGTTGCGACAAACTTTTGCCATATTTCCGCCTCAGTTAGTCGCGTCCACGCGTCTCAAATCGGGGTAGCATCGCGGAGAAATCCTTGCCCATACCGCCTTCATTTTCGACGAAACTTCGGTAAAGTTCCAAGGCCCGAGCGCCCATGGGTGTGTCTGCATCAACCGTCGCCGCTGCGTCTTGACTGAGGCCAAGATCCTTGAGCATCAGCTCTGCTGCAAAACCCGGTTGGTAGTCGTTGTCAGCTGGGGTCTTAGGTCCAACACCGGGCGCAGGGCAATATGCATTCATCGTCCAACTATACCCCGAAGAGGTGGAGACCACGTCAAACATGCTCTGCCGCGCTAGCCCCAATTTGTCAGCCAAAGCAAAGGCTTCGCAGGTGGCGATCATGGTAGCGCCGAGGATCATGTTGTTGCAGATCTTGGCCGCCTGGCCATTGCCTGCGCCGCCGCAATGCACTGTTTTGCCGCCCATGATGTCCAGAAGTGGTTGAGCTTTGGCCAAGGCAGTGTCCGGGCCACCGACCATGAACGTCAATGTCCCGGCTGCGGCACCGCCGATCCCGCCAGAGACAGGCGCATCCAATGCCATGACTCCTGCTGCGTCCGCCTCCGCCGCCACTGCCCGCGCACTGTTAACGTCCACTGTTGAGCAATCGAGCAATACCGCACCCGACGCCATGGCGGGCAAAACTTCCGCCGCCACAGCGCGCAGGATGTCGCCATTGGGTAGCATGGTGATGACGACATCCGCTTCTTCGGCTGCAAGGGCTGAAGATGAAACGTTTTCAATGCCTTCTGCCGTGCTATTTGCCACGTCAAAGCCGACCACGTCGTGTCCCGCTCCGGCCAAGTTGGCCGCCATGGGCGCGCCCATATTTCCCAGTCCGATGAACCCGATTTTCATGCTTCTGCCTCCTCAAATGTTAGTTTGTCCGCCCCCAAAGGCCGGAGCATTTGGCTCACGGCCAGCGGTGGCACTGCGTCCATGGCATGTTGCCATATGGGTTTGCGATCTTTGTCGATGATGGCTGCGCGTATGCCCTCTATAAAGTCGCCGTGCTCCATCGCGCGATGGGTGAACCGGTACTCCAACTCTAGCGCGGCGCGTATGCGATCTGATCCGCGCAACCGCCGCACCATGTCGATGGCACATGCCATGGAGAGCGGCGCATTCCGCCCCATCAACGTGAGTGCCTTTTGCGCAACGGAACCGCCATCTGATTGCAGGTTCTTGAGCACGTCGCTCAAAGTTTCTCCGATGAACAGGCGATCAACGTCGGGCTGTATGTGGGCCAGTTTTCCGTCCGGAGGAGCTTGAGAAGCAGTCTCTATTATGCTGTAATCAGGTATTTTTTCTAGATCTGATATGAGGTTTTGCCAGTCGGATTCAGGGATGTAGTAATCGGCAAATCCCACCAAGATTGCATCCGCAGGACCCATGCGTGCGGCGGTGGTGCCGAGGTATTCCCCGAGGCGCCCCGGTGCCTGTGCGAGGATCAGCGACCCGCCAACGTCAGGGACCAAGCCAATGCCCACTTCGGGCATGGCAATTTGGCTTGTCTCGCCCACAACACGGTGTGAGCCGTGGCAGCCTACGCCCACGCCGCCGCCCATCGTGAAGCCCTGAAGAAACGTGACAACGGGTTTGGGAAACTCATATAGACGCGCATTCATGCGATATTCGTCACGCCAGAAGCGGCGGCCGTAGTCAAAATCCCCAGCTGTTCCGGTGTCGTACATTTCTTGGATGTCGCCACCGGCGCAGAATGCGCGCTCGCCTTCAGCATCAATCACAAGAAGATCGACGTCTGTGTCGTCGCTCCATGCCTTAAGTGCGGCATCAATTTCTCGGCACATCGCATAGGACAATGCGTTGAGAGCTTTGGGTCGCTGTAGGGTGATCCGGCCGGTGCGCCCAACAATGCGGATGGAGATGTCAGACATCAAAAGTCCTTTTACTTCAGTTCCTAGCGGCCTTTTCTAAGAGATGGCGCGCAACGATAAGGCGCATGATTTCATTGGTGCCTTCCAGGATTTGATGCACCCGCAAATCGCGGACCAATTTCTCGATTCCGTAGTCTGCAAGATAGCCGTAACCACCGTGAAGTTGGAGGCAGTTGTCGGCGACTTTGGAGCCAATCTCTGTCACAAATTTTTTGGCCATGGCGCAGTGTTTCGTGGCCTCTGTGTGACCCGTGTCGAGCATCCAGGCGGCCTGGCGCAGAAAAACGCGGGCGGCTTGCAACTCGATTTCCATATCCGCTAGGCGGAATTGTAGGGCTTGGAACTGATCGATCGACTGACCAAAGGCTTGGCGTTCCGCCATATAGGCGCGGGTCCGGGTCAAGGCTTGCTGGGCGGCGCCAAGGCTACAGGCGGCAATATTGAGGCGGCCCCCGTCCAACCCTGCCATGGCATAAGAGAAACCTCGACCTTCTTCACCCAAAAGATTATCATGGGATGTCAGACAGTTATCAAGTTGAACTTGCCGTGTCGGTTGCGACCGCCAGCCCATTTTGTCTTCAAGACCACCAAAGCTGAGACCCTCGGACCCGTCTTCGACAATGAGCGCGGAGATGCCTTTGGGGCCCTCGGCGCCGGTGCGAGATAGAATGATGTAGGCGTCCGAATACCCGCCGCCAGAAATGAAAGCCTTGGTGCCCGTCAACCGATAACCTTCGTTTGTTCTTAGAGCCTTAGTCTTCAAAGCTGCAGCATCTGAGCCGGAGCCGGGCTCCGTTAGACAGTAAGAAAACACGCGCTCCATACTGAGCGCAGGCGGCAAATGGCGTGCCCGCAGATCGTCTGAACCATAGGTTTCGATCATCTTGGCGCACATATTATGGATCGACAAAAACGCGGCCACAGACGGGCAAGACATTGACATCGCTTCGAAAACTAAGGTCGCATCAAGTCGGTTGAGACCCGATCCACCTGCGTCCTCGCTCACATAAATCCCGCCCAGACCCAGTGCAGCGACCTTGGGCCAGAGGTCTTTTGGGATGGTGCCGTCTTTTTCCCAGGCCAACGCATGGGGTGCGATTTCCTCGGAACCAAAGCTCACGACCATTTCAAAAACGGCTTGGGATTCCTCGCTGAGTGCAAAGTCCATATCATCCTCCCCGATGCCTATGCCACTTTTATGAATGAGCGTTCAATTGCGGTCAAGCGCGGCGAAGATCGGGTGAGACAACGGGGTATCTGCACATTTCACCCCTCGATCCGTGCAGATAGCTCCGTTTCCGACGTTTCCTCCGCGCCCCGTGGTGAGAGTTTGTACACACCCTTGGTGTTCGTGCGGTCAAACCAACCGTAATGATCGTCGCGCATCATGCGCGTGGCGTGGGGGACGCCCGTGGCTTTGGCCACATCGCTGCCTTTGCTCGGGCCATGGGCGCGCAGATGGCTGGCGAGCCGTTGAGCGTCCTGTCGGTAGGCGGTGACAAGCGTGCCCCTGCGCGCAGCGCCGCCTGTATTGGGATCACCCACGCGGCGGGCAAATTCCCGCAGGAGCCGCGCACTTCTCGGTTTTGATTTGCGTGGCGTGTAGGGGGCGGGGTCAAGCTTTACCTCAACGTGACCATCCGAGAGCCGAACAAGGATCAATCCCAAACCGAGGCGTCGGCAAAGCTTGGTATTGGCCACCAGCGCTTTTTGCCAGCGCTTGCCAGGCGCGCGGGCCACCGCGATATAGACCGCGTCGGTCAAGGCTTGTCGCGCAATGGCCTGGTGAAAAAGGGTCAGCGAAAAACCGGTCTTCAACTCGACGATCAACGGGTCATCTTCGCCGGAACGGAGGGCCACCACATCCGCCGCGCCGACTTCGGATTTCACCTCATAGCCTTGGTCTTCCAGGAGCGCTTTGACCGCTGGATAGAGGTCGGTTTCTTTCACCCGTCCAAATCCAGTGCGTCTTCGAATTCCGCGATCAGATGCGGTACCACTGCGTCGATCCCGTCTTTGACGCAGACTGCGCGTTGCCGCTCGCTCGAGGTGCCATCGCAGGCAATGTGGGGCAGGCGCGCGATCTCGGCGGTGCATTCCAACACGTCGGCATCTTCGGCGGTCAATTCGACGATCTCTTGCGTCAGCGCAGCTAGGGGCAAGATTTCCCCTTGGCCAAAGTCGATCAGGCCTTCGGTCGCGCCATAACGTTGCGCGCGCCACCGGTTTTCGGCAACGAGGAAATTGTCATAGAGTCGCCAGCGTTGATTGCCTTGTTTGAGCCGCCAGAGCATTCGCGTGAGACATTGCACGGTGGCGGCGAGGGTAAGGCTGTCTTCCATCCGCGGCTGCACATCCATGATGCGCGTCTCTAGCGTTGGGAATTTGTCCGAAGGGCGCAGATCCCACCAGATTTTGGTGCTGTCTTCGATCACGCCTATATCGACGAGCGCAGCGACGGAGCGTTCGTATTCGGCCCATGATCCCAGCTGTGGCGGGAGACCGGTGCGGGGCAGATTGTCGAACACCGTCAGGCGGTAGCTGGCGAGTTTTGTGTCCTGACCCTGCCAGTAAGGTGAGGAGGTCGAGAGTGCGAGCAGGTGGGGCAGGAAGTAGCTCAATTGGCTCATCAAATCGATGCGCAGGGCATCGCCCGCGGCGTTGTCGCCGAGGCCAACATGAACATGCATGCCGCAAATCAACATGCGTTCCACCACGCCGCCCAGATCGCTGCGCAACTGGTTATAGCGCGGTTTGTTGGTGTTGGCCTGGTCTTTCCAATCCGCTGTTGGGTGGCAGGAAGCGGCGATCGGGGCGAGACCCACGCGGTGCGCCTCTTCGCGGATCACGCCGCGCAATTCGCGCAAATCGGTACGCGCGTCTTCGATCGTCGCACAGACCCCCGTGCCCACTTCGATTTGGCAAGCCAGGTATTCTGGGCTGACCCGTGATCCCAGTCGGTCTGTGCAGGCGGCGAGCATGGCGGGTGGAACAGAGGCAAGCGCATGGGTCTCTCGGTCCACGAGGAGGTATTCTTCCTCAATGCCGAGTGTGAAATCCGGACGGGATGGATCGCGCGTTGCCATGGATACAGTTTATGGGCGTCGCCGATTTGGTCAACGAAGGCTGAGAAGGCTTTGGTTGGGGTGTGGCTTAGGTGTTACCGCTACGCAGATCCGGCAGGGAGATATTGGCCACCTGTTCCGCAATCGGATCGTTGGAGAGCGGGTGTTCGTCTGCCGAATAGGTCTCTGGGTTGTCGACGGCGCTCCATTGGCCGCCAGCAAAGATCTCAAGCCCCGAGAACTTGGCCTTGTAGCCCATTTTGGCGGATCCCGGCACCCAATAACCCAGATATACGTAAGGCAGTCCCGCCTCGCGCGCGATGGCGATATGGTCGAGGATCATAAAGGTGCCCAGCGAACGTTTGGCGTTTTCGGGGCGGTAGAAGCTGTAGACCATCGAGAGGCCATCATCGAGCACGTCGGTGAGGCACACGGCGGTCAGCTCTCGCTCTGAATCGGTATATTCGATCAGGCGCGACCGGATCGGCGTTTCTTCGACCATGGCGGCGAATTCGAACACATCCATATCGGCCATGCCGCCATCGGCGTGGCGCTGGTCAAGGTATGTGCGGAACAACTCGTATTGTTCTTCGGTGGCCCAAGGCGAGGTGGCTTTGCGGGTCAGATCATCGTTGCGCTTGCTTGTGCGTTTTTGGCTTCGGGTGGGCGCGAAGCGGTTCACGTCGATGCGCGCCGACAAACAGGCTGAACACTCGCTGCAGGAGGGGCGGTAGAGCACATTTTGCGAGCGTCTGAAGCCTTGTTTTGACAGGCTGTCGTTGAGAAGGTTGGCGTTGTCACCCTGCAATGCTGTGAACAACTTCCGTTCCATCCTGCCATCCAGATAAGGGCAGGGCTGCGGGGCGGTTACATAGAACTGCGGTGCAAGCGGAAGGGAATGGCGCATTATGTTCGGTGATGGGCGATACTGTGTCTGTTCTATGGCAAAGTAGAGGATACCGCGTCATCCGACAAGTGTCACTGATGCGTGTGGTACGCAAAGATGAACACTTGGTAAACATACGCGGCGGCAAAGGATAAGGCGTTCCCTGCCGCGCGCTTGATTATCAGTCTTATGCGCGGCGATTGAGCATCACTGTCCCAAGCACCATGTCGGTAAGGCTTTGGCCACGTTCCGTGCTCAGCATGAGGACAACAGATACCACTTGGATCAAGACTATCCCGATGGAAAGCGTGTAGCCCAAGGTGTGCAAAAAAGCCTGACCGAAATCGAGGCGGCGGCCGTCCTGATCTCGGAGTTCAAGTGCCATCATGCGCATGCCCCAAGTGCCAGAACCCGCCGCGATGGTGATCACGCGGTACACAAAGCCCACCACCAAGAAAAGGAACGGCAAAAAGAAAAGCGCAGTGAATGCAGTAAACGGAATGATGAAAAGGCACAGGATCGCGATGGCCACTGTATCAATGACCCATGCGATGGCCCTTTTGGGGGCAACGGAGTCGTAGAATTCAGGGTGATACGCGGGGTTGGGAAGGGTGGTGGTCATAGGGTTCTCTAAGATGCAGTCATTGGATGGCATGTAGGCTCCCCAGCCCAGTATTGCGAGGGTGGGGAGCCGGATGGAGCAAGCCCATGCACAGAGAGGGTGTGCGGGGCCTGGTCGACTTACGCGTCTTCTGTTTGCTCCGCGGCGGCCTCTGTACGGCGCGCTTTTGCGTCTTTGGCACGCTCGTCCATGAACTGGTCGAACTCTGCTTTGTCTTTGGCGGCGCGCAGACGTTCAAGAAACGCTTCGAAGTTTTCTTGTTCGTCTTGCAGGCGCTTCAGCGTGTCCGCTTTGTACGCGTCAAACGCGGAGTTGCCCGAGGGGCTCATTGCGAAATGCGCCGTGCGCATGGAGTGGCTCTTGCGGCCGCCACAGGACCATTTGTTTGAAAATGACATGTATATCACCAGGGCTAGGCCAACGGGCCAGAAAAAGACAAAGCCGAGAACCATGGCTGCGATCCATGCGCCCTTTCCGCGGGCGTCGAGCCACATTTCGGCGCGAGACAACCAACCAGGCTGTGCCGAAGGGGTTGGGGTTGCAGTGGCAAGGGCGGTCATTGATGTGCTCCATATTAGGTTTGCGTTGATGTGAATGCTCTTCACATTAAACAAGATGGGCAGCGGCACTGGCGGGGACAAGGGCTTATGTGAATGTTTTTTACATTTATTTTATTGTGATTTAAAATCAGATACTTGCGCGCCAGTCATGGGCAGAAGGCGACCGGAAGGTAGAGCAAATACATGCCGCGGCGTGCCCGCGGCGGCCCAAATTTGATCAAATTCAAGCAAGCGAGGGTCGGCCCAGGCTCGAATGGGGTTGAGATGACCCACAGGGGCCACCCCACCAATGGCAAAGCCTGTTTGTTCGCGAATAAGGTCTGCATCTGCCTTGCCCAAAGGTTCACCTGCCAGTGCGGACGCTTTGCCGTCATCGACCTGATTGCCGCCGGCGGTCAGAAAGAGCATGGCTTTATCAGAAGCCTCACCCCGAAAGATGATCGACTTGGCTATTTGATCAATGTCACACCCGACTCTGGCTGCTGCCTCCGCGGCGGTGCGCGCTTGTCCGACGTCCAAGATTTCGGTCACCAATCCTGCGGCCTCTAAAGCTGCTTTCACTCGTTTGAGAGATTTGCTCATCCCACGCTCCTTGATCGCGTGCACGCTGCCGCCTAGCGCGATCGGACGCAAGGGCTGAGGTGCTTGACGGGCGGCGCGCGTCATGGCCATCTCCACCCATGATGATCCAAGACCTTCCCCGCGCCTTTGATGCCGAACTTGGGAGCAGTGTGGCTGAGTCCGTTGCCGGACTTGCGCCTTCTGACCTGCCCCTGATCACCGGTGTTGCCGGGAGCGCGCCCTATCTCAGTGGCCTCATCCAAAAAGAAGCGTCTTGGCTTCCAGAGGCGCTTTCAGATCCCGACCGTGCGTTGGCGCAAGTCCTGGAGCGCATGCGGGATCTTGCGCCCGATCAAGCAAAGTTGGGGTTGCGCTTTGCCAAACGGCGTGTCGCGCTTTTGACGGCGCTGATGGACCTCAGTGGCCAGTGGACCTTGTTGCGTGTCACGGGCGCGCTTACGGAATTTGCCGATGAGGCCTGCGCGGTGGCGATGCGCGCGGTGCTCTTGCCCCTGTATAGCCGGGGTAAATTGCCCGCTTTAACCGAGGAGCACGTGGCCGCTGGGGCAGGGCTCTCTGTTCTGGCCATGGGCAAGATGGGCGCTTATGAGCTCAATTATTCTTCGGACATAGACCTTATCTATTTGTTTGACGAGACTCAGGTGGATCCCTCCGACTTTGTCGAAACGCGGGCCACATTGATCAAAGCCGTGCGATCAATGTGCGCTATCCTCTCGGATGTGACGGACGATGGCTATGTGCTGCGCACTGATCTGCGCTTGCGGCCCGATCCGTCCGTTACACCAGTTGTTGTGGCGATGGAAGCCGCCGAACGGTACTATGAAAGCCTCGGTCGAACCTGGGAACGTGCCGCTTTTATCAAAGCGCGGCCCGCCGCGGGGGACATCGCCGCAGGTGAAAAGTTTCTAAAAGTGCTCACGCCCTTTGTCTGGCGCAGACATCTCGACTTTGCCGCGATCCAAGACGCCCATGATATGCGCCTGGCCATTCGTGAAGCCAAGGCGCGCCCAGCCTCCATCACCCTTCCGGGCCATGATATGAAGCTTGGCCGCGGGGGCATTCGCGAGATCGAGTTCTTTACCCAAACGCAACAACTCATCACGGGCGGGCGTGATCCATCGCTTCGGATGCGGGGCACCCAAGACGGGTTGGCACAACTTGCCGTGCGGAGTTGGGTGCCAGAGGGCCTCGCCGACACGCTCAGCGACCATTACGTGGCCCATCGCACTGTTGAACATCGGCTTCAGATGCTACGCGATGCCCAAACCCACGTGCTGCCCCGGTCCGATGAAGGCTTCGCTCGCCTTGCCGCTTTGTTGGGGCGCGAGGTCAAGGATCTAAAATCCGAGCTTCACGCGCGCCTGACCGATGTGCATGCCGCCACCGAAGGCTTCTTTGCGCCGCAACCGACAAAGGACACCGCACCCGTCAATGCCGAGATCAAAGAGGTTGCGAGCCGTTGGCCCAACTATCCGGCGCTACGTTCTGACCGTGGCAAAGAGCTCTTTGCGCGTCTTGAACCCGACATCATCGGTCGACTCAATGCCACCAGCCACCCCGGTCAAGCCGTGCGGGCCTTTGATGCGTTTCTGTCCGGGCTGCCTGCCGGAGTCCAAGTTTTCTCTCTCTTTGCAGCAAACCCTCAACTCATCGATCTCATTATGGATATTGTTGGCACTGCGCCGCGTTTGGCGGAGTATCTGGCGCGCAATGCCGGCGTTCTTGATGCGGTCATTGCGGGGCCGTTTTGGTCGGAATGGCCCGGGTGCACCGCGCTTATTTCGGATTTGGCGGATGCGTTGTCCCTTGAAGAGGATTACGAGCGCCAACTCGATACGGCCCGGCGCTGGTACAAGGATTGGCATTTCCGCATCGGGGTGCACCATTTGCGCGGGTTGATCTCTGCGGCGACGGCAGCGGCCCAATATTCGGATTTGGCCGAAGCCGTCGTGGCGGCGCTTTGGCCCGCAGTGGTGGCTCAGTTTGCCCGCAAGCACGGCACTCCTCCGGGGCGTGGTGCGATGGTTTTGGCGATGGGGTCGCTGGGAGCACGGCAATTGGCGTCCACATCCGATCTGGATCTCATTGTGATTTATGATCCTGAGGATCAGGAGACCTCCGCCGGTCCGCGCCCCCTTGTTGCCCAACCCTATTATGCCCGTTTGACCAAAGCCTTTGTCACCGCGCTGACGGTGCCCACGGCGGAGGGCAAGCTTTACGACGTGGATTTGCGACTACGTCCATCCGGCAACCAAGGGCCAGTGGCCACGTCCTGGAAGTCTTTTCAAAGTTACCAACGCGAGGAGGCATGGGTTTGGGAGCACCTTGCCCTGACGCGGGCGCGTCCCGTTGCAGGGGAGACGTCGTTGCAAACGGATGTGGCCCAATTCAGTGCCGGGCTTTTGGGACAGAAAGACGCGGCGGATGTGCTCTCGGAAGTCGCCGCCATGCGGGCGCGGATTGCAGCGGCCAAATCCCCTGAGCACGTGCTTGATGCCAAGATTGGGCCTGGGCGGATGCAAGACATTGAGTTGTTTGCCCAGGCCGCGACATTGGTTTCGGGCGCGGGTGCGCTTGATACTGCGTCGGGCTTGGCGCAATGCTCTGCTTTGGGGTGGATTGAGAACGATGCCGATTTGAGACAGACCTATGAACTGCATCTTTCGGTCCATATGGCGATGAAATCACTAGCGGTTCGGGCCGATGACTCGCAAGAATGGTCAGATAGCAGTGCGTCGTTTCTGCTTCGCGAGACGGGGTTTGACGCTCTGGAGCCGCTGATGTCGCATCTGGTCAGTCAGCGGGACGCGGTTGCCGCCACGCTGGCCCAAGCGATAGAACGCCAAATTCCCAACCAGGCGCGCCCATGACCAAAGACACACTTGATCCCAAGGGATTGATCCGCGAGGCCTATCGCATTGATGGGATCACCTATGCCGAATGCCGGTCGATCTTTCTCGATTGGGCGTTGTCGGTGCCTTTGGATGCCGACACAATCACGGCGATTTCCGGCCTTTTGCAGCGCTATGGCGCCGAAGATCATCCAATGACCAAAGTCATGCGTGAAGCCCAAGGCGGCATGGCCACGCCGCGGCGACGCGGCGGGTGGCGGTCCCGTACGCGTCCCAATTAGTCAAAGTTACGCGGATTTTTGTGCGACGCCTGCGTCAATGACCGTCAAAGCCTGTGACAAGGTCGCAATCCGAACCGGTTTCGACAGGTGCAAGTCCATACCTGCGTTCAGGCAAGCATCGCGATCGGCGATGGATGCATGTGCCGTCAACCCAATGATCCGGCACGGGCGCAGACCAGCATCTTGTTCCTTGGCGCGGATGGCCCGGGTGGCTTCCAATCCGTCCATAACGGGCATGCTGACATCCATGAAAATGAGATCGAAAGCGCCTGTCAGGAACCATTCGACCGCGGTCCCACCATTGGATGCTTCTTCAAAAGGCAACCCGCGGCTTTTGAGAAGTGTGGAAAGTACCTTGCGATTGACCGCGCTGTCGTCCGCGATGAGGGCCCTACGATAAGGGGCAAACACGTTCCAATTTGGTGCTTCTTCGATGACATCCGGGGACGAAACACCCTCAGGCTGCTCCACGCCACGCGGCATCGGTATCGAAAAGAAAAATTCTGAGCCCTCGTTTTCCTCACTCATGACGGCAATTTGTCCGCCCATCAAGGTCACAAGCCTTTTACATATTGCCAGACCAAGACCGGTTCCTTCATGTCTGCGAGAAAAGGACGTGTCGACTTGGGTGAATTGGTCAAAGACATGTTCAAGCTTGTCAATTGGGATGCCGACGCCTGTGTCGCGTACGCTCACGCGGACATATTCGTTGCCGTCCTGCGATAACTCTGCTCGAATGGTGACCGATCCATGGTCTGTGAACTTGACCGCATTCCCAACCAAGTTGGACACGATTTGACGCAGTCGACCCGGGTCACCAATAAGCACGTGGGGCACGTCCTCATCAACTTGCGTGGTGATGGTGACGCCTTTGCCCATTGCATTCACCTCGAATATGCGTCGGGTTTCATCGAGAAGTGCGCGTAAATCGACATTGGTCGCTTCCAACTCCATGTGGTCCGCATCTAATTTAGAGAAATCCAATATGCTGTTGATGATATGAAGGAGATTTCCTCCAGAGAGACGAATTGTATTGACAAGGTCCGCGTCTCTTTCGTTCAGATCACTTTCATCAAGCAAATCCGCAACGCCAATGACACCGTTGAGCGGGGTGCGCAATTCGTGGCTCATTGTCGCTAAAAACTGGGTCTTTACGACGTCTGCGGCATGGGCCTCTTGCAGTGCCGCTTCAAGTTCGGTGTTCTTGGCCTCCAAGGTGGTGCTTAAACACGCCATACGGGCATGCGCATTTTCGAGTGTTGCGACTCGGTCTTTCAGGTTTCCCAGCATCTTTTCAAAAGATCTACCCAACCGGCCCAGTTCATCCTTTGAAAGCAGAGTTAGGTTCTGATCCAGGTTTCCATCCGCTGCGTTTTCAGCAGCCCGCGCGAGGAACTTTAGTTCAGACGTCATCCGCCTGGAGATCCATAATCCAAAGGACCCGCTCAAAAAAATGAAAACGGTGCCAATAATAAATTCGTGTTTGTAGACCAGCCATTTGGCGGTTCTCAGTCCATCATTGCTGACCTCGATTAAAAGCGTTCCATAGAGTGTTTTGCCAACGTAGAGGGGTTCAATGACTTTGGTGAAATTGTCCTCAAACCGTGTGAGACGTTCGCGCGTTTCAACAGCTTGAAAAA
Source organism: Marinovum sp. (assembly GCA_022447495.1). Classification (GTDB taxonomy): domain Bacteria; phylum Pseudomonadota; class Alphaproteobacteria; order Rhodobacterales; family Rhodobacteraceae; genus JAKVBH01. The sequence goes on along the minus strand of JAKVBH010000001.1, from coordinate 1,797 downwards.
GGCGTAGATCTTGGTCAACGCTCCGAGATGTGTCGCCACTAGGTTCTTCGGCCAAAAGCCGACCGTCCTTGTCGACAATCTGCACAAGCCTGACATCGTGGTTTTGTGCGATTTCGTCATACACAACTTCAAACTTTGGTACGCGGCCTTCTAAGAGGCTTGGCATCACAGCGTCTCGGAGCGTTGCAGTGATGTAATCGACCCACAATTGCTGGCGAGCTTCGACGTCTAGGGTGCGTTGATGTGCAAAAATGTAGCTCATCGATCCGATGACCACCGCCGACATCAATCCGAAGTACAGCGCCAACCGACGGCCAAATGACCGGGATATGGGATTTGTTATGTGGTGCCAGACCCAGCCCATCGACGCGTCAGGTTATCAATTGCTGCGCGCGCAGGCTGTCAAATTGAGCACGGATCAGGTCAAACACTACGGCCACGCCCAAAAGCACATGACCCCAGCCTCTGACAAAGATTTGCCGAGGGACGTCGACATTCCGTGTGGGGACATGATCTTTATCTGGTTTTGCTCGCCAAAGGGGTGATTTTTTATCATCATCCGTACCGACATTCCCGATTGGATAGCCCTTCGGACCGGGAGTGGAGTTGCTGGCTGTGACACGCTCAAGACCACGTGTGCGCGCCAATCCCGGTGACAAGATGGCCCTAAATGTAGTGTACGTATATTGGAAACCGATCCTGTGGCTGGCCGGATCATCTATGGCTTTTATTTCGCTTTTTGGAGGCATAGCGACCAGCGCACTCTGTGCACCGTCGCCGTGTTTCCACCGACCCAAAAGCGCAGTTTTATTGGTCCTTTCGGCCATAAATGTGTGGCCGAAGGAGGTATTGAAAGAAAGATGCGTTTGGCCAGAGCCCATTGCATTGATCATGTCATTACTGGTGGGCAGAGCAGATTTTTCTATCGAGGTGAGGCTCACAGAACTCAATTCAACTTTAAAATTCGCTGCCGTGGGTGTCGTAGGATCAACGTACTTTTGTGTGTTGTCATTTAGGCGTCCCAAAACCAAACGCTCCAGCAAGCCTCCGGACGCCATCGTCGCTTCAAATGTTGTGATTGCTGCCAATAGTGCCGTGACCATGAACATCTCCCCAACGTGCGGGTATGTTCGAGTAAATGCATTTATAAGACATGAAAATGCGCCGATGAAATTCAAAAAAATTCGCATTACCTCATGCGGCGATGTTATTTGTCAAATTTCCAAATATAAGTGATGCAGAAACGGCGTATTATTAAAAGAATCTCTCATACAGAAAACCGACCTGCGCCAACAGGCGCAGACCCATTCCATAAAATGCCGTTCGCAACCATATGCGCTGATCACTCAGCGGCGATTGCTTTTGTTGCTTTTTCGACTTTGACGGCTGAGAATTTGAATTCTGGGATTTTGCCGTATGGGTCGACGGCGGGATTTGTGAGGATATTGGCTGCGGCTTCGACGTAGGCGAATGGTAGGAACACCATGTCGGGGGCCACGGCGCGGTCCATGCGGGCCATGATGTCGATGCTGCCGCGTTTTGTTGTCAGCCGCACCATGCCACCGGGTTCGACGCCGAGTTTGCGCAAGGTTGAGGGGTGGAGCGAGCAGTTGGCTTCTGGTTCCACCGCATCGAGCACGGAGGCACGGCGGGTCATGGAGCCGGTATGCCAATGTTCCAATTGACGTCCTGTGGTCAGGATCATCGGATAGTCGGCATCGGGCACATCGTCGGGGGCAATCACCGCAGCGGGGGTGAACTTTGCGCGGCCTTCGGGACGCGGGAAGCCATCGCCGA